>NZ_LLXX01000157.1:0-28152 GCF_001440405.1 Bradyrhizobium valentinum
GTCGCCGCCGCGCGCGGCACCGCCGCCGCCGGGCCGGCTTGCCTCGCGCGCACGCTGGGCGGCTTCCGATTCGACCTTGCGCACGGCTTCTTCCAGCGACAGCCGCTCGCGGGTGATTTCAGATTCGGAAAGCGGCGGCTGAACGCTGCGCAACTGCGCGATCAGCGCTGTGCGGGCCCGCTCATAGAGCGCGCGGCGGCTCTCGCCTGGAGCATTGGGATCCAGGCCGGCGATGGCGCGTGCGATCAGCGGGTAATAATCAGCCATTTCTCTTCAATACTGCAGGCCCTGCGGTAACATCTCGTTAAGCCTCGAACGGGTTCTGCACCAGGATAGTATCCTCGCGTTCAGGGCTGGTGGAAAGCAGTGCGATAGGACAACCCACGAGTTCCTCGACCCGGCGGACATATTTGATGGCCTGGGCCGGCAGGTCTGCCCAGGAACGGGCGTTGGCGGTCGGCTCCTTCCAGCCCTCGATGGTCTCGTAGACCGGCACCACCCGGGCCTGGGCGCCCTCGCCCGCCGGCAGATGGTCGATTTCCTTGCCGTCCAGCATGTAGCCGGTGCAGACCTCGATGGTGTCGAAGCCGTCGAGAATATCGAGCTTCGTAAGCGCGAGCCCCGTGATGCCGCAGGTGCGGACGGTTTGCCGCACCAGCACCGCGTCGAACCAGCCGCAGCGGCGTGGCCGGCCGGTATTGGTGCCGAACTCGCGGCCGCGTTCGCCGATCTTGCGGCCGATGTCGTTGTCCTGCTCGGTCGGGAACGGTCCCTGCCCCACGCGGGTCGTGTAGGCCTTGCAGATGCCAAGCACGTAACCGACCGAGGCCGGCCCCATGCCGGTGCCGGTCGCCGCCTGCGCCGCCACCGTGTTGGACGAGGTGACGTAAGGGTACGTGCCATGGTCAACGTCGAGCAGCGCGCCCTGCGCGCCCTCGAAAAGGATGCGCTTGCCTTCGCGGCGCTTGATGTCGAGCAGCCGCCACACCGTCTCGGCGTAGGGCAACAGTTTTGGCGCCAGCGCGGTGAGCTCCTTCAGGATCCCGCCGCCGTCGATCTCCTCCAGATTGAGCCCGCGGCGCAGCGCGTTGTGATGCGCCAACAGACGGTCGATCTTGTGCGGCAGCGTGTCGAGGTCGGCGAGGTCCATCAGGCGGATGGCGCGGCGGCCGACCTTGTCCTCATAGGCAGGTCCGATGCCGCGGCGCGTGGTGCCGATCGCGGTGACCACATTGGACGATTCCCGCAAGGCGTCGAGATCACGGTGCAGCGGCAGGATCAGCGTGACGTTCTCGGCTATGCGCAGATTGTCCGGGCTGATGGCGACGCCCTGCCCCTTCAATCTTGCAACTTCGTCGAGGAAAGCCTGGGGATCGAAGACGACGCCATTGCCGATCACGGCGAGCTTCGAGGGCCGCAGCACTCCGGACGGCAGCAGCGCGAGCTTATAGGTCTCACCGTTGATGACGAGCGTATGGCCGGCATTGTGGCCGCCCTGGAAGCGCACGACGATATCGGCCTGCTCCGACAACCAGTCGACGATCTTGCCCTTCCCCTCGTCACCCCACTGGGCGCCGACGACGACAACATTGGCCATTTTTAAGGTGTTCCCTGCAAATCTATTGGTCCCAGCATGACCTTTCCGGAAAACCGGTATCCACTTTTCCGGATCATGCGCTAGCTTGCCCAGCCCAAATCACGGCCGGGGGCCGTTCGCATGCAAGGCAGCCCCACCGGATAAAGGAAGCGGGTGCTCTAGGCAAGCAAGAACGCAACTTTAAGGGGGCCTTAGAACAGCTCCAACCCATTGATATCCCCGGAAAATTTGTACCCCTAGGGGTCCGCGAGGGCGAGAAACGCATTAACATCCGGCAATGATGGAAAGGCCATGTCAAAAACCACCCGTGCAACCCAGGCGCTGGAAAAACTTGGCGTGAAATTCGCCCTGCACGCCTACGACTACGATCCGGATGCGGCGAGCATCGGGCTGCAGGCGGCGGAAGCGCTCGGCGTGCGGCCTGCGCGCGTGCTCAAGACGCTGATGGCCGAGGTCGACGGCAAGCCGGTCTGCGCCGTGGTGCCGTCGGACTGCGAGGTCAGCATGAAAAAACTCGCAGGTGCGTTCGGGGCCAGGACGGCGAAGATGATGCGGCCGGCGGATGCCGAACGGCTGACCGGCTACCATGTCGGCGGCATCTCGCCGTTCGGGCAGAAGAAGCGCGTGCCGGTCGCGATCGAGGAGGCCGCCCTCGGCCATACAAGCGTGTTCCTCAATGGCGGCCAGCGCGGCTTGCAGGTCGAACTCGATCCCAACGACGCGGTGAAGGCTGTCGGCGCGATCGCGCGGGCGCTGGTGGCGTGAGCGGCCTTCGCTTCGACAGGCCCCTACTTGGTAAGTTTGGGCTGCGTCTGCGCCCATAGCATCGCCTCGATGATGGCCTGGCGCAGTTTCGGGCGCTGCTCCTCGACGCATTCGATGAACGCCAGAATCGAATTGGCGCGAACGGCAAACTGGTGACGTATTTCAGTTTCGGCTTCTTCGGCCAACATCGGCGTGTCCAAGGAATGCCCCATCATCTCTAGAAATTTCGACCTCACGGGCGGAGCAAGCTGCTGACAAGCGCAGTCGCCTGCAAACCCGTGGTCCCAACGATCGAACGAACGCCCAAAACTGAAATAACCCGGAATAACTCAGAGCATGCGACCCCGAAAAAAAACAAACCAGGGTTGGGTTACATGAATCAATCGTCCTTTGATTGCATACTCGCCCGCCCGTGGCAACCCCAAACAATAATAACCAAGGAACAGGCAGGGCGGGCTGCATGGTCGCGATGCATCCTGCACCATTGATGGGCGCCGCAAATCCGTGTCTGTGACGTGGGCCGGGTCATCTTCCGGCCCGGCAACGTCGGCCGGGCGGGCCGCGGCGCCATGAACCCGGGCCTTATCCTTAAAATGACGGCATCCGAACAGACTTCACCCGCATCATCCGGGAATTGGCTCGCCAACCAGCCTTATCTGCTGCTCAGCATCACGGCGATGTGCTGGGCCGGCAACGCTATCGTCGGGCGGCTGGCCGCCGGCCACATCGCCCCGGTGACCCTTTCGTTCCTGCGCTGGTCGTTCGCGTTCCTGATCATCCTGCCGTTTGCCTGGAAGCATCTCGTCCGCGACTGGCCCGCGATCCGCAGCCGCCTCGGCATCATGATCCTGCTCTCCATCACCGGCATCGGCGCGTTCAATACCTTGCAATACTGGGCGCTCGAGCACACCCAGGCGCTGAACACGCTGTTACTGCAGTCGGCAGGCCCGCTGGTGGTCGCGGTGTGGTCGCTGCTGCTGCTCGGCGTACGGCTGACGCTGGCGCAAGCGGCGGGCGTCATGCTGTCGATGGCCGGCGTGCTGATCATCCTGATGCATGGCGACCTCACCAAGCTGTCCGGCATCGACTTCAACATCGGCGACCTGATCTTCATCGTGGCGCTTGCGATCTTCGGGATCTACTCGGTGCTGTCGCTAAAGCGCCCTGATATCCACGGCCTGTCGTTCGTCGCTTTCACTTTCGGGGCCGGCGCGGCCTGCCTGATCCCATTGTTCATCTGGGAGTTGTTCGCGCGGCCGCTGATGCAGATCGACACCGCGAACCTGCTGACGCTTGCTTACGTCGCGCTGTTTCCCTCGACGATCGCCTATCTCTGCTACAATCGCGGCGTGCAACTGATCGGCGCCAACCGCGCCGCGCCATTCTTCCACGTGGTGCCGGTGTTCGGAACCGTCATGTCGATCGTCTTCCTCGGCGAGCACCCGCAAGCGTTCCACTTCATCGGCTTTGCGCTGGTGCTCGCCGGAGTATTTGTGGCGTCGCGAAAGCCGAAGACGGGCTGAGCTCAAAGCGTCACGACAATCTTGCCGAACTGTTCGTTCGACTCGAGAAATCGATGCGCCTCCACGATCTGATCAAACGGAAAGGTCTTTGCGATTACCGGCTGTAGCGAACCCGACTTCAGCCCCGCGAGCACGAACGCCTTGGCGGCTTCAAGGCGCGCCGGGTCGCCGACGATCTCGTGCATGAGGTAGCCGCGCAGCGTCAGGCGCCTGCTCAGCACATTGAACAGCGGAAAAGGTGTCGGCTCCGAACTCAGGCCGCCATACTCGATGAGGATGCCGCCTGTCGACATCGTCGCCGTCAGAGGTCCAAAGATCGGGCCTCCGACCGCATCGAACACGACCCGGACGCCCGTGGGGCCGGCGATTTCCTTCAGCCGCCCTTCCAGATTCTCTTCCGCCGAAGCGATCACATGCGCGGCACCGAACCCTAGCAAGGCCCGTCTTTTACGGGACGTCCGCGTCACCGCGATCGCAGTCGCGCCGATCTGGTTGGCAATCTGAATGGCGGCAAGTCCGACACTGCTGGATGCCGCGGTAATGACCACGAAATCTTCCCGCCGCAGCGTGGCGATCTCGATCAGTGCGCCATAGGCGGTAACGGTTGGCATCCAGACCGCTGCCGCCGCCTCAAAGCTGAGCGCACGCGGGTGCTGGACGACGAGTTCGGCAGGGAAGCTCGCCAGCTCGCCATAGGCGGGCCAGCGGACCATCGATAGCGAAGGCACCACGTTGACGGCATCGCCCGGCGCGAAGCTGTCGACGCCTGCACCGACCGCTTCGACGACGCCGGCTGCTTCCAAGCCAAGCCCGGAAGGTAATGTCGGCGTCTCGATATAGGAGCCGGAACGGAGCAACACTTCGGCGCGGTTGAGGCCCAGCGCCCGAACGCGGATTTGAACCTCACCCGGAGCGGGCGGCGGCACATCGATATTCTCGATGCGCAGCACCTCGGGACCCCCATGCTGATGAAAGCGGACGACGCGAACCATTCGACAAACTCCAAAACAATTGAGCTGAATAGCTATGCCAGAGCTTCACCGGAGCAATAAATCGCTTCCCAAGCAGGACAGTCGAAACTAATAGTTTTGAATTATGGATCGTCTTTCCAGCATGGCCGTATTCGTCAAAGCCGCCGACCTCGGCTCGTTCGCGGCCGCGGCGGATGCGCTCGATCTGTCTGGGCCAATGGTGGGCAAGCACGTCCAGTTTCTCGAACAACGTCTGGGGGTTCGCCTTATCAACCGCACCACGCGCCGTCAGAGCCTGACCGAGTTCGGCCGCGCCTACTATGATCGCTGCCGATCAGTGCTCGCTGAAGCCGAGGCCGCGGACGCACTCGCGGCCGAACAACTTTCAGAACCGCGCGGCAAGCTGCGGGTCACTATGCCCGTGCTGTTTGGCCGCCGCTGCGTTGCTCCCGTGTTGTTGGAGCTGGCGGGGCGGCATCCCAAACTCGAGCTCGATCTATCTTTCAGCGATCCTCTCATCGACCTTTCGGACGGCGGCTTCGACCTCGCAATCCGCACTGGCACGCTGGAGGACAAGGCCGGATTGATCGCCCGTCGCATCGCGCGCCAGCGCATGATTGTCTGCGCCTCGCCATCCTATCTGGCGAATCACGGAACCCCGCGAGAGATCGAGGATATCGGCACACATCAAGCGATCCTCTATGGCCGTTCCGGTCATGTGAGCCCTTGGTTGTTTCCGCGCGACGATCAGCCTCCGATACAGCTCACGCCGGTCAGCCGGTTCCGGCTCGACGATCTCGACGCCATCGCCGATGCTGCGGCTGCGGGAATGGGAGTTGCGTGGCTACCGTATTGGCTGGTTCGCGAACGGATTCAGGCAAGCGCCCTTGTCCCGTTACTGCCCAATCAAACCGGTTTCCTATACGACGGCTATGCGCTTTGGCTGCAGGCGCCTTATTTGCCCCTGAAGGTTCGTCTTGCGGTCGACGCGCTGGCGGCTGCGTTGCCGAAGCTGATGACGTGAACGGCGATTACGCCGCCGCCACGGAAACACTGGCAGCGCTTGCATCCGCGGTGACTTTATCTGCCAGATCCGTTACTTCTGAAGCGTATTTCGCTTAAGGCAACTCGATGAAGGTTCGCGCCAGCAATTTGATGATCGGCACGCTCGTCCTGGCCCTGATCGGGGGATCGCTGGGCGGGTTTCTCGGCTATCAGAAGTTCGTCAGCGCCAAGCAGAAGGTGCCGTTCCGCGTGATCTTCGAGGGCTCGGCGTCCGGCCTGCGCAAGGGCGGCAGCGTGAACTTCGCCGGCATCCGGGTCGGCGAAGTGGTGTCGCTGAAGCTCGACCATCCGCGCCGCGTCGTCGCGCTCGCCATGATCGACGGCAACACGCCGGTGAAGGGCGATACCCAGGTCGGCCTCGAATTTCAGGGGCTGACGGGCATTGCGGCAATCTCGTTCACCGGCGGATCGGACGAGGCGCCGCCGCCGCCAAAAGGCGCGGACGGTATTCCAGAGCTGACCGCCGATCCGGAAGGGATGCTCAACACCCAGGAAAAAATCCGCGCGGCGCTGCGCAACGTCGACCGGGTGATCGCCGACAATGAGGTGGCGATCAAGGATACCTTAAGGAATTTCGAGACGTTCACGGCCTCGCTGTCCGGCAATAGCGAGAAGATCACCAGCATCATCTCGACCGCCGAGAACGGCGTCAACGCCGTCGACGGCGCGCTGGCCAAGACCAAGGACTTCCTCGGCAGCCTCGCCAACGACAAATATGGCGGCGAATTGCTGCCGACCGTGATCTCGATGCGCGAGCTGATCGAAAGCTTCGACAAGAAATCCGGGCAATTGATCGCCGAGACGCGAAAAATGCTCGGCGAGGTCAGCGCATCCGTCAACAAGGCCGGCCAGAAATTTGGTGGCCCGCCTCCCCGGCGGTAGGCTGCTTCCGCACAATAACCAAAAAGATGGAACGCCCGACGTGCTCGACAAATCGGCAAGCGTGACTGCGCCGCCCACGACTGTGACCCGCACCGACAACGCGGTGCCGCGGGCTTTGCAAAAATATCTGTCGCTCGACGATTTCGAGTCTGTGGCGCGGCGCCGGATTCCAAAATTCCTCTATGGCTACATCTCCGGCGGCGCCGAGACTGACGCAGCCGTGCGCGACAACCGCAAAGCCTTCGACGAATACGGCTTCGTGCCGCGCGTGCTCAACGACGTCTCCGGCCGCGACCAGACAGCGACGCTGTTCGGCAAGACCTACGCCTCGCCGTTCGGCATTCCGCCGATGGGCTCTTCCGCGCTGTGCGCCTATCGCGGCGACATCGTGCTGGCGCAGGCGGCTGGGTCTGAGAATGTGCCGATGATCCTCAGCGCCTCGTCGCTGATCACGCTGGAAGACGTGCGCGCCGCCAATCAGGCCGCGTGGTATCAGGCCTATCTCGCCGGCTTGCCCGAGCGGATCGAGCCGCTGGTCGATCGGGTGGCGGCGGCCGGCTACGACACCTTCGTCATCACCGCCGACGTGCCGGTGCCGCCGAACCGCGAGAACAACATCCGCAACGGCTTTCAGGTGCCGCTTGCGATCACGCCGCGCGTTGCCTGGGACACGGTCACTCATCCGCATTGGCTGTTCCGCACCTGGGCGCGCACCGTGATGAATTACGGCATGCCGCATTTCGAGAACATGGATGCCAAACGCGGCCCGCCGGTGCTGGCGAAAAACCTGATGCGCAACATCGGCGCCCGCGACCAGCTCGCCTGGAAGCACGTCGAACTGATCCGCAGGAAGTGGAAGGGCAAGCTCGTGATCAAGGGCCTGGTGTCACCGGCGGATTCACGCATCGCACGCGAGAGCGGCGTCGATGGCGTGATGCTGTCCAACCATGGCGGCCGGCAGCTCGACTACACGATCTCTAGCCTGCGCACGCTGCCGGAGATCGCAGCCGAGGCCAAGGGCATGACGGTCATGATCGACGGCGGCATCCGCCGCGGCACCGACGTGATCAAGGCGCTCGCGCTCGGCGCGCATTTCGTCTGGGTCGGCCGCCCCTTCCTCTATGCGGCGATCGCCGGCGGGGAAGCCGGCGTGCAGCGCGCGATCACGCTCTTGAAAGCCGAGATCGACCGCGATCTCGCATTGCTCGGCATCCGCAAGCTGAGCGAGATCACGCCGGATCTGGTAAGGAAGTTCTAATCTTGCTGCATCATAAGCCCCTCATGGTGAGGAGCGCGAAGCGCGTCTCCGGACGATGCTTCGCATCGCCGGGCGAACCATGAGGCCCCGCCTGTGGCCCACATCCTTCGAGACGCCCCCTCTGCGGGCTCCTCAGGATGAGGGGTTTGAGCAGCTACCACGCAGTAGGACGAGAACTTCACCTCTGCCCATCGTGAACTGAAATCTGGTCCACCGAGAGTCCACCGATGCGCGCGTGCGTTCGGCCGCCGGTCGCCATCACCAATCCGAACACGATCTCGTCGCGCCGCGGCGCGTCCCAGATCGTCATCTCGGCGGTGCCGAAATGACTGCGCACGTAAGCCGCCTCGATGTGGCCGAGCGGGACCATCAGCCGCGTTCCAAGCGCACCAACGGTCTTGGCCGCGGGAACGATCGCCTTGGCCTGCGCGATCACTTCGCGGATCGCAGCACCACCGGCCTCGTGCCAGACCGCGCCGTGCTCGAGTTCGCCGTCATCGCCGACGATTGCGCCTTTGCCATAGGCTTCGATGGCGTCCTTGCCGCCCAGCCGCTCGCATAGCGCTCTCGCCAGTTGCCGGCCGAGATCGCGCAAATCAGCCTGAAACGGCATCAAGTCCGGCTCGAAGCGCCCGGCATAGGGGTTGTTGATGACGGCAAGCGCGGTGCCGATCAATAGCGGCCGCGCCCGGCGCGGCCCGCGTTCGTGCCAGATTTCCTCAATCGAAACCTGTGTCTTGCGGATATCGTACGCCGTCACGACTGCGTACTCTCGTCAACGACGGGGTTACGCAACACGCCGATCTTCTCCACCTCGACTTCGACGACATCGCCCGGCACCAGGAACATTGGCGGCTTGCGCGTGAAGCCGACGCCGGCCGGCGTGCCGGTGGCGATGACATCGCCCGGCATCAGGTCGAAGATCTCGGAGGCGTAGTTGATCAGCCGCGGAATCGAAAAGATCAAAAACGATGTGTCCGATTTCTGAACGACGTTGCCGTTGACGCGGGTCTCGAGCTTCAGTTTCGTCGGATCCGGCAACTCATCCGTCGTCACCATCCAGGGCCCGAACGGTCCCGTGCCGACAAAGTTCTTGCCGGCCGCGATCTGCTGGGCGTGCCTCTGATAATCGCGCACGCTGACGTCGTTGTAGATCGAGTACCCGGCGACGTGCTGCATGGCATCGGCCTCGGAAATATGGCGGCCCGGCTTGCCGATGATCACAGCAAGTTCGCCCTCCCAATCCAGATGGGTCGATACCTTGGGCCGGATGACCGGCGCGTCGTGGCCGACTTGCGAGCGCCAGACCCGCAGGAAGATAGGCGGAAACGCCGTAATCTCCCGTTGCATACCGAAGGCGACGGCTTCCTGGTGATGGTCGAGATAGTTGCGCACGGCGCAAACGATCTTCTCAGGACGGGGAATGACCGGAAGATAGTTGATATCGGCCAGCTTCAGGTCCGGCTTGAAGCCGGCCACGATGCTGTCCCGCTTTTCGAAATCCGAGCTTGCGATGAAGTCCTGCAGCGCGGCGTGGGACAGCTTGCTGCCGAGGTCGACCACGCCATCGCCGATGATCGCTCCCCAGGTCTCCCTGCCGTTGTTCAGAAATGAAAGCAGCCGCATGCGACCTGTATCCTTCTCGTTTGTTGGCGCCGTTGGATTTCGCTTAAACCTACTATTTTCGAAAATCTAACGGAACGCAACCGAAATCGCCGCCTGGGTGCCGTTCATCGAGTTCCTTAGTCGGGAGAGCGGCCTCCAGCCGCGCGCTGGCAATCAGCCGGCGTTGATCACGCCGGAGGCGTACTTTGCGACGTTGTCGGACGTGGTCTGGATATGGCTGGCGATCAGGGCGCACGCCTGATCGGCATTGCGGCCGATCGCGGCCTGCATCAATGCCCGGTGTTCGCCGGCCTTGTCGCGAGGCCGCGGCCGGTACAATGCCGACAAATTCCGGTAGCGCTCGGCGCGATCGAACAACGAATTGCGCACGGCAAGCAGTGTCGGCGAACCGGATGCCAAGACCAGCGCTTCATGGAATTGGCGATGCGCCGACTTCCATTCGGCGTTACCGGCATAGTCTTCCGGCGCCCGCTCCTCGATCTTGGCGAGGCGGTGCAGGCACGAAATAACCCTTATTTCCCAGTCATCGTCGCCACGCTCGATGGATCGCCTGATCAGATCGACCTCGATCAGGATGCGGGCGTGGGTCAGGTCGTGCAAATCCTCGAGCGTCACCGGCGCGACCTTGTAGCCCCGCTGCTCCTCGGCGACGACAAGCCCTTCCGCCACCAGCAACGTCAAGGCTTCACGCAGCGTCGTGAAGCTGGCGCCGAACGACAGGCGCAACGCATCGAACTTCAGCGATTCGTTCGGCTTGAGCTGGCAGGTGACGATCTCGTTTCGCAGCCGGTGCGCGATGTCGGAAGCGAGCGTCTTGCCGAATTCCTTGCGCGCCTTGAGGGCAGTCGTTGTCATTGATTCTCTCGTGACCCCGAAGGCCGCGATCCTAGCCCAAAAGAATCCCGTTGCAATAATTTTCGCAATGAGCAATATTTTCGAAAATAGGCAAAAATGGGGAGAGCCGCTCGGATGAAGGCGCTATTCGGATGAAGGCTGTATTGGTGCATCGCCCTGGAGGCCCGGAGGCGCTCGACTATACCGACGTGCCGATGCCGGCGCCGGGCGAGCGGGACGTTTTGATCCGGGCTCAGGCTTTCGGTGTCGGTCAGCCCGACAAGCTGATCCGCAGCGGCGTTTACAAATGGATGCCGCCGTTGCCGGCCAACCCCGGAAACGATGTGGCCGGCATCCTTGAAGCCGTCGGCCCAGAGGTGAGCGGGCTTTCCGTCGGCCAGAGGGTGCTGTTGAGCGCGCGCGACCTTGCCCAGCGCGGCGGCTGCTACGCCGAATATGTCGCAGCGCCTGCGGACGCCGTACACGTCCTGCCCGAGAATGTCGCGTTCGAGGACGCCGTTTGCCTGCCCAATTATCAGGTCGCCTGGGCGCTATTGAACAATTGCGGCTCCAGTACCCCGCCCCACTCGGCTCTTGTCATTGGCGCGGCTGGCGGGGTCGGGACGTCGCTGGTGCAACTTGCAAAACTCGCCGGGATGAAGGTGATCGGCACCGTCAGCACGCAGGAGAAGGCTGCCTTCGCGCGAAAGATGGGGGCCGACGAGGTGATCTTTTATCGCGACGAGGACGTCGTCGTGCGCACCCGCGCGCTGACCGGCGGACGCGGCGTCAGCCTCGTGCTCGATCATGTCTGCGGCCCGGAATTCTATTCCTATCTCGGCGCGCTCGACAAATGGGGCACCATCGTCTCCTACAATGCGTTCGCCGGCCTGCCGACCGAAAACCTGATGGGCGAGATGCGGAAGTATCTCGACATCTGCCCGGCGATCCGCTGCTTTTCCTTTCACATCTATGATCACGACCGCGAAGGCCGGCGCGAGATCATGCGGAAGATGATCGGCTATCTCGCCGACGGCGCCATCCGGCCGGCGATCTTCAAGCGCTTCAAGCTCGCAGAAGTTCGCGCCGCGCATGAACTCCTCGATTCCGGCGCGGCGTTCGGGAAGATCGTGATGACTCCGGAGTGAGCGGGGCGCTCGCACAGTCCAAATGGTTGCCTGAATTCAAGAGGTCACGAGATGATCAAGGTCAAGCGGCTACGACACGTCACCTTCACAAGCGCTGACGTCGAACCGCAACTCGACTACTATCAATCCGTCATCGGGCTCGCCGTGATTGGACGGGACGACCGCCGCATTTTTCTCGGCACCGAGTCCGATGAACTCACGCTGGTTCTCGAGCAGGGCGCAGCCTCTCATTTGACCACCATCGCCTATGAGGTTGCACCCCACCTCGATCTGGCTGACCTGCAGAAGCCGCTGGCAAGCCTCGACATCAAGTCGGAAATCAGGAGCGACACGGCGCCCGGAATTGCGAAGGCACTGGTCTTCAACGATCCGGACGGGCTTCAGATCGAACTGTTCTCCAGATGGGAGTTCTGCAAGCCCATCGAACCGATCCGCGGCCTGGCCGTCGCCAAGCTCGGCCACGTCGCGCTCTACACGCCCGATCCGGAGCGGGTCGCCAAATTCTACGGCGACGTTCTCGGCTTCCGCGTATCGGACCGGATCGAAGAAAATTTCGTCTTCATGCGCTGCGGGCCCGAACATCACGCGATGAATTTTGCGCGCGGCACTGAGGCCCGCCTGCATCATCTCGCGTTCGAACTGCGCGACGCCTCGCACATGCATCAGGCCTGCGACCTCCTGGGACGCAAGGGATTCCAGATTCTCTGGGGGCCGGTACGGCATGGCCCCGGTCACAACGTGGCGGTCTACCACCATAATCCCGATCGCTACCTGATCGAGCTCTATTACAGCATGGACCTGATGCTCGACGAGGAGCTCGGCTATTTCGAGCCGCGTCCCTGGCATCACGATCGTCCGCAGCGGCCGAAGACGTGGGTGGGATTGCCGCGCGACGTCTGGGGCGTCGGCCCGGCCAAGGAGGCCCACGAGTTTTCTCCGGCAATGCGCGGCGCAAAGTAGCTGCGCATCGCCTACGAACAGCCGAACGGCTGACGTCAAAACAACAAAACACCAGGGATGAAACAAATGGCTCGATCGTTGGATGCACTGCGTGGACGGTGGCGCGCCCTGCGTGGCGTGGCAGCCGTAACCATCAGCCTGATATGTCTTGCGCCCTCCCTTGCCACCGCGCAGGCCTATCCGAGCAGGCCGATCCGGCTGCTGCACGGCTTTGCGGCGGGCGGCGCCGCCGATACCATGGCGCGCATCGTCTCGGATCGGCTTTCCAAGCGGCTGGGACAGCCGGTGCTGGTGGAAGCAAAACCGGGCGCCGGCGGCAATCTCGCGGCGGACGCCGTCGCCAAATCCGCGCCGGATGGTTACACGATCGGCCTCGTCACGGGCGCGCACGCGATTTCGGGCGCGCTCTACAAGCAGCTCGCCTATAGCCCCACCGACAGTTTCGACATGCTGTCGACGATGGTGTATTACGCGCTGGTGATCGCGGTTCGCGCCGACCATAAGGCGAAGACGCTGGCGGACCTGATTGCGATGGCGAAAGCGAAGCCCGATGACCTGAGCTACGGCTCGGTCGGTTTCGGCAGCACGCACCACCTCGCCGGCGAGCTGTTGAACATCACCGCCGGCACGAAGATGGTGCACGTTCCTTATCGCGGTGACTCATTGACCGTCACCTCCCTGCTCGCCGGAGACGTTCCCGTGATCGTCGGAACAACCGTGCTGCTCGCCGGCCAGATTGAAAGCGGCGCCATTCGCGGCCTTGCGGTGACCTCGCCCGCGCGCACTAAACTGCTGCCGAACGTGCCGTCCGCGCAGGAGGCCGGCGTCAAGGGATTCGACGTGCGGACCTGGGCCGGATTGCTGGTCCCCAAGGGCACTCCGCCGGACATCGTGAGGCGGCTGAACGCGGAGATCCAGTCGATGCTGGCGGATCCCGCCACTAAGACAGCGCTTGAAACCGCGACCGGCGGCGAGGCTCGAAGCAGCACGCCGGAGGAGATGCGGGCGCTGATATCAGCCGAAATCGACAGGTGGTCAAAGGTCATCAACGACGCCGGCATTCCGCGGATCTGATCCGGCAGTCAAAGGCCGGCCGCTAGACACTGAGTAGCTGGTGATAAGGCGAAGAATTCGCCACGTCATTGCGAGCGAAGCGAAGCAATCCACATCTCCGCTCGGTAAGCTTGGAGAGATGGATTGCTTCGCTTCGCTCGCAATGACCGGCAGACCTATCCAACTGTCGTCACCCGCGAAAGCGGGTGATCAAGTATTCCAGAGGCGTTCGCGGTCAGTCGAGAAGCCGCGGCGTACTGGATACCCCGCTTTCGCGGAGTATGACAGCGGGGGACTGCTCGCAGCGCCGGTCGCATCGGCATGAAGGCAAGGCGCAAGTCAGCACGCAAGGCATTGTAGCATTGCGTGCGCAGGACTTGTCGCGTGGCGGAAAATCCGGCCCTATTCCGCCCCGCGATATGACCAAGCCCACACCAGCGCCGCCTGCCTTTCATCCGGTCCGGTGGCTGACCAACCAGCCTTATTTGCTGCTGAGCCTGACCTCGCTGTTCTGGGCCGGCAACATCGTGCTGGCGCGCCATGTCGCCGGCCATGTGCCGCCATTGACGCTGTCCTGCGTCCGCTGGATCGGCACCTTTCTGATTCTGCTGCCCTTTGCCTGGCCGCATCTCAAGCAGGACTGGCCGGTGCTGCGCGCGCATCTGCCGATGATGCTATTTCTGTCGCTGGTCGGGTTCGCCTATAACAACGCGATCTCCTACTGGGCCCTGCAATATACCGAGGCGCTGAACGCGCTGCTGATCCAGTCGGCGGGGCCGCTGTTTGTCGCGCTGTGGTCGCTGGCGCTGTTCGGGATTCGCCTGACCGGCGCGCAGCTTGCCGGCATCACCATCTCGCTTGTGGGCGTGCTGACCATCATTTTGCGCGGCGACTTCGGTGCGCTCGCCAGCATCAGCTTCAACCGCGGCGACCTGATGTTTGCAAGCTCGCTGGTGTCGTTCGGATTGTATTCGGCGCTGATCCCGCGCCGGCCGGTGACGCACGCGCTGTCGCTGATTTCATTCACCACCTGCTGCGGCGCGCTGATGCTGCTGCCATTCTCGATCTGGGAGTTTTCGACCGGTGCCACACTGAAGTTCGACATGATCTCGATGGCGACGCTGGGCTATGCGGTGATCTTTCCCTCGACGCTGGCCTATCTGTTCTTCAACCGCGGGCTGGCGCTGATCGGACCCAATCGCGCGGCGCCGTTCTTTCATCTGGTGCCGGTGTTCGGCTCGGCAATGGCGATTCTCCTGCTCGGCGAGCAGTTGCGGTTATTCCACCTGGTGGGCTATGCGCTGGTGCTGGCCGGCGTGGTGATCGCGTCACGGCGAGCTTCGGCCAAGAAGGCATGAGCTGCGTGCGGCCTAGCGGCCCTAGCGTCTTGCCGGCTTCCACTTTCGATGCCGGCAGGCTAGCTTGCCGGCCAATCCAACAAAAAGCAGTTGAGGAAACGACCATAATGATCGGACTATTGAAGCGGTATCGGCATATAGCGGCGGCGGCTCCATTGATGTTGGCGATGATCGCCACGGCTGCCGCCCAGGCGCCCTACCCGAACCGCAACATCACGCTGGTGCTGCCGTTCGCTGCCGGCAGCGGCACCGACACCACGACGCGCATCATCTCGAAGGAGCTCGGCACCGCGCTCGGCGCTGGCATCGTGATCGAAAACAAGCCGGGCGCCAACGGCTCGCTCGCGGCAAGCCAGGTCGCCCGTTCCGCGCCGGACGGCTACACGCTGATGGTGTCGACCAACACACCGCATTCGGCAAATCCTTATTTGATGAAGAACATGACCTACGACCCGGTCAAGGACTTCACGCCGATCGCGCGCAGCGGCGACCTGCCCTTCATGCTGGTGATCCACCCGGATATCCCGGCGAACTCGGTGGCAGAACTGATTGCGCTGGCGAAGAAGGAGCCGGGCAAATACTCCTATGCCAGCGGCAGCTCGGCTGCGATCGTGTCCGGCGCAACGTTTGCCCGCCTCGCTGGCATCGATCTGCTTCACGTCCCCTACAAGAGCTCGCCGCCCGCCTTGACTGATCTGATCGCCGGCCGCGTCTCCATGATGTTCATCGACGTCCCGACCGGCCTGCCCCACGTCAACGCCAAGGCGCTGAAGGCGCTCGCGGTCACCACCAAGCAGCGCTCGGCATTGTTGCCCGATCTCCCGACCATGAACGACACGGTGAAGGGATTCGACATCACCTCGTGGCAAGGCTATTTCGGCCCCGCCGGCATGCCCAAGGATATTGTCGCCAGGCTGAATGCGGAAATTCGCAAGGTCGTCGAGCGCCCCGACATCAAGAGCCAGCTCGCCGAGCGCGGCATGGAAGCATTCTCCGGCACGCCCGAGGAGTTCGACGCCTTCGTGAAGGAGCAGCTCAAGGTGTGGGAGAAGCTGATTGAGGGCGCGGGAATCGAGAAGCAGTAGCCATCGATCCTCATGGTGAGGAGGCGCGAATCGCCGTCTCGAACCATGAGGCCCCGCTGGTGCCATTCATCCTTCGAGACGCGCGAAGACGCGCTCCTCAGGATGAGGTCTGGCTGCACTGCGTAGGGTGGGCAGAGCGAAGCGTGCCCACCGTTCACGTTACGATTCGGCGATAGATGGTGGGCACGCGGAGCCTGTCATCGGGCGCGCATTCGCGCGACCCGGTGGCTTTGCCCACCCTACCGATTGCGACTACGCCGCCCTTACCTTGCCGAGGAATTCGTCGACCGCGTTGCGCAGCATGCCGGACTGGGTGTCGAGCTCGCGGGCGTTCGCCAGCACCTCGGACGCCGCCTTGCCGGTCGCCGCCGCCGCCGTGGTGACACCGCCGATGTGGGCGGAGATCTCGTTCGATCCGGCCGCCACCGACTGAATGTTGCGGGCGATCTCGCGGGTGGCGCCGCCCTGCTGCTCGACGGCGGTCGAGATCGAGACCGTGATCTCGCTCATCTGGGCGATGGTTTCGGTGATACCGCCGATCGAGGCCACGGCCTCGCTGGTCGAGGACTGCATGGCGGCGACCTGCGACGAGATCTCCTCGGTCGCCTTCGCGGTCTGGTTGGCGAGCGCCTTCACTTCCGACGCCACGACCGCGAAGCCGCGGCCGGAATCGCCGGCGCGCGCCGCTTCGATGGTGGCGTTGAGCGCGAGCAGATTGGTCTGCGCCGCGATCGAGTGGATCAGCTTGACCACTTCACCGATCTTCTCGGCGCCGGTCGAGAGCGCGCTGACGGTGGCGTTGGTGCGCTCGGCGTCGCTCACCGCCTTGGTGGCGATCTCGCTGGAGCGCGCCACCTGGCGGGAAATCTCGGTCACCGAGCTGGAGAGCTCTTCCGCAGCCGACGCGACGGTACCGACATTATCGGACGAACGCTGCGACGCCGCGCCGACGGTTGCCGCCCGCGCGCTGGCATCGCTGGCGGTCGTGGTCATGGATTGCGCGGTGGTCTGCATGCCGGCGGCCGCCGTCGACACCGAGCGGACAATGCCGGTCACGCTGCGCTCGAAGTCGCTGGCGATGCTTTCCATCGCTGCCCGCCGTTCGGCCTCGGCGCGCGCCTGCACCTCGGCTTCCTTCTGTTCAAGCCCGCGGATGCGCAGCGCGTTGTCCTTGAAAATCTGCACGGTCGCGGCCATCGCGCCGATCTCGTCGCCGCGGCCGATGCCGGGAATTTCGCCGTCCAGCCGGCCCTCGGCGAGGTCCTGCATTCGGGTTCCGAGCTGACCGAGCGGCTTCGCAATGCTGCGGCCGATCATCCAGGCGATGCTGCCTGCGATCAGGGCGATGCCGAGAACGGCAATTCCGAGCACCGCGGCGATCGGCTTCATCTTGGTGTCGAGATCGTCGAGATAGGCGCCGGTGCCGACGAACATGTTCCAGCCAGGGATCGGAACCGCATAGGAGAATTTGCGGATCAGCTCCTCTTGTCCCGGCTTGCGGAATTCATAGCGCAGCATGATTTCGCCGTTCGCCGCGACGCCGTCGCGCAGTTCGCGCACGAGTTTTCTGCCACCCGTGTCGATGTCCATGCGGTTCTGGCCGATCTGGCTGGGAACCGGCGCCAGCACGGCGACGCCATCCATCGTATAGGCGAACACGTAGCCGTTGCCGTTGTCGAAGGTCAGCGTATTGCCGCGCTTGCTGAACTCGGCAATCGCCGCTTCCTTGGTCATCTGACCCGCGGCGACCTGCTTCTGCAGGCCGAGCGCCATGTTGCGCGCCATGTCGACGATCGCCTTGGTCTGCTCGATCCGCGCATTCAGCATCTCACGCTGCATCAAATAGCCCGCCAGCATGCCGGCGACGCAGAGGCCGAGCAGGGTCACTCCCACCAGAATGCCGAGCTTGGGGGTGATCTTCAGATTTGTCAGCTTCACGGGGGTCTCCGGAAATTGGCGCGTGGCACGCGATTGACCGATTGATTCGGCGCACAATATCGTGAGACCCTTTAGCGCTTTGTTACGAAGACCAGCGGAAATCCGGCTGAAACGCCGCTTCCGATTGAGGCGGCAACCCGCGATTGTAGCGGGCAGCTGTCAGGTCGCGTAAAAGATGAAGTCGCGTAAAGAAAAGGGGCGGCGCCCGCCGCCTTAAATTAACACCGAAGAATGAAATCGGGAGCAGGAAATGCCGAAATTCAGGGTAGTGACGCCGAAGGGCGCAAGCTTCACGGTCGCCGGCGGCGGCTACGATTATGAGAACGAAGCGCTCGATCCGATCGGGGCCGAAATCATCGAGGCGCCGGCCAACGAGGCGGAATTCATCGCCGCCGCCAAGACTGCGGACGCGATCTACGCCAAGGGCATGCCGATCACCAAAGCGATTATCGACGCCCTCGAGAACTGCAAGGTGATCACGCTCGGCAGCGTCGGGGTCGACTCAGTCGACGTCAAGGCCGCCACGGCCCGCGGCATTCCCGTCACCAACATTCCCGACACCTTCATCGAGGAGGTCGCCGACCACGCCATGATGCTTTTGCTGGCGGGTTTTCGGCGGCTGGTCGAGCAGGACAAGATGGTGCGCACCGGCCGCTGGTCCGAAGGCCGGCCTGCGCTTTTGAAGATCCCGCGGCTGATGGGCCAGACGCTTGGCTTCATCTCCTTCGGCCGGGTGGCCCGCGCGGTCGCCAAGCGCGCCGCCCCGTTCGGGTTGCGCATGATGGCCTACGACCCCTTCATCCAGGAAACGCTGATGTACGATCACGGCGTGATCCCCTCGACCCTGTCGGAGGTGCTGTCGCAGTCGGATTTCGTCTCGATGCATGCGCCGGCGCGCCCCGAGGTGCATCACATGCTCACCGAGAAGCATTTCCGCCAGATGAAAAAATCCGCCATCTTCATCAACACCGGCCGCGGCGCCACGGTGGACGAGGAATCGCTGATCAAGGCGCTGCAGGACGGCTGGATCGCCCACGCCGCCCTCGACGTGCTGGAGAAAGAGCCGCCGTCCCACAACAACCCGATGCTGTCGATGGAAAACGTCACGCTGACCGCTCATGTGGCGTCGGCATCGGCACGTTTTGACGAGGCGCGCAAGCGCCGCGTGGGCTACGAATTGTCACTGGTCCTGCAGGGGATGTGGCCGGTAAGCTGCGTCAATCCGTCGGTGCTGCAAAACACCTCGCTCCGCCGCTGGCAGCCGGTCAGCATGGATCGCGGTCCGAACAGTTAGGCGACAAGCGTTCCGACTACGTTCACCGGCGATTCAACGCCGGGAACAAAGAACAGGGAGAGAACCATGAAGAACGACATCACCCGTCGTGAAGCATTGGCGCTCGGCGTTTCCGCCGCTGCGCTGGCCGCTACCGGCGCATCGGCGCAAACCGCATCCGTCATCAAGGCCGCTGACGTCCCCGCCCCCAAGCTTGCAATCGAGAAAGGCGCGAGCCTGCGCATGCTGCGCCCGGTGCGCTTCGTGCAGGCCGACGAGGACGTGTTCCGCGCCAATGCGGCCAAATTCACCAAGGAGACCGGCGTCGAGGTCAAGGTCGACTTCGTCGGCTGGGAGGATATCAGCCAGCAGACGGCGGTGACCTCGAATTCCGGCGCTGGCCCCGACATCATCATCGGCTTCTCCGACGCCCCGCACATCTACATCGACAAGCTGGTCGAGCTGACCGACGTCGCCGACTATCTCGGCAAGCGCTATGGCGGCTGGCAGCCGCTGGCGCAGAAATACGGCAAGCGCAACAAGAGCGACGCCTGGATCGGATTGCCGTTCGGCGCCACCGCCGGCCCCCTGATCTACCGCAAATCGGTGCTGCAATCGGTCGGCTTCGACAAGGTTCCGGAGGATCATGCCGGAATCCTGGACCTGTGCCGCAAGCTGCAAAAGGCCGGCAAGCCAGCCGGCTTTGCGCTGGGCAACGCCAAGGGCGACGGAAACGGTTTTGCCAACTGGGCGCTGTGGTCGCACAACGCTTCCCTGCTCGATGAGGAAGGCAACATTGTCATCAACAGCAAGGAGACCATCGCCGCACTGAACTGGGTCAAGGAGCTGTACCCGACCTTCATCGCCGGCACGCCGTCGTGGAACGACGTCAGCAACAACCGCGCCTACTCCTCGCAGGAAATCTCGCTGACCGCCAACGGCGTATCGCTGTACTTCTCGCTGAAAAACGATCCGGCGACGCGCGCGATCGCCGAGGACAGCGAGCATCAGTTGCTGCCGAAGGGCCTCGCCAAGATTTCACCGATGGCGGGCCTGACGCTGAACGCGATGCTGTTCAAGCACAGCCCATATCCCAACGCCGCAAAGGCGTTCCTGCAATTCATGCTGGAAAAGGACCAGTACGAGCCCTGGCTCAACGCCAACTCGGGCTATTGGTCGCAGCCGCTTGCGGCCTATGCCGACGCCGCTGTTTGGTCCAGCGATCCCAAGGTCAAGATCTTCAAGAACACCATGAACAGCACCTATTACGACGGCTACAAGGGGCCGATCTCGACGGCAACCGGTGCCGTCAGCGCCGATTACGTGTTGATCCAGATGTGCGCAGCGGTTGCCACCGGCGCCTCGACGCCAGAGGCTGCCGCTGCGGAAGCGGAGCAGCGCGCGAAGCGGTACTTCCGGCGACAGGGCCGCGGCTGAACCGCAAATCTGGTCAACCGTCATTGCTTAGGAGCGATTGACACGCCGTCATTCCGGGATGGTGCGAAGCACCAGACCCGGAATCTCGAGATTCCGGCTTCGATGCTTTGCATCGTCCCGGAATGACCTTGAAAGTCAGACAGGTCAGGAATCCGATGTCTGTAACAACTCTCCCATCGCGCGGCGTGGCGCTCCGGCAACCGGGCTGGGTCGCGCGCCTGTTCGACTACAAGCCGTTCCTGATCGTGATGTGCCTCACGCCGGCGATCGGGCTACTCACGGTGTTCCTCACCTACCCGCTGGGCCTCGGCGTCTGGCTCGCCTTCACCGACACCACCATCGGCCAGCGCGGCATCTATATCGGGCTGGAGAATTTCCAGTATCTGTGGACCGATCCGTTGTGGTGGGGCGCGGTGTTCTACAGCGTCTTCTATACGGGGATCGCGACCATCGGGAAATTCGCGCTCGGCTTCTGGCTGGCGCTCCTGCTCAACAACCACTTCCCGCTCAAGAGCCTGCTCCGCGCCATCGTGCTGCTGCCGTGGATCGTGCCGACGGTGCTGTCGGCGCTGGCATTCTGGTGGATCTACGATCCGCAGTTCTCGATCATCTCCTATCTCCTGGTCGACGTGCTGCACATCCGCACCACCAATATCGATTTCCTCGGCAATCCCTGGAGCGCACGCTTCTCGCTGATCGCGGCCAACATCTGGCGCGGCATTCCCTTCGTCGCGATCTCGCTGCTGGCTGGCCTGCAGACCATCTCGCCCTCGCTCTATGAGGCGGCGATGCTGGACGGCGCCAGCGCCTGGCAGCGATTCCGCTACATCACCTTCCCGATGATGATGCCTATACTCGCGATCGTGATGACGTTCTCGATCATCTTCACCTTCACCGACTTCCAGCTCGTCTACGCCATCACCCGCGGCGGGCCGGTTAACTCCACGCATCTCCTTGCGACGCTTGCCTTCCAGCGCGGCATCGCCGGCGGCGAGCTCGGCGAGGGCGCCGCAATCGCGGTGTCGATGGTTCCGTTCCTCGTGTTCGCGACGTTGTTCAGCTACTTCGGCCTCGCGCGCCGTAAATGGCAGCAGGGAGAAGCCAATGACTGACGCAGCCGCCCAATCCACCAATGTCGGCAGCGCCACGCCGGATACCATGGCGTGGGATTCCCGCGCGCGGCGGGTGATGATGATCTACCTGCCGCTGTCCTGCTTCGTGCTGATCCTGCTGTTCCCGTTCTACTGGATGGCGATCACCTCGTTCAAACCGAACGCGGAGCTTCTGAACTATAGGGAGCACAACCCGTTCTGGATCTCCTCGCCGACACTTGCGCATATCAAGCATCTCTTGTTCAACACCGCCTATCCGACTTGGTTGAAGACCACGATGTTCGTGGCGATCGGCTCCACCTTCCTGTCGCTGTTTGCATCGACGCTTGCCGCTTACGCGATCGAGCGTCTACGCTTCCGCGGCAGCCCTTACGTGGGCCTCGGCATCTACCTCGCCTATCTCGTGCCGCCCTCGATCCTATTCATTCCGCTGGCAACCGTGATCGTGCAGTTCGGCCTGTTCGACTCGCCGATGGCACTGATCCTGGTGTATCCGACCTTCCTGGTGCCGTTCTGCACCTGGCTCTTGATCGGCTACTTCAAGTCGATTCCGTATGAGCTGGAGGAATGCGCGCTGGTGGACGGGGCGACGCGGCTGCAGATCCTGCGGCGGATCACGCTGCCGCTCGCCGTGCCCGGCCTGATCTCGGCCGGCATCTTCTCCTTCACGCTGTCGTGGAACGAGTTCATCTACGCGCTCGCCTTCATCCAGAGCGGCGCCAACAAGACAGTGCCGGTCGCGATCCTGACCGAGCTCGTCACCGGCGACGTCTACCAATGGGGCGCGCTGATGGCAGGCTCCCTGCTCGGTTCGCTGCCGGTCGCGCTGTTCTACTCGCTGTTCGTGGATTACTACGTGTCGTCGCTGACGGGCGCGGTGAAGGAGTAAGGCACCGCTGCGTGCCGCCCCGCCCTACCTGGGCTTGAACTCCACCGGGACGTTAATGGGCATCGACCCGTAAGCGATCTCGGGCGGAAATGCAGGGAATGGCTGGGCTTGGCGAACCAATGCCAGGGCCAGCGCATCGAAAGCAGGAACTCCCGAAGAGCCGCCGACGCGGCTCGATAGTACCTGACCGCCGCGGCTCAGCGTGAAGGACAACCTGACGACGCCGCGCTGGCCGTTGCCGCCGGATGGATATTTATGGAAGCGCAACAAATGCGCGCGGACCCGCTGAGCGTAGGTCGCCATCGCTGAGGCAGAGGCGCCCGCACTGATCGCCGACGCGGCAGGCGCCTGACGCTCGGCGCGCGGCGGTGCGCTGGTGCGCGGCGCCGGTGGCACCTCCGAAGGCTTCTTGGCGTCCTGCCGGACGATTTTCGGCTTCACCGGCACCGGCTTCCGGTCCGGGACGATCTGCGCCGGCTCGGGCTTTTGCGGCGTGGGCTGCAGCTTCTGCTCCGGCGGCGCAACGACCTCCGGTTTCTCCTGCGGCGGGGTCGGTTCGATCTGCTCCTGCACTGCCTCAGCGGCCGCGGGCTCGGGCGGCGACGCGTCCGCCTGCTGCATCTCAGGTCCCGGCGCGATGTCCATCGGCGCCGCTTCGGGTGACGACGTAATGGGCGCGAGGTCGACCATGATAGTGGGTACCGCCACGCCGGGCTCGGGCCGCTGGCTGTACCAGTTCATGGCCAACGCGATCAGCGCGGCATGGGCGGCGACGATCGCGATCGCCGAAACTCCCCAGCGCCGGACCGCAGCCTGGTCGGAGACATCATGCAGAGCGAAGGCGTTCATGACGGGTCAACTGCGGCCGTCGAGGCCGACCAGTGCGATCTTGAGGTAGCCGGCGTTGCGCAGGAGGTTCATCACCTCCATCAGGTCGCCATAGCTGACGGCCTTGTCGGCGCGCAGAAAAATGCGCTCGTTCTTGTCGCTCTTGGTGGCGGCATCGAGGGTCGCGGTCAGCGTATCGCGCGCGATGATGTCCTCGCCGACCGCGACCGAAAGATCCGGCTTCACGGTGACGAACACCGGCTTGTCCGGGCGCGGCGACGGCTCGACCGCGCTGGCGGGAAGATCGACGCCGAGATCGACTGTTGCGAGCGGCGCGGCGACCATGAAGATGATCAGGAGCACCAGCATCACGTCGATGAACGGCGTGACGTTGATCTCATGAGACTCGACAAGATCGTCGCTGCCGCCGCGCGCCCGTCCGCCGACTGCTTGACCGAGCTTCACGCCCATCGCTTCACTCCGCGGCGCGGGCGAGCCGGAACGAGCCGCGGTCGCCCTCGCGGCTGATCAGCAGCAGCACGAGCGCCGAGGCATCGCCGAGCAGTGCGCGATGGGCCGCAATCGTGCGAGTGAGATGGTTGTAGATCACGACCGCCGGGATCGCTGCAACCAGACCAAGCGCGGTCGCCAGCAAAGCTTCCGCAATGCCGGGCGCGACCACGGCGAGGTTGGTGGTCTTGGCTTCGGAAATGCCGATGAACGAGTTCATGATGCCCCAGACCGTTCCGAACAGGCCGACGAACGGGGCTGTGGCGCCGATGGTGGCGAGCACGCCGGTGCCGCGCGCAATCTGCCGCGACATCGCGGCCTCGACCCGCTCCAGCCGCAGCGCGACCCGTTCCTTGAGGCCGTCGTCGAAATGGCCGCCTGAGAGGCTGGCCTCGCGCGCGGCGGACTGGATGATCTGCGCTACGGCGTCATTGCCGCCGCGGCTTTCCTGCTCTGCCTTGGCGAGCACGATATCGGTTTCCAGCATGCTCAAGCGCCGTTTGGCAGTCGCGGTCTTGCGGCGGATCTCGACAGTTTTTGCCAGCCAGATCGTCCACGTCACCAAGGAGGCGAAGGCAAGCCCGACCATCACCCCCTGCACCACGACGTCCGCATTCACGAACATGTTCCAGGGCGACAGGTTGCGCGGTAACAGCGCAACATCGGTGGCGGCCTGGGCGGCGCCCGGCAGAGCCGCCACACCGATTGCGCTACACCAACGGATCATAACGTCCAGCACGTTTCTCCGCATGATCGTCTCCCGGGCTGACAAAAGGAATCGGTTACGCCGCGCTGGCGACCGCGATCCTCTCCGCAAGCGCGTGAAAGCGTTGCAACTGGTCGCTGCGCAGCGCGCGCGTCTCGTCGCGGCCGACGAACACCTTGAACATGATGCCGCCGTCCACATTGATGAACGCGATGAAGGCCGACGACTTGCCCATGAAGGGCCGCTCGACAAAGGCGATCGCCGCACAGCGTTCATGCCGGAGATGGCCGTGCAGTCCTTTCGGCTGCATCAGGTTGAAATAGCCGCGGCCGATCTCGCCTGCCGGCACACTGCCGGTGAACTCGAAGATCGCATCATCGGTATGGACGATCAGCGTCACCTCGCCCCATTGCGCGACGTCGTTCATCGCGGCGGCGAATTCACCACCAGAACCGAAACGCACCATCGTATCGGGCAACGCCTCGAGCACGGCGCGTGGCGTCACCTTCCGCTCCCGCGCCACATCCTCGATCACCGCGCCCGGATTGTCCGCCATATGGGCCTTGAGGTCGGCAAGCTCCGCGCTCAACATCGTGACCTCCTTTATGCGGCAGCGCTGGACTTGCGCTCGCTCAAGATCACTTCAAACCCTTCGAACTTGGGATGGCCGAGGTAAAGGCTTTCGCCGGTCTGGTTGTCGGCGCGGGCGTGGGCACGGCGGAACTCTTCCGATTTGGTCCAGGCTTCGAACGCGGCCTTGTCGACCCAGACCGTGTGCGACGAATACAGCGTGTGATCCTCGGCGACGGGCCCCTTGAGCAGATGAAACTCGACGAAGCCGGCCATGTTGCTGAGATAGGACTCGCGCGTGCGCCAGACATTTTCGAAAGCCGCTTCAGAGCCAATCTTCACCTGGAACCGGTTCATCGCGATAAACATTTAAAATCTCCTTGCTGGGTTGCTGAGGTGCGCCTGGCGTACCGTTTGAGTTGGTTGGAAACATGAACGCGCCGAAGCCGCGCTGGAGCATCAGCACGGCCCGGTGCAACTTCAGTGGTTTGTCAGCTCGTCGAACTACACTCCGCCAAAGTGAATCTTCAATCCGGCCTTGTAAACCCTGCCCGGGCCGGGGCTCGACCACAGCACATCGTTTTGATTGGTGCCGTCGGTGGAACTGCCGGGGATGGCATAGGGCCGGTAGTACTGGTTCAAGAGATTGTCGATCGACGCCGTGAAGACAACGTCCTTCGTTGCATTCCAGGTCAGGTACAGATTGACCAACTCATACCCCGTTGCGGGCAGATAGCCGGCCGGCACGTCGTTGTTGGCGCCGAACGAGGACCACTGCGCAGCCAGGATCAGCCTGCGATCGAGCAGCCGCACACCGCCGGTCGTGGTGATCTTGCGCGGCGTGATGGTCGCTAGCCCAATATTGGTCGCGACGTTCTTGCCACGGATCAGGTGGCCGGCAACTCCGACATACCACAAGCCCGCATCGTACATCGTCTCAGCCTCAAAGCCTTCGATGCGGGCATGGGCGATGTTCTGGTACTGGTAGAACTGGCTGAACAGGCCGGGGTTCGCAACCAAGATGGGCGACCGCGGGGTCGAGGCGACGAGGTCGATATAGCTATCGACGTCATTGCGGAAGACGTTGAACTTTCCGCGGAAGCTGTCGCCAGCCGTGAACACATCGTTGTACTTGAGGTTGATACCAACTTCCTTGTTCTTGCCGACCTCCGGCCGCAGGCCCGCATTGGGCAGGAAGCAGAACAGGCCGGCAGTGCCGTCCGGGCACGGGAAGAGCGGGGGACCACCGCCCGTGGCATGCGCGCCGGCGATCAACGTCTCGGTAATCGCGGGCGCGCGGTAACCTTCGGCATAGCTGGCATAGGGCGTGAAGCCCGCCACCGGGGTCACGCCGATAGTGATCTTCGGCGAGAACCGGTCGCCACCGCCACCGGTCGCTACCGTCGGCGAATGCAGATCGTACCGATCGTAGCGGATCGCGCTGACGGCCTCGAACCAGGTCGAATAGTTCTGCTTCAACTGCGCGAACCCGCCGGAAACGGTGCGCAGGCCGCCGGGCGTGGTGATGTTGGAATTGCCGCGGCTGTCGAAGGTTTTCACGTCATCCTGAAACGCATCGACGCCGAACGTCACCGCGTTGCGCCAATCGCCGACGTTGAATCTTGTCGTGTTGTTGACGTCGATCCCGAGCGTATCGAGCACATAGCCGCGCTTGTCGCCGACGCAGCCCGAGATGTTGTTGCCGAAGCTGCCGTTGGCGCAAAAGGCCGCGCCAGCGGCGGTGGCGCTGTTATGATAGGTCTTGGTCTGGTCGTTGTCAGTGCGGTTGCCGTAGAGCGACAGATTCCAGTCCCACAGATTGTCGTCCGGCTTGCTGTATTTCCAGGTCAGCGTACCGGTGTAGTTCTTGGCGTCGGACGCATAGACCGATGACCCCTGGAAGAGCGCGCGCTGCGCCGCGGTCAGCACCGGCCCGCGGTTGAACTGGCCGATGCTGTATTGGTAATCTTGGAATATGGCGCCGAACTTGATCTCATGGCCGTCGGCAGGGCGAACGGTCAGCTTCATCAGGCCGGCCGCGATCTCGTTGCCGGTGTTGCCGATCTCGGTGCCGTTGCCGTCCTTGTAATTGCCCTGCGTGCGGTAGACCGCGCCGCCGAACACATCGACATTGGGATCGGCGCGCACGCCGCCGAAGATCGAGCCGAGGCCGCGAGCATTGTTGGTACCGCCGGAGCCGGTCATGTCGACTCCCCAGCGTTCGCCAGGACGCACCACATCGTCGATGTCCTTGGTGCGGAACGAGACCACGCCGCCGATCGCGCCGGAGCCGTAGATATTGGCGGTCGGGCCGCGCACGATATCGACGCCGCCAACCAGTTCGGGATCGAGGAAGAACGAGCCGTTGGCATTGTGGCCGGTGCGCTGATAGTTCTGCCGTGCACCGTCAACGACAACGGCGACGCGGCCGAAATCCTGCAGGCCGCGGATGTTGATGACGGTCGAGGGATCGTCGCCGCGCTCCTGGAACGAGACGCCGGGCACGTTGTAGAAGATATCGGACAGCCGGTTCGGCTGCAGACCCTGAATCTGCTCGAGCGTCACCACGCTAACGGGAGCGAGCGCGTCGATCGCGCGCTCCTCGGTCTTGGTCGCGACCGCCGTAATCGTATCGAGCGACTGCACGGGTGCGCTGCCGATCTGCGCCCGCGCATTCATCGCCGGCGCGCTTGCCTGCTGCTCCTGCGGCGGCTTCGCCGGCTTGCGCCGCGACTGCTTCTGCCGCTCGGACGAGCCGCTCGCA
>NZ_LLXX01000157.1:28251-65687 GCF_001440405.1 Bradyrhizobium valentinum
AGCAATGCAATTGAAAACACCGACGCGCCCAATAAGAGGGCACGCGAAATCCTAGCCCCGTCAGCCATACAACCCCAACCCCGCCAATCTCTGTTCTTGGGTCTGGCTGGCGGGCGCTGCGCATAAGTCGCAAGCTGCTTGCTGGCTGCCACATTCGCGACGCAGGCACGTGCCCGCATCGTGTCATACTTGGTTACGTGGCGGGTTCCGGGCGGTCAAGAACCGCATCAGGCACTTTATATCAATTGTAAATTGCCACGGTTGGATTGCGGCACACCGCAACTGTACAAACATGGCATCAGACAGAGCTTTCGGGGCGCCACAAACCAGATGTCCGCAGCAACAGGAGACAAACTCGGCGGTGCCCGGACGCAAGCCGGTAAGTCCACCGCCCGATCGCTTGCCATCAACGGCAACCGGATCGACAGCCGCGAACTGTTCGCGACCGAGCGCGAGATCATCATCGCGCATGGGGAGGACAATTATCGCCTGCGACTGACCTCGCAGAACAAGCTGATCCTGACCAAGTGAACCTGACCAAGCGAACTCAACCAGGTGACCCGGCAATGACAATTTGTCGTACGCTCGCATTGTCCGCCGCCGCGGGCTGTTTCCTGCTCGGCGGCGTCGCGGTCGCTGCGGGCATTACGGTGCATGATGCCCGTAACCGCGACGTCACGATCTCAGATCCCGCGCGGATCGTCTCGATCGGCGGCGCGATTACCGAAATTCTCTATGCCCTGGGCTTCGAGGACAGGCTGGCCGGCGTCGACTCCACCAGCTTCTATCCGCCGGCAGCGCTGCGTGACAAACCGAATGTCGGCTATATGCGCCAGCTTTCGGCTGAGGGCGTTCTTGGGCTCAATCCCTCGCTGGTACTGGCAGTGCAGGGATCCGGGCCGAAGGAAACCATGGACGTGCTGGAGGCGGCCAAGGTGCCGCTGGTGCTGGTACCCGAAACCTTCTCGGAAGCGGGCCTGATCGACAAGATCAAGCTGGTCGGTCACGCCATGGGCGCGGACAAGCGCGCCGAATGCCTGACGGCAGCGGTCGCCGGCGATCTGGCCCAACTGCGCGAGCTGCGCGCCAAGGTGACCAAGCCGGTCCGCGTGATGTTCGTGATGTCGCTGCTGAACGGCCGGGCGATGGCCGCCGGAAAAAATACCGCGGCGAATGAGATCATCGCGCTCGCCGGTGGCGTCAACGCCATCGATAGCTATGACGGCTACAAGATCATCAATGATGAGGCGATCGTCGCGGCAAAGCCCGACGTCGTGCTTTCGATCCAGCGCGGCAAGGACTCGGTGGAAGCGGAAGCCGTATATGTCCATCCCGCCTTCGCGCTGACCCCGGTCGCGGCCAACAAGACCTTCATCTCCATGGAAGGCCTCTATCTGCTCGGCTTCGGCCCGCGCACGGCAGCCGCAGCGCGCGATCTCTCGGTCAAGCTCTATCCGGCGCTGGCGCCGCAGGCGGAGAAGTTCAGGCCGGCGGCACTCACCGCCGATTGCCGGCAATGACCGCACTCACTGAAGCAGGCGCGAAGCGCCGCAGCGGATATGCGTTTCGCCCGCCGGCTTCGCTGACCCTCATCTGCCTGATCGCCGCACTTGCCGGTGCGGCACTGGTCGCACTCACAATGGGCGCCGCCGGAATTCCGCTGGCGCGGCTGCCTGCCGCACTCGGCCTGTGGGCGGACGCCTCAGCCAGTTCAACGCTTGCGCGCGACCAGCTCGTGCTGTGGTCAATCCGGATCCCGCGGATCGGCGCGGCTGCCATGGTTGGCGCCTTGCTCGCGGCATCGGGAGCCATCATGCAGGGGCTGTTTCGCAACCCTCTCGCCGACCCCGCACTGGTCGGCGTTTCCTCCGGCGGCGCGCTGGCGGCAGCCGCCGCGATCGTCTTCACTGACAGCCAGATCGGCCAAAACCTCCGCTTTATGCAGCATCAGTTGCTGCCGATCGCGGCCTTCGCGGGCTCGCTGGCGACCACGATTATCCTTTATTCGATCGCGAGCCGCTCGGGGCGGACGTCGATCGCGATCTTCCTGCTGGCCGGCATTGCCATCGCCGCGATCGCCAATGCCGGCATCGGGCTACTCGTGTTCATCGCCGACGACCGCCAGTTGCGCGACATCACATTCTGGCTATTGGGCTCGCTGAGCGGTGCAACCTGGCCCAAGCTCGCCACGCTGGCACCGGTGCTGGGCCTGGCCGCGATCGCCTGCCTCTCGATTGCGCGCGGGCTCGATGTACTGGTGCTGGGCGAGGCCGAGGCATTTCACAGCGGCGTCGATGTCGAACGGCTGAAGCGGATTTCGATCGTGCTGGTGTCGGCGATGACGGGGGTCGCCGTCTCCGTCTGCGGCGTCGTCGGATTTGTCGGCATTGTGGTGCCGCATCTGTTGCGGCTTTTGATCGGACCGGGGCACCGGCTGCTGCTGCCGGCCTCAATGCTATTGGGTGCAGTGCTGCTGGTCGGCGCCGATACGCTGGCCCGCACCATCGTGGCGCCCGCGGAAATGCCGATCGGCATCCTCACGGCTGCGATCGGCGCGCCGTTCTTCCTGGGCATGCTGCTGCGCCAGCGCGGGCTGGTTTCGCTATGACCGCCATTCTCGAAGCGCAGTCGATCTCGATGACGGTCGGCGGCGCCACGCTGGTCGACGGCATCGATCTGCGCATCGCAGCCGGCGAGATGGTCGCGATCGTCGGCCCCAACGGCGCCGGCAAATCGACGCTGCTGCGGATGTTGTCCGGCGATCTCCGCCCGACGCGCGGGCAGATCAGGCTAAAGCAGCGCAACATCGACGCCTATCCGCCACGCTTTCTCGCCCGTCACCGCGCGATGCTGTCGCAGCATGTCAACGTCACCTTCCCGTTCACGGTCGAGGAAATCGTCCATATGGGCGCGGGGGATAGCGGCCGGGCCGCCGCGCAGCGGCTGGTGGATGCGGCGCTCGGCGAGGTCGATCTCGCCCATTTCAGCCATCGGCAATTGCCGACGCTCTCCGGCGGAGAACAGCAGCGCGCGCATTTCGCCCGCGTGCTGGTGCAGCTCACCTGCGGTGAAGAACAGCACGGCCCGGGCCTTCTGCTGCTGGACGAGCCGACATCGAGCCTCGACATGCGCCACCAGATCGATCTGGTGGAAACGGCGAAACGGCGTGCGCAAAACGGCACGGCCGTGATCGCCGTGCTGCACGATCTCAATCTGGCGATGCGATTCGCCGATCGCATCGTGCTGCTGCATCGCGGCCGGCTCGCCGTCGACGGTGGCCGCACGGACGCGATCACGGCCGAAACCATCCGCAGGATCTTCGAGGTCGACGTGACGATCGACTACACCGAGCAGGGCGTGCCGTTCCTGCTGCCGCAGACCATGCGTCCGGCAGGCGCGCCGACGGCATAACAGCGCAAGGCTTATCCAACGGCGTTACAGGTTCTTCACGGAACTGTCAGCCAACTGTAACACCCCTCCGCAAAGACAGGCGCATCGTCATTCACAGGAGATCCGCCATGCGCGTGTCATTGCTCTGCTCCGTCGCGTCAGTCTTTCTGGCCGGCGCCGCCTTCGCCCAAGGCGAAGGCGAATTTCCCGCAACGCTGAAGGGACACGCGGTGCTGCCGGCGCAGACTTTCATCGATGCGCCCACGGATGCGCCCGAAGATCTCAAGACCGCGGGCAAATACACCACCGGCAAGCGCGTCGACGCCGTCGGCAGCGTGATGGGTAAATCCTACGAGCGCCCGACCGGCGTGTCGCTACCGTTCAAGGGCCAGCCGCTGCAGGGCCATTCCGGCATCAAGGTGATGCCGGACGGTTCGTTCTGGGTGCTCACCGACAACGGCATGGGCTCGCGTTACAACTCGGCCGACTCGATGCTGTATCTCAACCGGCACAAGATCGACTGGGCGAGTGGCAAGATCGAGCGCCAGGAAACCATCTTCCTGCACGATCCCGACAAGAAGGTGCCGTTCCGCATCCTGCACGAGGACACCGCAAAGCGTTATCTCACCGGCGCCGATTTCGACACCGAAGGTTTTCAGATCGTCGGCGACACCTTCTGGATCGGCGACGAGTTCGGCCCCTATGTGCTGAAGGCCGACAAGACCGGCAAGATCCTCGCCGTCTTCGAAACCAGCGCCGACGGCAAGCCGGTGCGCTCGCCCGATCATTGGTCAGTGCAGTCGCCGGCCGCCCCAGGCGCGAGCTACACCACCGTCAATCTGCGCCGCTCCAAGGGCTATGAAGGTTTTGCCGCCTCGAAGGACGGCAAATTCCTGTATGGTCTGCTCGAGGGCCCGCTGTGGGATGCCGAGAAGAAGGACGTTGAAAAGGTCGACGGCAAGGAAGCCGCGCGGATCCTCGAATTCGACGTTGCGGCCGAAAAATTCACCGGGCGCTATTGGCATTATGTGTTCGAGCACAACGGTCACGCTATCGGCGACTTCAATATGATCGATGGGTCAAGCGGCCTGATCATCGAACGCGACAATGGCGAGGGCACCGCGGACAAGGCCTGCCCGGCCGGCCAGCGCGGCGAGAACTGTTTTGCCGACCTCGCGAAGTTCAAGCGTGTCTACAAGGTCGAACTCTCCGACGCCAATGTCGGCAAGCCGGTGCGCAAGATCGCCTATGTCGACCTGATGAAGATCAAGGATCCCGACAAGAAGGCCCGCAAGCCGCTCAACGACGGCGTGCTGACCTTCCCGTTCTTCACCATCGAGAACGTCGATCGCGTCGACGACACGCATATCATCGTCGGCAACGACAACAATCTGCCGTTCTCGTCCAGCCGCGAGCCGAACAAGGCCGACGATAATGAGTTCGTGCTGCTGGAAGTCGGTGAGTTTCTGAAGGCGAAGTGATTCTATCGCCTCATCCAACCTCGTCGTCCCTGCGAACGCAGGGACCCATACCGCGTGATCTCTCTTTTTGGCTGCCGGGGCAGACACCTTCCTTCAAAACGAAGGCCGGTGGCTATGGGTCCCCGCGTTCGCGGGGACGACATTGGGAGAGATGGTGCGCAACATCTCTGTCAGCTCGCAGCACATTGGATGCCCCGCCCGCGGGGCATGACGGAGAAGATAGATGCGCGCGCTCAGCCCGCCGGCACCATCACGACGCCCTTGTCCTTCGGCCAGCGGATCCGCCAGGCGAAGTTGATGTCCCTGACCTCGCCGGGCTTGGCTTCAAAAGCCCATTCCAGCACGCCGCGTCTGTCGCGGAGGTTGCTCGCGGTCGGCGGCGTCGTGGACGACAGCATTTCGACCTGGATTTCCTCGTTCTCGCTGACCGGCAACTGGTCCTCAATCGCGATCCGAAGCGGGAAATCATGGCCGTTGCGCACGGTAGTCTTGAACGCGCGCTCGTCGGTCTTCGACGTCGTCACGATTAGGCCGGCCGATCCCTCGTTGCGCTTGAGGACGGTGCGCTCGATCTTGATCTTGTCGTCGGCGCCGAAGCCGAGCCGCACGGTCTCGTCCTTAGCTGCAGCAGCCATGTGCCCACGGCCAACGAAGACGCCGTCGCGATAGATCGCGACCCGGCCCGGCAATAGCGGCGCGTCCTCGTTCTGCCTGAAGCTCGCTTCGAGGAACGCGGTCGGATCCTTCACTGGCGCGGCGCGCACGGCGAGATCGGGAGCAATGGTCGCGGTGGAAACACGCAGGCTCTTGGCGCCTTCGCTGGCACTGAGGCTGACGCGGCCGGGAATTTTGAACACCACCTGGAAGCCGCTGACATCAGCCGTAGCCTGCTGTTCCTCGGCCTTCCCGGCGAGCGCCTCCGCTACCTGGGGCGCCGGTGCTGAGCGCAGCAGCGGCTTCGCATTATCCATCAAGCCGCCGCTGGCCGACTGAGCAGGACGCGGCGGTTGCGGATATTGCACAATCAGCGAGCCCAGATCCGGCACGCTGCCGCCACGCGCGGTGCGCACGGTCGAGACGCTGAGCGCGACGTTGGACCAATCCTCGCCGGTGGCTTGCGTGATTTCGGCGCGGCGCACCAGTTCGAGCGCGGGCTTGCGGTCCTTGGCGCCGGTGTCGAGACGGGCGTCGTAGAGCGGCGTCCAGCGCGCGTTGCGCACCGTATAGGTGACCCGCAGCGTCGCCTTGGTCGCGGCTGCGGTCGCGAGCTCGATCCGGACTTCCAGCTTGATCGGCGGCTTCTGCGCCCGGTCCTGTTCGACGCGCGCGATTTCGCGGTCGAGTTCGCGCTGCTTGCGTTCGGCGTCGCGGATGGCGGTATCGGCACTGGCGATTTCCTCCCCGACCGCGGCAAAGGCCACACGCCATTCGGCGATCGGCCGCGCCTCACCCTTGTCGCCGATCCCTGCGGGAGACGTATCCGCAAAGCGCTCGGCGAACTTGCGCCGCGCGGTAGCCGCATCGATTGCGCCTTGCAGATTGGCCCGCTCGTCCTTCAGGGCCTCGATGCGCTTGTCGAGTTCGGGCAGATTGACCGGCGGCGCCGCGCGCGGCGGTTTTGCGTCGATCGCGCCGATCGTGAGTTTCGCGCCGGCTTCACCCTCGACCCTAAGCGACGAGGGATCGAGCGTTAACGGAAAATCCTTGAGAACGGCGGAGTTCTCGCCGGCCGGCAGATCGAGCGAGATGATCCGCGTGACGCTGGCGCCATCGGGATATACGGTAACCGCATCGACCGCCGAGCTGGCGGCCAATTCGGCCGCGCGCACCGCGCCGGCGGCAAGCGCCGCGAGCGCGACGAGGCTCGTCGTCAAAAAAACATTCGCAATCAATCGCATGGATACCCTCCTGAACCATTCGCCGGACGGCGACGGGCAACAACACCCACCACTCCCGGTCATGAGACGCAGCGAGGGAGAAACTGGTTCGATTGGAATTCCATGCGGCTTCGCCGCGGCGGGCCCGCGGCGAAGGATAAGCAATCCCCTCTCTGAAGGGAAAAGGACGACGCGATTTTTAGAACGCGAGCGCCTTGGCCTGCTTCACCTGCGGCAGCTTCTGCACCTTGGCAAGTACCTCCGCCGGCACAGGCCCGTCGATCTCGACCAGCGCGATGGCGTCACCGCCCTGCTTGACGCGGCCGAGATGGAAGGTGGCGATGTTGATCTTGGCGTCGCCGAGCAGGCTGGCGAAGCTGCCGATGAAGCCGGGCTTGTCCTCGTTGGTGACATAGATCATCGACTTGCCGAACTCGGCATCGACCCGGATGCCCTTGATGTCGACCAGCCGCGGCTTGCCGTCGTGATAGACGGTGCCGGAGACGGAACGCTCCTGCCGTTCGGTGGTGACGGTCACCGTGATCAGGCTTTCGTAATCGCTCTGCGCCGCGCGTACGATCTCGTCGACCACCATGCCGCGCTCCTTCGCGACGACCGGCGCGGAGACCACGTTGACCTCGCCCAGCATCGGGCGCAGCAGGCCCGACAGCACCGCCGAGGTGATCGCCTTGATCTTCATCTCGGCGACGTGTCCCTCATAGGTGATCTGGACTTTCAGGATGCCGCTCTCGGTGAGCTGGCCCGCGAACGAGCCGAGCTTTTCGGCGAGTTCGATGAACGGCTTCAGCTTCGGCGCTTCCTCCGCCGTGATCGAGGGGAAGTTCACCGCGTTCGAGATCGCGCCGGTCAGCAGGTAATCCGACATCTGCTCGGCGACCTGCAGCGCGACGTTTTCCTGCGCTTCCGTGGTGGAGGCGCCGAGATGCGGCGTGCAGATCACGCTGGGATGGCCGAACAGCACGTTCTTGGTGGCGGGCTCCTCGACGAACACGTCGAAGGCGGCGCCGGCGACATGCTCGGAATTCAGCGCATCGACCAGCGCCCGCTCGTCGACCAGGCCGCCACGGGCGCAGTTGACGATACGCACGCCCTTCTTCATCTTGGCGATCGCCGCCGCATCGATGATGTTCCTGGTCTTCTCGGTCAGCGGCGTGTGCAGCGTGATGAAATCGGCACGCTTAAGCAGTTCGTCGAGTTCGACCTTCTCGACGCCGATGTCCTTGGCGCGTTCCGGCGACAGGAACGGATCGAACGCGACCACCTTCATTTTCAGACCAAGCGCGCGGTCCGCGGCGATCGAGCCGATATTGCCGCAGCCGATCACGCCCAGCGTCTTGCCGGTGATCTCGACGCCCATGAAGCGGTTCTTCTCCCACTTGCCGGCCTGCGTCGAGGCGTCGGCCTGCGGAATTTCACGCGCCAGCGCCAGCATCAGCGTGATCGCATGTTCGGCGGTCGTGATCGAATTGCCGAACGGCGTATTCATCACGATGATGCCCTTGGCGGTGGCCGCGGGAATCTCGACATTGTCGACGCCGATGCCGGCGCGCCCGATCACCTTGAGCTTCTTTGCTTTCTCGATGATCTTCGCGGTCGCCTTGGTGGCGGAGCGTATCGCAAGACCGTCGTAATTGCCGATGATCTCGGCGAGCTTGTCCTTGTCCTTGCCGAGATTGGGCTGGAAGTCGACCTCGATGCCGCGGTCTTTGAAGATCTGCACGGCGGCGGGCGAGAGTGCATCGGAAATGAGAACTTTGGGTTTGGACATTGGAGTGATCCTTCACACCCTCCCCTGGAGGGGGAGGGTCGGCGCGAAGCGCCGGGGTGGGGTGAAACTGTCGCTGCGAACTCTGCGTGCGTCGGGCGCGGAGATATCACCCCACCCCGACGCATCCTTCGGATGCGTCGACCCTCCCCCTCCAGGGGAGGGTGACGATCAAGCGGCCTTCGGCAGCGCGGCCTTGGCCTCGGCAAACGCCCAGTCGATCCACTGCGTCAGCAGCGCAACGTCGGAGGCTTCCACGGTGGCGCCGCACCAGATCCGCAGGCCCGCAGGCGCATCGCGGTAATAGGCGAAGTCGTAACCGGCGGCTTCCTTCTCGACCAGCGCGACCAGCTTCTTGGAGAACTCCGCCTGCGCATCCGCCGTCAGCGAGGTGATCGCGGGATCTGTGAACTTCAGGCACACCGAGGTGTTGGAACGAATCGAGGCATCCTTCGCCAGGAAATCGATCCACGGCGTCTTCGCCTTCCAGTCCGAAAGCACCTTGGTGTTGGCGTCGGCGCGCGCGATCAGCGCCTTGAGGCCGCCGATCGATTTCGCCCAGTTCAGCGCATCGAGATAATCCTCGACGCACAGCATAGACGGCGTGTTGATGGTCTCGCCTTCGAAGATGCCCTGGTTGAGCTTGCCGCCCTTGGTCAGGCGGAAAATTTTCGGCAGCGGCCAGGCCGGCTTGTAGGTCTCGAGCCGCTCCACCGCGCGCGGTGAGAGGATCAGCATGCCATGCGCGGCCTCGCCGCCCAGCGCCTTCTGCCAGGAGAACGTCACCACATCGAGCTTTGCGAAATCGAGTGCTTGCGCAAACGCAGCCGACGTCGCGTCGCAAATCGTGAGGCCTTGGCGGTCCGCGCTGATCCAGTCGGCGTTTGGCACGCGCACGCCTGAAGTCGTGCCGTTCCAGGTGAAGACGATGTCGGACGCCGGATCGGCTTTGTTCAGGTCGGGAAGATCGCCATAGCCGGCATGCAGCTTGGTGACGTCCTTCAGCTTCAATTCCTTGACGATGTCGCTGACCCAGCCCTCACCAAAGGATTCCCAGGCGATCGTGGTGACGGGCCGCGCGCCGAGCAGCGACCACAGCGCCATTTCGACCGCGCCGGTATCGGACGCCGGCACGATGCCGATCTTGTAGCCGGCCGGCACTTCAAGCACTTCGCGCGTCAGTTCGATCGCGAGCTTGAGCTTGGCCTTACCAATCTTCGCGCGATGCGAGCGGCCGAGGGCTGCATCCTTGAGATTTTGGGGGTTCCAGCCGGGGCGCTTGGCACAGGGGCCGGAAGAAAAATGCGGCACGTTCGGCCGCGAAGCGGGCTTCGCTACAGTCATGATCTATCCTTCCAGATAGTAAGCCTCCCGTTGGGGGGAGGTGTCCCGCCGCGGTGCATAAGGTAAACGGGCCCGATCGTCAAGAAACTTCGGAAGCTTCACGCCCGATTGATGGCTGTTCGCCCTCGGAAGACGCCGGCCCTTGCTGCAGAAGTTCGGCGGCGTCGGTGACCAGTTTGTCGGCCTGTCGCCGGCTCGAGACCTTCAAAATGCTGGCCTCTCCGGCCTGCACGACATATTCGCTTCCGATCCGGACAATCGAATATTTCTTCATTGGAGATCCCCAAAGCTGCCCAAGCCCCATGGGAGACGCCGGCATAGCGGAGACGTTCCTGTCCGTAAAATCACGGAAGCACGCGTAGTTTATCGGTTGTTAACCGGATCGAACAGTGACGACTACCTCAGGCATTCGTCGCCGATGCGCTTCAACCGCAGTTGCTGATCTTTGTTCTGGCGCGTTTTCTTTACGCGAACCGGATTGCATCCCGCATCAAGTGCGGGACAGGCTTCGCTCGAAAACGCTACAGCGATCAAAATCGCAAGGTCATGCCGACATGGCTGCGCGCAAAGCCCAGCCGCTCATAAAATCGTTGCGCATCGACGCGGCTGTGGTGCGTCAGCAATTCGACCAGCTTGCATTCCTTGGCGCGTGCTTCCGCAATCGCCCACTGCACCATCTGCTCGCCGATGCCGCGGCTGCGGCAGTGGCTGGCGACGCGGACATCCTCGATCAGACCGCGCGAGGCGCCCTGCGAGCTCAGCCCCGGCAGAATGCAGAGCTGCAGGCAACCGACCACGGCGCCCTCGCCGTCCTCGGCGACCACAAGCTGGATGTTCGGGTCGCGGTCGATTGTCGCGAACGCCGTGAAATAGCATTGCGGCAGCGGATCCTCGATCCGCTCACGACCGCCGCCGAGCGGATCGTCCGCCAGCATGGCGACGATGATGCTGACGTCCTCGCGGCGTGCGCGGCGGATCGTGACCTCTGTGATGGCAGGCATGACAGTTTCCGGTGAAGTCAGCGCGCCGGCTGCAGGCCAAGGAATTTTTCGGTCTCGCCGATCCAGCGGCGCACCGCGGCATAGCCGTCAAGATGAAAGCCGCCTTCATGCGCCACGCGCGTATAGGCCAGGAGCGATATGTCGGCGAGCGTGACGGCGTCGCCGACCAGAAATGGCGTGATGGCGAGTTGATGCTCCATCCGCGCCAGCGCCGCATAGCCGCGCTTGACCTTGTCGGGGTCGAGATCGGAAGCCGGCTTGCCCAGATAGAACATCAGGAAGCGACATACGGCGATGTACGGCTCATGGCTGTACTGTTCCCAGAACAGCCACTCGTCCATCTTCGCTTCCGCGAACGCATCTTGCGGAATGAGACGGGAGCCGCGGGCAAGATAACGGATGATGGCGTTGGACTGCGCCAGCGTGCGGCCGTCGGCGAGTTCGATCGCCGGCACCTGGCCGGCGCCGTTGAGCTTGAGGAATTCCGCGGTCCGCGTCTCGCCCTTGAGCGTATCGACCGCTACCCAGGTGTAGGGCAGCGCGAGATGGTCGCACACCCACTTCACCTTCAGGCAATTGCCGGAATTGGTATCGCCGTAGACTTTCATGCGCTGCCCTCGTTAGAGCGACAGTGCAACAGGCGGCGACAGATCTGTCAACGGCGCCGGGATGCGGCTGTCGGCGAGATCAGAATTTGTAGCCGAGGCCGGCGCGGACAGTGTTGATGCTGGTGTCGACCGAAGAGGCAAAGCGCACGTATTCCCATTCCGCGCGCATGAACAGGCCCGCTATCAACATCACTTCGGTACCGAGACCGAACGAATAGCCGTAGATCAAATGACTATACTGGGCGTCGGTTGCGCTGACATCGAACGGCACGTTATTGAAAGGCGGCGCGACGGCCGGATTGACCTGAGTTCCGAAAACACGGGCGGTGCGAATGATATCGGCCTGCCCGAGTGCGACGCCGGCAAACATATAAGGGAGGAACGAGCCATACGCATAGCCGCCGCGGACTCGAAGCGTTCCCATGTCGGAAATATTCATCCGCGCAGTCCCTTCGTAGGTGGCGCCGACCGTGTACCCGGAGGGAAGCCCGAAGAACCGCGACATCCTGCCGGTTTGCGAGCCGCCGAATTTGCCGTGCGTGTAATTCAATTCAACGCCTACGACGACGTCGGTCCACTGGAAGTTGTAGCCGACGAATCCGCCGAACCCCTCTCCGTGGGCCGAAACTTTTCCCATGATCGGCCACTCCGATATTCGCTGGACGCTCTCCATCTCCGTGCCGTCCAAGAGGCGCGCCGTGATGGTCCTCGTCGAATTCGCAAAATTCATGTTGGAGGTGCCATAGGCGGCATGTCCGCCGATGTAGCCGCCTTGCCAGTTCACCGTGCTGGTGCTCAGCCCTTCGGTGAAGCTGCCGCGGAGAAACGGCAGGTCCGGCATATCAGCCGCCTGGGCGACACTCGCCGCTCCGCATATCACAGCCACCAGCAACAATCGACGCATCGCAACGCTCCATCGAACACTTTGAACTTGCATTGATCATCGCCTGTTAACCTTAACCAATCGTTCTCGCGTGCACCGATTAGGCGCGATCTTGTCGGAAAATCGCCGAACATTTTCGCGCGGACGCGGCTCCCGCATCGCCATGCACAAAAAGCAAACGGCGCGGGAAATGCCCCGCGCCGTTTGGCAACCGTTAACGAATGGAAGTCGCGATTAACCTTTGCGGATCAGCGGCGGCGGTGCGTAGACCTGCGGGCTGGTCAGATCCCAGCGCACGCCGAGCTTCAGGTCATGCGAGGTGATGTCCTTGAACTTGAAAACATTGTTGGTGGTCGCCCCGGTGAAGTCCGAGAGGACGCCGGTTTGTCCTTCACCCAAATTGACATAGCTGTAGGCAAGTTCGAGCACGAGATTTGGATTGACCTGATAGGCAAGACCAGCGTGGGCTGCCCACGCGAAATTCCACTTCGAGCCGGCCGGCGCGCTCGCGAAACTCGTCGTTGTGAATGGCAGATTGTTCGTGCCCGTATCCGTAAAGTTCGAGATCGTCACGCGCGCGCCCCCGACGCCGGCGCCGATGAACGGGGTAATGCACCACCAGGTGCCGAGATCGACATAGGCATTGGCCATCACCAGCCACTCGGACTTGCTGCCACCGTAGTTGTCGATCCCATTATAAGGTACGCCCCCGGCAGTTCCGGTGAAGCGGTCGGTCGCCTTAAAATTGGCGTTGCCACGATACTGCCCGGTCAGGTCAGCCCGAAACCAGTTGTTGACCCGGTACCCGACACCGAGACCAAAGATGCCAGCAGCGTCGAATGCAGACTGCTGCTCGAACGAGGTGAGCTGCGAGTAGGCGGACTCACGGCCATAGTGAACGTCCTTCACTCTCTGATTGCTGAAGCCGATGTCGCCGCGCAGATACCAGCCGCCGAAATCCTCGACCACGGCCGGCGCATATGCTGGAGGAGGTGCAATCGCCATGTCGGCAGCAAACGCCGCCTGGGACAACAAAGTGGCCGCACCGGCGGCAATGAAAGACTTAACGCTACGCATTGGCTTCGTCCTTTGTCCGGTGAGGCTGAATACAAAGGCCCCACTTCAAAAACTCACGGACGGACGATGGCATTAAATGCTTAAGCGGCGCTTAACCCTAATTATTAAGGTTGACAATCTCTGACTTTCTTTCGTGGCGCTGTTTGCGGCGCAAGTCCATGATGCATTTGCAGCACGAAAAAAGATGGAGGAGGAGCCGCCATATCCTAACGATGTCTTGAGACAAACGCTCTCGCCGCCGCGCCGTTAAGATTTTGTTGATGCGGCCGTGGCGCCCTCACCTCGCCGGGACTCGTCGGCGCGCTCAGCGCGCGTGCATTGGCATCTTTGGCAGGAACACCGCGAGCAGACCGAGCGCGGGCAGGAATGCGCAGAGATGATAGACGAACGCAATCCCGGTGTGGTCGGCGAGCTTGCCGAGCACCGCGGCGCCAAGTCCGCCGATGCCGAACGCGACGCCGAAGAACACGCCCGAGATCATGCCGAAGCGGTGCGGCATCAGTTCCTGCGCGAATACGATGATCGACGACGTCGCCGAGGAAATGATCAGGCCGATGATCACCGTCAGCACGGCGCTTCCGAGGAGGCCGGCATAGGGCAGCGCCAGTGTGAATGGCAGCGCGCCCAGGATCGAGAACCAGATGACGTATTTGCGTCCGAAGCGATCGCCGAGCGGGCCGCCGAAGAAAGCGCCCGCCGCATTGGCAGCGAGAAACAGGAAGAGGTAGAGCTGAGCTGCCTGTGTCGACACCTGAAACTTGTCGATCAGATAGAAGATGTAATAGCTCGAAAGGCTCGACACGTAGAGCTGCTTTGAAAACAGCAGCGCGACCAGCACAGCGAGCGCTATTCTGACGCGACGCGAATCCGGCAGGTCCGGATGACGCTCTACCACAGCCGATTTCTTCGTCGCGATCTGCGGCTTGTACCAGACGCCGATCCGCCACAGGATCACGATTGCCAGAAACGCGATCGATGAAAACCAGGCGATCGAGGGTTGGCCGAACGGCACCACGATCAGCGCCGCGAGCACCGGCCCCATCGACGTGCCGAAACTACCGCCGAGCTGAAACACCGATTGCGCGAAACCGTAGCGGCCGCCCGAGGCGAGGCGAGCGATCCGCGCCGACTCAGGATGGAACACCGCCGAGCCAAGCCCGACCAGCGCGGCGGCGATCAGGATGATCGGATAGCGATGCGCAACGCTTAAGAGCAGCAAGCCGAAGAAGGTGAATCCCATGCCGATCGCGAGCGAAAACGGTTGCGCCTTCTTGTCGGTGAAGTGCCCGACCAAAGGCTGCAGCAGCGACGCGGTGAACTGGAACGCCAGCGTGATCATGCCGATCTGCGCATAGTCAAGCGCGTAAGCATCTTTCAGGATCGGATAGACCGACGCGATCAGCGACTGCATGGTGTCGTTGAGGAAATGCGAGAAGCTGATGCCGGCCAGCACGATGTAGGCTGGTCCCGCCACGGCCGCCTTGACGTCAACGCCCGCCGCCACGTCCGGCACGGCCACCGGCGCAGTCAGCGTTTCCTCATTTACGATAACGGGCTTGTTCAACGGCGCATCCCGAAAAAGAATCGCGGTCAGGCATGCGATTAGCTTTACGATCGCGCCATTGTCACGACCAGCATCAATAGCTTATGGCTGCGATGCGTTACGACGCACCGCCGATCAACGCTTCCGCACTGTCAGGATAAAGCTGGCTTATGCTGCTGCAGCGTGGCCGAGTGCATTGACAATCTGATCGACAACTTCCTCGACCAGGACGCGGTCGTCGCCCTCGCCCATCACGCGGATCACGGGCTCGGTGCCGGACGAACGGACCAGGAGCCGGCCGTGACCATTGAGGCGGCTCTCGCCGTCCAGGATCGCCGATTTCACCTCGGCATGGTCGAGCGGTTTGCCTGAGCGGTAGCGCACGTTCTTCAAAATCTGCGGCAGCGGATCGAAGCGGTGACACACTTCCGATACCGGACGGCGAAGCTTTTGCACCACCGCCAGCACCTGCAGTGCGGCAACGAAGCCGTCGCCTGTCGTGGCGTAGTCGGAGAGAATGATGTGGCCCGAGGGCTCGCCGCCGAGATTGTAGCCCTGCGTCAGCATCTGCTCGAGCACGTAGCGATCGCCGACCGGCGTGCGCACCATGCCGAGACCCTGTCCTTCGAGGAAGCGCTCGAGCCCGAGGTTCGACATTACGGTGGCGACGATGCCGGGCTTGGCCAGACGTCCATCTTCCTTCCAGCTTTGCGCGATCACGGCGAGCAACTGGTCGCCGTCGACCACATGGCCGCGCTCATCGACCAGGATGACGCGATCGGCGTCGCCGTCGAGCGCGATGCCGATATCGGCGCGCATTTCGCGCACCTTCTTGGCGAGCGCTTCCGGCGAGGTCGAGCCGCATTCCTTGTTGATGTTGAAACCATCAGGTTCGACGCCGATCGCAATGACGTCGGCGCCCAGTTCCCACAGCGCCTCCGGCACCACCTTGTAGGCCGCGCCGTGCGCGCAATCGATCACCACGCGCAGGCCGTCGAGCGAGAGTTCGCGCGGCAGCGTGCGCTTGGCGAATTCGATATAGCGGTCATGGACGCCGTCGATACGGCGGGCGCGCCCGAGGCTGGCGCTTTGCGCAAGGCGGCGGTCGATCGGCTCGTCGAGCAGTTGCTCGATCTGCTTCTCGACGTCGTCGGAAAGCTTGAAGCCCTGCGGGCCAAACAGCTTGATGCCGTTGTCCTCGAACAGATTGTGCGAGGCGGAAATCATCACGCCGAGGTCGGCGCGCATCGACTTGGTCAGCATCGCGACCGCCGGCGTCGGCATCGGGCCGAGCAGCAGCACGTCCATGCCAACGGAAGTAAAGCCGGCCACCATGGCGTATTCGATCATGTAGCCGGAGAGGCGTGTGTCCTTACCGATAACGACGCGGTGGCGGTGGTCACCGCGATGAAACACCAGCCCGGCCGCCTGCCCCACCTTGAGCGCGAGCTCCGGCGTAATCAAACCATTGGCGCGGCCCCGAATTCCGTCGGTACCGAAATATTTGCGGCTCATATAACCCCCGGCCATTCCGGGTCTTCTGCGGGCCATCATGGCCTCGAATCCCCGAATACCCACCATCGTAGCGTGGAGCGCGGTTATAGTCTCTCGGCCGCTAAAATGACTTCAAAAAATATGATGAATCATTACGGCCCAAAGCAGCCGTGAATTGCACACAACTTATTGTTTTTAATAGATATTTCTTGAAACCACAGCGCCACGCGCACTCGTGCGCTAGTTCCCCCGCTTGACGTGATGGTCGCCCTTCGAGGGCGGCGGCTGGATAACATTGACGGGGTCGGACGCCGGAAAGGTCTCTTCCAGCCCCTCGTCCAATGCGTCGTCGAGCCGGCGCTTTTCCTCTGAAACGGCCGAGCCGGCATCGTCGGGGGCAACTCTGCGCGGTCCGGTCATGGGATGTCCTCCCTGTCGGAATGGCGTCCAAGAGATGCGATTTGGCTGGCCATCCAACCATGCTAGATGACGACATCGCCAGGAAATTCAAGAAGGGGCCGGGATGTCCATGAAGCATATCACCTGCATCGAAGATTTGCGCCAGTTGCACAAGCGGCGCGTTCCCAAGGCCTTCTTCGACTATGCCGACCGCGGCTCCTACACCGAGGACACGCTGCGCGCCAATTCAGAGGATCTTCAGCAGATCAAGTTCCGCCAGCGCATCCTGGTCGACGTTTCCAGACGCGATCTCTCCACCACCATCCTCGGCGAGCCGGCCGCGATGCCGCTGATCCTGGCGCCGGTCGGCCTGCTCGGCATGCAGCATGGCGACGGCGAGATCCATGCCTGCCGCGCGGCCCAGGCGGCCGGCATTCCCTTCACCCAGAGCACGATGTCGATCTGCTCAATAGAGGATATCGCAGCTAGCGTCGACAAGCCGTTCTGGTTCCAGCTCTACGTGATGAAGGACCGCGGCTTCATCAAGGCGCTGATCGAGCGCGCGATCGCGGCAAAATGCTCGGCGCTGGTGCTGACCGTCGACCTGCAGGTGATCGGCCAGCGCCACCAGGACATCAAGAACGGCATGACGGTGCCGCCGGAATGGTCGCTGGCGAAGCTGATCGATTTCGCGACCAAGCCGGGCTGGGTGTCCGGCGTGCTGCGCGGTAAGCGCCGCACCTTCGGCAATCTCGCGGGCCACCTGAAGGTGAGCGAGGACATCACCGCGCTGTCGTCCTGGATCAACTCGCAGTTCGACACCACGCTGAACTGGAAGGACATCGACTGGATCCGCAGCATCTGGCCGGGCAAACTGATCCTGAAGGGCATTCTCGACGTCGAGGACGCCGAGATCGCAGCCAAGACTGGTGCGCAGGCCATCGTCGTCTCCAACCATGGCGGCCGCCAGCTCGACGGCGCGCCGTCCTCGATCGAGGTGCTGCCGGAGATCGTCGATTCCGTCGGCTCGCAGGTGGAGATCATGTTCGACGGCGGCATCCGCACCGGCATGGACGTGGTGCGCGCGCTCGCGCTCGGCGCCAAATCCTGCATGATCGGCCGCGCCTATGCCTATGGCCTGGGCGCCGGCGGAGAGGCCGGCGTCGCCAAGGCGCTCGACATTCTCGCCAAGGAAATGCTCACCACCATGGGATTGTGCGGCGTGAACACGATTGCCGAGATCGACGACAACGTGTTGGCGGTTTAACCCTCGCTCTCCGTCGTCCCGGACAAGCGGGGTTCCCTTCTTCCTTCTCCCCTTGTGGGAGAAGGAAGAAGAGAGGCTCTTCCGATCACATCGGCGGTGTAATCCCGTCACGGCCGACATTGACGCGAGCCGCTTCCAGCGTGCCGTCGTCCTTCTTCACCGCGCCGAAGATGATGATCTTCGCGCCGGGTTTCAGTTCGGACTTGTCACCGGCAACGAAGGTGACGACCGGCGTACCCTCCGGGACCACGACTTTCTTTTCACCGTCCTTGTATTTCACCAGAATGTTCTGGCCATCGGTGCCCTTCACCGTCTGGGCGACGGTGGCATTGGTCATGGTCGAGTTCGGCCGCTGGTCCCAGGGCCGGAAACCTTCGGCCGCGCCGCGCTGGTTTTCGGGGAAGATATGCACCGCGACCGCCTTCTGGGTGCCGTCCGGCTCCGGCATCCCGGTAACACCGATATAGGAGCCTTCCTTGATTTCCGACAGTTCGGTCTTGGCCACGCCGAACACCGCGACATTGTCGGTGACGCGGACTTTCATGTCGGTGCCCTCGCGCGATTTGATCGAAAGCACGGGCCCGTCGACAGCTTCGATGGTGCCGCGAATGCGGACCGTCGGCGGCTGCTGCGCTCCAGCCTCCGTCGCAAACAGAGCGACAAGGCCCAGCGAGGCCGCGAGCATGCGCGGCCATGAAGACGATTTCAGCATGGTGTTCCTCCCGAGGTGTGGTTGGCGCCCAACTCAACGCAAACACCGGACGGGAGCAGCTATTCCGCTTTAATGCTTGTTACCCGGTTCGTCATTCCGGGATGGTCCGAAGGACCAGACCCGGAATCTCGAGATTCCGGGTTCGATGCTGACGCAGCGCCCCGGAATGACGCTTCGCGTCACATCGGCGGGGTCAGCCCGTCCCGGCCGACGCTGACGCGGTTGGTCTCGAGCGTACCGTCCGGCAATTTCTTCATGAAGGCGATCACCTTGGCGCCGGGCTTGAGGTCGGACTTGCCGGCGGGAACGTAGGTCACAACAGGCGTCTCCGGGGAGACCACGACTTTCTTCTCGCCGCCCCGGTATTTGATCATCAGGGTGTGACCGTCATTGCCGACCACGGACTCCGCCACCGTAGCGTTGGTCATCGTGGAGTTGGGACGCAGATCATAGGCCCGCGAGCCCTCGCCGGTGCCGCGCATGGCTTCCGGAAACACGTGCACCTCCGCCGCATTCTGGCTGCCGTTAGGTCCCGGCACAGTGGTGGTGCCGATAAAGGAACCGACCTTGACGTCGGACAAGGAGATTTTGGTGATCCCGACGACGTTGATATCGCCGGTCATTCGCAGCCTGACGTCTTCACCGCCACGCGACTTGACGGCGAGCACGTCGCCATCGACGGCTTCGATGGTGCCGCGAACGCGTGTCGGCGTCGGCGGCTGCTGGGCTGTCGCGTAAAGCGTGGAGCCGGTAACCATCGCGACGGCGGCAAGCGAGCGAACGAGCTGATAGTGACGGACGGACATGCGGAGGTCTCCAATGGCGGCACTGACGTAGCCATTGACCCCGGCCTTTCAAAAAAATTCCGGCTCAAGTCTCCGCGATCAGCCGATCATGTATTTGTGAGATCGGCTTCGACGAGCGCGCGAAGTTCCGCCGTCACCTCGGGGCGCTTCCCGAACCACAATTCGAAGCCGCGCACCGCCTGGTGCAGCAGCATGCCGAGTCCATCGGCGGTCTTCAGCCCGCGCCCGCGTGACGCCACCAGCAATGGCGTATTGAGCGGCACGTACACGAGATCGGCGACGACGGCGTGCGGCGGCAACCGTCCGACGTCGAGTTCGAGCGCCGGCTGGCCGTGCATGCCGAGCGATGTCGTATTCACCAGCAGGCCTACGCGCGGCAGCAGATCACTGACCGCGTCCCATGCTACGGGGACAATGCTCGTGCCGAACTGATCCACCAGCGCGTGGGCCCGCTCGATGGTGCGGTTGGCGAGATGCACCCGCTTGATGCCGCGGTCGAGCAGCCCAAACAGCACGGCGCGCGATGAGCCGCCGGCGCCCAGCACCAGCGCTTCGTCGCATTTGTCCCATCCATTAGCGCAGGCATCGAGATTGTTGATAAAACCTTCGACGTCGGTGTTGGTCGAGCACAGCTCGCCATCAGCGAACCACAGCGTATTGGCCGCGCCGACCGCGCGGGCGCGGTCGTCCGGCTTCGACAGCGAAAGCGCCCGCTCCTTGTGCGGAATGGTGACGTTGGCGCCGACAAAGCCGCGGAGCGACAGCCGGAAGACGAAATCCTTGAACTCATCGGGCGGCACCGCCTCGATGACATAGCCGCCCTCGATGCCGAGCGTGCGCAGCCAGTAATGATGGATCAGCGGCGAGCGCGAATGCGCGGCCGGCCATCCGATCAGGCAGGCGGCGGGAGGTTTATCTTCCTTTGCCACTTAATTCATCTCTTGATGGCAACGTACCCAGTAACGACGCTGTCGCAATTCTGAATCTTTCTAGATAGCGGCAATGGAATCATGTCTACCGTCAAATTCGATACATTCGAAATCTCTAGTCCAGCCTGCTGAATTATCTGCTCCTGCTGCGCGGGAGATCTAACAAAGGATGGAAGATAGAGCTGCTGACCGTCAGCTAGTTCAAAATACGCTGCGCCCTCGCGCTCCGTTCTGGAAGGCAGTCTGAACGATTGAGCCCAACTATACGATGGGGTCGTGAAAAGGCACCGCCCACCTTTATCCAAGCAACGCGAGACCTCGCGCCAGAACGCCTCAACGTTGTAGGGATCACCAAGTGCAGCGACGATAAGTGAAATACTGCTATCTGCGAATGGCAATCTGCGACCATCTCCTACAACGAGATTCGCAATTTTGGCGAACTTCCTGGAGTATGAAAGCATCTCAATGGAGCGATCCAAAAGCACAGCACGCTCAAAGTGCACATAGTTGCATTCGGCTAGTTCGGCGACCAATGACTGGCCTGCTCCCACCTCCAGAGTAAGTCCATCCAAGTAATTGCAGTCCAACGATGTCTGTAGAAATAACCTACTCGCGTCACGAAAATTCCGACAAGTGGGGTGGCGATTTGCGTCATAGTATTCAGCAGCGACGGCAGCGTATTGCGACAATCGGCCTTTCGCATCCAACTTGCGAAGCGTTTGGATTGACATCACTCAACCTCAATCTGGAGCGCTACCGTCGAAAGATCGTCCAAAGTCTTTGATACAAGCGGACCCATTGCACTGGTTGCCTTCTCTATAACTGCCACCCGCTGCTCGTGGTCGAAAGCATCCCTCTCCGTAGAGTCCATATACAACAGTCCAACCTTCGAATTCTCATGTATCAACGGGCAACAGAAGTAAGACCTATGCTTGAGCGCACTTTCAGCTTCGCGCCTATTCATGCCCCAATTACTCATTACAGCGTCAATTTCTTGCTCATGCGTTCGAACCTCTCCTGGAGCGGAGGGTGGCAAGAGATCCCCCTCTTGCGTTGGAACTTCGGTCCGCCAAACTCTTCCTATTACGCCATATCGAACCGAGAACGTACGTGCACGACCTGCCCCGGAAGGGCAGTAGTCAACTAATTGATAGAGCCGGCCATATCTAATGGGGTCGGGAATGTAAATTGTACAACGGAAAGTTTTACTCCGCTCGGCCACGAAACTCTTCACCTCATCACTGTCTATGAGGTTTGAGAGAGCCTGTTCAATTTGGTATCGGGCAACAGTGCGCGCCACCTCTTTGTCTACGCGACCCTTGTATTCCTCCAATGCGGCGTCGATTTCACCTGCCGCGCTTTGAATCTTGCGCTTAGTCTGCTCATTCAACTCGATCTCCGCACCAAATAGTTTTATTCGACGCAGTGACCCAAAAATTCCTAGGATCAGCCAAAGGAACGACTCAGACCTAGCGACAATCCAAAGGCCGATCAAAATTGTTAGCGGCCAAGGTACAAATAGAAAAAGTAGTTCTCGGACCCAATGTAAAGTCGCTGCGCTAACTACAGGCGACGGTAGCGAGATCGATAGCAACCATACGCCGAATAGAAGAGTGGCAGCCGTAATTAATGCCACGCCCAGATAGCGGACACCGGTCAGCGTTGAATTCTCCACACCTGAAAGAACGTAAGAGACCGCCAAATCATTCGCGCTCATCTGGCGTTTCTTTGCAATCTTACGAAGCTGTTCGTTAGTAGTGTCATCCAGCGAAATGTGGTACACGATCTAATCCTTCAGACCGATTGAACATCTAGAGTTGCTGAGAGCATTCTCCAGCAACTGCTGAAGGATCTTCTACAGAACACAATTGCGGTTGGCTACAGGCGTGCGCACATCGTGCGACCACGGAAACGTCGCGACTGGCCCACCGCAGACGATCAGTGACTCGCGCAGCCGGCCGCTCGAGGCACTGCCCCTGCTTCGCGAAGATGCTTTGTGGGATACTAGTGGGTGCATCATCTCGTCGGCTTGAACGAGCCGCCTAGCACTCCACCAGAGGGATCTCCGGGGCAGCCCCGGGGGAATCATGCCCCTCAAATCGAGAGGCATGATTTCCCACAGCTACGCCGCGACGCGGTGCGCGGCGATGATCTGGTCGGCGGCGCGGCCGGTGACTTCGGCCATGCGGTCGAACGCCCGCGTGAAACTGCCGGCGCCGGCGGTGGCCGAGCGCAATTCCACGATCAGGTCGCCGATCTCCGCCTCCGGCATGGTGGCGCGGACGCAATCCCATCCCGGCCAGTTCTCGCGGGTATCGAAGCCCAGGATCTGGCCGCGCCGCGCCGACAGGATGGCGTTGATCTTCGCCGTCGCCTCGGTCGGGCAGACGATCTCCACCATGTGGATCGGCTCCAGCAGCACCGGCTGGCACTGCGGCAGCGCCTCGCTCATGCCGATCCGCGCCGCGGTCCGGAAGGCGAGATCTGAGGAATCGACGCTGTGATAGGAGCCGTCGATCAGCGTGACCTGAACGTCGATGACGGGGAAGCCGAGCGGGCCCTTCGCGAGGCCGTCGACCACGCCCTCCTCCACCGCGCCGATATAGTTGCGCGGCACCGCGCCACCGACGACCTTTTCCTGGAACTCGAAACCCGAGCCGCGCGGCATCGGCTTGATTTCCAGCACCACGTCGCCGAACTGGCCATGGCCGCCGGATTGCTTCTTGTGGCGGCCGCGCTGGGTGATCGATTTTCGGATGGTCTCCTGATAGCCGATCGCCGGCGGCTGCGATTTGACGTTGACGCCGAAGCGGTCGCGCAGGCGCTCGAGCGCGACGCGCAGATGCATCTCGCCCTGCCCCCACAGCACGATGTCGTGGGTGCGTTGATTCTGGATCATCGTCAGCGACGGGTCCTCCTCGTTCAGGCGCAGCAGCGCCTGGCCGAGCTTGACGTCATCCTTGCGGTCGGTCGCCGCGAGCGACATCGCCAGCACCGGCGGCGCCGGCGCAATCGCTACCAGGGCCTGCGGCGCGGTCTTGCCGCTCGACAGCGTATCGCCGGTCTTGATCGCATCGAGCTTGCCGAGTGCGACGGTGTCACCGGCCTCCGCCGCGGCACGCTTGGTGTCGTGCGCGCCGTTTACCGCTAGAATGCCGGAAACACGCCCGGCCTCGCCGGAAGAGGATTGCAGCGTCGCGCCGTCATCGAGATGGCCGGCGAGCAGCCGCACCAGCGACAGCTTGCCGCCGTGCTGCAGATGCAGCGTCTTGAACACGTAGGCCAGCGCATCCTTTTGCGACGACGCGCCGAGGCGCTTCGCTGTCTCGGTAATGCCGGGCGCTTCATGCCGCAACGCCTTCATCAGCCGCAACACGCCGTTCTCGCGCGCGGCCGCGCCGAGCAGCACCGGGCAGATCAGGCCTTCGCGCAATTCGCGGGCGAGATCGTCGAACACCGCGTCGCGCGGCGGCTGGATGTCCTCCAGCAACTGCTCCATCAACGCGTCGTCGTGGTCGGCAAGCTTCTCCAGCATCGAGAAGCGCGCTTCCTTCTCGCGGTCGAGATTGCCGCCCTCCAATGCCATGACTTCGGACGGCTTGTGCTCGCGATAGACGAAGGCGCGTTCCAGCGCGAGATCGACAAAGCCTTCGATCAACTCACCGTTCCAGATCGGAATCTGCCGCAGCACCAGCGGCACGCGCGAGGCCGGCTGCAGCGTCGACAGCGTCTCGCGGATGCGCTTGTTGGCGCGGTCGATCTTGTTCAAAAACAGAAAACGCGGAATGCCGAGTTCCTCCAGCTCGCGCAGGATGATCTGCAGTTGCGGCAGCTTCTTCTCGTCCGCCTCGCAGACCACGACCGCGGCATCGACCGCGGGCAGCGCGGCGCGCATGTCATGCGCGAACTCGATCGAGCCGGGACAATCGATAAAGGTGTAACTGTCGCCCATGAAGGTGGTGGTGGCGGCGGTCAGGCCGACGCCCATCTTGTGATGGCGCGCTTCGGGGCTGGCATCGCCTACGGAAGTTCCGGCATCGACGCTGCCGGCATTTTTAATGGCGCCCGTTCGCGCCAATATCGCCTCCAAAAGTGTGGTTTTCCCGCTCTGGAAAGGGCCCACCAGCGCAATGCACCGTGGACCGCGGGGACTTCTGACGTCTTGTCCCATTGCCGCCTCCCTTTTTTGGAGCTCGGCCCGTGATTGGGTCGGCGACTTCTGATGCTCCGCCTGTCTCTTGATTTTGGCAAGCGGGAAAAATTCGCTGCGGTGCGATGTGATGGAATCGAGCAGTTAACTTCGTCGTCATTGCGAGGAGCGTCAGCGACGAAGCAATCCAGTCTATCTCCGCGGAGAAATTATGGATTGCTTCGCTTCGCCCGCAATGACGGGGAGACTTGACTACCGTCCCGGCCGCAGTTCCAGGCTTTCCAATCCGGCAGCAATGCTGACGCCAACCTGGCCCTGCACGCTCAGCGGTTGCAACGCGATCGAATTGGCGGAGCCGCCGACCAGCACGTTGCCGCCGACGCCAACACCGAATGTCGCGCTGCCTTGGGCGCCGACATAGTCGCCGGAGAGATCACCCGGCCCGAGCCGCGCCACCGGTGCGAACACGCCCCAGGCCAGCGCCGATTCCTGAGTGATGCCGAGATCGAGCCCGACTTTCCGGATGGTGGCGACATAACGATCCTCCGGCATCCCTTCGGCGCGCAGCACGCAGCCAAGATGGGTGACGGAACCGACGATGAAGCCGACGCTGGCGCCGCCGCGGCACTCCAGCACCCCGACCTGCACGCGCTGCGCCTGTTGTGCACCGGCGCCGCCGATCGACGAAGCCAGCGCGGCGAGCACGGGAGCGGCAAGGATGAGGGAACGACGCATGAAGTAATCTCCGACTGAAAAAGGGTGATGCGAGCAGAAATCAAAAACAAGGCCGTGCCCGCGGCGCTCGCCGTTCTATGCCACAACATCACAGGCTGTGCCAGATTCACCACTACCGTCATTCCGGGGCGCGCAAAGCGCGAACCCGGAATGACGAGTCCAACTCAACAAAAACGGCCCGCTTGCGCGGGCCTTTTCCTTGGCGTGTTGTCGTTAGCCGCGGTGACGATGGCGGCGCACGTGCCGTCGCGGACCGTTGCCGTAGAACGGCTGCAGTTCGAGGCCGGCGATGCCGGCCGTGACGTTCAGCCCGGTTTGTCCCTGCACGCTGATCGGCTGCAGCGCGTAGGCATTGGCGGGGCCGCCGACCAGGAAGTTGCCGCCGCCGCCGACGCCGATCGATGCATTGGCGCCGACGCCGCCATAGCTGCCGGCGAGTTCGCCGCGCCCGAGCCGGCTGTTCGGCGCACTGACCGCCCAGGACAACTGCGTCTGCTCGGTGACGCCGAGATCGAGACCGATGCGCTGCACCCTGGCGATGTAGGGTTCAGGACGGCGGCCCTCGCTGCGGAACACGCATTCGAGGTTCGTCACCGAGCCGACGACGAAGCCGACATTCTGGCCGCCCTGGCATTGCAGGATACCGGCGCGAACCACTGGCGCCGCGTCAGCGCTTGCGATCGGCGCGAGCAGCGAAAGCGTCGCGAGTGTCAATGTCAGGAGTCGCATGTGTCCCAGTCTCCGCATGTTGATGAACAAATTCAGCGGAGCGGACAGGATGGAAGCGCCGTGTCGAAAACATGGCGCTTCCTCAAGAAGCCGTCAAAACATCGCGCTGTAGGTCACGCGCGATGTGATTTGACAGCCCTTTTTCTGACGCGTTTTCTTGATGCGAACCGGAAAGCCATCCCGCATCAAGTGCGGGACAGGCTGCGCTTGAAAACGCTCTATCTCAAATTGCCACAAAATCGCTGAATGCGCTTGCAGGCGTCTTCGAGGTCGGTGGTTTTGGTCGCGTAGGAAATCCGGAACGCCGGTCCAAGCCCGAACGCGGAACCCTGCACGACGGCGACGCCTTCGCTTTCGAGCAACTCGGTGACGAAGTCCTCGTCATTGGTGATCACCTTGCCTGATGGCGAGGTCTTGCCGATGGTGCCGGCGCAGGACGGATAGACGTAGAATGCGCCCTCGGGCCGCGGGCATTCGATGCCCTTGGCCTGGTTCAGCATCGACACCACGAGGTCGCGCCGCTCCTTGAACACCTTGTTGTGCACGGGGATGAAGTCCTGCGGACCGTTCAGCGCTTCGACCGAAGCCCACTGCGCGATCGACGACGGGTTCGAGGTTGACTGCGACTGGATCGTCGCCATCGCCTTGATCAGGTCGGCCGGACCGCCGGCATAGCCGATGCGCCAGCCGGTCATGCAATAGGCTTTTGATACGCCGTTCACCGTCAGCGTGCGCTCATACAGTTTCGGCTCGACCTGCGCAGGCGTTGCAAACTGGAAGTCGTCATAGACCAGGTGCTCGTACATGTCGTCGGTCATCACCCAGACATGCGGGTGCTTCACCAGCACGTCGGTGATGGCCTTCAGCTCGCTGCGCGTATAGGCGGCGCCGGTCGGGTTCGACGGCGAGCACAGGATGATCCATTTGGTCTTCGGCGTGATCGCCTTTTCCAGATCTTCGGGCCGCAGCTTGAAGCCGCTCGACGCCGGGCACACCACCGGCACCGACTCGCCGCCGGCGAGCGCCACCATTTCCGGATAGCTGACCCAGTACGGCGCCGGGATGATAACCTCGTCGCCAGGGTTAAGCGTCGCCATCAACGCGTTGTAGAGCACCTGCTTGCCGCCGGTGCCGACGATGATCTGGTTCGGCTTGTAGGTCAGGCCGTTCTCGCGCTGGAACTTGTTGATGATGGCTTCCTTCAGCTCGGGAATGCCACCGACGTCGGTGTACTTGGTCTTGCCGGCCTCGATAGCGCGGATCGCCGCCAGCTTGATGTTGGCAGGCGTGTCGAAGTCCGGCTCGCCGGCGCCGAGGCCGATGACGTTGCGGCCCGCCGCTTTCAGCGCGCGTGCTTTGTCCGTGACCGCGATCGTCGCGGACGGCTTCACACGGGCGAGCGAGGCGGACAGGAAGGGCATCATCATCTCCTGACAAACGTCGTGAACTCTTGATTCACGACTCTTTCTGATGGGATCGGCGCACCCTAAGACGCTGCGCGCTGCATCGCAAGAAGCTTGGCCGGATTAAGGCCAAACTTTAGGGAACGTTAAAGCCGGCTCGGTACGGTCGGAGCAATATCGGCGCAATATTCGTAAAAATTCCGCGGTGAAATGACTCATATCTGGCAAGGACTGCGATCCGGCGAATGGGTGACGGCGGCGCGCATGCGCGGCTACAGTCTGATCCTGCTCGGCCTCTTCGTCCTGGTGTTTGCCGGATGGATCGCGGTTTCCGATGGCCTGATCAGTAGCAATGGCCAGCCGATCGGCACCGACTTTTCCAATGTCTATGCCGCGGGCACGCTAACCTGGCAGGGCCGCGCGGCAGACGCCTATGCGCCCGCGCTCCAGCATGCGGCGGAGAAGGCAGTGTTCGACGGCAGCGACGTGCCGTTCTACGGCTGGCACTATCCGCCGTTCTTCTTTGCGGTGGCCGTTCTCGTCGCCGCCGTTCCCTATGCCTGGGGCCTGGCGCTCTGGCTGGTCACGAGTTTTGCCGCATACCTCGCCGCGATCCGCGCCGTCGTGCCGCGTCACGAAACCTGGCTGGTCGCGGCCGCCTTCCCGGCGGTGTTCGTCAATATCGGCCACGGCCAGAACGGATTCCTAACTGCGGCGCTGCTCGGCGGCGCCCTGCACTGGCTCGATCGCCGGCCATGGCTTGCCGGCGTGCTGATAGGGCTGCTGGCCTACAAGCCGCAGTTGGGCGTTCTGATTCCGGTTGCACTCCTGGCGGGCGGACGGTGCCGCACCATCGGCGCGGCTGCCGCTACTGTTGCCGCGCTGGTTGCGATCAGCTTCGCCATGCTTGGCAGCGGCATCTGGCAGGCGTTTGCCGACTCCATGAACTTCACGCAGACGGTCGTGCTCGAACAAGGCGGCACCGGCTGGCAGAAGATCCAGTCGATCTTCTCCGCGGTCCGCGCATGCGGCGCGAACGTGCCGACCGCCTATGCGGCGCAGGCCTCGTTGTTCGCCATGCTCGCCGCCAGCCTGGCGTGGCTGTGGCACAGCGACGTCGCCTTCGAACTCAAGGCCGCGGCGCTGGCGTTGGGCTGCCTGCTCGCAACGCCCTACGTGCTCGACTATGACCTCGTGGTGCTAGCGGTCGCGATCGCATTCTTTGCGCGGCATGGCTTGCGCCATGGCTTTCGCGATTTCGAAATCAGCCTGCTCGCCGCGGCATGGATCGTGCCGCTGTTGTCGCGCAGTGTCGCCGGCGTCACTTACATCCCCCTCGCGCTGCTCGTGGAGCTGGCTTTTTTTGGGGTGGTGTTGCGACGCGCGGTGCTCGACCGCGCGAGCCATGCGCCCAGCGCGCCCGGAGTCGCGCAAGCGTGATCTTTATTGTTCCGCCGTGTTGATGGAATTATTCTGCGCGCGTGCAGTGCGGTAGAGGTTTTGGACTTTTTCCATTCGGCAGGTCTTGCGACGCATTCGTATCGGCATCATTGTTTAGCCGCGTTGCGGCGCGAAAGCCTTGCGCAGTTCGCCCACCGCCCGCCCCCGATCCGAGTGAACCCAACGACGATGTACAAGCTCTATTCGATGCAGCGCTCCGGCAACAGCTACAAGGTCCGCCTTGCGCTGGCGCTGCTCAACGCGCCCTATGAAGCAATCGAAGTGGACATTCTCAGAGGCGAAAGCCGCACGCCGGATTTTCTGGAGAAGAATCCCAGCGGACAGGTGCCGCTGCTGGAAGTCGCCGAGGGGCGCTACCTCGCCGAGTCCAACGCCATCCTCTGGTATGTTTGCGGCGGCACCTCGCTGGCCCCGGAGTCACGGGTCGAACGCGCAGAAGCGCTGCAATGGATGTTCTTCGAACAGCACGCGCTCGAACCCAATATCGGCGCCGCCTATTTCTGGCTGTCGCTGGTTAAGGGCGGCCGCGACCTGCAGACGCATGCGCTGGAGGACTGGATGGAGCGCGGCTATGCCGCGCTCCAGGTGATGGAAAACCATCTCAAGACCCGCGCCTATTTCGCCGCCGGGCAACTGACGGTCGCCGATATCGCGCTGTACGGCTACACCCATGTCGCCGACCGCTGCGACTACGATCTGGCAACCTTCCCGGCCATCCGCGCCTGGCTGCGGCGGGTCGAGCAGACCCCTGGTTTCGTGACCATGGACTGGCGCCCGGAGGCCGAGATCGACGACCAGGCCGGCGTCGCCGCTGGCGCATAACCGCCGCCCGCGCCTGCAGCCGGTCATCTCACTTTCGCGCGAGCGGGCCTCCAAAGGTTAACAATAGCGGGCACAACGTTAACCTTTGCCGTTATTCCGCCATTTTCAGCCGACCATCGCCGCAATATTGCCGGTGATCATTGCAAGATTTTCCTGATGACGAGTGAGTCGCGGGTGATTCGTCCCGCGTTACAAGGATTTAGGCCATGACACGGGCACCTGGCACAGTCGGCTTCGAGAGCCGCCGTGCGCCCATTGCTTCCTCCCGATTGCTAGGCGCCATCGCCACCTCGCTCGCGATCGGCACGCTGTCGCTCTGCCTCGTGGTCACCTTGACGGTGCTGTCGATCAGGGCCACCGTCGCGATGCCCATTCCGTGACGGTTGCGGCTTTTTGTTTGCATCATTAGCGAACGCGCGATGATCGGCATCGCGACTGGACGACCAGGATGAAAACACCTGTCGGCCTTGTGACTGCCGCGTTGACGGTAGCGATCCTGCTTGCGGTCTCGTTCCTGATCGCCACCGGCACCCGCGGCGAGCAGCCGGGGTTCGATTCGTCGGCGGGCGAGCTTGAGGTTCGGACCATCGCTAGGGGCCTCGTCAATCCGTGGGCGCTGGCGTTTCTATCCGACGGAACGATGCTGGTGACCGAGCGTCCGGGCCGCATGCGGATCGTCACGGCGGAAGGACAGGTCTCGCCGCCGCTCAAGGGCGTCCCCGAGGTATGGGCGTCGGGCCAGGGTGGCTTGCTCGACGTCGCCGTCGATAAATCCTTTGCGCAGAACAGGACCCTCTATTTTTGTTATGCCGAGCGGACTGAGGGCGGTGGACGCACCGCGATCGCGCGCGCCAAGCTCGACGACGGCAAGGGCCGGCTCGACGACGTCAAGGTGATCTTCCGCCAGCAGGGGCCGCTGTCATCGGGCAATCATTACGGCTGCCGCATCGTGCAGGCGGACGACGGCAATCTGTTCGTCACGCTGGGCGACCACTTCGCCCACCGCGATCAGGCGCAGAGCCTAGGCAATCATCTCGGCAAGGTGATCCGCATCGCGCCCGACGGTTCGGCGCCATCAGGCAATCCGTTCGCCGGCCGCGCCGGCGCCAAACCGGAGATCTGGAGCTACGGCCATCGCAACGCCCAGTCGCTCGCTATCCATCCCGCTACCGGCGAGCTCTGGGAAATCGAGCATGGCCCGCGCGGCGGTGACGAGGTCAATTTGATCGACAAGGGCAAGAATTACGGCTGGCCGGTGATCGGCTACGGCATCGATTACTCCGGCGCGAAAATCCACGACGGCACGGCCAAGGACGGCATGGAGCAGCCGCTCAAATACTGGGTGCCGTCGATCGCACCGTCCGGCATGGCCTTCTACACCGGAAAACTGTTTCCGAAATGGAACGGCAGCCTGTTCACCGGCGCATTGCGCAGCGCGATGCTGGTGCGGCTGACGCTGAACGGAAACGCTGTCACCTCGGAGGAACGCCTGCTGCAAAACCTGCACGAGCGGATCAGGGACGTCCGCCAGGGACCGGATGGTGCGCTGTGGCTGCTCACAGATAGTTCGAACGGACGGGTATTGCGGGTGGCGCCCGCCGCGAAATGACGATGATCTGCGCAAATGCGCTCACCATTTGTGAAAGATCAGGAACGCGCCGAACGCGATGCAGACAAAGCCGAGCGCGTGATTCCACGCCAGCGGCTCCTTCAGATAGAGCACCGAGAAGCAGGCGAACACCACCAGCGTGATCACCTCCTGCATGGTCTTGAGCTGCGCCGCCGAGTACACCGCGCTGCCCCAGCGGTTGGCCGGCACCGCCAGCCAGTATTCGACGAAGGCGATCCCCCAGCTCGCCACCACGACCAACGCCAGCGGGCTCTCCTTGAATTTCAGATGGCCGTACCAGGCAAACGTCATGAAGACGTTGGAGGCAAACAGCATCAGGATCGGCAGCAGCGTCGGGGAAACAGCGGGCATCGATGTCCTCTTGCAAAATGTCGTACGGCTTGACCAGCGCGCTTCGTAACCGGTTTCTCGGGCTTTCGAATATCATTTGATTTCAAAAATGCGAAAGCCTGCCGCATCTGTGCAACGCTCTCTTAAGACTGGCGGCAGAAAGGCGTGCACAGTCGCAACAATCAGGCATGCTTGCGTCTTATTCCCGGCACGTGGCGCGAGAACGGGCATGCAGTTAAACTGGCACGCAATCTCCGGTCCGGCTCTGACGACAACGACGGCGTTGATCGCCTTCCTGGTCGACCGACATTTCGTTCCCGTCCCCAATCCCGCCCCGCTGTTTGTCTGCATCGTCGCCTTTGCCGCTTCCGTCAGCGGCATCGCCTCCGGCATAGTCAGTGCCGTCATTGCGGTGGCGTCTTCTGCGCTGTTCTTCCTCAACCACCGCGCCGTGCCCGGTTACGACATGTCGGACCTGGCGCGCATGCTGCTGCTGGCGGCCACCGCCGGCGGCACTGCGCTCATCACCGGCCTCTTGCGAAAAAAATGGGTCGATGCGTTCGCATGGGAGAAGAAGCATCATGCCACGGCGGAACGACTGTCGGCCGCGCTCGATCAGGTCGATATCGGCATCGTGCTGCTCGATTCCGATACCCGCGCCGAGTTCATCAACCGCGCCTTCCGCGACTATTTCGCTTTGTCCGACGAGCAGGCCGACAGCAAGCCGCCCTTCATTGCGCTGATGTACCACGGCCGCGACACCGGCGCCTGGCAACTGCCGGAGGACGAACTGGGTGCCTTCATCGCCAAGCGCACCGAAATGATCCGGACCGGCGATTCCACGCCGATCAACATCAATCTCGCCGACGGACAGGTGCTGCGCTTCATCTGCACGGCGCTGCCCGACGGCGGACGCATGCTGAGCTACACGCCGGTCACCGACCTCGTCCGCCACACCGACGATCCCGCCAGCGCCGACTATTACCGCGCGTTGCGCGGCAACTATCGCAGCCTTGCCCGGCACCTTGGCGCCGCGGAATAGCGGCAGGCATGCCAAGCCGATAGCTCTCTTCAAACCTCGCCCCGCTTGCGGGGAGAGGTCGCCGCGCCCTCGCGCGGCGGGTGAGGGGGTACAGGTCTCACGGCGTTCAGAACTCGCGGAAGCAGCCCCTCACCCCAACCCTCTCCCCGTGAAGAACGGGGAGAGGGAGCCGATCGTGCTTCCGTGCAAAGTTGATCCCCTGCTGCCGCGTCTGTAGTAATCTCGCTCCTTCTGCGTCTCTGACGCGTCATCTCCCAGCAAAACGGAAACGCGCAATGTCCGGCGACCTCACCATCCGCTTCGTCACCCGCCCCGACCATACGCAATGGCTTCCGCTGTGGGAGGGCTACAACGCCTTCTACGGCCGCTTCGGCGCGACCGCGCTGGCGCCCGAGATCACGGCGATGACATGGGCGCGCTTCTTCGACGCCTACGAGCCGGTGCATGCGCTGGTCGGCGAGAGCGGCGGCGAGTTGCTCGGGCTGACGCACTACCTGTTTCACCGCAGCACGACCGCGATCGAGCCGACCTGCTATCTGCAGGACCTCTTCACCAGCGCGGCGGTGCGCGGCAAGGGCATCGGCCGTGCCTTGATCAACGGCGTGTACGAGCAGGCGAAGCTCGCGGGATGTTCCCGCGTCTATTGGCAGACGCACGAGACCAACCACACTGCGATGCAGCTTTACGACAAGGTGGCGGAGCGTTCCGGCTTCGTCGTTTACCGCAAGCTGTTCTGATGTTCGATCGAGGACCGATGGAGTTTCTCACCTGGTGAGCGTGTTCTTATAGATCATGCCGTCCTTCATGATCACCTTGAAGTTTTTGGCGGGATCGGCAATGAGACCGATCTCGTCCAGTGGATTGCCGTCGACAAGGAGCAGATCGGCGAGCGCGCCCTGCTCTACGACACCGAGCTTTCCCGGATAGGGATTGCGCTTTCCCGACAGCGCCAGCAGCTCGGCGTTTGTCGATGTCGCCATGACCAGCGCTTCGGCGGGGGTGTACCAACGGGTAAGCGAGGCCAGAATTGCTCCTTGTTGTTGCGCCAGCTCGCGGGAGAACAGCACATCGGTACCCCACGCCGTCTTGATCTTGTACTTCTTCGCCAACTCGTAGGACTTGGCTATGCCGGGCCAGACCTCATCCGCCTTGGCGCGCTGGACGGAACCCTCGGGAAAACCCAGCCTCAAGGCGTCGGGGAGCGGCTGCTGGCTGAGCCAAACGCCCTTCTCGGCGATCAGCTTGGCGGTAGCTTCGTCCATCAGGGTGCTGTGTTCGATACATTTCACGCCAGCCGCTATAGCCCCCCGGATCGCATTCGGCGTAAAGGCATGCGCGGCGACGTACGTGCCCCAATTCTCGGCCGCTTCAACCGCGGCGCGCAGTTCGGCCTCGGTGAAGGTAGTCACGTCGATCGGACTGAAGGGGGACGACACCCCGCCGCCCGCCGTCAACTTGACTTGAGAGGCGCCCTGCATGAGCTGTTCGCGCGCGCGCACGCGCACCTCGTCAGGGCTGTCCGCAACTATGGCGCCACCGATCTGCTCCATGCGGGTGAGCATGCCGCCGATCGTCCGCGGCAGATCGGTTAACTGGCGAAAATCCCCGTGCCCGCTCGTGACAGTGATCATGGCGCCGGACGGATAGATGCGCGGGCCTTTGACGATCCCGTCATCAATGGCGCGCTTGAGACCGAACACCGGCCCGCCCACGTCGCGAACGGTGGTGAAGCCGCGCATCAGAGTGTCTGTCGCTTCGTCGCCGGCAACGAGATTGTTGTAGCCGACGTCACCGAACGCCTGCACCGGCGTCACCCGCGCCAGCATCGCGTGCCAATGATTGTCGATCAGCCCCGGCATCAACGTGCGCCCGCCGCCTTCGATGACGCGCGTGTCGGCGCGGCGGTCGACCGCGATCTGCGCTCGGGAAATTGTTTCGATCAGATTGCCTCGAACCAACACGTTGGTTGGTTCTGACAGCGACGTGCCCTTGCCGTCGAATATTCTGACGTTGTTGAAGAGCGTTGTTGCGTCGTTACTCTGCTGGGCTTGCGCCCCACCTGCCGAAAGAACTGCCGCACAGACCAAAAGGCGGAGATAGCTGGAGACCATTTGACCCTCCAAGCGCTTTTCGACCCTTGGTTATCCTAGCATAGGCGGCACAACCAGTCTCCTTGATTCCCGCCAGGCGTATTATTTGAAATCTTATTGAGACGCCTGAGATTCAAAAATTCATTGCGCCGGAATTATCAGAGCTGGGGGTCGGCTGGCGACATCGAGCCTGTGGATAAGTCCCCGCGTCACGGCGGCGTAACAAAACGCGGCTAGGCTGCGCCTGCGTCTGATCAGGCCCCCCGTCTCAGATCACGCGCCCCAAGCGGCCCCCGTCAGTCGCCGCGTCTGGCCGGGGCCGCATTTTTTGTGCCGCATAGCTGCCAAGCGCGGACGCTAGTGGCGCCGCTTCTTGCGGGGCGCAGTGGAGCGGGCCACAATGCGCCTCCTCCCCGCGACCATCCCACAGGATCGATCCATGCAAATTCGCAACCTCGGCGGCTCCGGCCTGCGCGTTTCCGCCGTTGGCCTCGGCTGCAACAATTTCGGCCAGCGCACCGATCTGGAAACCTCGCGCAAGGTGATCCACAAGGCTATCGACCTCGGCATTACCCTGTTCGACACCGCCGACATCTATGCGGGCATGGGCGGCTCCGAGACCGTGCTTGGCACCGTCCTCGGCGATCGGCGCAAGGACATCGTGCTGGCGACGAAATATGGCAAACCCATGAGCAATGACGGCACCAAACAGGGCGCTTCCCGCCGCTACATCATGTCCGCCGTCGAAGCCAGCCTGACGCGGCTGAAGACCGACTACATCGATCTCTACCAGCAGCATGATTACGATCCCTTGACGCCGATGGAAGAGACGCTGCGCGCGCTGGACGATCTCGTCCGCCAGGGCAAGGTCCGCTACATCGGCAATTCGAATTTTCCGGCCTGGCGCATTGCCGAGGCCGAAATGATGGCGCGGCAGATGAACGTCAACCGCTTCGTCTCCTGCCAGGACGAGTACAGCCTCGTGGTGCGCGGCATCGAAAGAGATCTGTTGCCTGCCGCGCAGGAATACAGGCTCGGCCTGCTGCCGTTCTTCCCGCTGGCGGGCGGCCTCTTGACCGGCAAATACCAGCGCGGCGCCGCCGCCCCAGCCGACACCCGTTTCGCCAAGGCGCCTGCCCTGAAGGACCGCTACGCCACGCCGCGCAACGAAGACATCGTCGAAAAGCTGCAAGCGTTTGCGCAGGCGCGCGGCCACACCATGCTCGAGCTTGCCTTCTCCTGGCTGGCGCAGCGCCCGCAAGTATCGAGCGTCATCGCCGGTGCCACCCGTGTCGAACAGGTCGAGCAGAACGTGAAAGCGATCGGCTGGACACTGAGCGCGGCGGAACTGGCGGAAGTGGATGAGATTACGACGTAGGTGTGGCCCTGCTCTCTCCGCTCCCTCTCCCCGTCCTTCACGGGGAGAGGGTCGGGGTGAGGGGCTCTCTCCGCGAGTTCTGAACGACGTGAGACCTGGACCCCCTCACCCGGATTGCTTCGCAATCCGACCTCTCCCCGCAAGCGGGGCGAGGTTAAGCGAACAGCGCTCTCCTATTTCGAGAGCTCGGCTTGAATCGTAACCAATACGCCTTCGGTATTTCCAAGCACGTCGTTATTCCAAAACCGAAGCACACTATAGCCTTCTTCCGCCAAGCGACGATCGCGTATTGCGTCGGCTGCTGATTCACTGTGCTGGCCGCCATCGACTTCAATGATCAGACGTCGCTCGCGACAAGCGAAATCGCAGATGTAACCGAGTATCGGCACTTGCCGGACGAACTTGTGCCCGTCGATCTGCCGATTACGAATGCGATTCCAGAGGACAGTTTCTGCGTCTGTTTGATTGACCCGCAATCGCCTCGCGATTCGGATGGTCTTTGCGGCCACGCATTGCCTTACCCCTCACCCGGATTGCTTCGCAATCCAACCTCTTGAGAAATTACCCTACCAACCCCTGCATCGGCTTCACGGCGCTGCTGTCCGGGAACACCGCCTCCGCCAGCACGCGCTCAGCCAGCCCGAACTGATCCTTCAGCACGCCTTTCATCACCGCGCGCAGATCGGTAGTCGGGGCGAGGTCGCGGCCCTGATAGAGATTGGCCGGCTTCAGCCCGGGCCAGTCCGCGATCACCCGCCCGCCTTTCACCGCGCCGCCGGCGAGCAGCGCGATGGTGCCGGTACCGTGGTCGGTGCCTTGCGTGCCGTTGATGCGCGCGGTGCGGCCGAATTCGGTGGCGACCACGATCACGGTGTCGCGCCAGCGCGCCCCTAACCCCGTTTCGAATTCCGCCAGTGCGCCGTCGAGGCCGCCGAGCAATTGCGCCAGCCGCCCGACCGGCCCGCCTTCGTTGGCGTGCGTGTCCCAGCCGTCGAAGGCGAGCGCACCGATGCAGGGACCATCGTCGGCGGCCATCAGCTTTGCGGCGCCGCGCGCCACCAGCCGCATC
>NZ_LLXX01000158.1 GCF_001440405.1 Bradyrhizobium valentinum
CGAGGCCGCGCTGAATTTCCATCGCGATACTCTCGGCGATCCGCTGGCAGTGGCGGCGGCGCTGGGCGGCCGCGAGCTCGCGGCGATCGCCGGCGCGGCGCTTGCCGCAAGGCAGCATAAAGTTCCGGTGCTGCTCGACGGTTTCGTGGCAACGTCGGCTGTGCTGCCGCTTGCGCGTCTTGATGCCGGCGCGCTCGATCATTGCCGCGCCGGGCACGTCTCGGCGGAATCCGGCCACCGCGATCTGCTGCGCGAACTGAAGCTGCATCCGCTGCTCGACCTGAACATGCGGCTCGGCGAGGCGTCCGGCGCTGCTGTCGCGATCCTGCTGATCCGCGCGGCACTGGCCTGCCACGCCGGGATGGCAACTTTCACGGAGGCCGGCGTCTCCGGCGCGGAGGATTGACGAAACCTTGCCACATATCTCAGCGTAACTGGGCCGGAGGGCAGTGCTGACGAAGGAGTCGCGCATGCGAATGGCGGTCATCAAGGTAGTCGTTGCCGTAGCCGCGCTGTTCGCGGCAATCGGGCCGGTTCGGGCCGAGATTCGTATTCTCGCCAGCCCCGGCGGACAGGTCGGACCGTTTCTCGAGCTGTTCGATCGGGTGCGCCAATCCGGCGAGCGGGTGGTGATCGACGGGCCATGCCTGTCGGCCTGCACGCTGGTGCTGATGACGATACCGGAGGAGCGGATCTGCGTAACCCGCCGCGCGGTGCTGGGGTTCCACGCCGCCCGCTCGATCGACGGCCGCGGCCGCATCTATGCGGAACCGGAGGCCTCGCGCGCGGTGCAGGCGGCCTATCCGGAGGCGGTGCGGGATTGGATCAGCCGCCGCGGCGGGCTGACCGCGCGGCTTCTGCTGTTGCGCGGGCGCGAACTCGCCGCGATCTATCCGCGGTGCAGGTAGGATTCGTTGCACCGTAGCGTGGGCAAAGGCGCCACTTTGGCGCCGTGCCCACCATCCGTCCGCGACCGCGGTCTTGAATGGTGGGCATGCTTCGCTTTGCCCACGATTCTTCGATCTACCCGCGGCCCGTCCTGCCAGACCTCATCCTGAGAGCCTGACCGAAAAAGAAAGTTGAGTGATTTCAGCCCGTTGTGA
>NZ_LLXX01000159.1 GCF_001440405.1 Bradyrhizobium valentinum
TGGGTGTTCGCAAACTCAGCTTACCCCTGACCACCTGCCACCCCATAGGATCTACTCGTTATTCACAAGGCCGGCGGCACTAGCCGCCGTTACCGTTCTCATCCTCGCCGATATGCTCGACCGACACCACGTGCTCGTCGTCGGCGGTGTCGAACACGATGACGCCCTGCGTCGAACGGCCGGCGATGCGGATGTCCTCGACCGGGCAGCGGATCAACTGGCCCTTGTCGGTCACCAGCATGATCTGATCGCTGTGCTCGACCGGGAATGACGCCACCAGCTTGCCGTTGCGGTTGTTGACGCTCATCGCGACGATGCCTTTGCCGCCGCGGCCGGTGGTGCGGTATTCGTAGGACGAGGTGCGCTTGCCGTAGCCGTTGACGGAGACCGTCAGCACCACCTGCTCCTGCGCCGACATTTCCGCGTAGCGCTCCTGCGAGAGCTGCAGCGAACCCGAGGTCTCCTCGCCCTCGACATCAACAGGTTCTTCCGCCGCGGTTTCGCCGGCGACCGCGCGGCGCATCTTGAAGTAAGCCGATCGCTCGTCGGAAGTAGTCTCGACATGGCGCAGGATCGCCAGCGAGATCAGCTTGTCATTCGCCGCGAGCGCAATGCCGCGCACGCCCATCGAGGTACGGCCAGTGAAGACGCGCACGTCGGCGACGGGGAAGCGGATGCACTGGCCGCCGGCCGCCGTCAGCAGCACGTCGTCGTGCTCTGTGCAGATCTGCACGTCGACGATTGCCTCGCCCTCCCCGAGCTTCATGGCGATGATGCCGGAGCGGCGAACATCGACGAAGTCGGACAGCTTGTTGCGGCGGACGGTGCCGCCGGTGGTAGCAAACATCACGTCGAAATTGCCCCAGGAGGATTCATCCTCCGGCAGCGGCATGATGGTGGTGATGCGCTCGCCCTGCTCCAGTGGCAGGATGTTGATCAGCGCCTTGCCGCGCGCATTGGGCGCGGCCACCGGCAGCCGCCAGACCTTTTCCTTGTAGACCTGACCGCGCGACGAGAAAAACAAGACCGGCGTGTGGGTGGAAGCCACGAACAGCCGGCTCACAAAGTCCTCGTCGCGGGTCTGCATACCCGCGCGGCCCTTGCCGCCGCGCCGCTGGGCGCGATAGGTCGAGAGCGGTACACGCTTGACGTAGCCGGCGTGCGAGACAGTGACCACCATGTCCTCGCGCTGGATCAGGTCCTCGTCCTCGACCTCGCCCTCCTGCTCGAGGATCACGGTCCTGCGCGGGTTGGCAAACTCGTCCTTCACCGCGCCGAGTTCGGTCTTGATGATGGCCTGAACGCGGGCCCGCGAGCGCAGGATGTCGAGGTAATCGGCAATTTCCACGGCGAGCTTGTCGAGATCTTGCGAAATCTCATCCCGGCCGAGCGCCGTCAGGCGCTGCAGGCGCAGGTCGAGAATCGCCTTGGCCTGCTCCAACGACAGCCGCGCGGTGCCGTCGGGCGCCATCCGGTGCCGGGGATCGTCGATCAGCGTGATCATCGCTTCGACATCCCGCGCCGGCCAGTCGCGCGACATCAAGATATCGCGCGCGGTGTTCGGATCGGGCGAAGTTCTGATAACGCGAATGATCTCGTCGATATTGGCGACCGCAATCGCAAGGCCGACCAGGATATGGGCGCGGTCACGGGCCTTGTTGAGCAGGAACTTGGTGCGGCGGGTGACCACCTGTTCGCGGAACGCGATGAACAGCGTCAACAGGTCCTTCAGGTTCATCACCTGCGGACGGCCGCCATCGAGCGCCACCATGTTGGCCGGAAAATTCGTCTGCAGCGGCGTAAACCGATAGAGCTGGTTCAGCACCACGTCGGGCACGGCGTCGCGCTTCAACTCTACGACGACGCGGAAACCGTCACGGTCGGATTCGTCGCGCAGGTCGGAAATGCCCTCGATCTTCTTCTCGCGCACCAGCTCGGCGATGCGCTCGACCATGGTGGCCTTGTTCACCTGGTAGGGAATCTCGGTGACGATGATTGCTTCGCGATCCTTGCGGATGGTGTCGATCGTCACCTTGCCGCGCATCACGATCGAGCCGCGGCCAAGGTGATAGGCCGAGCGGATGCCCTGACGGCCGAGGATGATGCCGCCGGTCGGGAAATCCGGACCCGGCACGATGTTGATGAGGTCGTCGATCGTAAGCGCCGGATTGTCGACCAGCGCCACGCAGGCATCGATGACTTCCCCGAGATTGTGCGGCGGGATGTTGGTCGCCATGCCGACGGCGATGCCGCCGGCGCCGTTGACCAGAAGGTTGGGAAACTTGGCCGGCAGCACCGTCGGTTCGCGGTCGCGGCCGTCGTAATTGGCCTGGAAATCGACGGTGTCCTTGTCGATATCGTCGAGCAACGTCTGCGCGATCTTGGTCAGCCGGGATTCGGTGTAGCGCATGGCCGCCGCCGTATCGCCGTCCACCGAGCCGAAATTGCCCTGTCCGTCGATCAGGCGCTCGCGCATGGAGAAATCCTGCGCGAGGCGCACCAGCGCGTCATAGACCGACTGGTCGCCGTGGGGATGGTATTTGCCGATGACGTCGCCGACCGTACGCGCCGACTTGTTGTACGACTTGTTCCATTCGAAGCCGTTCTCGTGCATCGCGTAGAGAATGCGGCGGTGCACGGGCTTGAGCCCATCGCGCGCATCCGGCAGCGCGCGTGCCACGATCACGCTCATGGCGTAATCGAGATACGAGCGTTTCATCTCGTCGAGGATGGAAACGGGACGAATATCGGAAGGCTCCGGCGGTTCGCCGGGCTTGTTATCTTCGGGGTCAGACAAAGGGGAATCCGGTCAGTTCTCAGCTAAGAATCATATAGCGCATCGGGGGTCCGATCACCACCCCGAAGCGCGCTGGAGAGGACGTTTTTCCGCTCGTTTTTTCATGGACTTATCGGATTAGCGGCGCCTTGCATGGGGCTCGCCGGAGCGGATGTTTCCCGCCCGGAAAAGGGGCGCTGGAACCGTGATTCCTGCATCGGCCTACTGGCCGAAAAATACCGCGTGCATGATCCGTCCCGGCAGCAGGGTGAACAGGCCGGCGATCACCAATCCTCCCGTGAAAATGCCGATCATCGTCTTGCGGTGACGGCTGACCTTGTGCCGGCGAGCGCTGAGCACGGCGATCGGAAGCAGGACCAGGACCATGATCGACAGCAGGTGGATCGGGCTCCAGGGGCCCAGCAGTCTGATCTCATGGATCCAGAACGAGCTGGCGGCGACGACCACCATCAGGCCGACCCAGATCCAGCCGATCGTCCGGTGCGGCAGCGTCCCCTTCGGGGCAGCAAACTGCACGATGCCAAGCGCGAACGCCGCCATGGCCGAAAAGGCATGAACCGATATCAGGGGGCCGGCATCCAGCAGCGGCGTGAGGCTCATGCTGGGCGCTTTCCGAATCTCGACTGCGGCCTCAGGCGGTGCCGCCGCCTCAGAACGGGATGTCGTCGTCCATATCGCTGTTGCGGGCGCCGGCCGCCACGGCCCGCCGCGGCGCCGAACTGACCGGACCGCCGGAGCCGAAATCGCCGGAATCGTCGGAGCCGAAGCTGCCGCCTCCGCCGCCGCTACGCCCGTCGAGCATGGTCAGGGTTGAGTTGAAGCCCTGCAGCACGACTTCGGTCGAATATTTCTCGACGCCGCTCTGGTCGGTCCATTTGCGGGTCTGCAGCGCGCCCTCGATGTAAACCTTGGCGCCCTTCTTCAGATATTGCTCGGCGACCTTGCAGAGCCCCTCGTTGAAGATCACCACGCGGTGCCACTCGGTCTTTTCCTTGCGTTCGCCGGTGGCCTTGTCGCGCCAGGTCTCCGAGGTCGCGATGCTCAGATTGGCGATCGGCCGCCCGTCCTGTGTCCGCCGGATTTCGGGATCCTTGCCGAGGTTGCCGACCAGAATCACCTTGTTCACGCTTCCCGCCATCGCCGCTCTCCACTCGATATTGCCGGCAACAATTACTGGCAAAAATTACTGGTCGGACCCGCTTCCGTGCCGGCCGCCTTCAATTCTTGACTGTCGCTTGTCCGTTTCCGCGCGTCCGTTCCCGGACATCCGGACCCTATACACTGACTGGCCCCGCTGACTTGGCGATCCCTCGGCAAGCCGCCGGTTATCCACATATAGCATCGCCGATGCGCGCGTTCCAGCTTTGTTCCTAATAACGCCTCATGCGCCCTGCTGGCAGTTTTACAATCTCTAGGCGAGCCCCGGGAACTCACGGGGAAACCGAAATAAGCGAAATGGAACCCGAAAGTTCCCGCCTCGGTTCCAATTATACCAGATAAATCATAAGCTTCGTTCCATATAGTTGGCTGGCGACTGTTGCATTTTGGAGACGCCATTTCCGCGCGAGTCGGGCTATAGAGTTGTGGAACGGCGCGGGTGCTCGCGTCTCATCCGAGAACGCTGCGTCTCATCCGAGAACGCTTCGGGGACCAACGGAAGCGGACAAAACCTGGGGATAGATCATGAAGAAGTATCTGTTAGCTACAGTTGCTCTCATCGCGTTCGCCGCACCTGCGGCGGCCGCCGACCTCGCTGCGCGCCCCTATACCAAGGCGCCGCCGGCGCCGGCCGCCGTCGTATATGACTGGAGTGGCTTTTACATCGGCGCCAACGGTGGCTGGGGTTCGGCCCACAAGTGCTGGGACCTCACCGCCGACGTCGTAGGTCCTTTCGTTCCGCCCCTGGCCGAAGGTTGCCATGACGCAGACGGCGGCACGGTCGGTGGTCAGATCGGCTATCGCTGGCAGTCTGCTGGCTGGGTGTTCGGTGTGGAAGGGCAAGGCAACTGGGCTGACTTCAAGGGCTCCAACACAAGTCTGGCCTTTTTCACCCCCCTCAGCACCATCGAGAATGAGTCGAAGATCAATGCATTCGGACTGATCACCGGTCAGGTCGGCTATGCCTGGAACAACGTCCTGCTCTACGTAAAGGGCGGCGCGGCCGTGACCAGCGACAAGTACAGGGGTATCGAAACCGCGACCGGGCTTCTTGTAGACAGCGCCAAGGAAACGCGTTGGGGCGGCGTCGTTGGCGCCGGTCTCGAATTCGGCTTCGCCCCGAACTGGTCGTTTGGCGTCGAGTACAACCACCTGTTCTTGGGTGACCGCGACGTCGACTTTGCCGCGTCCGGCAACTTTGCTCTTGCTCCGGCCGGCTCATTCTCGAGGACTTCTCGCATCGACCAAGACGTCGATATCGTCACCGCTCGCATCAACTACAGGTTCGGCGGCCCGGTCATCGCGAGGTACTGAGCTCAGCGCCAGCGCGGGACTACGGAAAGGCCGGCTTCAAGCCGGCCTTTTTGTTTGGTTGTAGGTCAGCGCCACCAGCGCCCGCTACGGTTGTATCGCGCATGTTTTTGCCGCGGATGTGGTTTTTCGGCGACAGCAATCTGCGATGGCTTCACGCTATATGGAACCGCAACCTCAAATTGACCGCTGAAGTTTGCGTTGAAGAGTCGCGAAAGGAAAAAGAAAGTGAAGAAAATTCTGCTGACCACCACTGGCTTGATCGCACTTGGGATGGCGCCTGCGATGGCCGCCGACCTTGCCGCGCGGCCCTATACCAAGGCGCCCGCTGCAGCGATTGCGATCAACAACTGGACCGGCTTTTATCTCGGCGCGATGGGCGGCTACGCCCAGGAAAACACCTCAGACGCGTTCGGCGAGATCAGCGGCGGCTTCGCCGGCGGCACGCTCGGCTACAACTGGCAGACTGGCAACTTCGTGCTCGGCGTTGAGGCCGATGCCGCTTGGGCAGATGTCGGCGTGAGGGTGGGTAACCCGGCGCTCGCCGCGGTAGAGACTCGGATTCGCTCGATGGGTACCGTTCGTGGCCGCGTCGGCTACGCGTTCGACCAGGTCCTCGTCTACGGTACCGGCGGTTATGCGTGGGCCGACAACCGTCTGACATTATCGAGGCTCGGCGTGAGCGTGTCGGATAGCCAGGTCCACTCCGGCTGGACACTCGGTGCTGGCGTCGAGGTGATGTTCGCACCGAAATGGTCGGTCAAGGCCGAGTACCTCTATCGCAGCTTCGACAGCGAGACCTACTTCGCAGGCATTGCTCCTCTTGCAAGCGGAACGCTCAACCTGAACAGCGTTCAGGTCGGCGTGAACTATCACTTCTAAGACTTCCTGCTGAAGCTGCCTGCGCCTCCGTTCCGGGAAATTCGGAACGGAGGCGTTTGTATTTGAGGAGTTCCGACCGGAGCTGCTGACTGCTGCTGCCAAAAAGAAGATAGCGCAAACAATCCGTTGATGATTCGTGCGCGGCACTGGAAATCCCTCGCCGTTCTTCCTATGTTCCGACTTTCAATCATAGGCGCCTGATCCCGGCTCTCGCGGGCAATGCGCGCCCCAACTCGGCGCGCGATCTGCGCGCCTGGAAATGCCGATATGGATGAAGTGCTAAGGGCGAAGCGCCAACAACCCGCCGGCTCTGCATTGCGCGCGATAACCATCCGCGGCGCGCGCGAGCACAACCTCAAGAATGTCGACATCGAGATTCCCCGCGACAAGCTGGTCGTGTTCACCGGCCTCTCCGGCTCCGGCAAATCCTCACTCGCCTTCGATACCATCTACGCCGAGGGACAGCGGCGCTACGTCGAGTCGCTCTCGGCTTACGCGCGCCAGTTCCTGGAGATGATGCAGAAGCCCGACGTCGACCAGATCGACGGCCTGTCGCCCGCGATCTCGATCGAGCAGAAGACCACTTCAAAAAATCCGCGCTCCACCGTCGGCACCGTGACCGAGATCTACGACTACATGCGCCTGCTTTGGGCACGCGTCGGCGTGCCCTATTCGCCCGCCACCGGCTTGCCGATCGAAAGCCAGATCGTATCGCAGATGGTCGATCGTGTGCTGGCGCTCCCCGAGGGCACGCGGCTCTATCTGCTCGCGCCGGTCGTGCGCGGCCGCAAGGGCGAATACAAGAAGGAGCTTGCCGAATGGCTCAAGAAGGGCTTTCAGCGCGTCAAGATCGACGGCACCTTCTATGAGCTTTCGGATGCCCCCACCCTCGACAAGAAATTCCCGCACGACATCGACGTGGTCGTCGACCGCATTGTGGTCCGCCCCGACCTCGGCCAGCGCCTCGCCGAAAGCTTTGAGACCGCGCTGAAGCTCGCCGAGGGCTTGGCGGTGATCGAATACGCCGACGCGCCGGCTGGCGCGGCGGAAGAGAAAAAGTCCGACAAGAAGACCGCCAAGATTCACGACAAGAGCGGGCCGGAACGGATTCTGTTTTCGGAAAAGTTCGCCTGCCCGGTTTCCGGCTTCACGATCCCCGAGATCGAGCCGCGGCTGTTCTCGTTCAACAACCCCTATGGCGCCTGCCCCGCCTGCGGCGGCCTCGGCGTCGAGCAGCATATCGACGAGGACCTCGTCATACCCGACAAGGAGCTGACGCTGCGCAAGGGCGCGATCGCGCCCTGGGCCAAGTCGTCCTCGCCCTATTACATCCAGACGCTGACCGCGCTCGGCAAGTTCTACAAGTTCACGCTCGACACCAAGTGGAAGGACCTGCCGAAGAAGACGCAGGCGGCCTTGCTGCACGGCTCCGGCGACGACGAGATCAAGTTCTCCTACGAGGACGGGGTGCGCTCCTACGACACCAAGAAGCCGTTCGAAGGCGTCATCACCAATCTCGAGCGCCGTTATCGCGAGACCGAGAGCGAATGGGCGCGCGAGGAGCTGGCAAAGTATTTCTCCGATATCCCCTGCGCGGGCTGCAAGGGCCATCGCCTCAAGCCCGAGGCGCTGTGCGTCAAGATCGGCGGCAAGCATATCGGCGAAATCTCAGAACTCTCCGTGAAGCGCGCCGGCGAATGGTTCGAGAGCGTGCCTGCTGCGCTCAACGCGCAGCAGAACGAGATCGCCGCGCGCGTGCTGAAGGAGATCCGTGAGCGGCTGTCCTTCCTGCTCGACGTCGGCCTGAACTACCTGACGCTGTCCCGCTCCTCCGGCACATTGAGTGGCGGCGAAAGCCAGCGCATCCGCCTGGCCTCGCAGATCGGCTCGGGGCTCACAGGCGTGCTCTACGTGCTGGACGAGCCCTCGATCGGCCTGCACCAGCGCGACAATGCGCGGCTATTGGAGACGCTGAAGCGGCTGCGCGACCTCGGCAATACCGTGATCGTGGTCGAGCATGACGAGGACGCCATTCGCCTCGCCGATTATGTGCTCGACATCGGCCCCGGCGCCGGCATGCATGGCGGCCACATCGTGGCGCAGGGCACGCCCGCCGAGGTCATGAAGAACCCGAACTCGCTGACCGGAAAATATCTCACCGGTGAATTGTCGGTCGCGATCCCCGAGCGCCGGCCGCCGAACCATCGCCGCACCATCAAGGTCGTCAACGCCCGCGGCAATAACCTCAAGAACGTCTCGGCGGAAATCCCGCTCGGGCTGTTCACCTGCGTCACCGGCGTCTCCGGCGGCGGCAAGTCGACGCTGCTGATCGACACGCTCTACAAGGCGATCGCCCGCAAGCTGAACAACGCCAGCGAAGGCGCCGCGCCCCACGACCGCATCGAGGGGCTGGAGCATATCGACAAGATCATCGACATCGACCAGTCGCCGATCGGCCGCACCCCGCGCTCGAACCCCGCGACCTATACCGGCGCCTTCACGCCGATCCGCGAATGGTTCGCCGGCCTGCCCGAAGCCAAGGCGCGCGGCTACGAGCCCGGCCGCTTCTCCTTCAACGTCAAGGGCGGCCGCTGCGAGGCCTGCCAGGGCGACGGCGTCATCAAGATCGAGATGCACTTTTTGCCCGACGTCTACGTCACCTGCGACACCTGCAAGGGCAAGCGCTACAACCGCGAGACGCTCGAAGTCCTGTTCAAGGGCAAGAGCATCGCCGACGTGCTCGACATGACGGTCGAGGAAGCCGCCGAATTCTTCAAGGCAGTCCCGCGCGTCCGCGAAACTTTTAAAACCCTGCACCGCGTCGGCCTGGATTACATCCACGTCGGCCAGCAGGCGACGACGCTATCCGGCGGCGAAGCCCAGCGCGTCAAACTGGCAAAAGAACTGTCAAAGCGCGCCACCGGCCGCACGCTCTACATCCTGGACGAGCCGACCACCGGCCTGCATTTCCACGACGTCGCAAAGCTGCTGGAGGTGCTGCACGAGCTGGTCGCCCAAGGAAATACGGTGGTGGTGATCGAGCACAACCTCGAAGTCATCAAGACCGCCGACTGGGTGATCGACTTAGGCCCCGAAGGCGGCGACGGCGGCGGAGAGATCGTAGCCTGGGGTCCGCCGGAGGATATCGTCAAGGCGCCGCGGAGCTACACGGGGAAGTTTCTGGCCCCGGTGCTGAAGAAGGCGGATGGCAAGCCGCGGAAGAGCAGCAGCGCGAGCGAGGCGGCGGAGTGAGCTTTTGCTTAGCTAACTATGACAATAATACCGCAAGAGACAACTGACTTAGACCTACAGCTTAGCGCACTGAACAAGCCACGTTCGGGCGAGTTGTACTATGCGATTACTCTTGTCGCCGGCGAGAACAACAAAGTCGAGTTTTGTACACAGTCGGAATGGGTCGGTTGGGCTGACGAGCAAAGGCAGATCGAGCTTCGCCAAGCTCGGCTTGTTTACCCTGCTTTCGTCGAACTCTGGCAGACGGCCCGTCAACCATACGCAATCATTCACACCGTGGACGAAGCGATTCTATTTTTGATCGGTGGAGGAAACGCGCTCGTCGAACAGACACTAGCTCGCGGTATTTTTCCACGCTTGCTTCGCTCCGATCCATCTGTTCCGCGTGGCCGCGCCGGATTTGTGTCGCCGTCCTTATTACAAAAAACGGCATTCCGTCGTGCCCCAACTCCCAAACTACGAATGGAAGTCTTGAAGCGCGACGGTCGCCGCTGCCGCGTCTGCGGACGACGTCCGGACGACAATATAGATTTGGTACTTCACGTTCATCACATTCGGCCTTGGGAGAGGGGTGGCATTACAGACCACTCTAATCTAATTACTCTTTGCCACACCTGTCATACAGGGTTGCACCCACATCACGATCCCAGCCTATTTGAGTATCTAGATTCACCGTCTGACGATCCGATCGAGGAAGAGCTCAAAGAGTTTCGAAGAGGTGTCGCACGTTTTCGCAAGATTGGTTTTTTTTCAACGATTGATGGAGACAGTCCAAAACGAGCTTCCCGGCCAACGCGAAAGCGTTGATGTTTGAGCAAGCGTGGGGCGGATTAGCGAAGCGTAGTCCGCCACTCCTCTCTACCTGCGAACAGTGGGTTACGCCTTTGGCTAACCCCGCGACGCCCTACACCGTCCAATAATGCGGATGCGGATAGGACCGCGAGCGGTCGCCCCAGTCAAAATCGTCTTCATCGAACTCGGACGGGCCGGCGCGCAAGTCCTCCAGCGTCAGCGCGGCCACGAAGGCCTGACGCGCGGGATCGAACCTGAGTGCGTCCCACCGCACAGGATGATGGTGGTGGCTGGCGAGTAGCCCGCCGGTTTTTATCACGGCATACGCGACAGTACCGGTCACCTTGTCCAGCATCAGTCGCTCGATCGTGCCGAGTTTTGCGCCGTCTTGCCCGTAGACGCTCGCGCGCTCGACGCGGTCACTGGGCACCAGGGTATGAGGCATGGCGTCCTCCCTGTTCTCTATTCTCCCGGCATCATAGCACAAGTGCGCCCGGCATGCGCGGGCGTCAGGTCGTCGCGGTGCTGATCCAGTCCGTAGGATGGGTGGAGCGAAGCGATACCCATCGGCCTCACAACCAGTATTGATGGGTATCGCTTCGCTCCACCCATCCTACGGACCCTGCGCGCCTTCCGGCTACCGCCGCAGAAACGTCCCGAACGCCCGCGGCCCGTCGCCGACCTTGATCTCGTCTGTCACCTTCAGCTCGACGGCGTCAATCACGCTGATCGAGTTGCTCTCCCAGTTCGCAACGATGATGCGCCTGCCGTCCGCCGTCGCTGCGATCCCCTCCGGGTAATCGCCCACAGTGATGCGCTTGACCGGCGCCAGGCTCGCGAGATCGAACACGCTGACGGTGCCGTCATACTGGTCGGTGACGAAGCCGCGCCCTTGCGCGAGTGCGACCGCATAGGGGCGCAAGCCCGTCTTCACGCGCCCGATTTCGCTGTTATCCGCGACATCGATGACCGAGACGTCGTTCGAGCCGACATTGGCGGTATAGGCGCGCCGGCCCTCGGCATCGATGGTAATGCCAAACGGGCGCTCCCCGACCCTGATCGTGGCCCGCCTCTCGCGCGTCGCGGTGTCGATGACGGACACGCTATCCGCGTCGCGGTCCGCCGACAGCAGGAGCCGCCCGTCCGGCGTCACTGCGAGGCCCGACGGCGAGGCCCCGACCGTGATATCAGCGACCACGCGCTGCGCTTTCGGATCGATCACCCGCACCGCCGCGGCGTACCAGTCCGCTACATAGACCGTGGCGCCATCCGGCGCCACCGCGACACCGAGCGGACCACCGCCGACGTCGATCTTGCCTACCACCCGGCGGGCGGCGGCATCGATCACCGTAAGCGCCTTGGTGTCGGGGCTTGTCACATAAACGAAGCGTCCGTCCGGCGTGACGGCGACGCCCGCGGGCTTGCCGGCAATTGCGATAGTCGCGACCGGCCGCGCAGTAGCGAGGTCCACGACCGACAGGTTTTCGCTGAGCTGATTGGTGACGAATGCTTCCTCGGCCGAGGCTTGCCCGGCCCAACCTCCCTCAGCCAAAGCCGTTGCGATGCCGGCGACGAGCGCCGCCAGAGTGGTGGCCCGCACGCTCAGCTTCCGCTCTCGACCTTCTTCTTCAGCGCCTCGAGGCCCGCGCGATAAAGCCCGCCCACCGCCTTCACGGCGGCCTCGTCGCTCAGCTCTGGCGGCGGATCGTTGTTGGGATAGCCGCGATAGAACGCGCCGGCCCACTCCAGGCTGCTGCCCTTGCCATCGGCGCTGGACATCACTGTCAGGGTGGACGAATAGTTGGTGACCGGCAACACCTTCACATCCACGGCGGTGATCCGGTACGAATAGCTCATCTTCTCGGCGTCATATTTGTAGAGCTCCTCATCGACGGTCGCGCCATCCGCCAGCGTCAACCGCCGCGTGGCCTCGATCGCGTTGCCTTTGTCGCCCTCGGTCTTGCTGACCGGCGGCAGCCAGCTCATGTCCTGGAAATTGCCGACCACGGCCCACACCTTGGCCGGCGGCGCGTTGATCTCGACCGATTCCCTTACCTTCTGGCGGGTCGGCCCATGCGCCCAGGCTACGCCTATCACTGCCAGCGCCGCCACCACGGCCCCCACCCTCGCGAGCGTCGTCCTCATGTCGCTTCCTCACTGTCTCTTGTTGGCCCGCGCTAGCCGCGCAGTTGCGTTATCGCAACGCATTTTCAGACCAAAGGAGGCTGGTTTGTGGCGCCGCCGCGACGCGCGGCGTTGTGTCGGATAATACCCGTGGGATGGGTGGAACGAAACGATACCCATCACCTTCGCAAACGGTGGGTTTCGCTTTCGCTCTACCCACCCTACATGCTCACTCCTCCATCGCGGCTTCCACAAACCCCTTCGGGTCCTCGCAAAACTCCCGCATGACCCTGTAGTGATCGGTCTCCTTCACCGTCACCGGCTCCAGTCCGTATTTCGTCAGCCGCAGCAGCCGTGCGTTGGGGTAGGCCATCAGCATCGGCGCATGCGTGGCCATGATGACCTGGCAATGGCCGATATTCTCCATCCTCCGCATCAGCTTCAAGAACTCGATCTGGCGCGCGGGCGACAGCGCGGATTCCGGTTCGTCGAAGATGAAGATGCCCTGCTTCTGGCAACGCTCCTCGAAGAAACGCAAAAACCCTTCACCGTGGGAATGGGACAGGAAGTCCGGCGGAGGGCCTCCTCCCATTGGATATTTCTGGGCCATCTCGTCTAAGTATCGGGCAACTGAGAAAAAGCTTTCGGCGCGGAAAAACCAGCCATTGGTGATTTTGGGTAGCCAGCTCGCCCGCAACGCGTTGGACAATTGCCCCCCCCATTTTTTCCAACGCCCATGAGTGGTCGACCGTCATGTACCCCTTGCCGCCGCCGGCTTCGTCATAGCCGGCGAGCACGGCGATGCCCTCGAGCAAGGTGGATTTGCCGGTGCCATTCTCGCCGACGATGATCGTGATCGCCCGATCAAAGCTCAGCTCGAAATCATCGCGCAGCAAGGGCAAGCAGAACGGATAGGCCTCGCGGTTCGCGATCCGCGATGGCTCGAGCCAGATGCGCTTGAGATAGGGCGCCGGCAGGTTGATCGGGCGATTTCGTTTGGAAGCCATTGGCTCGGATCCCGGGAAACAAAGTCGTTCGCTACAGTTATACAGGGAATGCCGTACAATCCTAGATGGCACGCCCACTATGCAAAGCGCCACCTACACCCTCTTCCGCAACGCCATTCTCGGCGAGCAGCAGGTCGTCTGCCACTATGACGGCCGCCTCCGCGAACTCTGCCCGCACATCATCGGCACCAACAGACGCGGCGAAGAGGTCGTGCTGGCCTGGCAGTTTGCCGGCGAAAGCTCGGGCCCGCTGCCGCAATGGCGCTGCCTGAAGCTGGCTAATGTCAGCAACGCCAGGACGCGCGAGGGCCGCTGGCATGAGGGCGGCTCGCACCGTTCGACGCAGACCTGCGTCAGCGAGATCGATCTCGACATCAACGTTCACGTTCGCAAGCGTAGGTGAGGCCAACGCTGCAATGGTAAGATGCGACTTGTCCGCTGTAGCTCGAAGAGCGAAGGCAGGGACTTCCAGGGTTCTGATCGCCAATCCGACCGCCATGTCAGACCTCATCCTGAGGAGCTTGCGGAGCAAGCGTCTCGAAGGATGAATGGCACCAGCGAGGCCGCATGGTTCGAGACGGCGCTGCGCGCCTCCTCACCATGAGGGTCTAATGGTTGGTACGGCACTGCGGGCCGATTTGCTTTGCACGCAAGCGTAACGTCATTGCGGGCGCAGCGAAGCAATCCATTGTCACGGATGTCCGCATTACGCGAGCATAACAATCTCGAACGCACGCCCTCGCCTCGCTCACAGATCGAAAACTCATTCCACACACGTCGCCGCGATGCTGTCGAAATAGCAACCTGCTCGCGCCAATGCGCGGTCGCGTTTGGGTCCAACTTTTGCCGGCATGCGCAACGTATGGTTAACCTGCAAGCGATCGTTCTCACATCCGCACAAACGTAGCTTGCAGACGGCTCTCGGAGGGCGCGTTCGCGCCCGCTTCCACAAACGATACGTCACCATGCCGGTGCGATCGGTTCGCTATCGAGCCCGCAGGGGGTTATACGAATGTTCAACTTTAGGGGACAAAATATGAAACGACTACTTCTAGCTGGTGTGGCCCTCTCGGTCGCGAGCGCGGCCTCGGCCGCCGACCTTCGGGCGCGGCCCTATCCCAAGGCCGCCGCCCCGGCGACGGTGGTTGCGGCGTATAACTGGTCCGGCTTCTATGTCGGCGCGATGGGCGGCTATGGCTGGGGAAGCGGCGATAGCGATGCCAGCGGCGGTTTTGGTGGCGGCACGGTCGGCTACAACTGGCAGCTCCCCGGCAGCCAGTTCGTATTCGGCGTCGAAGTCGACGCCGCCGGCGCCAGCATCAAGGAAAGCGTAACCGGGGACGTCGGTGGTGGAGTCCTGGGCACGGCGGATTCCAAGATCAACTCATTCGGAAGCGTGACCGGCCGTGCCGGCTTCGCGATCGATGCGGCGCTTCTCTACGCCAAGGGCGGCTACGCCTGGGCCAACCACAAAGTCTCCGCTTCAGTGCCAGCGCTAGGCCTAGCGTCTTCGGATAGCCAGACTCATTCCGGCTATACGATCGGCGGCGGCCTCGAATATTTGTTCACGCCGAACTGGTCGGCCAAGGCCGAGTACATGTACACCAGCCTCGGCGGCGAGACCTATACTGTGTTGGGCGTCCCGGTGGATTCCGGCAACATCGACTTCCACACCATCAAGGTCGGGGTGAACTATCACTTCCGTTGAGACGGGAATGTAGTCGCGTAGTTGCTGCGTAGCAACCATTAAAGCGGCACCCGACCGCCGGTGAGGCTGACGCCGTGCTC
>NZ_LLXX01000160.1 GCF_001440405.1 Bradyrhizobium valentinum
GTGCATCAGCGGCAACAGCTTGTTGCGCAGCCGCAAGACCGCGGTGTCCTTGATGCGCTCGATGCGGTGTTCGGAGTTGGCGCGCGCCCGCACCAGTTCGACCACCGAGAGCTGCGGGATCGCAAAGCGGTCGCCGGCGGCTTCCACGATCAGGGCCGAGACGATCGCGAGCGTCAGCGGGATCTTGATGGTGACGGACGACCCCTCGCCGGCGATCGACTTGATGTCGATGGTGCCGCCGATCTGGTCGATATTGGTGCGCACCACGTCCATGCCGACGCCGCGGCCGGAGACCGAGGTGACGGTCGCCGCGGTGGAGAAGCCCGGGGCGAAGATGAACTTGTGGATCTGGGCCTCGGTCATCTTCTCCAGCTCGGCCTCGGTGACGAGACCGTTCTGCAGCGCCTTGGCCTTGATCCGCTCGGTGTTGAGGCCGCGGCCATTGTCGGCGATGCAGATGATGATGTGGCCGCCCTCGTGATAGGCGGACAGCCGGATGGTGCCCTGCTCGCCCTTGCCGGCGGCGAGCCGCTCGGCCGGCGTCTCCAGGCCATGGTCGGCGGAGTTGCGCACCATGTGGGTCAGGGGATCCTTGATCAAATCGAGCACCTGGCGGTCGAGCTCGGTGTCGGCGCCGTGCATTTCCAATTCGATCTGCTTGCCGAGTTCGCCGGAGAGGTCGCGGACGATCCGCGGCAGCTTCTGCCAGGCGTTGCCGATCGGCTGCATCCGCGTCTTCATGACGCCTTCCTGCAGCTCGGCGGTGACGTTGGAGAGCCGCTGCAGCGGCACCTTGAACTCGGTGTCCTCGTTGCGCCGGGAGATCTCCAGGAGCTGGTTGCGGGTCAACACCAGCTCGGAGACCATGGTCATCAGGTGTTCGAGGGTGTCGACGTTGACGCGGATCGACTGGTTGGCGATCTTGTCGGCTTCCTGGACGTCGGCATCGGCCGCCACAGCGCGCTTGGCGGGTCTGGCCTTGACGTCCTTGGCTGCTTCCTTGGCTTCCGGCTCGGCTGGCTTGACGGCGGGCTTGGGCGCGGCGGGCGCGGCTTCGGTCGCGGTCTCGCGGAAGGCGCGCTCGAGGTCGTCGAGCGACACCTCGCCGGGACGGAGCGGGCGTTCCAGCACTTGCTC
>NZ_LLXX01000161.1:0-75455 GCF_001440405.1 Bradyrhizobium valentinum
TCGGCGGGTTTGGTCTCCGCGCGTGGCGCCAGATCGCCGCGCCTTGATTTTGCGCGGCTGGCACGGATGCGCGTGCCGGGTGCCGCTTCGCGCAGCATCACCTCGGTCTCGCCTTTCAGGACGCCGCGTGCGCTTTCCGTCAGTTTCAGCGCGCCAAAGGCCTCGCTGTCAGCCTTGAGGTGGCCAATGGCGACCAACTGGCGGATCACGGCGCGCCATTGCTTTTCATTGTGATCAGTGCCGATGCCGAACACGGACAGCTTGTCGTGGCCGAATTGCGTGACGCGCTCAGTCATGCGGCCGACCAGCACGTCGATCAAGTGCATGGCGCCGAAACGTTGCCCGGTGCGGTAGGCGCAGGACAAGAGTTTCTGCGCGGCGACCTTGCCGTCACGAAGCTGCGGCGGCGACAGGCAATTGTCGCAATTGCCGCAATTGCTGGTGGTCGCGTGCTCGCCGAAATAGCCGAGCAGGCGGCTGCGCCGGCAGCCCGCGGTTTCCGCCAGCGCCACCAGCGCGTCGAGCTTGCCGATCGAGACGCGCTTGAAGGCGTCGGAGCCGGTGGATTCGTCGATCATGCGGCGCTGCTGCACGATGTCGGACAGGCCATAGGCCATCCAGGCGCTGGAGGGCTTGCCGTCGCGCCCGGCGCGTCCGGTCTCCTGGTAATAGGCCTCGATGCTTTTCGGCAGGTCGAGATGCGCCACGAAGCGCACGTCCGGCTTGTCGATGCCCATGCCGAACGCGATGGTGGCGACGATCACGACGCCGTCCTCGTTGATGAAACGATCCTGGTTGCGAGCACGAACGCTGCCGTCGAGGCCTGCGTGATAGGGTAGCGCCGGGATGCCGGCGCTGGTCAGCGCTTCCGCGGTGTCCTCGACCTTGGCGCGCGACAGGCAATAGACGATGCCGGCGTCACCGGCGTGACGCTCGCTGATGAAGGCCTTGAGTTGGGCCGGCGCATTTTGCTTTTCGACGATTTCGTAGCGGATGTTCGGACGGTCGAAACTCGAGATGAAGCTCGGCGCGCCGGCTAGCCCAAGCCGCGTCACGATCTCCTTGCGCGTCATCTCGTCGGCAGTCGCGGTCAGCGCAATGCGCGGCACGTTCGGAAAGCGTTCGGCGAGGACGGACAGGCCGATATATTCCGGGCGGAAATCATGCCCCCATTGCGACACGCAATGTGCTTCGTCGATCGCAAACAGCGCGATATTGGCTTGGCCAAGCAGAGACAGGCAGCGCGGTGTCAGCAGCCGTTCCGGCGCGACATAGAGCAGATCAAGATCGCCAGCTAGCAGCCGACGCTCGACTTCCGAGGCTTCCTCGAACGACAGCGTGGAATTCAGCACGGCCGCATTGACACCGGCTTCCAGAAGCCCCGCGACCTGGTCCCGCATCAGTGCGATCAGCGGCGATACCACGATGCCGCAGCCTTCGCGCAGCAGGGATGGCAATTGGTAGCACATCGACTTGCCGCCGCCGGTCGGCATCAGCACCAGGCAGTTGCCGCCACCCGCGACGTGGCGAACGATTTCTTCCTGCGCGCCGCGAAAGCTCGGTAGGCCGAATACGTGATTCAGTACGGAAAGCGCGTCCCGAGCGGTTCCTGAGTGGCGATTGAGGGCTGTGTTCGCTTCCATATCGGCTTCAAAGGGGTCAACAGGCGGTGATCGATGCCGTCTCGGGCGAACGAGGCCGGGATGTCCGTGTTAAACCACGGTCGAACAACAAATTCAAATTCATGAGCATGACCAGATCGTCTCGGCTCATCACAAGCGGTATCGCTGTCATGCTGATCGTCGGCGTGGCGATGGCTTTTGCGATTGTTTGGCGGCCGGTCATTCCGGCGATCGATCCCCCGGCGCCATACGCGTTCGATGCCGCCCTGATCAAGCGCGGCCGCGATCTCGCGGCGATCGGCAATTGCAACGAATGCCACACCGTGCGCGGGGGCAAGAACTTTGCCGGTGGCCTGCCGGTGCCAACGCCGTTCGGAACGATTTACTCCTCCAACATCACACCGGATGCAGAGACCGGGATTGGCCAATGGTCGGAAGCAGCGTTCCGCCGCGCGATGCGCGACGGGGTCAACCGTAAGGGCGAGCACCTCTATCCGACCTTTCCCTACGATCATTTCACCCATGTTTCCGATGAAGACGACCGGGCGCTCTATGCCTTCCTGATGACGCGACAACCGGTCCATGCGCCCTCGCGCGAAAACCAGATTTCCTTTCCGCTTAATCAGCGGCCGGTCATCGCCGGGTGGAAACTGTTGTTCCTTCGCCGCGATAGCTATCAGCCCGACGCGACGAGGAGCGCCGAATGGAATCGCGGTGCCTATCTGGTCGCCGGCCTTGCCCATTGCGGCGCTTGCCACACGCCGCGCAACGCGCTTGGCGCGGAACGCGTGAACGCCCAGTTTGCCGGCGGCGACGTCGACAACTGGCTCGCCTATGCCCTGAACGACCGCTCGCATGCGCCGGTGCCATGGGATGCCGACGCGCTCTACATGTACTTGCGCAGCGGCTGGCATCCCGATCACGGCACGGCGCGCGGGCCGATGGCACAAGTGGTCAGCAACCTGTCGTCCGTGCCGGATAGCGATGTCCGCGCCATCGCAGTCTATATGGCCGACATATCAGGCACACCGACCCCAGATCGCAAACAAGAAGGCGAGGCCGCGCTCGCGCAAGCCAGATCACCGTCTCAGGCTTCGCAGACCGACACGGCTGGCGCGACGATCTATGTCGGCGCCTGTGCATCCTGCCATGAGACGAGCCGGCCGCTACCCTATGGCGGCGTCAATCTCGCGCTCAGCACGGCAGTCTCCAGCCCCGATCCCCGCAATCTCGCCAACGTCGTGCTGTCGGGCGTCTCAGCCGTCGAAGGCGAACGCAGCCCGATTATGCCGGGCTTCGCCGATAGCATGAACGATGCGCAGATGGCAGCGCTGCTGAACTATCTACGCGCTCGCTTCAGCAAGCAGCCGGCATGGACCGGCGTTGAAAAGACCGTCGCGGATGCGCGCCGCGCCGTGACAGTCTACCTCCAGACATCGGCCGGGCCGCGCAATGCTCCGGCCGATCCGACGCAGCGAGACAAGCCATGATGACATTGAAGGTCAATGGTCGGGAACATCAGGTCGATGCCGATCCGGATACGCCGCTGCTCTATGTGCTGCGCGATGATATCAAGCTCAACGCCGCCAAATTCGGCTGCGGGCTTGGCCAATGCGGCTCGTGTGCCGTGATCGTCGACGGCAAGGCCATTCTCTCCTGCATAACGCCCATGGTCTTGCTGGAAGGCAAGCAGGTGACGACGCTCGAAGGTCTTGGCTCGGTGTCCGAGCCGGCGCCGATCCAGCGTGCCTTCATCGAAGAGCAGGCGGCGCAATGCGGCTACTGCATTCCCGGCATGATGATGCGGGCGCAGGCACTGTTGCTGAAGAATTCCAAGCCGACCGATGCAGAAATCCGCGCTGCGCTCGAGCAGCATCTATGTCGTTGTGGTACGCATATGCGCATCCTGCGCGCGGTACGCCGTGCGGCGCGGTTGATGGAGGCAGCCGATGCGTCTTCGACAACCAACAGGAGCGCGCAATGAACGCCCCGCTCATTCTCGATCGTCGCCGTGTGCTTGCGGGCGGGGGTGCACTGATCGTCAGCTTCTCGCTCACGAGCGCTTTCGCGCAAGACCAGGCTCCGGCCGCGACGCCACCGTCCAAGCCTCCCGGCAGTCTCGCGGCCACGGCATACCTGGACTCCTGGATCCGCATCGATGCCGATGGCAGCATCACGGTCTTCACCGGCAAGGCCGAACTCGGCCAAGGATTTAGGACCGCGTTCCAGCAGATCGCTGCGGAAGAACTCGATCTGCCGTTCGAATCGTTAAAGGTCATCACCGCCGACACGAAACTTACAGCGAACGAGGGCTACACGGCCGGAAGCCGCTCGATGCAGGATAGCGGTACCGCGATCCAGAACGCGGCGGCGCAGGTGCGTGAATTGCTGGTCGCGGAGGCCGCGAAGCGCCTTGATCTGCCGGCGGAGAATCTCCGAACCGAAAATGGCGCGGTGATCTCGCCGGATGGCCGGCGGCTGTCCTATGGCGAATTGGTCGCCGCCGATATGTTGCATGTGCAGGCGCAGCCGAAATCAAGGCTCAAGGACCCTGCGACCCTCAAGGTGATGGGCCAGCCGGTGCGACGCGTCGATATCCCCGCAAAAGTCACGGGAGGCGGGGTCTATGTGCAGGACATGCGGCTGCCGGGCATGGTGCACGCCCGTGTCGTGCGGCCGCCGAGTTATGGCGCGCAACTGACGGAGTGCGACAGTTCGGCAGTCGAAAAACTTGCCGGCGTTGTGAAAGTCGTGCGCGATGGCAATTTCCTGGCTGTGGTCGCCGAGAAAGAGTTTCAGTCGATCAAGGCGATGAACGCGCTGTCATCAGCGGCGAAATGGAAAGAGAGTGCGAGCCTGCCGAAGCAGGACGATCTCCTGAACGTGCTGATGCATTTGCCGTCGCAGGATTCCACAATCTTCCAGCGCAGCGATCCGTCCGTCTCCAGGGGAAAGACCATCGAAGCGATCTATACGCGGCCTTATCAGTTGCATGGCTCGGTCGGGCCGTCCTGCGCGGTCGCGCAATTGGTTGACGATGCCATGACGGTGTGGACGCACACACAGGGCGTCTATCCTGATCGTCAGGCCATCGCTGAGATGCTGCGGGTGCCGCCGGCCAGTGTTCGCCTGATCCATGTCGAAGGCTCCGGCTGTTACGGTCACAATGGCGCCGACGATGCCGCGGCTGACGCCGCGCTGATCGCCCGTGCATTGCCCGGCCGCCCGGTTCGCGTGCAATGGATGCGCGAGCAGGAACATGCCTGGGAGCCGTTCGGCCCGGCGATGGTGACGAAACTCAAGGCCTCGCTCGACAGCAACGGCAAGATCGCCGACTGGCATTTCGATGTCTGGAGCAATACGCACTCGATGCGGCCGGGCGGCGCCGGATCGATGCTGGCGGCGCAGCACATGGCGCAACCCTTTGCCGTGCCTGCTCCCAGGCCGTTGCCGCTGCCGGAAGGCGGCGGTGACCGCAACGCAATCCCGATTTACACGTTTCCCAACGCGCAGGTGGTGCACCACTTCATCCCGGCGATGCCGCTCCGAATTTCCGCGTTGCGCGCGCTGGGCGCCTATCACAATGTGTTTTCGATCGAGAGCTTTATGGACGAACTCGCAGGCCTCGCCGATGCCGACCCGGTCGAATTCCGTTTGAAACATCTGGAGGATCAGCGTGGCCGTGCCGTGATCGAAAAGGCGGCGCTGGGTTTCGAATGGAAGAGCGGCCAGAAAGCGCCGCAGGATCGCGGCTTCGGCTTTGCCTTTGCGCGCTACAAGAATCTGGCAGCCTATTGCGCTGTTGCTTCCGAGGTCGAGGTCAATCGGGAGACCGGCCGTCCACGGCTGGTCCGCGCGGTGGCGGCGGTTGACAGCGGGCAGGTGGTCAATCCGGACGGGTTGATCAACCAGATCGAAGGCGCAATCGTGCAGTCAATGAGCTGGACATTGTATGAAAGCGTTACCTTCGACGACACCAGGATAACCAGCATCGACTGGCAGACCTATCCGATCCTGCGTTTCGATGCCGTGCCGGAAAGCATCGAGGTTCACATCATCGACCGGCCGGGGCAGCCGTTCCTCGGCAGTGGCGAGACCGGGCAGGGGCCGACGGCGGCATCGATTGCAAACGCCATTGCCAATGCCACGGGAAAGCGGCTGCGGAATTTGCCGCTGACGCGCAAGCGCATCAAGGAGGCGATCGACGCGTAATTATTGTCGTCCCTGCGAAAGTTCATCGTCGTCCCTGCGAACGCAGGGACCCATAACCACAAATGTTTGCTGTTACACGAGGCCGCGACCCCAGCATCGAGCAACATAGACATCTGCGGTTATGGGTCCCGGCTCAAGGCCGGGACGACAATTGTGGGGTAAAGGTGCCTACTGATAGCTCGCCACGATATCGGACACCGCGCGTTCGAGCTGCTTTGCGGTGGCGCATTGGCGGACCACGGTGCAGAAGGTCGAGTAGCGCGGCATTTCGGAATCGCCCCAGCCCCAGGCCATGCGTCCCTCCGGATTGAGCCACACCAGCCGCTTCGACCGTTCTGCGATGCGGCGAAGGATGTCGGCGCGCGGATCGAGATTGTTGCTGCGGGCGTCGCCGAGCACGATCACAGTGGTCTGCGGCGTGATCGCGTTCATCCACTCGCGTTCGAAATCGTCGAAGGAGTTGCCGTAATCGGACGAGCCGAAGCCGACCTTGGACATGATCTCGGCCATCGCCTCTTCCGGCGATTTGGATTCCAGGATGTCGCTGACCTCGATCAGGTGACCTGAGAACGCAAACGAGCGAACGTCGTCCACGACCTCATGCAGGCTGTGGATCAGCAGCAGGAAGAAATCCGAAACCCGCGCCACCGAGCCCGAGACGTCGCAGAGCGCCACGATCTTCGGCTTGTCGCGGTGCCGCCGTTTCCAGGCAGTCAGGAACGGCACGCCGCCCCAGGCGGCGTTACGCCGGATGGTTCGGCGCACGTCGAGATGACCGCGGCGCTGGCGCTTGCGCGGCTTGGAGTAGCGCTCGCGCAGGCGACGGGCGATCTGGCGGATCAGATGCCGCATCTGATCGACCTGCCGCGGCTCGATTCGCGACAGCGGCGCATTGCGCAAAATTTCGTTGCGCAGGTTTTCCGCTTCCTCGCGGCCGTACAGCATCAAGGCCTGCGAGACGGTATCGCGGACCGTGCCGCGCAGCCCGTCCAGCGCGTTGGTTAGCCGCTCCGCCAGGGCAGGGTTGGTTGCGGCGAGATTGTCGAGATCGTCGCGCAGGCGCTGGATGCCCATCTGGTCGAGGATGCGGCCGGAGAAGATGCCGCGCTGCGTGAAATAGCGGATGTCGGGCAGCGAGGCAGCGCTCGCTGCGTTGGCGATCGCCGCCGAAATCTGATTGCGATCCTGCGCCAGCAGCATCTGAGCGAGCTGTCCGAGCCCCTCGGCCTGCTCGTCGCCGCCGCTGGCGTCGCCGGGTGAATCGGACGCACCGTTGGATCCTTCTGCGTCCTGCTCGTCTGCCTTGCGGTCCTCGGGTGGTGATTGCGGTTCAGGCTGATCGAAGAACAGATCAAAGCAATCGCCGAGCGCCTTCTTCTCGTCCTGCGTCTTGGCGAGCGTCAGGAGAAATGTATCGCGCAGGATGGTGCGATCGGCAAAACCGACCTTGGAGACGGCCCGCATCGCATCGATGCTTTCGGCCGGCGAGAGCCTCACGCCTGCGCCCCGCGCCGCACGAAAGAAGCGATGCAGGTTCTCCCTCATTCGCTCGTCACCCGAAGACGTTTTGACGCGAGGCCTTGGCGATGAAGGTCGAGACTTGAGGCATGGTGGCCTCGATATCCGCCTCGTATTTCAGGAGGACGTTGAGCGTGTCCTTGACCATCTCATGACCAAGCTCGGGCGCCTGCAGCAAGACGAGCACCCGCGCCCAGTCGATGGTCTCGCTGACCGACGGCAGCTTCTTCAGATCGAGCGTGCGGACCTCGTGGATGAAGCTCACCATCTGTTTGCGCAGCGCCTGCGAGATGCCGGGCACGCGGCTCTCGACGATCCGCTCTTCCAGCTTCTGCTCGGGGAAGCCGATGTGAAGATGGAGGCAGCGCCGCTTCAGCGCGTCGCCGAGATCGCGTTCGCTGTTCGAGGTCAGGATCACCGTCGGCGGCGCGACCGCGACCACTGTTCCGAGTTCCGGTATCGTCACCTGGAAATCACTGAGGATTTCCAGCAATAGCGACTCGAACTCCGCGTCCGACTTGTCGATTTCGTCGATCAGCAGCACGCAGCCGGCGGGTTGCTCCAGCGCCTGCAACAGCGGCCGCGGCTCGACGAATTCCTTAGAGAAGAACACATCGCCGAAATCGTGAAGCTGATTGAGCGCCGCTTCCAGCGTCGGCGCACCGCCGAGCACTTCGCCGAGCTTGTCCTTCAGGATCTGCGTGTAGAGAAGCTGCTTGGCGTATTTCCACTCGTAGAGCGCCTTGGCCTCGTCGAGCCCCTCATAGCATTGCAGGCGGATCATCTTCATGCCGCGCCATGCGGCGATCGCTTTCGCAAGCTCGGTCTTGCCGACGCCGGCGGGGCCCTCGACGAGGATGGGTTTTTCGATCTGCTGCGCCAGATAGACCGCGGTCGCGATCTGGCGGCTTGCAATATAGCCTTGCGCAGCAAGACCGCTTTCCACTGCCTCGATCGAGGCCGACGGCCTGATATCAGCCACGGGTTTCAACTCCGAAATTCGATAGATTTCGGAATGTTCTGCCTGCGTTCCCGGCAAAGAACAAGCGCCGTTTCGTCATGGGCGGCGGCAAATTCCGCCATTTTCCGCCTAGCGCAATGTAAGCCCGGTTGCTGCCTCCAGCTCGGTGATGGCCTGCGCCGCATTGACCACCTTGATCGTGGTCATGCCCATCTCGCGCGCCGGCTTCAGGTTGACGCCGAGGTCGTCGAGATAGACGCAGTTCTTGGGATCGACCTTCAGCGTCTCGACCATCATCCGGTAGATACGCGGGTCGGGCTTTCGCAGGCCGATTTTTGCCGACTCGATGACATGGTCGAACAACACCATCACCTCGGCGACATAGAGCGTGCGGCCACTGTGGCTGCCGATCGCGTTGGCGGGAAGGTTGTTGGTGATGCAGCCGGTCTTGAGCCGCGCCTTCACGCGCTTGAGCGCCTCGACCATCTCGGGCCGCAGATCGCCCGAGAGCAGCGGCAGCACGTCCTTGCCGCGAACTGCCGCGCCCAGCGCCAGCGATTCGGCCGCAAACAACTCGTCGAAGGCTTCGATATCGACCTCGGCGCGCTCGAACTTGGCCCAGGCGTTTTCAAGATGGTTGGCGGCATTGGTGCGCCGGATGATGTCGGCGGGCAAGCCGCGCTCGGTCTCGAACCGCGTAAAGGCCTCGAACGGCGAGGTGGTCAGAACTCCGCCGAAATCCCAGATCACTGCCTCGATCATCGTTCCCTGCCTGAAAGTGATGTGTTGGGAGAGCGGCTAACACGGAATGTGCGCTGGAACCAGCCCGATCCGGCGCTTGGCGACACGCGCGGCGCGGGCTATTGCTGCGCCGATGAACATCCTGCCTCGCTTGATTGCCAGCCTCGCTTTGCTATCCGTTCCCGCGCACGCCATCGTCGGCGGCGGCGCGCCGTCGGCGGAGGGCGTCGGCCGTTCGATCATTACCATCGTCGGCTCGCGCGGCAATTTCTGCACCGGCACGTTGATTGCACCGAAACTGGTGCTGACCGCAGCGCACTGCGTGCAGCCGGGCGCGGACTACAAGATCGTCGAATACGGTGCGGACCGGCAGCCGTCGCTGCAGGACGTCAGGACCGTCGCCATTCATCCCGGTTTCAACATGCAGGCGATGTCGGGACATCGCGCGACGGCGGATGTCGCGTTGCTGCAATTGGCGACGCCGCCGAAGGGAAGGACGCAGGCCGCGCTCGGATTGCCCAACATCCCGATCAACGTCGGCAACCGTTTTACCATCGCGGGCATCGGCGTGACCGTGCGCGGCGACGGCAAGAGCGGCGGCACCGTCCGCGTCGCCGGCCTGGTCGCGACGGGCAGGCCGGGGACATTGCAGATCAGGCTTGTCGATCCCGTGGGGCAGGGCGCGCGCGAGGGGCTTGGCGCCTGCACCGGAGATTCCGGCGCGCCTGTTTTCGAGGACAAGCAAAGCGGCCCCGTCATCGTCGGCGTTGTAAGCTGGTCGACCGGGCCGAACGGCTCGGCGGGCTGCGGCGGCATGACCGGGGTGACGCCGCTGACGCTCTATCGCGACTGGATTTTGCAGACGGCACAGAAGTGGGGCGTAGGATTGTAATTACTTCCGTCGTCCCTGCGAACGCAGGGACCCATACGCCGCGGCCCATCGGCAAGGCGATGGTGCTAGCTGTTCTCGTAACCCATTAGCATCGGTGGTTATGGGTCCCTGCTTTCGCAGGGACGACAGTGGCAGACGAATCCATCGCCTAATGCTTCGCCGCCTTGTTGGCCGCGGCGTTGTTGAGCACGATCAGGCCGTCGACGGCGACACCGACCTTGCTGTTGATCAGGAACGGATTGACGTCGATCGAGGCGATCCGGTTGCCGGCATCGGCCATCAAATTGGACAGGCCGACCAGCGCCTTCACGGCGGAAGGCTCGTGCAGCGCCGGCTTGCCGCGATAGCCCTTCATTTTTACGCCGGCCTTGGTCTTGCCGATGAGCTGCTTTGCCTCGGCGTCATCCAGCGGTGCGCCGGCGAGCGCGACGTCCTTCATCAATTCGATATCGACGCCGCCGGTGCCGAACAGCACCACCGGCCCCATCTCGGCGTCGAGCGAGGCGCCGACCACGAGTTCGAGCTCGGCCTTGACCTGCTGCGCGATCAAAATGCCCTCCAGCCTGGGCTTGCTCTTGATCTTCTTCACCCGCGCCGTGATGTCGTTGAAGGCCTTCTTCACTTCGGCCGCGCTGTTGAGGTTCAGCACCACCCCGCCGATGTCGGATTTGTGCAGGATGTCGGCGCTGACGACTTTTGCCACGACGGGAAAACCGATCTTCTTGGCGATCTTCACCGCTTCCGCCGCGGTCTGCGCGATTTCTTCCTTGGAGACGGGAATGCCGTAGGCCTTGAGAAGCTTCTTCGAGGCGACTTCGTCCAGCGCGGCTGCGCCGTTGGCGGCCTTGAGCGTCTTTTCCAACACCGCGCGCGCGGAAGCTTTCGAGCTCGACACGATGTCGGGCACTTCCTTGCGCAGGGACGCATACTCGATCAGCGACTTGATCGCGCCGACCGCCCGGTCGAGGCCCTGCATGACTGCGATGTTCGGCAGCGATTTGCGCAAACCCTTGGTGAACTCAGTGAACCCGATCGACATCGCGCTGATGTAAACGACAGGCTTGCTTGCGGCGCCGGCCATCTCGTTGACGAGGCGCAGATTACGCTCGCGTAGTTCATGCGGCGCTTTCGGCAGTTCGGCGTCGATGATGACGATATCGGTGTCGGGGTCGTCGATCATGATCTTGATCGACTTGATGTAGACGGAGGGATCGACCACAGCGGCAAAGCCCGCGTCGAGCGGATTGCCGATGATGCTGCCAGGCCCGAGCATTTGCGCCAGTTGCTCTGTTGCATTCGCGCTGAGCGGGGCGAAATTCATGCCTGCCGAATAGAACGCATCGATCAGAAGGCCACGCTTGCCGCCCGACAGTGAAACCGCCGCGATACGGTCGCCTTTCGGCGGATCGGCATGGACGAAACATTCGGTGGTCTCGATCAACTCGTCCAGCCCGCGGACGCGGATCACGCCTTCGCGCGTTGAGATCGCATCGAATGTTTCGATGGAGCCGGCGAGCGCCCCGGTATGCGCCATCGCGGCGGCGCGGCCGCCTTCGGAGGCGCCGAGTTTCAGCGCGATGACAGGCTTTCCGGCGGCGCGGGCGGCCTTGCAGGCTTCGCGAAACACTTTCGTGTTCCGGACGCCTTCGAGATAGACCACGATGACGCGGATCGAGGGATCGGCGGCGAAATAGGCCATCAAATCGGGCGTCTCGAGACCGGTCTCGTTGCCGGTCGTAACCATGTAGCCGACGCCGACGCCGCGATCTTCCAGCGTCTGGCGGATCGCCATCACGATCGCGCCGGATTGCCCGGCAATCGCGACAGGACCGGCTTCCATGGTGACGATGCGGTCGTCGATATTGGTGAACAGCTTTTCGCCTGCGCTCAGATTGCCGAGGCAGTTCGGGCCGGTGACGGCGAGGCCGGTCTCGCGCACGGCTTCTTTCAATTCAACGGCCAGCCGCTGGCTTTCCTCGTCCTGCAGCTCGCTGAAGCCCGAGGTGACGATGGTTGCAGAGCGCGCACCGGCGGCGGCGGCATCGCGGATCACCTGCACCGCGAAACGCGCCGGCACCAGCACCAGCACATGATCGGGCTTTTCGGGGAGGCTCGCAAAATCCTTGTAGCAGGGCACGCCCCAGATCGTTTCGCGCTTGGCGTTGACCGGAAACAGCCCGCCTTCGTACTTGTACTTGATCAGATTGTTCCAGATGCGCTCGGCATAGTTGCCGGGCTTGTCGGTGGCGCCGACCAGCACGATGTTGCGCGGGTGGAGCATCGCATGGATACGCTTGACGATGTCGCTGGCGTCAGACGGAGGCGACCATTTTTCGGCTTGATGCGATGCGGTGCTTGCCTGAGCGTCCATGGATATTCCTTGACTCTGTTGTTTCCTTGGCCGTGGCGATCGAGGACGAACGCCGCGTCATGATTTTCTTGTGATTGAGGCCTTTCTATTGGGACTTGGCGAGGGTGGCAACACGCGTTGCGCGAGCAGCGCCATTCGCTCCGCGCACGATATCCCGGCTCGCGGAGATTCAGTGCAGATCCGGAACGAACCCAATCATGGTGGCGTGCACAAGATAGCGCTCCGGCCCCTGGGTCAGTGCGTCGAATGGCCAACAGGTCGACAGCACCAGTTGATATCCGTCCGCGAGCGGATCGATGCCGGAGGCATCGAAGCGCACGACCGAAGCGGCATCCACCCGGTAGCGGAAGTGTTTGCCGTCGCTTCGTGTCACCTCGATCTCGTCACCGACGACGACGTTTTTCAGGAAAGCGAAATGCGTATCGCGATGCGCCGAATAGACGGCAACGCCGCGTTCGCCGGCATTGGGCGTTCGTTCGACATGGCCCGGGCCGAAGGCGAGCGCCTGGCCGCTACTGCCCGCGAGCACGATGGCGTGGGCGTGAAGCCGTTTCACCTCGATGCGGGCGACCGGCCATGTGTCGGCCCACGACCACGGCTTCGTCTCGCCCCCGGTGGCAATGGCTTTCTCAAAGGCGTGTTCCAGGAGGACCTGTGCGAGCAGCGCCTTGGCGTAGATGTAGGTGCCTTGGCCGAACAGGATCAGGCCGATCAGGGCGAGAAGGAGAGGGAGGAAAACGCGGGGCATTGGTTGTTGTGCCGTCATTGCGAGCGATCTCACGTCGTCATTCCGGGGCGATGCGAAGCATCGAACTAGGGTGCGCAATTGCGCACCTGAGAATCTCGAGATTCCGGGTCTGGTCCTTCGGACCATCCCGGAATGACGTGCGTCGAAAAAAAGCGGCGCGCGCGGCCCTGGGGGACGGGTGAAGCCGCGCGCGCTCTGGAAAAGAGGAGGTCGGGGAGCCTCCTCCTTTCAGCGATGTCAACGCAGTGACATCTGACGCCGATTGAACACCAGCAGGATCAGGCTGACCGTGAGCAGGATCACACCCGCAATCATCTTCAACTCGGCGTCAGTCGCCGTCCTCGGCAGCGTGACCGTATTGGGCGCCTGGGTAGCGACAGGCTGTGCCCGCTTTAGCGCCGCGACCTGAACCTGCGCCTCCTCGGTATCCGCGCGCCGTTCGGCCGGCGTTGCCGGAACGCGCGGGCGCTCGCCGAACACCTTTTCAAAATCCCAACCGGCCGGCAGGTTGATCGGCAGTTCCGAGACCTTGAGCGGCTCGCCTTGAGGCCGGCTCGGCGTCTTGTCGACCGCAACCAGGCTGGTCAGGCGCGTGACGAGCTGATGCTCGAGCGCCAGCGCCAGAATGGTTTTGTCGGCATCTTCCGGCGTTGCCTGTCGCGTGGTGCGCGCAACCTCGGCATCCGCGATCTTGCGTCGCGCCCAGAGTTTGGACAGGCCCTTGCCTTCAGCGGCATTCGCCAGCGGCAGGGTGACGACCCAGGGACGGTCGCCGATGCGGCCCTTGATCTCGACCGAGCCCGCAAGCTGGTCGAGCTTTGCAGCCAGAACCAGCGGCTCGTCGCGATAGACATCGGGGATCGCGACGGGCGTGATGTCGGCCGCGGCGTCGGAGAACTTGGCTGTCAGATTCGTCACCGCGGGATTCTCCAGCTTGGCGAACAGGCCGCGCATGCGCTCCTCGACTTGTTCCACTGAACCGATATGGGTGAAGGTGCCGCGGCCCAGTTCGGCGGCGCGCGTCATCAGGTGGGTATTCGGGGCTGAGCCGATGCCGACCATGAAGATGCGCGAGCGGCCGCGCAGCGCGTTGATGGTTTCGAACAATTGCTGTTCGTTGCCGATGGCGCCGTCGGTCAGGAACACGACCTGCCTGATGTAGTTGGCATCGCCGACGCTGTCGGACAGCGCTGCTCGCATCGCCGGCACCATTTCGGTGCCGCCGTTGGCCTGCAGCGCGCCGACATAGGAGGTGGCGCGGCCGATATGCTCCCTGTCGGCCGGCACGGCTGACGGGAACAGCACATCCATGGAGTGATCGAACCGGATCACATTGAAGCGGTCGTTCGGCTGCAGGCGGCCGAGGGCGTAGATGAGGCTCGCCTTGGCCTGGATGATCGAGACGCCGCCCATCGAGCCGGAATTGTCGATCACGAAGATCACCTCGCGCGGCAGCGGTTTCTGCCGCGTCTGCTCGACCGCCGGCGGCGTGACGAAGGCGAGCAGGTAATCGCTGTCGCCGACGCGCTCGCGGAACAGTCCCACCGATGGCGCCTTCTCGGCCGCCGGCTTCCAGGTCAGCTCGAAATCGCGGTCCGCCGGCACCGGGCCTTCGGCGAGGCGAAGAATGCTTGTATTAGCGTCGGGTTTTTCCGTCTTGATCGCGTGATGGAAGCTCTTGACTTCGCCGAGCGGGAAGCCGGCCTGCAGCCGTACCGTGATGCGCGTCGGATTGACCGGCGCGTTGCTCGCGGGGTCGAGCACTTCGGGCGAGATGCGGTCGCGATCCGGCACGGGGTCGGATTTGACGGCTCCCCAACCGCCGCCATCGGGCCGGAAGTCGACGCTCTGCACCACGGGCGCGGGATTGTAGCGCGGCGCGACCACCATCGGTACCCGCAGCGAGAACTCGTTGCCGGATTGCTGGATCGGCTCCTGGTATTCGATCTGCACCAGCACGGTTTCGCCGGGGCCGATATTGGCGACCGAATTGGTGAAGATGTTCGGCCGTTCCTGTTCGGTCAGCGCCGCCTTCTGCCCGTTCTGCTTCGCCTGTTCGTAGACGATCTTCGCCTGTTGCCGCTCCTTGATGTCGCCGACCACGACGCGATCGCCGATCACCATCTTCAGCGTATCGACGGCGCCGCCGGACGGAAGCGGATAGACGTAGACGGCCTCCACCCAGTCTTGCGTCGGGTTACGGAAAATCTGGGTGACGCGGGCGCGGACCGTGGGACCCGATACGGTGAGGTCGACATCGATGCCGAGCCGCGAAGCATCGGCGTAACCTTCCTCATTTCTTATGAGCAGCGAACCAGAGCGCGCGTCGCCCAGCTTGAGATAGTTGGCCGGCGGGCGCTCCGCCGACCACACCGGCGCAAAGCTCAAAAATAATGCCGCAAACCCGACCGGGATTACGGCAACGCCTTGCATCGCAAAGAACAGCACCAGCCTGATCAGGCTGGGCTGCTCGCTGCGTTTGTCGGCCTCAATTTCGTCGCATGTCGTCATGTCGCTCACTCCCGAACGGCGATTTCGCCACGCGAGAGGGTGTGGAATTCAGCGATTTGGCGCGAGCGGAATGATCGGCATTGTTCGGTCGCCGGCCACCGCGCTCCGCCACGGCCGGGACGGTTTTGTGCGGGTTTGTGATGGATTGTCCGTCTGCTAGACTGGCGCGCGCAAACCAGGGGTGACGATGCCGACGCCGGACAAGCAGCTTTCCGCCGAGCAAAGCCGGCAGATCGCAGACACCATTCGTGAGGAGATCGCCCGTCGCCGTATCTCCCGGCAATCCCTGGCCGAACTCGCAAAGCTCAGCCTCTCGACGCTGGAAAAGGTGCTGGGCGGCCGCCGCCCCTTCACCCTAGCCACCACCGTCCGCCTCGAGCATGCGCTCGGCGTCTCCTTGCGCAAGCCGCCGGAGGCGCCAGTAGCCGCCGCTGTCAACGGCGAGGTTGCGCCCGACGGACTTGGCGCCTATTCGCGCCGCGCGGTCGCCTGGATCGAGGGAACCTATGTCACGGTACGCCCGTCGTTCGGCGACAAGGACGCGATCTTCGCCTACCGCACCGAGATCTCATGGGACGCGGCGGCATCGTCGCTGGTGTTTCACGAAAGCGAACGGCAGGACGCAGCCTTCACCCAGTTCGGCGAAGTGGCGGTGCCGAACCAGTCCGGCCATATCTATCTCGTCACCAACCGGCACGGCCAGCACCGCCTGATCACGGTGGCGCGGCTGGCGATTTCGGGCGAGATGTACGGCATCATCACCACATTGCTCGCAGGCCGCGGCTCGCTGTTAACGCCGATTGCCGCGCCAATCGCCTATTTGCCGATCAAGATGGTTGCCGATCCGACCTTCGGCCGGGTCTCAGTCGATGACCCCAACTACGCCCAATATCGCCAGCATCTGCGGCGGACGACCGATGAGCCGTTTGCGCTGTTCTTGCCGGGATAAGGCCCACCGGCCTTGCATTCCCGGAGAAGCAGCCTATATGGCTCTTATTCGAAGTAATCGCTCTGCCTTGTTGACCACGCCGAACCGGCTCCAATCCCCAAGACATCGTTGAAATCGGATCAAACCTGCACGGAGGTCGTGCGGGCAAAGCGCTTTCGCGCATCTTGGAGATAGTTACATGGCTACCGGAACAGTTAAGTGGTTCAACGCGACCAAGGGCTTCGGCTTCATTCAGCCTGATGATGGCAGCACCGACGTTTTCGTTCATATCAGCGCCGTCGAACGTGCAGGTCTGAGCTCGCTCAATGAAGGTCAGAAGATCTCGTTCGAAGCGAAGAAGGACCCGATGCGCGGCAAGACCAGCGCCGAGAACCTTCGCGTCGATTAAAGGTTGCCGATTTCGGGATTTCCACGGATGTACTGGGATCCTCAAATTGGCCTCTGATACAAGAGCCCGCCGGTGATGAACCGGCGGGCTCTTCGTTTGTCGCATGCCGGCGCACGATCATGAAGCAATGGCCGCTTTGTCGGTCGGCTTCGGCGCGCCGAATCTCTCTCGCAATGTCGGCTTGTGGATTTTCCCGGTCGCGTTGCGCGGCAGGGCATCGACGAACTCGACTAGGCGCGGACATTTGAACCGCGCCAGATTGGCCTGGCAGTGCGCATGGATCTCCTCTGGCCGGAGCGTATGGCCTGGCTTGACCGCAACGATCGCCATGCCGACCTCGCCCCACTGCTCATCGGGAATGCCGATCACGGCAGCTTCGGCGATTGCGGTGAGCTGGTGCAGCACGCTTTCGACTTCGGCCGGATACACGTTCTCGCCGCCGGAAATGTACATGTCCTTCCAGCGGTCGACGATGTAATAGAACCCTTCCTCGTCGACGCGCGTGGCATCGCCGGTGTGCAGCCAGCCGTCGGTGAAGGATGACTGGTTGGCGTCCGGCCTGTTCCAGTAGCCCGGCGTGACGTTCGGCCCCTTGACCCAGAGCTCGCCGAGTTCGCCGACATCCGCGTCGGTTCCGTCAGGACGGACGATCCGCACTTCTGTATGCAGCACCGGCTTGCCGGACGAGCCGGCCTTGCGCACGGCGTCTTCCTTGTCGAGCGTGAGCACGGCCGGGCTGGTCTCGGTCATGCCGTATCCCTGCTGCAGGGCGACGCCGCGTTCCTCCCACACTTTCAAAAGTGGCACCGGCATCGGCGCACCGCCGACGCCGCCGATCACCAGCCGGCTGAAGTCGGAGGTGGCAAAAGACAGATGCTGCGCCATGAACTGGTAGATCGAGGGTACGCCGAAGAATTGGTTGATGCCCCACGACGGATCGCTGATCAGTTGCAGCGCCACGCCAGGGTCGAATGTGCGCATGATCAGGACGGTGCCGCCGGCATGCAGCACCGGGTTGGTGTAGCAATTGAGCCCACCGGTATGGAACAGCGGCAGCACGGTGAGCAGCACGCTCGACGGCGAAATATAGGCGGGGCCGCCAAGATTGACGCAGTTCCAGAACGTCATGCCATGGGTGATGATCGCGCCCTTGGGCAGGCCCGTCGTGCCCGACGTGTACATGATGGTCGAGATGTCGTCATGCGTGACGTCCTCAAAGCGGTCGAGCGGCTTTGAAGCTGCAATCGCCGCTTCGTAGGAGCTGCCCGCACCGAGCCGCAGCGCCGACGAAACATTGCAGAGCTTGGCGACGGATAGCGCGATTTCGGCGAGATCAGTGTCGTGAATCATCACCTTCGGCGAGGCATCGCCGACGATGAACTGCAATTCCGGAACCGTAAGCCGCGTGTTCAGCGGCAGGAATACCGCGCCGATCCGGCCGCAGGCGAACTGCACCTCGAGCGTATCTGATGTGTTCAGCGCCAGCACGGCGACGCGGTCGCCGCGCGTGACGCGGAGTTTGTCGCGCAGATGGGTGCCAAGACGTGAAATCCGCGCATCGAACTGCGCGTAGGAAAGCCGTCGTTCGCTGGCGAGGTCGATAGCCGCGATCTTGTCCGGCGTGCGGCGGCCGAAATGCGCGATCCAGTCGTAATAGCGAACCGACGACATGCTTCCTCCAAGGTAGAGCGGTCTTGCGCCGCGATATCGGCCGATTTTATCTCATTTCTTCGAGTGAAGCCGGCATATCGGCATATTGTCTTGCGTTGTTTAGCTGGCCCGTGGCCAGATCGGCTGCAGCCGCTCAACGCAAGTTTGCGAGAGGCAAATCGGGGCATCGTGATCCGTTGGGAGGAAAGCATGCCGGAGCGCACAAGGGTGCAAAGCCCGTTCTATACCGTCGATCATGAAGCGTTCCGCGATGTGATGCGCCGCTTCGTGACGCGCGAGATTGAGCCCTATGCCCATGAATGGGATGAAGCCGGCGAGTTTCCGCGCGAGCTTTATCGCAAAGCGTCCGAGATCGGGCTGCTTGGACTCGGCTTCCCGGAAGAATATGGCGGAGTGGCCGCCGACCAGTTCATGAAAATCGTGGCGTCGCAGGAGCTGGCGCGCGCCGGCGCCGGCGGGGTCAGTTCGAGCCTGATGAGCCACACCATTGGCTCGCCGCCGATCGCGCGTGCGGCCCGGCCCGAGGTCAAGGCAAGGGTGTTGCCGCAGGTGCTGTCGGGCGAGAGGATTTCGGCGCTCGCGATTACCGAGCCGAGCGGCGGCTCCGACGTCGCCAATTTGCGCACCAAGGCGCGGCGCGACGGCGATCATTATGTCGTTAGCGGCGAAAAGACGTTCATCACGTCGGGCATGCGGGCCGACTATCTGACGGTCGCGGTGCGTACCGGCGGCGAGGGGCCGGGCGGCGTCAGTTTGTTGCTGATCGAAGGCGACACGCCGGGTCTGTCACGTACAAAACTGAAGAAGATGGGCTGGTGGGCGTCGGATACTGCGACCTTGCATTTCGACGAGTGCCGCGTGCCGGCCGAGAACCTGATCGGCGAGGAGGGGCAGGGCTTCAAGATCATCATGCACAATTTCAACAGCGAGCGTATGGGCATGGCGGCGAGCTGCACGGCTTACGCTCGTGTCTGCGTCGAGGAAGCGATGGCGTATGCCAAGGAGCGCAAGACCTTCGGCAAGCCGATTGCTCAGCACCAGGTGATCCGTCACAAGATCGTGGACATGGCGCAGAAGGTGGCGGCGTCGCAGGCGATGCTGGAAATGCTGGCGTGGCGGCTCGGACAGGGCGAGAGCCCGGTCGCCGAAATCTGCATGATGAAGAACCAGGCGACCCAGACCATGGCATTCTGCGCCTCCGAGGCGGTGCAGATCTTTGGCGGCGCCGGCTTCATGCGCGGCGTCAAGGTCGAGCGAATCTATCGCGAGGTCAAGGTCAACGCCATCGGCGGCGGCACCGAGGAGATCATGAAGGATCTCGCCTCGCGGCAGATGGGGTTGTGACTTACACCGTCATTCCGGGGCGCGTCGAAGACGCGAACTACGATGTGCAATTGCACATCGGAGAATCTGGAGATGAGATTAAACAATTTCGAGATTCCGGGTTCGACGCTTCGCGTCGCCCCGGAATGACAGAAAGGAACACATGCTCTTCACCGCCGACCACGACGAACCCCGCCGTATCCTGCAAAAGTTCATCGCCGCCGAAATCAACCCCTTCGTCGACGAATGGGAGAAGAACGAGATCTTCCCGGCGCATGAACTGTTCAAGAACCTCGGCGGCCTCGGCTTCCTTGGCCTCAACAAGCCGGTCGAATTCGGCGGTCAGGGGCTGGATTACTCCTACGCGCTGATGATGGCCGAAGAGCTCGGCGCCATCAAATGCGGCGGCGTGCCGATGGCGATCGGGGTGCAGACCGATATGGCGACGCCCGCGCTGGCGCGGTTTGGTTCGGATGAAGTGCGCCGCGAGTTTCTCAGCCCCGCTATTGCTGGCGACGCGGTAGCCTGCGTCGGCGTATCGGAGCCGGGCGCGGGATCCGATGTCGCCTCGATCAAGACGGAGGCGCGCTCCGACGGCGACGACTATGTCATCAACGGCGGCAAGATGTGGATCACCAACGGCGTGCAGGCCGACTGGATCTGCCTGCTCGCCAACACCAGCGACGACCAGGTTCATCGCAATAAGTCGCTGATCTGTGTGCCGATGAAGGCTAAGGGCGTGCAGGTGGCGCGCAAGCTCGACAAGATGGGCATGCGCTCGTCCGACACCGCGCAGATCTTCTTCGACAATGTCCGGGTGCCCAAGCGCAACCGCATCGGCGAGGAGGGCAAGGGCTTTACCTACCAGATGGTGCAGTTCCAGGAGGAGCGGCTGTGGGGCGCGGCCGCCTGCCTCAAGGCGCATGAATTCATCATCGGCGAGACCATCGAATACACCCGCAACCGCAAGGCGTTCGGAAAATCGATTCTCGACAACCAGACCGTCCATTTCAAGCTCGCGGAGATGCAGACCGAGGTCGAGCTGTTGCGCGCGCTGGTCTATCGTGCCGCGGAGGCGTTGATCGCGGGCGAGGACGTGACGCGGCTTGCCACCATGGCCAAGCTCAAGGCGGGGCGTCTGGGGCGCGAACTCACCGACGCCTGCCTGCAGTTCTGGGGCGGCATGGGATTCATGAACGAGACGCCGGTCAGCCGGGCCTATCGCGACAGCCGCCTGACCTCGATCGGGGGCGGCGCCGACGAGGTAATGCTGACGGTGCTGTGCAAGATGATGGGCACGCTGCCGAAAATCCAATAAGAGAAATCAGGATAATGACGAGGAACGACTGATGATCACGCTCTATCACTGCGACGGCGCCCGCTCGTTCCGTCCGCTCTGGATGCTGGAAGAGATGGGGCTGCCCTATGAGCTGAAAATGCTGCCGTTCCCGCCGCGGGTATTCGCCAAGGAATATCTCGCGATCAATCCGCTCGGCACCATTCCGTTCATGATCGACGGCGAGACCAAAATGACGGAGTCCTCTGGCATCTGTTATTACCTGGGCACCAAATATGGGCCGTCGCCGCTGGTGGCAGGTCAGGACGACCCGGCTTACGGCGCCTTCCTGAACTGGATGTATTTCAGCGACGCCACGCTGACCTTTCCGCAGACGCTGGTGCTGAGATACAGCCAGCTCGAACCGGAAGAACGACGGAACCCGCAGGTTGCCGGCGACTACGCGAAATGGTTCCTGGGCCGGCTGCGGGCGGTCGAAGCAGCGACGGCGAACGCGGAATTCCTCAGCGCCGGCCGCTTTACCGCGGCCGATATCGTCAACGGCTATGCGCTACGGCTGGCGGGCAATATCGGCCTGGCCAAGGATTTCGGGCCAAATGTCACCGCCTATTGGGCCCGGTTGCAGGAACGCGAAGGCTACCAGCGGGCGGTTGCGGCGGAACGCAAGGCCGGCGTCGAGCAGAATGTGGCGCCGCGCATACGGGCTTGAGGGATGTGTCATTCCGGGATGGTGCGTTAGCACCAGACCCGGAATCTCGAGATTCCGGGTTCGTCCTTCGGACGCCCCGGAATGACGGATTCCGCCGTAGTCAGTCCCTAAATTTCCGCTATGGTTGACCCCGTCGCAGCGGCCAGAGAGCCGCGCGAGGAGGACGCGCCATGGACGATACCGGCCACAAATCCGGCCATCTGATGCTGATTACCCCGGAACGCGTGTTCTACGCCGGCCTGCTCGGCCGGCCCCGGCAACGCTGCTCGGGCGGGTTCAACATCTATGTCGCACTCGAAGGCGGTCTCTGGCTCACCACCACCGATGGCCGGCAAACCAATGGCGAAATGATCGCCGTGCTGCCGAACGTCAGGCACACCATCGCCAGCGATTATCGTTCGGTGCTCAGCGTCGTGATCGAGCCGGAGAGCGTTCGCCCGGGCGTGCTCGAAGATCTCGCCAGGCGCCTCTCGGGACCTGAAGGTGCGGCTTTCACCAGCCGCATTCGCGCCGCCTATCACGAACTGCGTGAGCATCACGCCGGCAATGATTTATCCAGTGCCGAATTCGATTCTCTATGCCTTGGCGAGGCCTTGCCACAGCGCGAACTCGATCCCCGCGTGGCGCGTGCGATCGTGCAGATCGGAAGATTCTCCGGCGAGCCGGTGACGGCCGCAAGCTGCGCCGCGGAGGCGGGATTATCTCCATCGCGCTTCCTGCATTTGTTCAAGGAGGAGACCGGAATATCATTCCGTTCGTTCCGCGCCTGGAAGCGCGCGCGGCATTTGCTTCACTTCGCCAACCAGGACATCAACCTTGCGCATCTCGCGCAGGATATCGGCTATCCCGATTCCACGCATTTCAGCCACTCGATCCGTCGCTTCTATGGCTTGAAGCCGCGCGCGATCTTTTCAGGTTCGCGCGATCTGGCGATCTATAGCCACCGCCGTGTCGCCGCCGACAATAGCGGGTGGACGCAAGAAGCTGGCTGATGCGGGACGCATGATCGCGCTGGGTATTTTCGCGATCCCTCGCGTTCCGCTTTCGAAGGTTGATCCATGGGCGACAAGGCCGTCATCACCTGCGCGCTGAACGGCGTGCTGACCGATCCGAAGCAGCACAACGTGCCTGTGACGCCGGAGCAGATGGCGCGCGAGGCCAAGGCCGCGTTCAATGCCGGCGCCAGCATCATGCATGTCCATCTGCGCCAGCAGGAGCCGAACAAGGGCCACCTGCCGTCCTGGGACATCAACATCAGTAAAGAGATTCAGCAGGCGATCCGCGAGGCCTGTCCCGGCGTCATCATCAATCACACCACAGGCACGTCGGGTCCGAAATATCAGGGCGCGCTCGATTGCGTACGCGAGACGAAGCCGGAGATCGCGGCCTGCAACGCCGGCTCGCTGAATTATCTCAAGGTGAAGTCCGACAACACCTGGGCCTGGCCGCCGATGATGTTCGATAACGCGGTCGAGAAGGTGCAGGACTATCTCGACGTGATGAAGGAAGCCGGCACGATTCCCGAATTCGAATGTTTCGATGTCGGCATCGTGCGCTGCGTCGGCATGTACCGGCAGACCGGCATGTATTCCGGGCCGCTGGAGTATAATTTCGTGATGGGCGTCGCCTCCGGCATGCCGGCCGATCCGGAACTGTTGCCGATCCTGTTGAAGCTGAAATTGCCGGAAGCGCATTGGCAGGTCACCGCGATCGGCCGTGCCGAAATCTGGCCGCTGCACCAGCGCTGCGCCGATCTCGGCGGCCATCTGCGCACTGGCCTCGAGGACACGTTCTATCTGGCTGATGGCACGAAGGTGACTTCGAACGGGCAGTTGATTGAAGCCATTGCCGCCTGCGCGCGGCGGGCGGGCCGCGAAATCGCGAGCCCCGCCGAAACGCGGCAGATATTTGGAACAAGGCATTGAGGTCGTCATTCCGGGGCGATGCGAAGCGTGAACCGGAATCTCGAGATTCCCCGATGCGCAATTGCGCATCTGAGGTCTGGTCCTTCGGACCATCCCGGAATGACGGAGTGAATTGGTTTATGGCTGTAATCGAATCGACCGTCGTTCCCTCCAGCGCTGCCTTCAAGGCCAACCGGGACGGCATGCTGGCGCTGATCGCACGGATGCGCTCGCTGGAAGATCGCACGCGCACCGCATCGGCCGCGGCCAAGGACCGCTTTCACAAGCGCGGGCAATTGCTGCCGCGCGAGCGCGTGGCGCTGGTGCTCGATCCCGGCTCGCCCTTCATCGAGCTATCGACGCTCGCCGGCTACATGTTCGATGTGCCGGATGCGGAGAAGAGCGTGCCTGGCGGCGGCGTGATCGCGGGCATCGGCTTCGTTGCCGGCATCCGTTGCATGGTCAGCGCCAATGATTCCGGCATCGACGCCGGCGCGCTGCAACCGTTCGGCCTCGACAAGACGTTGCGGGTGCAGGAACTGGCGCTGGAAAACAAGCTGCCCTACGTGCAACTGGTCGAAAGCGCCGGTGCCAACCTTTTGCGCTACCGCGTCGAGGATTTTATCCGCGGCGGCAACATCTTTCGCAATCTGGCGCGGCTGTCGGCGGCCGGACTGCCCGTCGTCACGGTGACGCATGGATCGTCGACGGCAGGCGGCGCCTACCAGACCGGGCTCTCCGATTACATTGTGATGGTGCGTGGTCGTACCCGCGCGTTCCTGGCCGGTCCGCCGCTCTTGAAGGCGGCGACAGGCGAGATCGCGACCGAGGAGGAGCTCGGCGGCGCCGAGATGCATACCTCCATTTCTGGCCTCGGCGATTATCTGGCCGAGGATGACCGCGACGCGCTGCGCATCGCGCGCGACATCATGGCTAATCTCGAATGGGATCGACCAAAGGCTGCGGCCGAGTCCTTCAAGCCGCCGCGCTATGACTCCGAGGAGCTGCTCGGCATCATGCCGATGGACCACAAGCGTCCCGTCGACATGCGCCAGGCCATCGCGCGTTTTGTCGACGATTCCGATTTCACGGAGTTTGGTGCTAACTACGGTCCCGCAACCGTGTGCGGTCACGCCCGTATCGAAGGGCAGGCGATCGGAATCATCACCAACAATGGCCCGCTCGATGTGCCCGGCGCCAACAAGGCAACGCACTTCATCCAGGCCTGCTGCCAGTCGCGAACGCCGCTGCTCTACATGAACAACACCACGGGTTACATGGTCGGGAAGGCTTACGAGGAAGCCGGCATGATCAAGCACGGCTCCAAGATGATCCAGGCGGTGACGTCGGCGACCGTGCCGCAGATCACGATCTATTGCGGGGCGTCGTTCGGCGCCGGCAATTACGGCATGTGCGGGCGTGGCTTCCATCCGCGCTTCTGCTTCTCCTGGCCGAACGCCAAGACGGCCGTGATGGGCGGCGAGCAGGCGGCCGAAACCATGGCGATCGTGACCGAGGCCGCGGCTATCAGGCGCGGCAAGCCGATCGAGAAGGAGAAGCTCGAGGCGATGAAGGCGCAGATCACGGGCGTGTTCGACGGCCAGATGGATGTGTTCTCGACCAGCGCACGCGTGCTCGACGACGGCGTGATCGATCCGCGGGACACCCGCAGCGTGCTTGCGGAAGTGCTGGCGATCTGCCGCGAGGCCGAGGCCCGCACGCCCCAGCGCATGCAATTCTCGGTCGCCCGGCCATGAGCGGGCTAACCATGAAGCGGACACCGTTCTTCAAGATCCTCGTCGCCAACCGCGGCGAGATCGCGCTGCGCATCATGCGTACCGCACGCCGGCTCGGCTATGGCGTGGTTGCCGTCTATTCCGACGCCGACCGCGACGCGCTGCATGTCCGCGAGGCTGATTCTGCAGTGCGGATCGGGGAGGCGCTGCCGGCGCAATCGTACTTGCGGATCGATGCGATCATCGGCGCCGCCAAAGCCAGCGGCGCTGGCGCGGTGCACCCGGGCTATGGGTTCCTCGCCGAGAATGAGGATTTCGCACAGGCCTGCCGCGATGCCGGGCTGGTTTTCATCGGTCCGTCGCCAGAGGCGATCCGGGCGATGGGCAACAAGGCCGGCGCCAAAGACATCATGCAGAAGGCGGGCGTACCTATCGTGCCCGGATATCAGGGTACGGATCAGAGCGACGGCGTGATGTTGGCGGAAGCCAGAAAGATCGGTTTCCCCGTCATGATCAAGGCGGTCGCGGGCGGCGGCGGGCGCGGGATGCGGCTGGTCGAGGACGCTGCGGCATTTCCGGATGCGCTGCGTAGCGCGCGATCCGAAGCGCAGGGCGCGTTCGGCGATCCAACCGTGATCCTGGAACGTGCCATCGTCGACCCTCGCCATATCGAGATCCAGGTGTTCGGCGATCGCTACGGCAACGCGATTCATCTCGGCGAGCGCGATTGCTCCGTGCAGCGCCGGCACCAGAAGCTGATCGAGGAAGCGCCTTCGCCCAAGGTGACGCCGGAATTGCGCGCGCGCATGGGCTCGGTCGCGGTCGCCGCGGTCAAGTCGATAGGCTATGAGGGCGCTGGCACGCTGGAATTTTTGCTCGACGAGGGCGGCGAGTTCTATTTCATGGAAATGAATACGCGGCTGCAGGTCGAGCATCCCGTCACCGAGGCGATCACCGGGCTCGACCTGGTCGAACTGCAGTTGCGCATCGCCGCGGGCGAGCCGCTTGGACTCAAGCAGGAAGACGTCAAATTCTCCGGCCACGCCATCGAAGTGCGGCTGTGCTCCGAGGACGCCGGCCATGACTTCATGCCGCAGTCCGGCCGAATGACGCTGTGGCAGATGCCGGACGGCGTCCGCGTCGAGCACGCATTGCAATCCGGCTCCGAGATCCCGCCGTTCTACGATTCGATGATCGCCAAGATCATCAGCCATGGCGCCGACCGCAACGAGGCGCGGGGCCGGTTGATCTGCGGACTGGAGCAGGTGGCTGCGTTCGGTGTCACCACCAATCAAGGATTTCTGATCTCCTGCCTGCGCCATCCCGGATTCGCCAGGGGCGAGGCGACCACTTCCTTCATCGGCGATCATCGCGACGAATTGCTAGCGCCCCGCGCGGACGGCAAGGCGGAAGCTGCGCTGGCGGCGCTGTTGCTTTACGTCACCAATCCGCATGCGCCGCCCTGGCGCAGTGGACGCAGTCTGGCGGCGACGTTTCCGCTGACGACGCGGATCGATCTCGATCACGGTGTTCATGAAGTGGATATCGTGCGTGAACGCGACGGTGGGTATGTCGCGAGCCTCGAGAGTGGCGAGCATCGTTTCGGCATCGATGAGCTCGGCCGCGAGACGATCCGCTTCCGCACCGACGGCGTGATGGCTTCTGCAAAATTCCTGCGCGATGGCAACCGGCTGTATATCCTGCATCGCGGCGCCACGATTGCCGTCCGCGACCTGACGCTGGCAGCACCGGTTTCAGCCGCGACGGCTGGCGGCGACGGCAAGGTGCGCGCGGCAATGAACGGCCGGGTGGTGGCGGTGCTGGTCAAGCCGGGCGAGCAGGTCGCGCCCGGTCAGCCAGTAATGACGCTGGAAGCGATGAAGATGGAGCACGTGCATACGGCAGGCGTCGCCGGCACGGTGTCGGCGATCGATGTGGCGGAAGGCGAGCAGGTGACGACAGGCAGGATCGTGGTGGAGATTGCGGCAGCGTAATTCCGTCGTCCCGGCCAAGCGAAGCGCGAGCCGGGACCCATAACCACAGGCTCGTGTTGTGCGAAGGCTGGAGCTGCACCTGATGTAACGTCATCCATCAGTGGTTATGGGTCCCTGCGTTCGCAGGGACGACGATAGACTCACTCCGCCCGTCCCGTCCCGTCATTCAGCCAGCACGCCACCTGATGTCCTTCGCCGGCTTCCACCAGCGCAGGCCGCTCCAGCTTGCAACGGTCCATCGCGTAGCGGCAGCGGGTGTGGAAGGCGCAGCCGGACGGCGGGTTGATCGGACTTGGGACGTCGCCGTCGACCATGGGCGCAAGGCGTTTTGCTTTTGGATCGGCGATCGGGACTGAGGCCAGCAGCGCCTGCGTATAGGGATGGCGCGGGTTGGCGAACAACTCGCTTTTTTCGGCGATCTCGACAATGCGCCCGAGATACATCACGGCGACGCGGTGGCTGATATGGGCGACCACAGCGAGATCGTGGGCGATGAACAGGTACGAGAAATCGTTCTTGCGCTGCAGGTCGATCAAGAGGTTGATCACCTGCGCCTGGATCGAGACGTCGAGTGCCGACACCGGCTCGTCGCAGACGATCAGGCTCGGCCCGAGCGATAGCGCGCGCGCAATGCAGATACGCTGGCGCTGCCCGCCCGAAAATTGATGCGGATAATTCTTCATCTGGTCGGCCCGCAATCCGACCTGCGCGAACAGTTCGGCGACCCGCTCCTGTTGCGCGCGCCCTTTGGCTAGCCCATGTACGCCGAGCGGTTCGCCGACGATGTCGCCCGCAGTCATGCGCGGATTGAGCGAGGCGAACGGATCCTGAAACACGATCTGCATCGAGCGCCGATGTGGCCGCATCTCGGCCTTGCTGAGGCCGGTGATGTCGGTGCCGTTGAGCTTGATGGCGCCGCTGGACGGCTCCACCAGCCGCAGCACGCTGCGCGCGACTGTCGATTTGCCGCAGCCGGATTCGCCGACCAGCCCGAGCGTCTCACCCTTGCCAACGGAGAAGCTGACGCCGTCAACGGCATGCACCGTGCCGACGCGGCGGCGCAGGATGCCGCCGCGCACGGCGTAGTGCTTGACGAGATCAGTGACCTCCAGCAGGGGACGTTGATCGGTCATGGCGCGGCCACCATTTCCGTCGCGCGCCAGCACGCCGCAAAGTGATCGCCGCCTGTTTCCTGCAGCGGCGGGTATTCGGCGCGGCAGCGGTCCACGGCGAGGCTGCAGCGCGGCGCAAAGGCGCAGCCCGGCGGCAGGTTCGTCAGGGACGGGACCATGCCTGGGATTTCGGTCAGCCGCGCATCGGTCTTCGCGCCGAACGAAATCACCGCCGGCATCGAGGCCATCAATCCGCGCGTATAGGGATGCCTCGGATTCTCGAATAGATCCTCGACGGTCGCTTCCTCGACCTTCTTGCCGGCATACATGACGATGACGCGCTGGGCGGTCTGCGCCACGACGCCGAGATCATGGGTAATCAGAATCAGGCCGGTGCCGAGCGTCTTCTGCAGGTCGACGATCAGCGCCAGGATCTGCGCCTGGATCGTCACGTCGAGCGCGGTGGTCGGCTCGTCGGCGATCAACAGCGCCGGACGGCACGCCAGTGCCATCGCGATCATCGCGCGCTGCCGCATCCCGCCGGAAAGCTGATGCGGATACTCCTGCGCGCGGCGTTCCGGCTCGGGGATGCGGACGAGGCGCAGCATCTCGACCGCCTTCGCCCACGTCTCCTTGGACGTCATTTCCCGGTGCAGGCGGAGCACTTCGGTGATCTGGTCGCCGATCCGCATCACAGGATTGAGCGAGGTCATCGGCTCCTGAAAAATCATCGAGATCCGGTTGCCGCGGATGTTGCGCATCTCGGCCTCGTCGAGACCGAGCAGATCGGTCCCTTCCAGCGTCACCGAGCCGCCGACCACCCGGCCCGGCGGGTCCGGCACCAGCCGCATCACCGACAGCGCGGTCACGCTCTTGCCGCAGCCGGATTCGCCGACGATCGCCAGCGTCTCGCCGCGGCGGACGCTGAACGACACGTCGTCGACCGCCCGGAACAGTCCGGAGTTGGTGAAGAACACCGTCTGCAGGTTCTTTACATCGAGAACCGTGTCTTCCGTCCGTGTCTCCGTCATCAGCCGCGCTGCCTCGGGTCGAGGATGTCACGGAGCGCATCGCCGAACAAATTGGTGCCGAACACCGCAAGGCTGATGGCGACGCCGGGGAAGATTACCAGCCACGGCGCGGTGCGGACATATTCCGCCGCCGACTCCGACAGCATGCGTCCCCAGGACGGATAGGGTTCGGGAATGCCGAGGCCGAGAAACGACAGCGAGGCTTCGGTGAGGATGGTGGAGCCGAGCTGCGCGGTCGCCAGCACGATCAAGGGCGCCAGCGTGTTGGGCAGCACGTGGCGGAGCGCGATACGGATCTCGCTCATGCCGATCGATTTGGCGGCTTCGACGAACGGCAGCTCGCGCAGCGCCAGCGTATTGGCGCGGATGACGCGGGCAACCGTCGGGATCAGCGGGATCGCGATGGCGATGATCACGTTCGGCAGCGAGGGGCCGAGCGCCGCCGTCATCACCAGCGCCAGCACCAGCAAGGGCAGCGCCTGCAGAATGTCGGTGATGCGCTGGAACAGGAGGTCGACCCAGCCGGACAGATAGCCCGATGCGAGGCCGACAATGACGCCGATCGAAGATCCCAGCGCGGTGGCGCCGATGCCGACGGCGAGCGATACGCGCGCGCCGTGCACGATCCGGCTCCAGACGTCGCGGCCGAATGAATCGGTCCCCATCCAGTGCGCCGCGCTCGGTGCGGCCAGCCGTTGCGCGGAATCGACGCTGAGCGGATCGTAGCGGCAGATCAGGTCGGCGGAGATCGCCATCCAGACGAACAGCACCATGATGACGAGGCCGATCGTGCCGAGCAGATAGCGCTGCGCCAGAAACAGCAGGCGGCGCCAGCCATGCGTCGAATGGGCGCCGGCTCGTCTTAACTCGCTATCGAAGTTGATCGTGGTCAAGCGGCTAATCCCCATAGCGAATGCGCGGATCGATCGCGGCGTAAAGCATGTCGACGGTGAAGTTTGCGACCACCACGACCACGGCGATCAGCATCACGAGGTTCTGGACGATCGGGTAGTCGCGCCAGCGCAGCGCCTCGACCAGGAAGCGGGCAACGCCGGGAATGTTGAACACGGTTTCGGTGACGATCAGCCCGCCGATCAGGAAGGCCGCTTCGATGCCGATCACCGTAATGACCGGGAGAATGGCGTTCTTCAGCGCGTGACGATAATTGACCGATGCCTCGGAGGCGCCTTTGGCGCGCGCGGTACGGATGTAATCCTGCCGCAGGATCTCCAGCATCGAAGAGCGCGTGATGCGCATCGTCAGCGCTGCGCTGCGAAAGCCGACCGCCATCGCCGGCACGGCATAGATCGCGAACGCTTCCGTCCAGGTTGCCGGGTTCGGATTGTAGATCGGCATGTGGCCGAACAGCGAAACCGAGGCCATCAGGATAAGCAGCCCCAGCCAGAAGGAAGGGAGCGACAGGCCGCTCAGGCTGACGACACGGAGGGTGTAATCCAGCCGCGAGCCTTGGTGGACTGCGCTGAGAACGCCTAAGGGAATGCCGATCGAGGCCGAGAACAACAGCGCCAGCGCCGCCAGCCGGGCGGTGATCGGAATGCGCGGCAGGATCTCCTGCAACGCCGGCTTTTCCGAGACGTAGGAATAGCCGAGATCGCCGTGCAGCAGCCCGCCGATCCAGTTCAGATATTGCTGGTAGATCGGCAGGTTGAGGCCGAGTTCCTTTTCCAGGTTGGCCTTGTCGGTGGGATCGACGAAGCCGGCGGCGTCGAACAGGATGTCGACGATGTTGCCGGGGACGACCCGCAGCAACACGAAGATGATGATCGATATCCCGATCAGGGTCACGAGCATCAAGACGAGGCGTCGCACGATATAAGCAAACACCCGGCTACTCTCCCTGACCCATCGGCTAGAGCCCCTTCGGTTCTGATGAATCAGAACCGAGCTCTCGGTTTTTGTTTTGACGCGTTTTCTTCACGCGAACCGGGATCCACTTCGCTCGAAAACACTATCGCGGCCGTACGTTACTTGTCCATCCAGACGTCTTCGTAACGGTAGCCGTTGTAGGAGCTGTTCACCATGATGGTGATGCCCTTGACATAAGGCTGCCAGCACGAGCCCTGGCGGGCGTGCAAGATGATCGGCCGCGCCACGTCTTCCTGCAGCTTCTTGTCGATCTCCCAGACCAACTTCTTGCGCTTGGCGACATCCTTCTCCATCGACTGCTCGTCGAACAGCTTCTCGATTTCCCTGTTGCAGTAGTTGGTATAGTTGCGCTCCGAGCCGCAGGAATAGTTTTCGTAGAATGACTGGTCGGGATCGTCGACCGCATTGCCGGTGAGGTTCAGGCCGAGCGAGTAATCCTTGCGGGCGACCTTCGGGAACCATTGTGCGGTATCGACGACGTCGAGATCGCCGTCGACATAGATGCTCTTCATCTGGTCGATCAGGATGACGGCGGGATCGCGGTAGATCGGGATGTTGCGCGTGGCGACCTTGACGGCGAGGCGCTTGTCCGGTCCATAGCCCGCCTTCTGCATCAGCTTGCGCGCCTCTTCCCGATTGGCGTTGACGTCGGGACCGTAACCCGGAATCGATTCCAGCATTTCCTTCGGCATCGCCCACAAGCCGCCCGGTGCGGGGAGCATGGTGCCGCCGATATCGGCCTGTCCCTCGTACAGGATCGAGACGAAGGCCTTGCGGTCGAGCACCAGTGCCAGCGCGCGCCGAATGTCGATATTGTCGAACGGCGGGGCGGACGAGTTGACGATGATGTTGGTCGAGACGTTGACCGGCTCGACCACGCACACTGCGTTCGGTGCCTGCGACTTGACCTCCTTCAAGAGCGGGATCGACACTTCGGTCGGGAACGTCATGTCGAATTTCCCGGAGACAAATCCGAGAATGGCCGTCGAACGGTTGGTGATGATGGTGAACTCGATGCCGTCGAGGTGCGGCAGGCCTTTCTTGAAGTAGTCGGGATTTTTGGTGAGCTTGATCGATTCGTTGGCCTTGAACTCGACGAATTTGAACGGGCCGGTGCCGACCGGCTTGGTACGCATGTCGGCCGGGGAGACGTGGCAGGGGTAAACCGGGGTGTAGCCGGAGGCGAGTAGCGACAACAACGCCGGCTGTGGCCGTTTCAGGCTGAACGATGCCTCGAAATCGCCGTTTACAGTCACCTCGTTCACCTGGTCGTACCAGGATTTTCGCGGATTCTGGCGGAATTTTTGCTGCGACTTGCCCATCAGCATGTCGAACGTGCATTTGACGTCGGCAGACGTGAATGGCTTGCCGTCATGCCACTTGACGCCCTGCTTCAATTTGAAAGTGAGCTTCTTGCCGTCGTCGCTCCAGCCCCAACTCTCCGCCAGATCCGGGACGATCGACTCCACGCTGTTTTGCGGAACGTCCTGCTTGTACATGACTAGGTTATTGAAGACCGGCATGAAGGGAACGTTGATCGAGAAGGTCGCGCCCTCGTGGATCGAGGCGCTGCCGGGGCTGTCGCGATGATAGACCCTGAGGATCCCGCCCTGTTTCGGCTCGCCCGCCGATGCAACGTCGTAAGCCGGCAGCAACAACAACGCCGCGACGGCAAGCGCCCGTACGCTCCCCATGGTCCCCTCCACATTTTTACTCGGTCTCGACTGGCCGATTGCCGCCGACGATAGCATGACCGCGCATTGGGGCAACCGGGCAAGCCGGTATGAGAAGCGGCAATTTGGACTAATCGAAATCCGCGTGACGGAACTCGTTCATTGCAGCGCGCCTGTTGCACTGCAACTCGCTGCAAATGGTTTGCCGGAGAGTGATGCGTCGACGCTGATGGCACTCACACAATCCGCGAGGTCTTGTTGCCCCAATAGCGATCGCGCAGCAGGCGCTTGTAGAGCTTGCCGGTCGGAAGCCGCGGCAATTCCGCCTCGAAATCGATCGAGCGCGGCACTTTCTGGCGCGACAGCGATTGGGTGCAGAAGGCGATCAGTTCGTCGGCCAGCTCTTGCCCCGGCGAAACGCCCGGCATCGGCTGCACCACCGCCTTTACTTCCTCGCCGAGATCGGGATTGGGCACGCCGAATACTGCCGCGTCCGCGATCTTGGGATGGGTGATCAGCAGGTTCTCGCATTCCTGCGGATAGATGTTCACGCCGCCGGAGATGATCATGAAAGTCGCGCGATCGGTCAGATAGAGATAGCCGTCATCGTCGACATAGCCGACGTCGCCGACCGTGCTCATGCTGCCGTCGGCCGAACGGGCCTCCTGGGTTTTGGCGGGGTCATTGAAATATTCGAACGGCGTGGCCGTCTTAAACCACACCGTGCCCGCCGTGCCGACCGGGCAGGGCTGCATATTCTCGTCGAGAATGTGCAGGTCACCGAGCAGGACCTTGCCGACCGTGCCGCGATGCGCGAGCCATTCCTCGCTGTTGCAGGCGGTGAAGCCGAGCCCTTCGGTGGCGCCGTAATATTCATGGATGATGGGCCCCCACCATTTGATGATGTCGTCCTTCACGGCGGCCGGACAAGGCGCGGCAGCGTGGATCGCGATCTCGAGCGTCGAAAGATCGTAGCGCTTGCGCACATCCTCCGGCAGTTTCAGCATGCGCGAAAACATCGTCGGCACGAGCTGGGTGTGCGTGACGCCCCATTTCGGAACCAGTTCCAGATATTTTTCCGGATCAAAACTTTCCATGATGATGACGGTGCCGCCGGCGCGGATCGTCAGGTTCACGGCAGCCTGCGGCGCCGAATGATAGAGCGGGGCAGGCGAGAGGTAGATCATGCCTTCGCGGTAGTGCCATAGCTTGTGCAGGAAATCGAAGATCGGCAAGTTCTGTACCGGCGGCTGTTCCGGCAGCGGGCGCAGGATGCCTTTGGGCCGCCCGGTGGTGCCGGACGAATAGAGCATCGCGGTGCCCACGCTCTCGTCGGCGATCGGGGTCTTTGGCAGGCTGGAGGTCGCCTGTTGCAGCCCGACTATGCGATCACTCTCGCCTTCGCCGTCGGCGACGATGCAAATCTCGACTTTCGGGCATTCCTTCAGCGCCTCACGGGCGACGTCGAGTTTCGCTTTCGAGGTGATGAGAAGGCGTGACTGGCTGTTGGTGAGGATGTAGGCGAGCTCGCCAGCCGTCAGGTAGGAGTTAACGCAGGTATAGTACAGCCCGCTCCGCTCACCGGCACCACAAGCTTCGAGGTAGCGGCTGTTGTTCTCCATGAAGATCGAATAGTGGTCGAGCCGCTTGAGGCCGCGGCTCCGAAACAGGTGCGCCAACCGGTTGCTGCGGGCGTCCAGCTCGCGATAGGTGACGGCTTCGCCTGAGGACGCCATGATGAACGCAGGCTGAAGCGGACGAAGATGTGCATGCGTGCCGGTGTACATGTTGGTTTCGATCTCCTCATGCAGCCATGTCTGGAATCTCGCGCACTTGCGCCGGTGCTTCGATCTTGCGCGGATCGCGCAGCACCCAGGGCGTTGCCATCGCGGCGGATGTTTTCGATGACATCGGTTTCGCGGCTGAGCATGCCGCTGACCATCAGAAAGGCGCGTCTCGTGCCGAGCCGGTTCAACTGCTCGACGATCGCCTCGGATGCCGGCCGTCCGAACACGACCTCATCCATCGCGCCGAATACGACACGACCTTTATTCACGGCTGTCCTCCCCGGACATTTTTTGGCCCTTGTTACAAGCCTTGGCGCCAAGGTTAGCGGAGGAAATCCGGCGCGTCATGCATGAACATGGTGTTGGGGGAAGGCCGCGAAGAGCTGTCGTCGTCCAGCCTACAACGCTCGCGCCGACGATGACGACGACGCGAGACAGTGCGTGTAGCCGTCTATCGTCGTTGCGAGCGAATAGTCTTGACGCCCGGGCGGTCGGCTCCCTCCCCCCTTGCGGGGGAGGGCTGGGGAGAGGGGTAAGCCACACGCACCGCCGTCGCAGCCACCCCCTGCCTGCCATGTCACGTTTTCGTCATCAGCCGGCGATTAGCTGAGCGTTCGTTGCAATGTTCCGTTCTCGTCGCACTGCGGAAAACGCCAGGTTTCCGTGGTGCAGCGCGTTGGCTATGCGGATGCATAACGATTGTGCTTGATAACCGCGACTTCTTGACGAGACTGGGAACCGATCACATCTGTGGCCTCCGCCATACGTTCCACGGCGGCTTTCATCCAGCAGGGATGTCGAGAGGGGAGATGGGGTTTGACTGCAACTGAGCAATTGAAACGTCCGGCTTTGCCGGTGGGGGTCGACATTCGCTCACCTCGTAGCCTCAAATGGTTGGCTCCGCTGCTCGCGCTGGCGCTGTCGGCGTGCGATAACAAGCCGCCGCAGCAGGCGGCTCCCGCAGCGCCGCCCGTCACAGTCGCGCAGCCGGTGAAGCGCACCGTCACGGATTGGGATGAGTTCACCGGGCGGTTCGAGGCAGTTCAGGAAGTGCAGGTTCGCGCCCGGGTCGGCGGTTTCGTGAAGAGCGTCGAATTCCGCGACGGCGCCATCGTGCGCTCCGGCGACCTGCTTTATGTGATCGATGCCCGTCCGTTCGAGGCGGTCGCCGAGCAGGCCGACGGCCAGTTGTCGGACGCCCGCGCGAGGGCAGAACTCGCCAGGCGCGAACTCGACCGCGCGCTGACGCTGAATCAGACCCAGGCCGTGTCCGATTCCATCGTCGACCAGCGTCGCCAGACCTTGCAGGCGGCGCGCGCGGCGGAAATGCAGGCTGAAGGCGCGCTCAAGGCCGCCAAGCTCAATATCGAGTTCACCCATGTGATGGCGCCGATCACCGGCCGCGTCAGCCGCCATCTCGTCACGCCGGGCAATCTCGTGCAGGGCAGCGAGGGCGGCGCGACGCTGCTCACCTCGATCGTCTCGCTCGATCCGATCTTCATCTATTTCGACGTCGACGAGGCGACCTACCAGCGCAACAGCCGGCTCTGGTTCGAAGGCAAGCGCCCGAGCTCGCGCGACACGCCGAACCCGGTGCAGGTGACGCTGACCGGCGAGACCAAGCCCTCGCATGAGGGCAAAATGGATTTCCTCGACAACCGCCTGGATGTCTCGACCGGGACGCTGCGCAGCCGCGCCGTCATCCCGAACAAGGATCTCTCGATCCTTCCCGGGCAGTTCGGCCGGGTGCGGATCATCGGCAGCGCACCGTATGAGGCGCTGCTGCTGCCGGACACGGCTGTCGCAACCGACCAGTCGCGCAAGATCGTTTTCGTCGTCAAGGACGACAATACGGTCGAGGCGAAGCCGGTGACGCTTGGGCCGCTCGACGAGGGACTGCGCGTGATCCGCGAGGGGCTTAAGCCCGAAGACCGGGTGATTATTGACGGCCTGCAGCGAGCGCGCGTGGGTGCGAAAGTCACCCCGCAGACGGGCGAGATCAAGCCGGCCGGTGCCAAGACATGAATCTCGGCCGGCTCTCCATCAACCAGCCCATCCTGGCGATGGTGCTGTCAATCGTGCTGCTGATTGTCGGCGCGATCGCCTACACCACGCTGCCGGTCTCGGAATATCCGCAAGTGGTGCCGCCGACGGTGACGGTCACCACGCAATATCCCGGTGCCTCGGCGCAAACCGTCTCCGATACGGTTGCGGCTCCGATCGAGCAGGAGATCAACGGCGTCGAGGACATGCTGTATCTCTACAGTCAGGCGACCTCGAACGGGCAGTTGACGATCACGGTGACCTTCAAGCTCGGCACCGATCTCGACAAGGCGCAGGTGCTGGTGCAGAACCGTGTCGCCATCGCGCAGCCGCGGCTGCCCGAAGAGGTGCAGCGCAACGGCGTCGTCACCCGCAAGAACAGCCCCGACATATTGATGGTCGTGTTCATGCTGTCGCCGGACGACACGTTCGACCAGCTCTACATCTCAAACTACGCGCTGCTGCAGGTCCGCGACCAGTTGCTCCGGCTCGATGGCGTCGGCGATATCCAGATTTTCGGCGCGCGTGACTATTCGATGCGGCTGTGGCTCGATCCCGACAAGATCTCCACGCTGGGTTTGACCGCGGGCGAGGTGGTGGCGGCGATCCGCTCGCAAAACGTACAGATCGCCGGCGGCCAGATTGCGGAGCCGCCGATTGCCGACCGCGCCTTCTCGCCTAATCTCACCTTTACCGGCCGCCTGAAGGACCCGAAACAGTTCGAGGAGATCGTGGTCAAGGCCGGCGCCGACGGGCGCACCGTCAAGCTGCGCGATGTCGCGCGGATCGAGTTAGGCGCGCTGGCCTATGCGACCAACAGCTTCCTGCTGCGCAAATCCGCCGTCGCCATGCTGGTGACCCAGCGGCCGGGCTCGAACGCGCTGGCGACCGCCAAGAGCATTTCGAACACCATGGAGCAATTGAAGACGAGCTTTCCCAAGGGGCTCGACTACAATATCGGCTACAATCCGACCGAGTTCATCGCGCAATCCGTCAGCGAGCTGATCAAGACGATCTACGAGGCGATGGCGCTGGTCGTGATCGTGGTGCTGGTGTTCCTGCAAGGCTGGCGGCCCGCTATTATTCCGATCATCGCAATCCCGGTGTCGCTGGTCGGCACTTTTGCGGTGATGGCGGCGCTCGGATTTTCGATCAACAATCTCACTCTGTTCGGTCTAGTGCTCGCGGTCGGCATCGTGGTCGACGACGCGATCGTGGTGGTCGAAAACGTCGAGCGCCATCTCGAGCACGGCATGAGCCGGCGCGACGCCGCGCTTCGCACCATGGAGGAGGTCGGCAGCGCATTGGTGTCGATTGCGCTGGTGCTGTGTGCGGTGTTCGTTCCGACCGCGTTCCTAGGCGGCATCTCCGGGCAGTTCTTCCAGCAGTTTGCCGTCACCATTGCGGTCGCGACCGCGATTTCCTGCTTCTGTTCGCTAACGCTCTCGCCGGCGCTGGCCTCGCAGATTCTGCAGCCGCATGCAGACAAGCGGCCGCCGGCGCGCTGGAATTTCATCGCACGCGGCTGGGACGCCTTTACCGGCGTGTTCAATCGCGGCTTCGACCGGCTGGCGCATGGCTATGCCAGCGCCGCCGATTTCGTGATCCGGCATGCGGTTGTCATGCTGTTGATCTACGTCGGGCTGATCGGCGCCGCCGGATGGCTATTGATGACGACGCCGCAGGGCTTTATCCCGGCACAGGATCGCGGTTACGTCATCGTTTCCGTGCAATTGCCGGGTGCCGCCTCACTGGCGCGCACGACCGAGGTAGTCCGGGAGATCGAAAAGATCGCGCTTGAAACGCCGGGCGTCGTTCGTGTGCCGGCGTTCGCCGGCTTCTCGGGCGCGACCCGGACGCAGGCAAGCAATGCCGCGGCACTGTTTCCGGTATTCGATGAGCCGGAAGCGCGGGTGAAGAAGGGGCTCACGTCGACCTCGATTGCAAACGATCTGCGCAACCGGCTGGCGAGCATCCAGGGCGCCTTCATCATCGTCATCCCGCCGCCCGCGGTGCCCGGCATCGGCACCGGCGGCGGCTTCACCATGCGGATTCAGGACCGCCAGGGCCGCGGCTCCGAGATGCTTGCCGCGGCGACGGGTGAACTGGTCGGTGCGGCGAGCAAGGCGCCGGGCCTGACCCAGGTGTTCTCGCCGTTTGCCGCCAACACGCCGCAATTGTTCGTCGATATCGATCGCGTCAAGGCGCAGAAGCTTGGCGTGCCGATTGCGAACATCAACGATACGATCCAGACCTATTTCGGCTCGTCCTATGTCAACGACTTCAACCTGTTCGGCCGCACCTACCGCGTCACGGCGCAGGCTGACCTGCCGTTCCGGAAGGAGACATCCGATCTCTCACGCCTGCGCACCCGCAACGCCGCCGGCGACATGGTGATGCTCGGCAGCGTGGTGAATTTCAGCGACATCTCGGGCCCGGATCGCGTCGCGCGCTACAATCTCTACCCCGCGTCCGAGCTGCAGGGCGAGACGCTGCCAGGCACGAGTTCCGCAGCGGGCATCGCCACTGTCAAGCGTTTGGCAGAGGAGACGCTGCCGAGCGGGTTCTCGTATGAATGGACCGACCTGTCCTATCAGCAGGTCACCGGCGGCAACACCGGCCTCTACGTCTTTCCGATCTGCGTGCTGTTCGTATATCTCGTGCTGGCAGCACAATACGGCTCGTGGAGCCTGCCGTTCGCGGTCATCCTGATCGTGCCGATGTGCCTGCTGGCCGCGACGGTCGGCGTGCGAATCATGGGACAGGACGTCAACATCCTGACCCAGATCGGGTTCGTGGTGCTGGTGGGACTCGCGGCCAAGAACGCCATTCTGATCGTCGAGTTTGCGCGCGATATCGAACTCGAAGGAAAGGCGCGGCTGGAAGCCGTGATCGAGGCCTGCCGACTGCGGCTGCGACCGATCCTGATGACGTCGTTCGCCTTCATCCTCGGCGTGTTGCCGCTGGTGATCTCGACGGGCTCGGGATCGGAGATGCGGCAAGCGGTGGGAGTAGCCGTGTTCTTCGGCATGCTTGGGGTGACGCTGTTCGGCCTGATCTTCACGCCGATCTTCTATGTCATCGTGCGGAATCTGGCGGACGGGAAGGGCAAGAAGCCGGTCGCGGCGTGAGTGCGTTCCATTCACCACGATCGTCATTCCGGGGCGCGCGAAGCGCGAACTTTGATGTGCAATTGCACATCAAAGCTCGCACTTCGTCGCGTCCCGGAATGACGGATGAGGCGTTGGCGCGCCTCGCCTTCAAGAGTTCCCCAATACTTTTGGCTGATCCGAAATGGATGGGCAGGTGCGGGGTTATTGAATAGTGTTGCCAGGTTCCACTGACAAAAAAATTCCAGGAGAAAAGAATGAAGTTGGGATTGTTAGCCGCCGTTGCAGTGGGTGGCCTTTTGCTCGCAGGGCCGGCGACGGCGCAGGGCGTCAAGATCGGCATTTTGAACGATCAATCCGGGGTCTATGCCGATTACGGCGGCAAGTGGTCATTCGAGGCGGCCAAGATGGCGGTCGAGGATTTCGGCGGCGAAGTGCTGGGCCACAAGATCGACGTCGTTTCCGCCGATCACCAGAACAAGCCGGATCTCGGCACCGCCATTGCGCGGCGTTGGTATGAGGTCGAAGGCGTCGACATGATCACGGAGCTGACGACGTCTTCCGTCGCGCTCGCGATCCACGACCTCTCCAGGCAGATGAAGAAGATCGATATCGTCGTGGGCGCCGCAACCTCGCGCCTCACCGGCGACGCCTGTCAGCCCTACGGATTTCACTGGGCCTACGATACCCATGCGCTCGCCTACGGGACCGGCGGCGCACTGGTGGAATCCGGCGGCGATAGCTGGTTTTTCATGACCGCCGACTACGCCTTCGGCCATGCGCTGGAAAAGGACACCGGCGATTTCGTCAAGGCCAAGGGCGGCAAGGTGCTGGGTGCGGTCCGCATTCCCCTGAACTCGTCGGACTTTTCGTCCTTCCTGCTGCAGGCGCAAAGTTCGAAAGCCAAGATCATCGGTCTCGCCAATGCCGGTCTCGACACCACCAACTCGATCAAGCAGGCGGCTGAATTCGGCATCGTCAAGAGCGGCCAGAAGCTCGCCGGCCTGCTGCTGACACTGGCCGAAGTGCATGGCCTCGGCCTGGATGCTGCCCAGGGCCTGGTGCTGACGGAAGGCTATTACTGGGACCGCGACGCCAAGAGCCGCAACCTAGCCGAACGCTTCTTCAAGCGTACCGGCCGCATGCCCAACATGATTCAGGCCGGCACCTATTCGGCGACGCTGCAATATCTGAAAGCGGTCAAGGCGGCCGGCACCAAGGATACTGAGGCGGTGGCGAAGAAGCTGAAGGAGCTTCCGGTCGACGACGACTTCGCGCAAGGCGGCAAGGTGCTGGAGAACGGCCGCATGGTGCACGACCTCTATCTGTTCGAGGTCAAGAAGCCCGCGGAATCGAAGAAGCCGTGGGATTACTACAAGCAGCTCGCCGTCGTGCCCGGCGACAAGGCGTTCCCGGCGGCGAAGGATTCGGGCTGTCCGTTGGTGAAGTAGGTCTCCGTCGTCCCTGCGAACGCAGGGACCCATACCGCGTGATCTATCGATGACGCGCGGTGACTGAGGTCCTGCGTTAGCCAATGACCGCTGTAGATTGCTGAGGCAAAGCCGTCTTCCCTTCTGCCCATTCCGCCGGCCGCGGCGTATGGGCCCCTGCGTTCGCAGGGGCGACAAGCTGATGGGCTCTCCCCTCCCTCACACGGTCGTCCCTGCGAACGCAGGGACCCATAACCACAGGCGCTCGTTGTTAGAACGAGCGTCTGATATTCTGCTTCATCGATCAGCCGCGGCGTATGGGTCCCTGCGTTCGCAGGGACGACGTGGGGATAGAGTTCGCGTCGTTCCGGTTACGCCTGCACCAGCCGCCACACGATCGCGCCGAACGCCCCCACCCACAACGCAATCGTCGCCAGCGCCTGGATGGCAAAACCCAGGCTGCGCTTTGCGACCGCCTTGGCATAGCCGAGGATATAGAGAATGCGGCCGATCACCCAGACCAGCCCGATCGCGGCCGCGATGCCGTCGCTGACATAGATCGCGAACAGCCACAGCGACGGCAGGAAGATCGGCAGCCATTCCAGCGTGTTCATCTGCGCGCGAAACACGCGCTCGAAATCCGGATTGCCCGAAATCGCCGGCAGCTTGACGCCGAACTTGCCGCGTGCCCGCGACACCAGAATGGACGAGTAGAAATAGACCAGGATCGCCAGCAAGGTGACGAGTGCGGTGAAGTGATACATCGCAAGAATTTTCCTCTTTGGTGCGGCGGCTTAATAGCCCGTCATTTCCAGATAGCCCACCCCTGTATGGCTGCCTGCAAAGCGGATCGGGCCTTCCCAATAGGGGAAGATCGTGCCCATCCAGCTTCGGGCGTTCAGCGGCGTGCATTCGATCGACAGCGCCATCCTCGGAATGGCGATACGCCATGTCGTCGGTATCTTTCGCTTCTCGATTTCGGTGAAGTTCAGTGGCGTCATTATGATGTCTGCTGAGACGAGCAGTTCGGTCTTGCCATCGGGCGCGATCCACTTGCCCGAGCCGTAATGCTGGCCGTCAGCCTGGCGCATCCGGTACAGCATCAATTTGTCGCCGGCGCTGAAATGCAGCGAGAGCCAGTCCCATCCGCTTTGATCCGAGGCCAGCGGCTGGCTGCTCCACTCGCGATCGAGCCAGGCCATCCCGGTGACGTCGACGGGCCTGTCGTCAATGGTGAGGATGCCCTTCGCCGTATAATGCGGCTGGCTGTAGTAGTAGGAGGCCTGCTCGCGCAACGATTTTCGGCTGTAGCCGCCGTCGCCCTGCAGCACCAGCGGGCGATCCGCATCAAGGCGCAGCGCGTAGCTGAAATCGGCGCCAGCAGCTTTCAGCTCCAGTGGTGCGATATTCTCACCATTCACTGGTACGAGCCGGCGCATCTCCCAGGCATCGATCCAGGCGTGAAACGGCTCAGCCTCCACGCCGGCCTGGCCGACACCGCCGCGCGCGAACGTCTGGCTGAAGCGATGGGTATCGGCGCGGGTGACGGCGGCGTGGCCCATCCAGATTTGCTGGTTGGCCCAGCCTTCCTGCGGCCCGCCCGCCGCGATCGCCTGGCGAAACAGCGTCCATTGGGCGCCGTAGGCAACACCGTTGGCATCGGCGAGATTGGCCGTCACATACCACCACTCGATGCGGAATTCCGGGTGTGGCCCATGGTCGGCGGGAAATGCGAACGTTCTGCCCGGCACGACGGACGCGAATCCATCCGCGCTTTCGCCGAGCCCGGCGAAGCCTTGCGCGAACGCCTTGCCGCCGAATCCGGCGAGCAGCGCGCCGCCGACGAAGCCGCGCCGGGTGATCGGGCCGCTACCGTTCATTGGCAAAGATCCTGATCAGGCTGGCGGGCTGCATGCGCGCCAGCCTGATGACGGGGAGCGCGGCTGCCGCAAGTGCGGCCGCCATCGCGACGCCTGCGAGCCACAGCAATTGCGTCGGGAAGACGTGAAACGGCAGCCGCCAGCCGAACGCCTTGACGTTGACGACCGCGAGCAGACACCACGCGACAAGCAGACCGAGCGGAAGCGCGAAAATGGTGGTGATCAGCGCCACCGACATCGTCTTGAGAAGTTCGATGACCGCCAGCCGCCGCCGCGTGATGCCGAGCGCCCATAGCGGCGCCAGTTGCGGCAGGCGGGAATTGGCAAGCGTCAGCAGGCTGGTCAACAGCGCGACGCCGGCAACGCCAAGCGTGAAGGCGTTCAGCGCGGCGGTCACCGCAAAGGTGCGGTTGAAGATCCGCGTCGATTCCGCCTTCATCGTCGCCTGATCGGCGACATTGCGATTATCGAGAGCGAACTTTTCCTGCAGCGCCGAGATCAGCGTCGGGATCTTTTCTGAAGCGACCCGCAATCCCATGCGCGTCAGCGGGATTTCCGGATAGCGCCGGGTCAGCGCGGCGAAGTTCACCGCGATCTGGCCCTTGGGGTTGCCGTAATCGGCATAGATGCCGACCACGTTGAGCGTCCAGTTTCCGCCCGACGCCGGCACCTCGATGCGGTCGCCGACCGCGAGGTGCAGGCGCCGCGCCAGTTGTTCGCTGACGAGCGCCGCGTCGCCCGGACGAAGCTTGTTCCAGGCATCCTCAGTCGATTGCAGCAGCGGCCAGTTGTCGCGATAGGTGGCATGATCAGGTAGGCCCAGTACCTCGATCGGCGCGCCCGCCAATTGCGTATCGGCACGGCCGCCGGGCAGGATCGCCTTGACCTCGGGGCGCTCGCGCAGCCATGCCTTGATCTCGGTCGCCTGTGCGTCGTTGGCGGCGTTGACATAGACGTCCGCCGCCAGCCGACCGTCGAGCCAGACCAGGAAGGTGCGGCTGAAACTCTCGACCATGGTGGAGACGCCGACATTCACGGCAAGCGCAAGCAACAGCGCCATCAGCGCGAGCGACAATCCCGATAATTGCTGGCGGCTGTCGGCCCAGAACCAGATGCCGACCGGCTGTCTTGCATAGTGCTGACCAAGCGAAAGCATGAGCTCCAGAAACGTCGGCAGGATCAGCGCCGCGCCGAGCATCAGCGCCGCGAGCACGGCAAAACCCGAAAGCAGGGAATCGCCAAACAACAGAAAGGCGCCAGCTGCGGCGAATGCCGCGAACGCCAGCGCGCTCTGATAGGTCAGCCAGCGCCTCTGCGCCTGTTGCCAGGCGAAAGGCTGGGCGGTGGCGAGCAGCGGCAGCCGCAGCGCCTTGGTCAGGCTGGCGGCCGCCGCGGCGAGCGCGCCGAGAATACTGATGGCGATGCCCGCGAACCACCATTGCGGCTTCAGCGTCAGGTGTCCCGGAATCTGCGCGCCGTAGAGCCCGCGCAGGGAGGCTGCGACATCCGGCAACAATGCCGCGGCGATGAAATAGCCGCACGCCAGTCCAAGCAACCCGGCGACCAGCGCCAGCGACACCAGTTCGGCCACCAGCACGACGTTGAGCATCCGCGCCGAGACGCCGCAGGCGCGGAGCGTGCGCAATACCGGCAGGCGTTGCTCGAATGCAAGCCCGATCGCCGAATTGACGATGAACAGGCCGACAACGAATGACAACAGCCCGAAGGCGGTCAGGTTCAGGTGAAAACTGTCGGTCAGGCGTTCGAGGTCGGTCTCCGCATCGGGTTCGATCAAGCGAAGCTTGTCGCCGGTAATGCTTTCGAGCGATGCGCGCTTGCCCGCCGTCTTGCCGATCAGGAGGCGCGAGAGCTGATCCGGCATTTTCAGGAGATTTTGCGCGATGCCGATGTCGACGACCAGCACGCCGGGCACCAGGTTCGGCTGCACGCGAAGCGGCGGCAGCAATGCGTCATTGGCCTGCGGGCGCGCGCCCTCCGCTAGCTTGAGATCGGAAAGCGTTTCCGGCGCCACCAGCATTTCGCCCGGCGGCGTCATGAAGGATTGCAGATTGGCCTTGCCGATCGTGGGCGCGTTGCCGACTTCCGCGGGCAGCGTCACTGGCTCGATCCCCAATAGGCGGAACGATCGCCCTTCGATCTGGATGCGGCCCTCAATCACCGGCGAAACAGGCCAGCCGGCACGGCGCAAGTCGACAAAGAGTTGTTGTGGAAAGCTTACGCCGCTATTGGCGACCAGCATGGCGGTGCGCGTGCCGCCAAAGGTGGCGGCGGCGCGATCGTAGGAGTTGCGCGCCTGCTGATTGAGCGCCTGCACGCCGCTCCACAGCGCGGTCGCCGAGATCAATCCGATAAGCAAAGTCGCAAGCTGCATCGGATGCCGCCGCCAATGGCTCAGCAGCACGGCCAGCGTCCACAGCGCGCGTTTCACGCGATCACCCCGGCATGGAGGTTAACCTGCCGGTCGAGGGTTACGGCCAGCCTTACGCTGTGGGTCACCATCAGAAACCCGCAGCCGCTGCGCGTCACCAGATCGCGCGCCAGCGCCAGCACCTCGTCGGCGGTGTCCTCGTCGAGATTGCCGGTCGGCTCGTCTGCGAGCAGCAGCAGCGGCTTCACTGCCAATGCCCGGCCGATCGCAACGCGCTGCTGCTGGCCGCCGGACAGTTGTTCGGGATAGCGTTTCAGGAAGTTGCCGAGCCCGAGCCGCTCCACCAGCTCGTGGTGCCAGGCCGGATCGTGACGGCCGGCGATGCGCGACTGGAAGACGAGGTTGTCCTCCACCGTGAGGCTCGGGATCAGGTTGAATTGCTGAAACACCAGGCCGAGCCGGTCGCGGCGCAATTCCGCCCGGGCAGCATCGTTAAGTTCGCAGACCTGTGCGTCGGCCAGCCTGATCTCGCCGTCATCGGCTGCGTCGAGGCCCGCGATCAGGTGCAAAAGCGTGCTTTTGCCACTGCCGGATTCACCTGTCAGCGCGACGCTCTCGCCCGCGGCGACCGTCAGGTTCACCCCGCGCAGCACCGCGACCTTTTCACCGGCTGTGCGGTAGCTCTTGGTCAGGCCAGTCACGTGAAGCACCTGTCCGGTCACACTGGGACTGCCGTTGGTCATGCGCGACGATGGACCGATCTGACCATGAAAATCCCCTGACGTGATGGCATGCAACATATCAGGGCGGACGCCCCGGATCACGACCTCAATTCGCGCCGCGACGTGATCGTGATCCGGTTATGGCGTGCGTCTGTCGTAGCAGCCGGCAGTTGCGGAGCGGAGGCCTTGCGGAAAAATCCCGGTTGCCTTGCCTGTAAGCCCCCTTGTACCATTGGAACCGGCCGATCCTACAGAGCCAGCAAAGACAAACGGGGAAGCAGCCATGACCGCGCAACCGACGCCCAAGGGGACGCCCAAGGGCGCTTGGAAAATCACCTTCCTGCTGTTTCTGTTCATGCTGGTGAACTTTGCCGACAAGATCGTGGTCGGTCTCGCCGGCGCTCCGATCATGGACGAGTTGAAACTTTCGCCGGAGCAGTTCGGCTTCCTCGGCTCCTCGTTCTTCTTCCTGTTTTCGATCTCGGCCATCGTCGTCGGCTTCATCGTCAATCGCATCGACACCCGCTGGGTGCTGCTGGCGATGGCGGTGATCTGGTCGGTGGCGCAGTTTCCGATGGTCGGCACCGTTGGTTTCACGACGCTCGTGATCTGCCGCATCATTCTCGGCGCCGGCGAGGGGCCGGCGTTCGCCGTGGCGGCGCATGCCGTCTACAAATGGTTTCCCGACGAGAAGCGAACGCTGCCGACTGCCATTCTCTCGCAAGGCTCGGCTTTCGGCGTTATCCTCGCCGTGCCGGCGCTGAACTGGATCATCGTCAATCATAGCTGGCACTACGCCTTTGGCGCGCTCGGCGTGGTCGGCCTGATGTGGGTGGCGGCGTGGCTGGTGATGGGCAAGGAAGGACCGTTGGTACAGACGGTCGCGATGGCCGCAGCCGATCCGCACGTTCCCTATTTCCAGCTTCTGACTTCGCGGACGTTCATCGGCTGCTGCGCGGCGACCTTCGGCGCCTATTGGGCGCTGTCGCTCGGGTTGACCTGGTTCACGCCCTTCATCGTCAAGGGGCTCGGCTTCTCGCAAAAGGATGCAGGCTGGGTTTCGGTGCTGCCTTGGGTGTTCGGCGCCACGATCGTGCTGCTGACGGGTTGGATTTCGCAGGTGATGCTGACGCGTGGATACACCACGCGCGGCGCTCGCGGCGTGCTCGGGTCGGTGCCCTTGATCGTCGGCGGGCTGATCCTCGCGGTACTGCCGTACGTCAACGGCGCGGGATGGCAGATCGCATTCCTCGTGGTCGGCTCCGGGCTCTGCGGCTCGATCTATGTCGTCTGTCCGCCGATGCTCGGCGAATTCACGCCGGTGCAGCAGCGAGGCGCCGTGCTCGCGATCTATGGCGCGATCTATACGCTGGCGGGAATGATCGCGCCGTTCGTGATGGGCGCCGTGATCCAGAATGCGGCGGTGCCGCTCGACGGCTACATGACCGGGTTCACCATCAACGCCGTGATCATGGCGGCGTCGGGCCTGCTCGGGCTGTTGCTGCTCTGGCCGAATTCCGAGCGCAAAAGGTTGATCGCCCAGGTGGCCGCGCAGCCGAAATTTGCGTGAGGGTTGGAGCAACAACCCTCTCGTCGTCCCTGCGCACGCAGGGACCCATAACCACTGGTGTTGATTGTCTTGTGCAAGGCGTCTGCCACATCGTCTAATTCGATGGGCCGCGGCGTATGGGTCCCTGCGTTCGCAGGGACGACAGCGGTGTTTGTGTTCGCTAACTCGCCGCCGCGTCCATCTGCGGCTTACCGCCCTGCGCGCCGCGCACCAGTTTACCTGGGCGCGCGCCGGTGGCCTTGCCGCCGCGCTGCGTCACCACGCCGGAGACGATGGTGGCGTCGTAACCGTCGACCTGCTGCATCAGACGGCGGCCGCCGACCGGCAGGTCGTAATGCACTTCTGGTGGATGCAGGTGCAGGCGATCGTAGTCGATCACGTTGACGTCGGCCTTGAAGCCAGGGGCGATCACGCCGCGATCGTAGAGGCCGACCGAGAGCGCGGTCTTGCGCGACTGCGCCGCCACCACGAACGGGATCGACAGTTTCTCGCCGCGGGTGCGGTCGCGGGTCCAGTGTGTCAGGAGATAGGTCGGGAAGCTGGCGTCGCAGATGATGCCACAATGCGCGCCGCCATCGGAGAGCCCGGGCACGGCATTAGGATCGCGCAGCATCTCACGCGTCGCATCGAGATTGCCGTCGGCATAGTTGAGGAATGGCACATAGAGCATGCCGCGGCCTTCGTCCGTCAGCATTGCGTCATAGGCGAGCTCTTCCGGCTGTTTACCCCGGCGGCGCGCCTGCGCGCCCAGGGCGTTCTCCGGCGGCTGCTCGTAATCCGGCGGGTTTCCGAGCAGATACATCTTGTCGTAGTCCGGCCGGAAGAACAGCGGATCGTCAGTTGCGGTGGCGTGCTCGCTCAGGATCGCCTTGCGTACATCGGGCTGGCGCAGCCGCGCGAGCCGCTCGGTGAGCGGCAGATGCGCAATCGCTTGGTAGCTCGGATGGGTCTGGAACGGGTTGCGCGACAATTCCAGCCCGAGCATCAGCCCAACCGGGCGGGCGGCGATCTGCGCGGTGATCGAAAGCCCGCGTGCGGAAGCCTCTCTGATGGTGTCGAGCGTCTGCCGCCAACGCTGCGGCGCTCTGTCGTTCTGCGTGATCGAGAACGATACCGGGATCTTCGTGTTCGCCGCCACTCGCAGCATCATCGGCAGATCTTCGTCCATTCCGGAAAGATCGAGCACGAACTGAAAGACGCTACGGCCTTGCGCGTGCATGGCAGCAGCGATCGCGGTCAGCTCGTCCTCGCCGGCTTTCAGTGTCGGTGTGAAATCGCCGGTCGATGTGCGATGATTCAATGTGCGCGACGTCGAGAAGCCGAGCGCGCCTGATCGCACCGCATCAGCAGCCAGTGCTGCCATCGCCTTGTTGTCTTCTGGTGTCGACGGATCGCGCCGCGCGCCGCGTTCGCCCATCACGTAAACGCGCAAGGCGGCGTGCGGCAGTTGCGCGCCGATATCCATGTCAAAGCTCCGCTTCGACAGCCACTCCATGTAATCGGGAAAACTTTCCCAGGCCCAGGGAATGCCGGCGCTCAACACCGGCTCGGGGATGTCCTCGACGCCTTCCATCAACTGGATCAGCCTGATGTGGTCGGCCGGACGGCACGGTGCGAAACCAACGCCGCAATTGCCCATGATCGCCGTCGTGACGCCGTTCTGGGACGAGGGCGTGATGTCCTGGCTCCAGGTGACCTGGCCGTCATAATGGGTGTGGACGTCGACAAAGCCGGGCGCGACCAGCTTGCCCTTGGCGTCGATCTCTTCCTTGCCCTTCGCGGCGACCTTGCCGACTTCGGTGATGCGGTCGCCGGTGATAGCCACATCAGCTTCGAACAATTCGCCGCCCTTTCCATCGGCAACGGTGCCGCCGCGGATCACGAGGTCGGGGGTCGAGGTCATGGCTTCCATCCCGGTTCTGGTTTTTGTTGGCGCATCATCCGACGTCCCCCCGCGCAGTCAACCGCTGGGGATGAGGCTCAGGAATGCGTCACTAGCGTTTACGCCTTGCCGGGTTCCGCCGGCTTGCGGTCGGTCACCAGCGCCAGCAGGACCGTCAGCACCATGAAGGCGACGGACGCACCGAACACCCAATGCGGCAGGCTCTGGTCCATGATCCAGCCGAACAATAGCGGGCTGAGGATGCCGCTGAAGTTGAAGCCGGTCGAGACGATGCCGAACGCGCGGCCTGCCGCGCCCGCCGGTGCGGCGTTGCGGACCAGCATGTCGCGCGAGGGCGCGATGACCCCGCCGAGGAATCCGGCCAGCCCCATGGCGAAAGTCAGAACGACCGACGGCAGGTTGATCGTCGCAATGATTGATATGATGACGGCGTTGATGGCAAAGCACGCGGCGGCGACATTGCCGTGGCGCTTGGTGCGGTCGGCGAGATAACCGCCGGCCAGCACGCCGGCCGCGCTGGCGCCGAGAAAGGCGGTCAGCGCGATATTGGCAGTCGAGAAAGTCACGCCATAGCCGCTCATCAGCGCGACGACGCCGAAATTGCTGATGCCGGCATTGGACAGGCCGAGCAGCATGAAGAAGAGCGTCAGCACGATGATGGCCGGCGTCACGATGCTCTGCTGCGGCGCCGGCGCGCCATCGGTCTTGCGATCGGCCGAACTCGCATCGGGAATGCGGACGGCGATCAATAGCAGCGCCACAACAGGGCCGACAGCGCCGGCCACGATCAGCGCGCCGAGCCCGCCGACAACAGCCACCAGCGCGGCCATGATCGCAGGCGCCACCGCGCCGCCTAGGAAGCCTGCAAACGTGTGGACCGAAAACGCACGGCCCATCCGCGCTTCATCCATATGCGTCGACAGGATCGCATAGTCGCACGGGTGATAGACGCTGTTGGCGAGGCCGAGCAGGGCGGCGCAGACGATCAGCGAAACGTAGCTCAGATGCAGGCCCAGCATGATCAGCGCCAGGCCGCCGACGGTAAGGCCGATCAGCAGCACTTTTCGCGCGCCGATATGGTCGGCAAGATAGCCGATCGGAGCCTGCGTCAGGCCGGAGACGACGCCGAACACAGTCAGCGCAAAACCGAGTTCGATATAGCCGACGCCAAGCTGCACCTTCAGGAACGGAAACAGCATCGGCAGCACGAAGAGATGGAAATGGCTGACCCAATGCGAGACCGAAATCGCCGCCAGCGTACGCAGCGAAGTGTCCGACTTGGCTTGTTGCGGTGCGGCCAGAATGTCGACCATGTCAGCTCAAATTCCCGTGTCACTTCCGGCCCGACTGGAGCGTTTTCCAGCGAAGCATGCCCCCGGACTTGATCCGGGTCGGGACCGGTTCGCGTCAAGAAAACGCGTCAAATCAAAAATCTAGAGCCCCTTTCCGATTCCATCGGAACGGAAAGGGCTCCAGGCAGCGGCGAAAATATAGTCCGGCCGTCATTTGTCCATGAATACCGCTGCATGGCTGCCCCGGCGGAGGGCAGGGACACGCCAATTGCATCATTAAATCGGGAGACAAAGGCGGCCCGGCGCGGCAATGATCCGGCATGCCTGATGCCGCCAGATCGCTCCGGGTGCTCGTCTCCGAAGGTTCCTCTACCTCGGGGCGGGAGGCGATTACGATTCTGGGTCTCGCCGGCCATCACATCGAGGTCTGCGATCCCTCGCCGTGGTGCCTTTCGCGGTTCTCGGGCTTCGTCCGGAAGTTTCATCGTTGCCCCGGATTGCGGGGTGACCCCGCCGCTTATCTGGCGTTCATCGAGCAGCGACTGGCCGACGGGAAATTCGATGTTCTGCTGCCGACGCATGAGCAGGGATTTTTATTTGCCCGGGCGAAGCAGCGTATCGAAGGCCGTGCCGGTCTGGCGCTGCCGGGCTTCGAGAGCTACCGCACGGCGCACAGCAAGGCCGGCTTCAGCCGGCTGCTCGATCGGTTGGGACTGCCGCAGCCGCCGACGCAAATCGTGACGTCGGCGCAGCAATTGCGTGAAGTGGTCCGACTTCCTGCCGTCATCAAAACTTCGGTCGGCACCGCGAGCCGCGGCATCTGGTTCATGCGCAATGCCGACGATCTCGAAAGCGCGGTGCACGATCTCGGCACCCGCGATGCATTTGCTGACGAGATTTTGGTGCAAGACCTTGTCGCGGGCACGACCGAGAAGGCGCAGTCGGTATTTTGCCGCGGGCAAATGATCGGCTTTCACGCCTATCGGCAGGTGATGGTCGGCGTGGGCGGCGGCGAGGCGATCAAGCAAAGCGTGAAGCGGCCTGCCGTTCGCGCTCATCTCGAAAAGGTCGGACAGGCGCTCGATTGGCACGGTGCGTTGTCGATCGACTACATCATGCCCTATGATGGTGGCGCGCCGTTGCTGATCGATTGTAATCCGCGTTTGGTCGAGCCGATGAACGCGTATCGCGCCGGTGTCGATCTGGTCGGGCTCTTGCTTTTGCTCTCGCTGGGCGAGACGCCGGCGGCGCTGCCCGAGGGACGCGAGGGCGTGCTCACGCATCTGGCGATGCAGGCGCTGCTCGGGTGCGCGGCGCGTGGCGGTACGCGGTCCGACATTCTCAGGGAATGCCGATGCCTCGCAGCAGTCAGCGGGCCTTATGCCGGCAGCACGGAAGAACTCACGCCGGTGAAAGCGGACTGGATCAGCGTCGTGCCGCTTGCGGTAACGGCCGCAGTACTGCTGGCCTCGCCGGAGTCAGCACTCAAACTCGCGCGCGGCGGCTTTGGCGCGCATCTGCTCGATCTCCGGAGTATCCGGATGATTGAGGGTGAAGATTTTGGTCAAACATAGGTGTCATCGCCCTGCTTGACAGGGCGATCCAGTATTGCGCGGCGCTGATGTTCTACGCAAAGGCCTCGGCGTACTGGATCGCCTGCTTTCGCGGACGATGACACCTTTGTGTGCCGCGACTCACAACGGCTCATTCTCATTGTCCGTGCGATCACGCTTCGGCGTGGCGATGTCGCCGTCCTCGTAGTCATCGTCCTCGACTGGAACGTGCTCCGGCTTCTTAGGTTTGTCGTCGCCCTTTTTCGGAGGCTCGCTCTTCCTGCCAGTTCCGCCCATGTGATTCCTTTTTCGCCGGATCAATCGGCGTTGCTCTGCATGCCGATTCGGAGTATCGGCATGACCTCGATCTGATCGCGTTCGACCGGCATTTTAACGCCGGCCACGCAAGTTTTCCTGCCCTTTTTGCGGCGTTCAGTCGAAAGGGCGCTCACATACGGAGCCAGCATGAAGAAGCCCCGCCCTGCGGCGGACGAACCGCAGCCGCGCAAGACCATTCGCGCCGACAAGGCGCCGACCACCGGATACTCGCTGGTGGTGGACGGTCATTTCAAATCACATCACGACACGGTGGAGGCTGCCGAAGAGGCGGGCATGGCCTTGAAGAACCGGTTTCAGATGCTTCAGGTGCAGGTCTACGACGCCGAGAACAAGACGCGGTCGATGATCGACTGGCCGGGGCCGGCGTAACGCGGCAGACATCCGACTTTACTTGTCGTCATGGCCGGGCTTCGTCCCGGCCATCCACGTCTTTCCCAGACGTTGCAGCCAAGGACGTGGATGCCCCGGGGGACATCCAGCGATGCCCCGGGGACGTCCAGCGCGAAGACACGCTTCGCGCTTTTGCCCCGGGCATGACGAGACGCCCGCAAGCGTCCGACCTCAGGTTCGCCGTCCGCCGTTTTGCTGGCTCGCCAGCCACTCGGACAGGGCCACCGGCTTCTCGCCTTGCCGCTTGGTGCCGGCGCGAGGCTTCTTTGCGGCCGCCCGGGCGGCGGGAGCGCGTTGCGGCTCGGCTGCTTCGCGCGCAAGCCGCAACGCCTTTAACTTCGCCATATTGTCGAGCACCGCCTTGGCGGAGGCGTCGCGTTCGGCCTTGCCGGATCTTGCGTCCTCGGCGGCCTTTGCCATCTTGTCGGCGCGTGCCTGGGCGCGATCACGATCCTCTTTCGTCATTTCAAGTCAGCCTCTTTTCGCGGTCCTGGTCTTGGCCTTGCTTTTGACCGTCGGTTCCGGCGGGTTTTCGCGGTCGGCCGCTTCCTTCGCCAGACGTAGCGCACGCAGCTTCTCGGTTCGCTTTCGGATGGCGACATCGGCGGCGGCAATCTCGGCCATCGCCTTTATGCCTTCGACTTCCTGGGCGCGCTTGCGATTTAACCTGATCTCTTTCAGTTCGGCAGCGCTCTTCGGCTCATCGTCCATGTCATACCTCTGAAATCACGACAGATATCGTCGAGCGGTCTCGGGGCGGTTTACCACGGATCGGGGCGCAGACGAGGTTATTTTCGATCGAAAAAGGCCCGGTTTCTTGCCAAATTAGCCATTGTGATGAAGCGCCGCCTCGTCGTCGCTTTCGTCGGAACTCGCAGAATCGAAGCTGGCAAGCCAGGCGCCTAGCGCCGATGACGCAAGCCCTTCCGCCTTCATCTGCCGCAAGGCGACTCGGATGCCGGTTCGGCCGTTACGGCCACAGACGATCTCCGAGGGCGGCTCGCCGGCGAGCACCGCCTCGACCACGCGCTGTTTGATCGCCGACGTTTCGGGATCGCCGCACGCGGCCATCATCTGCTGAAACGCACGATGACGCGCGGCGTCGAACGGCCGGGCCTCGCCCAGCCCGTCCCGTGCCGGATGCGGCGGATAGAGATGTGCGCAGGGAACCATCCCATCAGGCACCGGTTCGGTGGCGGGATGGGTTCGGCCGCTCTTCAAAAGCCTCGGCAGCACATGGGTGTGCGGCCCCTCCGGGCTCTTGCCGGTGGGCGGCGGGATTGGCTGATAGACCTCGATGCGGCCGAGCCGGCTGATGAAGACGCGATGCGGATTGGCCTCCAGGATCATGCCCATGGCAGGGTTGCCGTGATCAAACACCGCGCGGCCGACATGGTCGCGCAGACGCCTGGCGAGATTGCGATCGGCGATACGCACGCAGAAATCCGCCTGCAGCGCGCCGAAACCGAGATCGAACAAAATCGAATCCCGATCTTCCTCACGCGGCGCCTGATGATCGGGGCCGACCTCGGTCAGCGCGACGCGCTGGTTCATGGCGCAATCATCTTGCGGCAGGCAAAGCGCGATCTTTTGATTCCACCCGGTCTTGGTGATGCCTTCCGATGCGTAGGGACGGATAGCAGCATCAGGCTTGAGGGCAATGCCGCCACGCGGCGTCACGGCCGAAACGGCTTCAGCCGACTGGACGAGGCGGACCGGTTCGCCACGGTCGCGCGAAAATTCGGCGATAGCGCCGAAGGTGCCGAGGCTCCATTGCGTGTCGGGGTTGGATATTTCCCGCTGCAAAAGATCGATAGTTGCGGCGCTCATCGCCGCCTGCGGAGCGGAAGAGGTTCAGGCATGAAAAGGCATTCTCCCCGGGCAATGCCAAAGGAGAATACCGTCTCGTCAGGTCAGGACAAGCCGGTCCGGCAGGAGGCCGAACCGGCTATTCCGGTCAGAACGTCGCGCCCACCTTCACCATGTAGGTCCGGCCGGGCAACGGATAGGCCGAGAAGCGGCCCGGCGTGAACATGCTCGCGACGGCGTAGTCGTAGTACAGCGCGTCGAAGATATTGTTGACGGAGATCGACCAGAAGAAGTGCTCGTACGCGCCGCTCAGCTTGAAATCGACCGTTGCGCTCGCTGGGATCAGGCGCTGGGTATTGGCCTGGTCGTTGTCCATGAAGCGCTCGCTCCAGGCGCGCACGGTGGCGTCGGCGACGAGATAGTTCTGCCAGATGTTCCAACTGACGCCGGCGCTGCCGGTGTAGCGGGACACCAGCGGAACGTCGTTTCCGGCAAACGGACCTTCGCGGAACACCGCACGGGTATAGGCCATGCCGCCGCGCAGCAGCACGGTATCGCTGATACGAAACGACGCGCTGGTTTCCGAGCCGTAGCGGCGGGTCGGATCGAGATTGACGTTGAAGCGCTGCACCGGGTTGAACTGGAGCTCGTTCTCGAGGTCCATGTTGTAGATGCTCGATTGAACTTCGAGCGGTCCGGACTTGATGCGAACGCCGCCCTCGATGTCATGAGAGGTCTGGGTCTTCAGCCTGAAGTCACCGGGAAGCGCGTTGAAGAAGGGGTCGAAGGCGGGACCCGAGGAGAGCCTCTCATCGACGTTCGGCGTGCGGAACGCGCGCGCGGCGCGACCGAATAGCGAAAAGACATTATTGAATCGATGTTCGAGGCCGATATGCAGCGCGTATTGGCCTTCCTCACTGTCAAGCGGGAAGTTTTGGACGCTGCACGTAAAGAATATTGCGCAGTTCGGATCGTTCTGGAGGATGTCCCGGGCTTTCAAGGTGGTCCGTTGTAGGCGACCGCCGTATGAAAAATCTGTCGTCGGCAACAGTCCAATGGTTTGCTGAAAGTATCCGGCGAGCGTTTGCTGCGACAAATCGTAGGTGTGAATGGGGATCATGCCTTTGGCGACCGGACGCTCAGAATGGTAGGCCGCGTCATAATAATCGATGCCAGTCAGAATGGCCGAAGGCATTCCGAACATCACGTTCTTAATGCTCAATCGGGGCGTGATCGACCACGTCTGCAGATGGCTGTCGACATAGTTGAAGGGGATCGTCGGCAGCAGGCCGAAGAACCCGGCCTGTTGCTTCTTGTCGCGCACGCCGCCATCGACGATGAGGTCGACACCGTTCATCAAGGTCTTGGTGAAGCCGGCGGTAGCATTGGCGCCCTGCTGGTTGCCATAGTCGAATGGGGTATTGGTGCCGCGGCGGTCGGTGACGAGTTGGTTTAGGCCGATCGACGGATCAACCGTGCGGCCGCCGGGAAAACCGAGCTTCTGGTCATCGCCTGACAGTGTCAGGAACGCGGTGAGACCGGGTGTAGTGTAGTTCAAATTGCCGACGCCATTGCGCTGGTCGAGGGCGTTGTTGACTCGATAGCCGTCGGACTTGATGCCGTTGCCATAGAACGACGTCGACCATGGTCCGTAATTGGTCGCGGCCGAAACCGAGGCCTGCCGCTGGTTGAACGATCCGACGCCGGCTTCAGCGCGGATTGCGACCGGCGGGCCGCCGACGCCGTTCTTCAGGACGATGTTGATGACGCCGCCTACCGCATTGTCGCCGTACAGCACCGCGCCACTGTTGCCACGGGTAATCTCGATGCGCTCGATCGAATCGCGCGGAATAGTCGAGAAATCCACGCCCTGCATGTCGACGTCATTGACCCTCCGTCCATTGATGAGGAGCAGGGTATTGGAGGAGGCGAACGCACCGAAGCCACGGAGGTCGACACTGGTCCTTGCGCCATTAACGCCGCCAAACAGGGACGTTAGCTGCACGCCCGGCGTTTGTGCGATGATTTCCTGCACGGTGGAGGCCGGCGAACGCGCGATATCCTGCGCTGTTATGATCGCGGTCGATGTGCCGACGATGCCGTTGAATTGCCTGATAGCGCCTACGCCGGTCGAGAACGAGTCCGCCGCCGGGCCGGGCGCTGCAACAGCGTTGGGGTCGGGCCTCGAAGATGTGCGAGGCACGACGCGGCGCGAGGTCGAGGTCTGGTCGGTGGCGGGTTTGGCTCGGGTTCGGTTCGCGTCGCCGGGCGGATTGACCTCGATCGTCGGCAACTGATCCGACGATGTGGTTTGCTGTGCATGCGCTGCAGAAATGCCAAGCGTTACGATCGGCGCAAAGAAACTCGACGCAAGCCAGAAGCGGCGCTGCCGCGTGGCGCTGATGGAAGACATGGTTCGGACCTCGGTATGACGTCAGTGGCACGTCACAGCGAACCAAGTCTCACCATGGGCTAACGCAGCTTAGGTGAAGCTAATGCCTGTACTCCCCGACCGACATCTTCGCGTGTGACCACGGCTGACGGCAGGTCTCCTGGCTCGCGGGTCGTTACCCATCGTCGCCTTCCCAGGACCGAGATTCCCAGTGGCCTATGACGAAGGATTCGCCGCTTACAGTTGCGGGGGCAGCCGCGGAATTGGGGATTTTCCCCGCACCGCATTCCCTTTTGATCCCCAAACGGGAACCGTCGGGAACTATGGTAGAAGTTTGTCAAAGTCCGAGTCAATCCGCCTTGGGCGCCCTCGCGGTCCTCACTGGACGAGTGCGCTATTTTTGCCGCATGAGCACGCTGCCTGCTCGTTGCCTGAGCTCCTGTACCGGGGCGGGTAAAACTGCTTTAGGACGATCGATGAGTGTTGAGGCTGTAACCATGACCAACGAGGATGCCGCGCGCCGGCGGATCGGCGCGACGGCGGCGCTTGCCGCCCTCGTTGCGCTGCTGGTGCTGATCTCGCTGGGTATTGGTCCGGTGCGGCTGTCGCCGCTTGCGGTGGCGGAAGCGCTGTTCGGCGGCGGCAGCGACGTGGCGCAGGTGATCGTGCGGGAAATCCGCCTGCCGCGGACGCTGTTAGCGCTGGCGATCGGCGCCATTCTCGGGCTGTCGGGTGCATCGCTGCAAGGCTTGTTGCGCAATCCGCTGGCCTCGCCCGACCTGTTCGGCGCGCCGCAATCGGCGGCGTTTGGCGCAGTGCTGATCATCGCGCTGGGATTGGCCGATGTCCGCTCCTACGCGCTGCCGGTGGCGGCAATCATCGCAGCCTTCGGTTCGGTGTTCGTGCTGCTTTCGATCGCCGGCCGCAACGCGGGGCTATTGATCCTCATCCTGTCGGGACTGGCGATCTCGAGCTTTGCAGGCGCCGCGACCGCGCTGGTGATGAACCTTGCCACCAATCCCTTTCTGGTGCTGGAGATCACGTTCTGGCTGCTCGGATCGCTGGAGGACCGCAGCTTTCAGCACGTGATGTTGGCATTTCCCTTCATCATTGCCGGCGCGATCATGCTGTTCAGCCAGCGTCATGCGTTTCGCGCGCTGAGCCTGGGCGAGGAAACTGCGCAGAGCCTCGGCGTCGATGTCGGGCGTTTGCGGCTGTTCGTGATTTCGGGCGTCGCGCTCGGCGTCGGCGGCGCGGTGGCCGTCACCGGCACTATCGGTTTCATCGGGCTCGTTGCGCCACATCTGATGCGTCCCTTGATCGGCCACGATCCGGGGCGGCTTTTGGTGCCGAGTGCGCTCACAGGCTCCGCGCTGCTGTTGGCCGCCGACATCGCGGTACGCATCATTCCCTCGACCTCTGACATCAAGGTCGGCGTGCTGACCTCGATCATTGGCGTGCCGTTCTTCCTCTATCTGATCATGCGCGAACGCCGCGCGCTCGGTGGGGGCGTTGCATGAGTGAGATAGCGCTGCTCACCGCAAAGGGGCTCAGCGTGCGGCTCGCCGGCCGCGTCGTGCTGCAAGACGTTTCGCTGGCGCTCTCGCCGGGGCATCTGGTGGCGCTGGTCGGGCCGAACGGCGCCGGCAAGACCACGCTGTTGCGGGCGCTGGCAGGATTGATCCCATCCGAAGGGGATATCGAAGTCGGTGGCCATGCGCTAGCTTCGCTGCCGCTGCGCGAGCGCGCAAAACGCTTCGGCTATTTGCCGCAGGGGCATGTTGTGCATTGGCCGCTGCCGGCGCGCGATATCGTGGCGCTTGGCCGCTATCCGCATGGCGCCACCGATCCGGCGCGCCTGTCGCCTCGGGATGCGGAGGCGGTGCTGCGCGCGATGCAGGCGGTCGACGTGATGGAGTTCAGCGATCGCCGCGTCACCGAATTGTCCGGCGGCGAGCGCAGCCGCGTTGCGCTGGCCCGTGCGCTGGCGGTGGAGGCGCCGGTCATCCTCGCCGACGAGCCGACCGCCTCGCTCGATCCGCGGCACCAGATCGACGTCATGAAGAATCTGCGCGCGACCGCCGACAAGGGCGTGCTCGTCGTCGTGGTGACGCACGACCTGGGCCTCGCCGCGCGTTTCGCCGATCACATGCTGGTGCTGCGCGAAGGTCGCCTGGTGTCGCAAGGAGCGCCGGCAGACGCGCTGTCCGAGCAGGTGATGGCGGATGTATTCCGGATCCGCGCCTACCGTGCGGAATTCCAGCGCGAGGCCGTGATCGTGCCGTGGGCAGATGTTTGATGCGGTGGCTATTCGGAGTTCTGATCGCGATCGCCGCGCTGGCGGTGTCTGGCAGCGCCGCGCTCGCAGCCAATCCGCCGCGCCTGGTGTCGATGAATGTCTGCACCGATCAGTTGGTGCTGAGGCTTGCAGACCCCGAACAGATTCTGGGATTGAGTCGGTTTTCGCGGGACGGCTGGCAATCGCACGCAGGCGACATCAGCCGCTATCCGGTGCTGTCCGGCGGGGCCGAGGACGTGTTGCTCATCAGACCCGACCTGGTCGTCGCCAGCGCGTTCGACAAGCGTTCGACGCGGGAGCTGCTGAAGGCCAAGGGACTTCGCCTTGCCGAGCTCGCCGTGCCGCGGACCCTCGATGAAGCACGGCAGCAGATCCGCGAGGCCGGCGACATCATCGGTCACCCCGATCGCGCGGCGGTGGAAATCGCGCGGCTTGACGCCGCGCTGGCGCGAGCCCGCCGCGCGGTCGCAGAACGGCATTATCGCGTGCTGCCGCTGTCGCGGCGCGGCTGGGTGGCGGGCAGCGATAGTTTTGTCGGTTCGCTGCTCAGCGAAATTGGCTTGCGCAGCGCGGCCGGCGATCTCGGTTTCAACTTCGGCGGATTTGCCTCGCTGGAGGCGATCGTGAACTTGAGGCCCGACTTCATCGTGGTTTCGCAGGCCGGCGATTATGCAGGGGATGACGGCCAGGCGTTTCTGCTGCATCCGGCGCTGGAGCGCTTCTATCCGCCGGAAAAGCGCATCGTGATTCCGGAGCGCATGACCGAGTGCGGCGGCGTGATGCTGGCGGATGCGCTGGATGCGCTGACGGCGGAGCTGAAGCGGGTGGGGCGGTGATGTCCCCGACAAAACTATATCGTCGTCCCTGCGAACGCAGGGACCCATAACCACAGGGCGTTGTAACTTAAGCAAGACGTTGGCCACTGCCTTCCATCATCGGCGCCGCGGCGTATGGGTCCCTGCGTTCGCAGGGACGACACCGATCTTACCCCTGAACCACCGGTCCGCCGACCTTCCTCCATGCGTCGATGCCGCCTTCGATATGCGCCGTGTTGGCCAGCCCCGCATTCTTCGCGGCGGTAACCGCCATAGCGGAGCGTTCGCCGAAGGCGCAGAAGAACACCACGCGGCGGCCGGTGGCAGCGGCGACTTCGCGCAGCATGCCGCCGGGCTTGAGGCTCTCGGAAATGCCGGGATAGGGCGCATGCAGCGCGCCCGAGATCGTGCCGTGCTTGGCGCGCTCGCTGGCTTCGCGCAAATCGACCAGCAGGATGTCGGGCCGGCCGAGGCTGTTGATGGCGTCGCGGGCAGAGAGCGCGAGCCCTTGCTTGGCAAGCTCCTCCTGATGCAGGCCGACATGCATGTTGGCGGGCACGGCGACATCCATCATCTTCGGGTTCGGCAGCTTCAGATTGGCCATCAGCTCGATATATTCATCGACCGAGCGCACCTGCAGCCGCGGATTGTAGCGGCGCTCTTCGCCGATGGTGGAAACCGTGTCGCCCTTGTAGTCGTGGGCGGGGAATACCATGGTTTCGTCAGGCAGTTTCAGCAACCGGTTGAAAATCGATTCATACTGGGCGCGCGAAGAGCCGTTCTGAAAGTCAGTGCGGCCGGTGCCGCGGATCAGCAGCGTGTCGCCGGTGAAGACGCGATCGCCCATCAGGTAGCTGTAAGAGTCGTCGGTGTGGCCGGGCGTGTACATGACGTCGAGGCTGAGACCCTCGATCATCACCTTGTCGCCGTCGGAAACCCGCATCGACACCACGTCGGCTTTGCTCTGCTCGCCCATGATGGTGATGCACTGGGTGCGGTCGCGCAGTTCGCCGAGGCCCGTGACGTGGTCGGCGTGCAGATGGGTGTCGACCGCTTTCACCAGCCGCAGATCGAGCTCGCGCAGGAGCTGGCAGTAACGGTCCGCCTTTTCCAGCACGGGATCGAGGATCAACGCCTCGCCGCCGGCGCGGCTCGCGAGCAGGTAGCTGTAGGTGCCCGAAACGCTGTCGAAGAGCTGACGAAAGATCATGGCGATTTCCCAAACTGTCTCCCGTCACCCTGAGGAGGCCGCAACGCGGCCGTCTCGAAGGGCGACGGCCCGGCCGATTCATCCTTCGAGGCTCGCTACGCGAGCACCTCAGGATGACGGACGGGAAGTGACCTTAGGGCCGACGTAGTTCCAGCCCTGCTCCTGCAATTCCATCAATTGTACCACGCTTGCGTCATTGCGAGGAGCCACCGGGTCCGGCCTTCGGCCGGCCCGATGATAAACTCCGCGACGAAGCAATCCATGCTTCTGCGTAAGGTTAGATGGATTTGCTTCGCTTCGCTCGCAATGACGGGTGGCGCATTCGTGCCGCTCGCAATGACAATGTAGGCGCTCACGGCCGCACCAGCGTATACCCATTCTCCGTCAGAAACAGGATCTGCGCGACGCCGACCTGCACCGGTGTTGCCGCTGATATGAACTCCGGCCGCTTGCCCGCTTCACGTTCGAGCGTATCGACGGTGTTGAGGCAGATATCGAAACGCGCGCCTTGCGCCACAAGGCTCTCGACCATCTTGCGGTTGGGATTTTCCGGGCGCAGCAACTCGATGCCGGGGCCGAACGCCACGACCTCTATCGCGACCTTGTCCGGATCGTAATGCTTCATCAGGTTGCTGGCGACGCTGAGCACGAGTCCCTGCTTGCGCGGGTCGTTGTCGGAGAGCTGCAGCACGATCTTGTGCTCCGCAAACGGCTTGTCTTGCAACGGCGCCTGCTGGGCGCGGGCATCGGGCGCGGCCGCTGCGATCAATGCCGCTGCGGCCATGGTGCGAATGATGGTCGAAAAACCGATCATCCCTGTCCCGCAATGCCCGGATTGTCTTCAACGCCTTTCAGCGTGACGCCCGGCGGCGCCCGATTGGGCGGCTTACCTGACCGAAGATGCCTGGCGACCACATCCCAGATCGGCGCGCCGGTCTGCTCGTTGACCGAGGCCCAACCCGCCACCTTGTAACGCTTGCCGGCCTCCAGCGTATGGCCGTTGTCGAGCTTCACATCGGAAATCCGTTTTCCCACCGACTCGGCCGGGCTGCAGGTGTAGGACAGCCCGCCGACGCGGACCATGTCGCCGCCCTGCTGGTAATACGGATCGGTGTTGAAGAGATTGTCGCAGATGTCTTCCAGCACGTCCTTGATCTGGCCGCCGGTCATGGTCTGGACGTAGGTCTCCGGATAGGTGACGGCGGTCTGCGCCAGCACGTCCTCCATCGTCAGCGGCTGCCCTGCCAGCGCGGTGGTGCCCCAGCGAAAACCCGGCGACAGCGCGATCTCGGCGTTCAAGTCGCCGAGAAGCGCGTCGCAGATGAGCTGGTCCATGCTGCCGCTGAAATTGCCGCGGCGATAGAGCAGGCGGTCGGCCACGCCGGTCTTCTCGTCGAGGCCGGCCGCATGCGGCTCGCGCGTCTTGTCGATCAGCGCCTGCATTGCCGGATCGGGCTTCAGCAGCTCCGAGAACACCGGCAGCAGCCGGTAGCGCACATTGCTGACCTTGCCCTTGCCGATGTCGAGATCGAGCACCGCCAGAAACTTGCCGTTCGAACCGGCATTGGTGACGAGCGTGACGCCGGCCGGATTGGTCACGGGAATCGGCTGCGGCACCGCGTCGTGGGTGTGGCCGCCGAGAATGACGTCGATGCCGGTGACGCGGCTTGCGAGCTTGAGGTCGACATCCATGCCGTTATGCGAGAGCAGAATAACGGCATCGACCTTGTCGTCGTTGCGATGGGTGTCGACGAGCTTTTGCAGTTCTTCGTCGCGGATGCCGAATTTCCAGTCCGGCGTGAAGCGCTTGGGGTGCGCGATCGGCACGTAAGGGAACGCCTGACCAATCACGGCGACACGACGCCCGCCGATCTCCTTGATGACAGACGGCTTGAAGACGCGCCCCGAGGCCGGATCGAATGCCTTGGCGTCGTTGAAGGCGGCTTCCTCGGTGAGAAAAACGTTCTGCGCCAGGAATTCGCCCTTGAAGCGTTCGAGGTTGGCGCGCAACGCCTTCTCGCCATAGGTGAATTCCCAATGGCCGGTCATCGCCTCGATGCCGAGCAGGTTGGCGGCCTCGACCATGTCGGCGCCCCGCATGGTATTGGCGAGGCCGGTGCCCTGCCAGAGGTCGCCGCCGTCGAGCAGCAGCGAGCGCCCACTGCCGGCCTCGCTGCGCATCCGGTCGATCAACGTCTTCAGATGCGCGAAGCCGCCGAGCTTGCCGAATCGCCCGGCAGCCTTTTCGAACTCGATGCAGGTGAAAGCATAGGCGTCGGCACTGTCGGGCCGGATGCCGAAGCGATCGAGGAAGGCGCGTCCGACCAGATGCGGCGGGTTGCCCCGCATCGGCCCAACGCCGAGATTGACGCTCGGCTCGCGGAAGAACACCGGCCGAAGCTGCGCATGGGTATCGGTGATGTGCAGGATGCGCGCATTGCCGAAGCGATCGAGGTCGTAAACGCCCGCATTATCGGCGCCGCGCGCCAGCCGCGGCAGGCTGCCGGACAGGGTGGCTGCGCCCGCTAGCGTCAGGAAATCGCGGCGGCGGATGGTCATGCGGGTCTCAGCGGGTCGTAACGGTTTTAGCGTATTTCCATATCCTTCCAGCGGGTCTTCTCGCTGGTGGCCTGGAAGATCGAAGCCTTGGCCAGGGCCTCGGCTTCCTTGGCCGACGCGGTGGCCTTGTCGAAATCGCCGGCATCAGCCGCCTTCTTCGCCGCCGCCAACGTCGACGCCGTGGTAGTCCATTGGTTGCGAAGCTTGCCGGCCTCCTTGTTGGCGGCTTCAGCCGCGGCGTACGCCGCCTTGAAGTCGTCCTCGGAGCCTGCGGCAAGCGCGGACGTCCCGCCCGCGGCAAGCAGCGCCAGAACCAATGCAGATTTGAGCATCATGTTCCTCATGGCCGCGCTCCCGGACCCGATATCGGTAGTCCGTTGCTGACATAGGACAGGTAGTATTCGACGTTGCGATATTCATCGTCCTGCGGGCTGAGCGGCACGCCGCGGATCTGGCTGTTGCAGGTGGTAAAGCGCCGGCTGGTGGTCCCCATGCCGCTCCACTCCGAGCGATAGATCGGCATCGCATTGACGATGCCGAGCGCAGGCGCCAGGACTTCGGCGCGGATGCGCTCACCCGGGCTTTGCACGTGGCAGGTGGCGCAGGAGAAATTGAGCTGGCCGCGCCGCGTGTAGAAATACTCCTTGCCGTTCTGGTAAGCTTCCAGCGCGCGGGGATCGTTCGGGATCTTGATATCCATCGGCTTGCCGCGCGAGGTAAAGGCCATATAGGCGGTCAAGGCAGCCATTTCGTCCTTCACATAGGAATACGGCTGTTCACCATTGGCCTCGCGGCAGCGGTTCAAGGCTAGTTCAAGCGTGATGACCTTGCCTTCCTTCTCGTCGAAATAAGGATAGTTCTGGCGGATCCCGATGCCGCCGTTCGGGAAGCAATCCGCATAGGTCTTGCCGTTGTTGAACGGTTTGGAGAACATTTCCTTGCCCATTTCGAGCGAGAACTCGTAGGGCGGGAATTGCTCCTTCTCCTGCCACTGCCGGTGCAGGTCCTCGTTCATCGAATAAGGGCCGTTGACGAAATCCTCGAACTTCACCTTGGGAAACTTGTCGGTGAAGAATTTCTGGAACGCCTTGGCGTCGGCGACAGGATCGACCTTGTCGGCGGCGCCCGAGGGCAGCGCGCTCGCAAGCGTCAAAGCCGCGAGCGCAAGGGCTGCGGACGCCAGATAGATCGCGGATCGCAGCCTCATTGGATCTTGGCCGTGGTGGTGTCGGTCGCGCCCTTGTTGTCGACCCAACTGATCTTCAGCTCGTCGCCCTTCTTGGCCCCCTTGAACGCGAACTTGACGTAGGGGTCCTTGGAGATACCACCGCCCCAATCGGCGGCGAACACGTTCTTGCCGTCATGCTCGAAGGTGAGCTGCTGGATGAAGTGCGGCGGAATGGTCTCGCCCTTGGCGTTCTTGACGAAGCCGGAATCCATCGGATGCTGGATCAGCGCCTGCACCTCGGTGATGTCGCCATTCGAAGAAGCGCGCACGCGAATGGTGGATGCCATGTGAATACTCCCTTAACCGCCGCAACCGCCGACGGTGACTTTGACTTCCTTGGAGGCGCTGTAGAGCTTGCCGCCGGCTTCCACCAGCACGGTCACATTGCTGGTCTTGGCCATCTTGATGCGGTTGGCGACGCTCGGCAGCGTGCCGGCCGGAATGTTATACTTTGCGATCAGCACGTTCGGATTCTCGCTGACGAGGAACGCAACCGAGGTTACGTCGGCAAGTGTTGTAGAGACCGAGATCGGCACCACGGCGCCGTTCTCGGCGATTTCAGGCGCGTCCATCTTCACCTTGTCCGAGGGCTCGGCGGTCTTGCCGTAGAGCGTCTTGATGACGTCGGTATCGCTCTTCTGCTTGAACGCCTCTTCCGGATATTTGTCGTTGGCCGCGGCGAGCGCCGGCGTCAGGCCAAAGGGAAGGTTGCCGAGGCCGACAAGCGCGACTGCGCCGGCACCCTGCAGGATCAGCCGGCGCGTTGCCGAATACTTGACGTCAGTCATATCCATCGTCTCCTAAAGCGTGCGCGCGCACGTCACAGCCCTGAATCTCTTGGTCTTGCTTCACAGCGTTTGCAGGAAATCAACGACCGCTTCGATTTCCTTTGGAGTCAGAATCCGGTTTCGTCCGAATGGCGGCATCACCGTCAGGGGATTGCGCTCGGTTTCATCGTGAACGATCGCGACGAGATCTGCGCGATTGGGATACTTGCTCTTGATGTCGATCAGTTCCGGTCCGATGGAGCCCGGAAGGTTGCCGCCCTTGATGGCATGGCAGGTCAGGCAATTGCCCTTGCTGCGGTCGAAGGCGAGCTTCTGGCCTTCGGCCGCGGCGGACTGCGCATGTGCCGTGCTTGCCGACAGGAAAGCGCCGATCACAAGCGCCAGCGCGAACGCCGGGAGCATTGCGGGTTTCGTCAGTGAATGGTCGGTCACAGGCGTTTCCGTATCATTATTTCGGTTGCATGGTATCAAGCGGGCCGGTCGTGCGCGGCGTCAGGTCCCTGCCTTCGGCCGTCGACGATATCCTGACATCGGCGGCGTTGACGCAAGCGTTCATGCAGGGTTTTGCGATCGTATCGGGTCGCGGGTCGGTCCAGATGAAATTGTCGCGATTGCGCATTTTGACTTTCGGCAAGCTGTTGCGATCGGCAACGAAATCATGGGGAACGAGATCGTTCAGGCTCAGAATATAGGCGGTCAAAGCATAAACGTCATCCGCTGACAATGTGTGTGGCGCAGCCATCGGCATGGCGCGGTTAATATAGTCCCATAAGGTCGGGGCGAACGGCCAGTAGCTGCCGACCGTCAGCTCCGGGCGCTCGTCCCGGAGTGATCCCACGCCGCCCACCAGCTTGGGAAAGCGGCCTTCGCCTTCGCCGAAGGTTCCATGACAGGCAGCGCATTGCTCGGCATAGACGTCGGCGCCCCGGTCAACCGTGCCCTTGCCGGGCGGCAGGCCTGCTCCGTCCTCGCCGCGCACGTCGATGTCCCATCCGGCGATCTGCGCCGGGCTCGCCACGCGGCCATACCCGAACGAGCCGGGCTCTGCCGCGCCGGCGAGGCTTGCGGCCGCAAGCAGGATCGCCACAAGCGGCAGGCAGATCTTACGCGAGCTGTACATTGAAGACGCTTCCGTCTGATTTGACCTGCCAGGTCTGGATCGAATTGTTGTGATAGACCGAGTTCGAGCCGCGCTGCTTTCGCAGCTCCGCAATCGTCGGTTGCACGTAACCGGCCTCATCAATGACGCGGGATGCGACCAGCGCCGGACGGCCGTCCCAGCGCCAGGGCAGGGTGAATTTCGTCAGCGCCTTCGACAGCACCGGCTCGTGCAGCCGCGCGGTCTGCCAGTTGACGCCGCCGTCCATCGAGACATCGACACGCCTGACCTTGCCGTTGCCGGTCCAGGCCAGTCCCCTGATCTCATAAAGGCCGGGCCCATCGAGCGGCTTTTCCGGGCAGGGAAAGGTGACGACCGATTTGGCGTCAATCAGCCAGGTGAAGCCGCGCGAGGTGCCGTCCGGCATCAGGTCGGTGTATTTCGAGGTTTCCTCGCGCGAGTGCCATGGCTTGTCGCCGAGCTTGATCCGGCGCAGCCATTTGATGTTGACGTTGCCTTCCCAGCCCGGCACCACCAGCCGCAGCGGATAGCCCTGTTCGGGCCGCAGTGCCTCGCCGTTCTGAGCGTAGACGACGAGACAATCGTCGAGACATTTGTCGAGCGGCAGGCTGCGGTTCATGTGCGCGCCATCGGCGCCTTCGACCATCGCCCACTTCGCCTCCTTCTTGACGCCGACCTCTTCCAGCAGCGTCGACAGCCTGACGCCGGTCCATTCGGCGCAACTGACCATGCCATGACTGAACTGCAGCGAGTTCATCTGCGCGGCGCGCCAGTTCATGCCGCCATTGGCTGGGCATTCGATGAAATGGATGCGCGATATCGATGGGAAGCGCAGGATGTCCTTCATGGTGAGCAGCAGCGGCCGCTCGACCAGCCCGTGGATCATGAGCTTGTGCTGCGCCGGATCGATGTCGGGCCGTCCCGCATGGTGGCGCTCGAAGAACAGTCCGTTCGGCGTGATGATGCCGTGCAGGTCCTGCAACGGCGAAAAGCTCACCGACGATTCCGCGCTGGCGGTAAGCCAGGGGACGTTGCGCCGGATGACGGAGGCCTCGGTATCCGCTGGCCGGCCGTAGGGCCGGTCAACCACGCCCGCGCCAATCGATTGCGACCAGGGGGCGTCTGCGGGGGGAGACTCCTGCGCGGGGTCGGCCATGGCGGGCTTGCTGCCAAGGGCGAGGCTGCCGGTCAGCGCCGCGCCCAACCTCAGAAAGCTGCGTCGCGCCACGGGCGCGTCCGGGCCGGCGAGATCGGAGAGAACAGCTTTGCTGCGTAACGGGTCAGGCCGCACGTTTTCTTCCCCTCGCGGCCGCATCGCCGCATCATTTCTTGCTTTTTTGAACCGGTATCGGCATTTGCTAATTTAGTCAATGCTAAAGAAAGGCTAGTATGTCATGTGTGCTTCGGAGGCACGGAAAACCATCCCGGATTTGACGTTATGAGAGCAGTCGCGGCGGCAGCCAAAGAGACACAGTCCGGCCCCGGCGCCGAGGACGCGGCAGCGCTGAAGAAGCTGGTGAAGCAGGCTGGCGAGGCCGCGCAACTCCTGAAAATGCTCGCCAACGAGAAGCGTTTGCTGATCCTTTGTTTTCTCGCCGTGCGTGGCGAGATGACGGTCGGGGAACTCGTCGGCGTCGTGAAGCTGAGCCAGTCCGCATTGTCGCAGCATTTGGCGAAATTGCGCGCCGATGGCCTGGTCGAATTCCGGCGAACGTCGCAGACGCTGCATTATCGCGTTACCGACACGCGCGCATTGCGCCTGCTGCAGGTGCTGAAAGAGATTTATTGCGGCGAACTGAAGTGACGCTTTCGACGTTTCAAACCTACAACGATTTTTGCAACGATTTTCAGGCGAGGCGGTAATGGCCGAATATGTCGTGGAATTCGGCAAGGATGGACGGCCGGTCGAACCGGACGGCCGGCTCGATGCGGCGGCGTTCCACCGCAACCATGAGCCGATCTGGGCGGTGCTGCAGAGATTCCTCGCCGGCAAATCCGGTGATGTGGTGGAAGCCGGCAGCGGCACCGGTCAGCATGTCGTGCATTTTGCGAGACACACTCCCGACATCACCTGGTGGCCGAGCGATCTCAACGAGCGGCACTTGAAGAGCATCGAAGCGTGGTGCGCGCACGCTGCGCTACCGAACATCCGTCCGCCGCTGCGGATCGATCTCACCGATCCCGCCTGGTGCCCGCCGATGCATGACGGTAGCGGGCCGGCCGAATTGCTCGCCGTGTTCTGCGCCAATGTGATCCACATCGCACCATGGCGCGTCGCCGAAGGCTTGTTTGCCGGAGCAGGCCGCTATCTGCGCAGCGACGGGCGCCTGTTTCTCTATGGCCCGTTCAAGCGCGACGGCAAGCACACCGCAATGAGCAACGCCGTGTTCGACACCAGCCTTCGCCAGCAGGACGCCGAATGGGGCGTGCGCGACATTGCCGATCTCGAGAAGCTCGCCGCTGGCGTCGGCCTTGTACTGGTCGAGACCGTGCAAATGCCCGCCAACAATATGATCCTGGCTTTTCAGCGATCGGACCTGTCGGCGTAACGCCTTTCCGCACCTCAATGATAGGCGAGGCACCACCCTGGTCCACGAAGCCAGCAGCGCTCGTCGGGAACGTCCTCGTCTCGGTACAGTCGTGTGACCTTTTGCCAGCCGCCGCGGGTAAAGGCTTCGGTAAGTGCTCGCTCGGACACTTCATCGCGGCTGCCGGCGCAGGGGAAGATCGCAACTGGCGAAATCCATTGTGCGAGATAGTTCGCGGCTCTTCGCTCAATTCGGAACACTGCACCGGCACTCGCTATGCGCTCCGGCGCAACGCCGCCAAATCCCTGATCCGACGTCATCGGCATGATCAGGCGGCCGCCATCGGCAAGGCCATCGAGCCAGCGTGTCGCTGGCCGCGTGCAGCAGGCATTGACATAGATGATATCGGCGGCATCGAACGGCACCTGCGTGCCGTCGCCTTCAATCACTTCGACATTCGCATAGGGCGCCAGGTTGGCTCTGGCCCGCGCGGCAAGGCCCCCATCATATTCGATTCCCGTTACCCGCCCTGACGGCCCGACGAGATGTGCGAGGATCGCCGTGTAATAGCCCGTACCTGTTCCAACATGCACCACGTGGCTGCCGACTGCGGGCAAGGCCCGATGGATGAGATGGGCGTGCAACGACGGTTGCCCGTTGTTGAGGCTACGCTCGGGCACGAGCGCGACCAGATCGTCGGTATAGAGATAGACGGGGTCAGCGTCGGGTGTCGACACATAGTCGCGTAGCCAGCGCCGCACCAGCCACGGGCCCGGGCCAAGAAAATCCTCGCGGGGGATGGCGGCAAACGCTTGAGCTACGCGCGCATCGATCACGTTTGCAGCGGCAAGGACCTGTTTGGCGTAGGCCGCACGGATAATGCGAAGTTCGGCTTGCGTGTCCATTTTGCCCACCGTCCCTAGCTCATGCGCTGGCCGCTCTCGAAACCAACATTTATCCTCGCGTCCGGGCGACGATAGCGAAACACTACGCGGCGTTATCCGCCCAGCCGATCTTGTTCCTCAGGAATGTGTATCCCAGCGCGATGAACCCGGCGCGTTCGCGGTTGTCCTTGCCGTAGCCGTGACCGCCCGCCGCCGGCTCGTAGAAATGGGCTTCGTATCCCATCGCTTGCAGCTTGGCCGCCATCTTGCGGGCGTGGCCGGGATGCACGCGGTCGTCGCGGCGCGTGGTGGCGATCAGGATGGGCGGGTAGTTGTGGCCCGGCGTTGCGGCGTGATAGGCGGAATAGGTTTTCAGCCACTCCCACTCCGCGGGCTTGTCGGGATCGCCATATTCCGCGATCCAGCTCGCGCCCGCGAGCAGCTTTGTGTAGCGGCGCATGTCGATCAAGGGAATCGTGCAGAACAGCGCGCCGAATCTCTGGGGATAGCGCACCAGCATGTTGGTGATCAGGATGCCGCCGTTCGATCCGCCCTCGGCGGCAATTCTGCTGGCGCGCGTCACGCCGCGCTTTACGAGGTCGGCGGCAACCGCCGCGAAATCATCATGCGCCAGCCGTTTGCCGGCGTAACGGCCGGCATCATGCCAACGCGTGCCGAACTCGCCGCCGCCACGGATATTGGCCTGCACCGTGGTGCCGCCGCGCTCCAGCCAGAGCTTGCCCAGTGCGGAGCTGTAAAATGGCTTTACCGCGAAGCCGAAGCCGCCATAAGCGCTCATATAGACCGGTGCATCGCCGGTCTCGGCGGCGGGACCGGTCTGCACGTAGGGAATCCGCTCGCCGTCCACTGAAATCGCCTCATGGCGGGTGACGATGAGTCCGTCGGCGGAGAAGGTCTTCGGCGCCTGCTTCAAGATAGCGGGGCTGGCGACGCCTTCGATCAGCAGCAGCGACGACGGCGTCACGGGATCCTGCACATTGGCGAGCAGGTCGCCATTGCTCTCGGCTTCGCGGCGGTCGAGACGCCAGACATCGACCACGCCGATTTCGGGAAGGCCCCGCAGTCTCTCGCGCGTCCAGCCGCTTGCCGACGGGGTGCAGATTTCGAACTGCGGGCGCAACTCGTCGAGAACAGACAATACAAGCTTGCCGGCCGTCCAGAAGAAGCCCTGCAGCGCCCGCCGCGGCCCCGGTTCGAACACCGTAGTGAAGTTGCGGTCACCGGCCAGGAAGGCCGAGAGCGAGATACCGAGAACGCTGTCCGGCGCATGGGTCTTGCCCGCGATTGTCCAGGCGCCGCGCAATTTCACGGCCAGCCAGTCCTTGTGCGCTTCCAGCCAGATGTCGGTCGGCAAGTCGAGTTTTGTGCGTGGACCGGCCTCGGTGCCGAGCCAGAGATTGAGATTGAAGAAATCGATCCGATCGATGAACCACATCCGCGGTGTTGGGCCGGTGTCATCGACGCTGCAGTTCGCGGCCATCCGGTCGGCCGGCACCTCGAACAGCACCGGCGCTCGCTCCACGGGCTCGCCGCGGCGCCACAGCCGGACCGTTCTTGCATAGCCGGAAGTTGTCGCCATGCCTTCGCCCAGAGCGCTGGAAAGCAGCAGCGTGTCGGCGTCGATCCATTCGGTCCCGCTCTTGGCTTCCGGCAAGGTGAATCCATCGGCGACGAAAGTTTTGGTATCCAGGTCGAATTCCCGCAGCGTCACCGCATCGCTGCCTCCCCGCGAAAGGGCCACGATCACGCGCGGATTGTTTCCCGGCAGCGGCTGCGTCCAGTTGAGCAGCCAATCCTTGTCCTCTTCGGCGGCGAGACGGTCGATGTCCAGCAGTGTCTCCCAATCCGGCTCCGCCTTGCGAAAGTCTGCAAGCGTCGTGCGCCGCCATAGGCCGCGCGGATTTTTGGCATCCTTCCAGAGATTGTAGACGAGCCCGCCGTGGCGCGTGACATAGGGAATGTTGTCGCTTCGGTCATAGATCGCCGCGAGCGTATCTCGATCCATCTCGAACTGCCTGCCGCCGAAAACCTCCAGCGTCCGCCGGCTTTGCCGGTCGACGAAGTCGAGCGCGCGTTCGCCTTCGATTTCCTCGAGCCAGAGGTAGGGATCATCGTCGGGCGCGGCGATGGTCGGCCTGTCGTCGATTGCCATGGCTTGAACTCCAGAAATGCCGGTCGCTTGTACCGCAATAGAGCATGATCGGGCCGGCCTCGATGTAGACTGTTGTCGCAGCGCTGTCCAATGTGCGCGCCTCGCATAGCGCGCGCCCGTTTGCGCCGGTTGATCGTACAGCTCCGCGTCTTCATAGTGCCCAGCAATGAATCGATAAGGCTCCCTGCCCGGGGCCTGCCGGGCGGGAAGGCCGATGCTGGATACGACTATCACCGAAGAGATCGCCAATGACGCGGGTGCGCGCGCCAATGTGCTGCGGCTCGCCGCGGCGCAGGCGCTGACCGGCGCCAATTCGGCTGTCATTTTCGCCACCGGCTCGATCGTCGGCGCGACGCTGGCGCCGACCATCTCGCTCGCCACAGTGCCGCTCTCGATGTATGTGCTGGGGCTCGCCGCCGGCACGCTGCCGACCGGCGCGATCTCGCGTGCCTATGGCCGCAGCAGCGCTTTCATCATCGGCACGTTCTGCGGCGTGCTGACCGGCGCGCTCGCCGCAATCGCCGTTCTGTATGCTTCGTTCTGGCTGTTCTGCGGCGCGACGTTTCTCGGCGGTCTCTACGGCGCGGTCGCGCAGTCCTATCGTTTTGCCGCCGCCGACGGCGCCAGCACAGCGTTCCGGCCGAAGGCCGTGTCGTGGGTGATGGCGGGCGGTGTATTCGCCGGGGTGCTCGGTCCGCAGCTCGTGCAGTGGACCATGGATATCTGGCCGCCTTATCTGTTTGCGTTCAGCTTTGTAGTGCAGGCCTTCGTCGCGCTGGTGGCGATGGCGGTGCTGTGGGGCGTCGATGCGCCGAAGCCGGCGCCGTCAGATATGCATGGCGGCCGGCCGCTGTTCGAGATCGCGCGGCAGCCGCGCTTCATTGCGGCGGCGCTGTGTGGGGTGATTGCGTACCCCATGATGAATCTCGTGATGACCTCCGCGCCGCTCGCCATGAAGATGTGCGGACTGACCGTCAGCGATTCCAATTTCGGCATTCAGTGGCACATCGTGGCGATGTATGGGCCGAGCTTCTTCACCGGCACGCTGATCGCGCGCTTCGGCGCGCCCACGATCGTTGCGCTCGGCCTGCTGCTGGAAGCCGCAGCGGCGGGAATTGGCCTTGCCGGCATCACCGCGATGCACTTCTGGACGACACTGATCGTGCTTGGCGTCGGCTGGAACTTTGCCTTTATAGGAGCGTCGGCGCTGGTGCTGGAGACGCATCGGCCGCAGGAACGCAACAAGGTGCAGGCCTTCAACGATTTCCTGGTGTTCGGGATGATGGCGCTGGGGTCGTTCTCGTCCGGCCAGTTGCTGGCGCATTACGGCTGGTCGATGGTAAACATGGTGGTGTTTCCGCCGGTGCTGCTCGGCCTTGCGGTGCTGTCGTTGGCGTCGTTCGCCAAGCGCCGCGCGAAGCTGCAGGCGGCTGGCGAAATTCCAGGTCCGGGTATCTGATCTTCAATTTGATTGCAGGAGGCTCCATGCCGTCGCGCGCCCGTCTCGATGAGTTCATTGCAGCCGTCGTCTCCGGTGACCATGCCGGGGCGATCGAGCGTTTCTATACCGAGGACGCCAGCATGCAGGAGAACGCGGCGGCGCCACGGGTCGGCCGCGACGTCCTGGTGGCGCATGAACGCGCGGTGCTGGAACGAGTCAAGAGCGTGACATCGACCTGCATGACGTCTGTCGTCGAGGGCGATCATGTCGCGATCCACTGGGTTTTCGAGTTCACCTATCTTTCCGGCAAGACCGGCCGGTTCGACGAAGTCGCGCTGCAGGAATGGCGCGGCGACAGGGTGTTTCGCGAGCGGTTCTTCTACGATCCGTCGAAGCCGGCGGCCTAGTTGCCATCTACTGACAGTTCGGCGCGCGTCGAATTGATGGCCCTTCTGACTCTGCTAGTAGTTATCGTCGTGCCCAGGCTTGTCCCGGGCATCCACGTCTTTACCTGCTGATGGACATTAAGACGTGGATGGGGGGGGGGAGGC
>NZ_LLXX01000161.1:75555-100663 GCF_001440405.1 Bradyrhizobium valentinum
CCTCGCGACGAAACCTCGATCCGCTACGACGGCTGGCGCATCGTCGTCGTTTGTTTCCTGCTGGCGACGTTCGGCTGGGGGCTCGGCTTCTATGGCCAGAGCGTCTATGTCGCCGAGCTGCAGCGGCTGCATGGCTGGCCGGCGTCGCTGATCTCGTCCGGCACCACGTTCTTCTATCTGTTCGGCGCCGCGCTGGTCGCGTTCGTCAGCGAAGCCATCAAGGCGTACGGCCCGCGCAATTGCCTGATCGCCGGCACGTTTGCGATGGCGGCGGCGGCGATCTCGATCGGGCAGGTGCGCGAGCCCTGGCAGCTTTACCTCGCCAACGCCGTGCTGGCGTTCGGCTGGGCGGGGACCAGCCTCGGCATCATCACCAATACGCTGGGCCTCTGGTTCGACAAGAAACGCGGCATGGCGATCAGCCTGGCGCTGAACGGCGCGAGTTTTGGCGGCATCGTCGGCGTGCCCTTGCTGATCATGGCGATCGGCTATTTCGGCTTTTCCGGCGCGATGATCGCCTCCGCCGTGGCGATGGTCGCGCTGATGGTTCCGGTGATCCTGCTGTTCGTAGGCCGGCCGCCGGTCCTTGCGAGCGTGGGCGCAGTCGACGCCGCGGAAGCGCCGTCGCCGACGCAAATTCGCGCGCGGGCGTTTCGCGATATCGGCTTCCTCTCGGTATCAGCGGCGTTCGCGCTGGTGCTGTTCGCGCAGGTCGGCTTCATCGTGCACCTGATCTCGTTCCTGGATTCGGTGATCGGCCGGCAGCAGGCGGCGATTGCGGTGGCGCTATTGACGGCGATGGCGGTGGTCGGCCGCGTGCTGTTTTCGTTCGTAATCGACCGGATGAACCAGCGGCTGGCGTCCTCGCTGTCCTTTGTCAGCCAGGCGGTCGCGCTCGTCATCGTCATCAACGTGCATCATGATTACGCACTGATTGCGGCCTGCGCACTGTTCGGCTTTTCGGTCGGCAATCTGATCACGCTGCCGGCGCTAATCGTGCAGCGCGAGTTCGATCCGCGTTCATTCGGTGTGCTGGTCAGCCTGATCACGGCGATCAACCAGATCACCTATGCGTTCGGCCCCGGCGTGGTCGGCTTGTTGCGCGATCTCTCCGGGAGCTACGCGCTGCCGTTTTACGGCTGCGTCGCCGTGGAGCTGATAGCGGCGGTGCTGATTATGGTTAGGGGGCGCCGCGCAAAGACCTCATCCTGAGGAGCGGCCGTAGGCCGCGTCTCGAAGGATGGGCCGCGGGCCTCGTGGTTCGAGACGGCGCGGAGCCTGTCATCGGGCCGCGCTACGCGCGGACCCGTTGGCGCCCTCACCATGAGGAGTTAGACTTCTCGCTGCCGCAGCAGATCCTCGAGATCCAGCCGCTTCGTGAACATCGCGAGCGATCCGTCCGGCGCGCGCGGCCATTCTTCCGTCGGCCGGTCGCGATAGAGCTCGACGCCGTTCTGGTCGGGATCGCGCAAATAGAGCGCCTCGCTGACGCCGTGGTCGCTGGCACCGTCAAGCTCGATGCCGGCCTCGATCACACGATACAGCGCATCCGCCAGCGCCGGGCGTGTCGGATAGAGAATGGCGGTGTGAAACAGTCCGGTGGTGCCCGGCGGCGGTGGATGACCGCCTTTGCTTTCCCAGGTGTTGAGGCCGATGTGATGGTGATAGCCGCCCGCCGAAATGAACGCGGCACTGGCGCCCATCCGCTGCATCACTTCAAAACCGAGCACGCCGCAATAGAACCCCAGCGCGCGCTCGAGATCGGCGACCTTGAGATGGACATGCCCGATGCGCGTGCCGGCCATGACGGGTGGGGTTGGGGGCATGTTGTCTCCGCTTGTGATTCTCAGACCTCGCCCCGCCTGCGGGGAGAGGTCGGACTTTACGCGAAGCGGAAAGGCCGGGTGAGGGGGTACAGGTCTATCGGAGGTCACGTTTCGCGGAGGGAGCCCCTCACCCTTCCCCTCTCCCCGTGAAGAACGGGGAGAGGGGAAGGAGAGATCACGCCAAGTCTGACACCTCTCCATCCGGCAGTCCGAACTCAAACGTGTTCAGCGTCATCGACACCATGGTGTAGTAGCCGCACAGCCCGATCACTTCGACGATTCCGCGTTCGCTGAGCACCTTCACGGCCTCGTCATACAGCGCCTGTGACACGCCGTGGCCCTCATGCAGCGATTTGGCGACGTCGTAAATCATCTTGCCCTTCGGATCGTCGAACGTCGGCGCGCGGCGATCGCGGATATCCTCGATGATTTTGGGATCCATGCCGCCTTTCAGCGCCAGGCGCTTATGCGCATACCATTCGTAATGCGAAGTCCAGTGCCGCGCGGTGACGAGGATTGCGATTTCGGACAATTTTGCGGGAAAGATCGTGTTGAAGCGAAGCTGCTCGCCGAGGCGCGTGGCATGCCGCGCCATCTCCGGGCTGTTGAGCCAAGCCATCATCGGCGCCGGCGGGGCGCCGCGCTTGCCGGCGATTGCTTCGTCGTAGGTTTCTTTCTGGTCCGCGTTCATTTCGCCAGGCGAAAGCAATTTCAACCGCATGCCCGTTTCCTCTTGTTTTTCAATCGCTACGGCTTTGCGCATACACCCGTTCCGGCGTCATGACCACCGTTCCTGCGGCATGGGCTGACGCCAGACATATATTGAATTCCGCAACGCGAGGGCTAAGGTCACCTCCAACATCCCACATGGAAACGCCGTCATGTCCGATCTGGAAAATTTCCGCCGTGAAACCCGCGCCTGGCTGGAGGCCAATTGCCCGCCGGAAATGCGCCGTCCGATGACCTCGGAGAGCGACACTTATTGGGGCGGACGTAATGCAAAATTCTCGTCCGAGCCGCAGCGTGTCTGGTTCGAGCGGATGCGCGACAAGGGCTGGACCGTACCGGATTGGCCGAAGGAATATGGCGGCGGAGGGCTCGCGCCCGCAGAGCACAAGGTGCTGCGCGAGGAGATGGCGGCGATGGGCGCGCGCTCGCCCCTGTCGAGTTTTGGCATCTGGATGCTCGGGCCGGCGCTGTTGAAGTACGGCAACGAGGCGCAGAAGAAGGAGCACTTGCCCAAGATCGCCGCGGGCCTGATCCGCTGGTGCCAGGGCTATTCCGAGCCGAACGCCGGCTCGGACCTCGCCTCGCTGCAGACCCGCGCCGACAGCGACGGCGACGATTACATCATCAACGGCCAGAAGATCTGGACGTCGTACGCGAACTATGCCGATTGGATCTTCTGCCTGGTGCGGACCGATCCCACGGCGAAGAAGCATGACGGCATCAGCTTCATTCTGTTCGACATGGCCTCAAAGGGCGTATCGACCAAGCCGATCCTTTTGATATCGGGATATTCGCCGTTCTGCGAAACCTTCTTTGACAATGTGCGCGTGCCGAAGTCGCATGTGGTAGGTCAAGTCAACCGCGGGTGGGATGTCGCGAAATATCTGCTGCAGCATGAGCGCGCGATGATCTCGGGCACTGGAGAGCGCGGCATCGGCCGTCCGCTCGGGCAGGTCGCCGCCGACTCCGTCGGTAGCGATGATTCCGGTCGGCTCGACGATGCGATGCTGCGCAGCCAGGTTGCGGCGTTCGACATCGACGAGGCGGCGTTTGCGGCTGTGGCCGAACGCGCGATCGATCTCGCCAAGGCCGGCCAGTCGCATCCGGCGTTTTCCTCGGCGATGAAATATTACGGCACCGAGCTCAACAAGCGCCGCCACGAAATCCTGATGTCGGCCGGCGGCATCGATGCGCTGGAATGGGAGAGCGAGCGCTCCCGCGGCGGCGCCCGGCCGCGCGCCTGGCTGCGCACCAAGGCCAACTCGATCGAAGGCGGCACCTCTGAGGTGATGCTCGGCATCGTCGCCAAGCGCATCCTCGATCTGCCGGGGGCGTAGCGCGTCTAGGCTCACTCTCTCGTCGTCCCTGCGAAAGCAGGGACCCATAACCACCGCTGTTTGAGTGTTGATCGTGACGCTAGCTTCATTCCTGCTCGATAGGCCGCGGCGTATGGGTCCCTGTTTTCGCAGGGACGACGACACAACTTAAATTCACCTCTGAAGCGGATATCTGTCCAATGGCACTCGTCCTCACCGAAGAACAATCCATGCTGCGCGACAGCGCGCGCGGCCTCATCAGCGACAAGGCGCCGGTGTCGCATCTGCGCAGCTTGCGCGACAGCAAGGACGAAACGGGGTTCTCCCGCGACCTCTGGAAAGCGTTTGCCGAGATGGGCTTTTCGGGACTGCTGGTGCCCGAGAATTTCGGCGGCAGCGGGCTCGGCTATGTCGAAGCCGGCGTGGTGATGGAGGAAATCGGCCGCACCTTGATGCCGTCGCCGTTTCTTTCGACCGCGGTGCTGGCGGCGTCCGCGCTGGCGCGCGGCGGCAATGAGGCGCAGAAATCGGCGCATCTGCCTGACATTGCCGATGGCTCGCTGCTGGCCGCGCTGGCGATCGATGAAGGGGCAAAGCATCGCCCGCTGCAGACCAACTTGCAGGCGGTACGCGCAGGTAACGGTTTCAAACTGAACGGCGCCAAAGCCCTCGTGGTCGATGGCCACACCGCCGATCTTCTGATCGTCGCCGGCCGCACCGGCGGTGCTGCCGGCGAGCGCAACGGGCTGACGCTGTTCCTGGTCGATCCCAAGGCCAAGGGCGTCGCGATCGAACGCACCGTGATGGTCGATGCGCATAACGCGGCGCGGATCGAGTTCAGCAATGTCGAGGTCAATGCCGACGGTGTGCTCGGTGAAGTCGATCAGGGCGGCGCGCTGCTGGAAGGCGTGCTCAATATCGGCCGCGGCGCGGTGGCCTCCGAAATGGTGGGCCTGAGCGAGGAGGTGTTCGGCCGCACCGTCACCTATCTGAAAGAGCGCAAGCAATTCGGCAAACTGATCGGCGAATTCCAGGCGCTGCAGCACCGCGCCGCCCAGCTTTACATCGATATCGAAATCACCCGCGCAGCCGTCCTGAAGGCGCTGCAGACCCTCGATCTCGACTTCGACCACGCCGGTGCAGCGGTTTCGGTCGCCAAAGCGCGCGCCGGCACGACCGCAACGCTGGCTGTGCAGGAGGGCGTGCAGATGCATGGCGGCATGGGCATGACCGACCAGTTCGATATCGGCTTCTTCATGAAGCGCGCGCGCGTCTGCCAGGAATTGTTCGGGGACAGCAATTACCACGCCGATCAGTTGGCGCGGATGAAGAGTTATTGAGCGTACGCGGTCATTCCGGGATGGTCCGAAGGACCAGACCCGGAATCTCGAGATTCCGGGTTCGCGCTAAGCGCGCCCCGGAATGACGGCCTTTCGGCCGTCACCGTATCGGCGGGGCGTACTGGATGCCGCCGTTGCTCCAGAGCGAATTCAGGCCGCGCGGGATCTTCAGTTTCGATCCTTCGCCGACGTTGCGCTCGTAGACCTCGCCGTAATTGCCGACATGGCGGATGATGCGGGCGGCCCAGTCCTTGGGCAGGCCGAGGTCTTCGCCGTAGGCGCCCTCGGTGCCGACCAGCCGCATCACGTCGGGTTTCTTCGACTTCAGCGCCTCGTCGATGTTCTTCGAGGTGATGCCGAGTTCCTCGGCGTTGATCATCGCATACAGCGTCCACTTCACGAGCATCATCCAGTCGTCGTCGCGCTGACGCACCACGGGGGCGAGCGGCTCCTTGGAGATGACGTCGGGCAGGATGACATGGTCGCTCGGCTGGATAAGGTTCAGCCGGAGTGCGTAGAGCTGGGAGACGTCGGCGGTGAAGGTGTCGCACTTGCCGGATTCATAGGCCTTGAGCACATCTTCCAGCCTGGGAAACTTTACCTCGGTGTATTTCATATTGTTGGCGCGGAAATAGTCGGCGGCGTTGAGCAACGTCGTCGTCCCCTCCTGCACGCAAACCTTGCTGTTGTTGAGGTCCAGCGCGGAATCGATGTTGCGCGAGCGCGGCAGCATGAAGCCCTGGCCGTCATAATAGGCGACCGCCGGGAAATAGAGGGCGTAGTTGCTCTCACGCGACATGCTCCAGGTCGTGTTGCGGGAGAGAATGTCGACCTTGCGGCTCTGCAGCTCCTTGAAACGCTCGTTTGCGTCGAGCGGTACGAATTTCGCCTTCTTGGGATCGTCGAAGATCGCCGCGGCGACCGCGCGGCAGAAATCGACGTCGAAGCCGGTCCAGTCACCCTTGTCGTCGGGGATCGAGAATCCGGGCAGGCCCTTGTTGACGCCGCACAGCACGTCGCCGCGGCGGATGGTCCGCTTCAGGGTCTTGGTGTCGTAACGCTCATAGGTGATCGCGCCAGCCGCGATCGCGATTGCGACCGCCAGTCCAATCAGGAGGCCGCCTCGAAATGTCCGTAGCATCTTTAACTCACTATTTCAGGGGAAATGGATCGGCGGGAGAAGCCGCGTCGCAATTAAAGCTCCGGCTTCTGCCGCACGATCACCTTGGTGCCCACGGGCACGCGCTCATAGAGATCGGCGACGTCGGCATTGACCAGCCGGAAGCAGCCGGAGGAGACGGCGGTGCCGATGGTGTCGGGCCGGTTAGTGCCGTGGATGCGGTAGACGGTGGTGCCGAGATACATCGCGCGCGCGCCGAGCGGATTGCCGGGGCCGCCGGCCATGAAGCGCGGCAGATAGGGCTGGCGCGCAATCATCTCCGGCGGCGGGGTCCAGTCCGGCCATTCCGCCTTGCGGGTGATGTTGAGCAGCCCCTGCCACTGGAATCCCTCGCGGCCGACGCCGATGCCGTAGCGCAGCGCGCGGCCATTGCCCTGGACCAGATAGAGATGGCGGTCCTGGGTGGAGATGATGATGGTGCCCGGCGGTTCGTTGGTGCGATAGAGCACCGCCGTCTTCCTGAACTGCGGATCGAGCTCGACGGACTCATCGGGAAGTAGTCCCGGCTGGTCGCCGACATCAGGCTGTCGCATCTGCGCCTGGCTCTGCGAGGCCGAAAGAATCAGACCGCCGGTCGCGATCAACATCCAGATCAGGTGCCGAAACTTCGTCATCGCGGAAACACTCCTTGTTGGCGCATGGCCCAAATCGCTAGCGGCTAAGCCAAATCAGTCGGAACCATCAAATCTCAGGGCCGGCTTGTTGGCAAGTTTAGGGCGAATGAGATCGGTACGTTGCTGGAATATCTTCTATTTTCACCAACTGCCACATTCATGGGATGCGGCCCTGCCTTATTTCGGCGCGATCCACAGCCGCAGACCAAAGGAAATCAGCGCCACGGTGCCGACGCCACCGAGCCAGAGCACGGCGAACCACAACAGGCGCTGCGGCAGCGGGCGAGGTTTCGGCTCAGGCGACATCAATGGTATCCGCTCTCGGGTTTGACCTTGCCGCGGAATACCCAATAGGCCCAGGCGGTATAGCCGAGGATAAGCGGGATCAGCACGGCGACGCCGAACAGCATGAAGAGCTGACTGTTCGCCGGCGCCGCCGCCTGCCAGATCGTGATGCTCTGCGGCACGATGTAAGGGTACATGCTGATGCCGAGCCCGGCATAGGACAGCGCGAACAACGCCAGCGTCAGGAAGAACGGCTGGTAGTCGTATTTGTTGGCGAGACTGCGCAGCAGCAGGGCGGTGACTACAGCAACCGAAATCGGTACCTGTGCCGTCATGAGGACGTTCGGCCAGGCGAACCAGCGCTCGGTGTACTGTATATGGAGGAACGGCGTCGCGATGCTGACCGCGGCGATGGCTCCGAGCATCGCGAGCAACAGGACCCAGCTCAGGTGATAGGCGCGGTCGCGCAACTCGCCTTCCGTCTTCATGACCAGCCATGTCGCCCCTAACAGCGCATAGCCGATCACCAGCGCCACGCCGGTCAGGATGCTGAACGGCGTCAGCCAGTCCCACCAGCCGCCGGCATAGTGACGGCCCGAAACGTGGATGCCTTGCAGGATGGCGCCCAGTGCAATGCCTTGCGCCAGTGTTGCCAGCAAGGATCCGCCGAAAAAGGCGATGTCCCAGCGGTTGCGTGCGGCTGTCGTCCGCCAGCGAAATTCGAAGGCGACGCCGCGGAACACCAGGCCGAGCAGCATCACGATCATGGGCGTGTAAAGCGCCGGCATCAGCACCGCATAGGCCAGCGGAAACGCCGCCATCAGCCCGCCGCCGCCGAGCACCAGCCAGGTTTCGTTGCCGTCCCAGACCGGCGCGACACTGTTCATGACGACGTCGCGATCCCTTTTCTCGGGGAAGAGCGGAAACAGGATGCCGAGGCCGAGATCGAAGCCGTCCATCACGACATAGACGAACACGGCAAAGGCGATAATGAAGGCCCAGATGGTCGGAAGGTCGATCGGAATCATCGAGCGGCTCCCTCGGCGACCGCGCCGGCTGCAGGCGTGATGCCGGCCGAGCGGATTGGGACGTCGTGCGACGGTCCCTCTTCGCCGGGATGCGGCGGGGCCGCCATCAGGCGCAGCAAATAGATCACGCCGGCTGTGAACACCGCGAAATAGACGATGATGAAGGCGATCAGCGAGGAGGCGACCGCGGGCGCCGCCAGCGGCGAAGCCGAGTCAACTGTCCGCAATAATCCGTACACCGTGTAAGGCTGCCGCCCGGTCTCGGTGGTGATCCAGCCCGCGAGCACGGCGATGAAGCCTGCGGGAGCCATCGCGACCGCAAACATGTGCAGCAGCCGGGAATCGTAGAGCTTGCCCTGTACGCGCATCAACAGGCTGAGCAGGCCGAGTGCCAGCATGAGTAATCCCATGCCGACCATGATCCGGAACGACCAGAACGTGATCGCCACCGGCGGCCAGTTTTCGCGCGGCACCGTGTCGAGGCCGGCCATCGGCGCGTCAGGTGAGTGCTTGAGAATCATCGAGCCCAGCTTCGGCACTTCGATCGCGTAGTCGACCCTGCCGGCTTGCTGGTTGGGCAGGCCGAACAGGATCAAGGGTGCGCCGTCCTTGTGGCTCTGGAAGTGACCCTCCATCGCCATGATCTTCACGGGCTGATGCTCCAGCGTGTTGAGCCCGTGCTGATCGCCGGCGATGATCTGGAGAGGCGCCACCAACGTCGCCATCCACATCGCCATCGAAAACATCACGCGCGGGCCGGCGAGGTGGCGGTCGCGCAGCAGGTGATATGCGCCGACCGCGCCCACCACCAGCGCGGTTGTGAGATACGCCGCCAGCACCATGTGCACGAGACGGTAGGGGAATGAGGGGTTGAAGATCACTTTCAGCCAGTCGGCGGCGATGAACTGCCCGTCGGCATTGACGGCGTGGCCGGCCGGCGTCTGCATCCAGGAATTGGCTGATAGAATCCAGAACGCCGAAATCAGCGTGCCGATCGCGACCATCAGCGTCGCCAGGAAATGCAATCGGGGGCCGACGCGATTCAGCCCGAACAGCATCACCCCGAGGAAGCCGGCTTCCAGGAAGAACGCCGTCAGCACCTCATATGCCATCAGCGGGCCGATCACGGGGCCGGTCTTGTCGGAGAACGCCGACCAGTTGGTGCCGAACTGATAGGACATCACGATGCCCGACACCACGCCCATGCCGAAAGCGACGGCAAAGATTTTTAGCCAGTAATTGAACAGGTTGATATAGACCTCGCGTCCGGTCGCGAGCCACAACGCTTCGAGCACCGCCAGATAGCTGGCGAGCCCGATCGAGAAGGCAGGGAATATGATGTGAAACGACATCGTGAATGCGAACTGCGCCCGGGCCAATACGACCGCATCCCAGCCTTCGAACATCGGCATCACCTGTCGCAAGTTTCGTCAGACGCGATTTTTCGAAAACGGAACTACAGTTCTCGAAAAATTGCGTCCGAACCAGACGTGTACCTTACCACGACCGTACGACGGTTCTACCCGCGTGGCGCGCGGAACAGGCGTGCAAGCCTATGCGTCACCCGATGAGTTTAGTCTCAGTCGCCGAATGATCTCGGCCTGCACGGCGTGCGTCTGATCCTTGCCGGCCAGCGGCGGGCTGCGGATTTTCTTTCCCGTGCGAAGTCGGATCGTGATCACGTAGAGGCTATCCTTGCGACCGCCGCTCTCGACGTCGATGGCCTCGACATCGTCACCGCTTACCGTATCCGTCTCTGTCGTACCCTTCAACGACAGCCGTTCAAACCTGATGGCGCCGTCGTGGACAATCCAGAATGCGCTTGTCCGATAGAGATATCTGATCAGCACGAAGGCCATGATCGCGCCGAGAGACCAGACGGCGATTCCAAGGGCGGACAATTTGCCGCTCCAGAGCGCATAGATGAATGGAAGGCTCAGCGAGCAGGCAAGCAGCACGACCAGAGCCCTGTAGGCCCGGACGCGTTTGAAACTGATCGGCTTACCTAGTCGTATCCGGGGATTAGCGGCGTCGAGCGGGTTCTCGGCTAATTCGGGGGCAGGCAACTGAAGCAGCCAGGCAATCTGCAAAGTGGTTTTTCGCACCTGGGTAATATCCGGCAGCGGAGGTGAGGTGAGCGTATCTTTCGATTCGGTCTCGAATACGAGGGTGAACTCCACAGATTTGCCGATGCTCTTTCGCAGGCGCATCCCGGATACTTCGTCGTCCCTGATCAATCTTCGGTGCAACTTCCCGAATGGACGCTGTTCGCCGATCAGAATTTCGCCTGGCGTAATGATCCAGACGACGTTGCGCTCAAAGAGCGCGGCGCCCAGCAGAAGACACCCGAACAGCAACGCAAAGAGGGCGGCGATGCCGAGCCACTGGCCGTTTGCAAGGTGAGCGAGGCCGGGCAGGGCGATCAAACACAAAATTACGGCAATGCCTGCGAGAACGAGCCGCTCATTGAGCGACGTGCCCTTGCGTAGCCTGACTTCATTCTCTTTTGACACAGCATCCATCGACGGCGGCAAGCATCATGACCGACGTGGTCACGTAAGCGGCTAAGTGTGCGGCTGAAATACGGCAAGCCGGATAAGGCTCATGTCAGGCCGTGGCGTTCAGCAGCCGTGCGACGGTGCGGTCGATCTGTCCGTATAGGCCATCGGGCCGAAATGCCATCTTGTTGTGGTCGACGATATTTCGCCCTGCGCATACGAAATCGGACGCCAAAACAGAGCGACCCGGCTGGGGGGCATCCCGGCCGGGTCGTTGGAGGTTGCTTGGGAGGTCCTAGAGCTTGGGAGGTCTAGAGCTTGGCAGTGAGAAATTCAGCGGGGGGTCTCGCTGTCGTAGGAGATCACGCAGATCTCCTTGGGACTCTTGGTGCCGCAATCCACCACCTGTTCACGCACGAACGCCGAGCCGGTTTCGCGCTGGGCGCGGGGTTGGACGTTCTGGGCCGACAGGGTGGCCAGGGTCGCGACGGCGCCGAGCGGGACGATGAAAAAGCGGAAGGACGGCTTCAGCATGTTCGCTCTCCTGTTCGGCGTTGGCGTTTAAGTTGGTGAGGATCGGTATAGGGGCTGAGTTTTTCCGGGTGATGTCGCCAATTGTTTCATTTGTTTCGCCGGAGGTAATCTTTGTCCGTCGAAACTGACCCGGTTTTCGTCTCCAATACCAGCGTAACCAATTGAAACAGCTGTGTTTTAGGCGGCAAGGCTGTCCACGCCGGCGCCCTTAAGCAACTCGGCCAATTGTTTGCGGGCGTAGAACATCCGGGTCTTCACCGTGCTCTGGGGAATACCGATGATCGCGCCGGCCTCTTCCACCGATTTCTCGTGGTAGTACACCAGGTTGATGATCTCGCGATGGGCCGGCGACAGCTTGGCGACGCAGGCGCGCAGGATGGCGCTGGTGTTGCTGCGGTCGAGCGAGGCTTCCGGCGTATCGGCCTCATCGGCGATCTCCAGCACGTCTTCCTGCTCGATGTCCTCATGCTTGCGCTGGCGCAGCGCGGTCAGCGCCTTGAAGCGGGCAATCGACAGCAGCCAGGTGGAAACCTGCGAGCGGCCCTCGAACTGTTTGGCGGTCCGCCACACGTCGAGGAACACCTGGCTGACGAGGTCTTCCGCCATCGTGGTATCGCGCACCATTCGCAGCACGAAACGGTAAACCCGGACGTTATGGCGGGAATAAAGCACATGCATCGCCGTGCGGTCGCCCTTGGCAATACTCTGCAGCAGCATCTCGTCGGATGTCGCGCGGGCGACGGCAATCGACTTGTTGGCTGCGGCGTTAATGGCGACGACGTTCGACATGACAGGCTCCCAATTCCGACGCCAACAGGCGTTTCGTTGGGAGAATTGTTAATTAGGCTCGGTTTCGGGATGTCTGCACCAGAAGGGAAAAATGGTTTCGTGCAGGAGAGAATTGTTTCGTCGCGGGGCCTGCGACGAAACATTCGGGGCAGAAACGCCGGTAATTTCAATATGCGGAAAATTGGAAGATTTCAGACGCGGAATAGCTCCGGATAGACACAAGTCTATCGTCGTCCCTGCGAAAGCAGGGACCCATACCGCGTGACCTATCGAGGAAGCGCGGTGGCAGATGCTCTGCGTTAGCAAAGACCACTGTTGATGGCTCAAGCAAAGCCGTCTTCGATTGTGCCCATTACCGCGGCCGCGGCGTATGGGTCCCTGCGTTCGCAGGGACGACGGAGGGACACTAACTCTTCTCGCCCGTCGGCGAGAACAAATAGCCGCCGCCTCTGATCGTGCGGATCACGGCGGGCTTGGTCGGGTCGATCTCGATCTTGCGGCGGATACGCATGATGCGCAGATCGACCGCGCGGTCGAAGGCTTCGGCGTCGCGCGCATTGGCCAGCTCCAGGAGCCGCTCGCGCGACAGCACGCGCTTCGGATTGGCCGCGAATACTTTCAACAGACCGAATTCGGACGCCGTCAGCGGATGCTCGTTGCCTTCGTCGTCGCGCAGCGCCTGGGCTTCGAGGTCGAGCCATTTGGTGCCGAACCGCACCAATTGCTCCTTCTCCGCCTTTGCAGCCGCAGCCTCCGGCGCGGCAGCCGCCTTGGCCGGCGTGCTGCGGCGAAGCACGGAGCGGATGCGCGCCATCAGTTCGCGCAGCTCGCAGGGCTTTGCGATGTAGTCGTCGGCGCCGAGTTCGAGGCCGACGACGCGGTCGATCGGGCTTGCGGTCGCCGTCAGCATGATGACGGGAACGTTGATGCGGCTCTTCAGGTCTCTGATGATCGAAAGCCCGTCTTCCTCGGGCATGTTGAGGTCGAGCACGACGAGGTCGGGCACGTTGGTCTCGATGACGGCGCGCAGGCTTTTGCCGCCGTCGCACAGCGTGACGCCGAAACCATGCATCTTGAGGTAATCACCGACCATCTCGCGGGCCGGTGCCTCGTCATCGACAATGATGATGTGCGGGCTCTGGGTCATGTCGTCTCTGTCGCGGGCAGTGTAACGGTAAACGTTGATCCCTGTCCGGGGCCTGCGCTTTCCGCCGTCACATGGCCGCCATGCATATCGATGATGCGTTTGACGATCGACAGGCCGAGGCCGGTCGAGCTTTCCCCGGCCGTCGGCTTGGCCGAGAGCCGCTGGAACCGGCCGAACAGCCGGCCGAGGTCCTCCGGCGAAAGGCCGGCGCCCTGGTCGGCGATGCGGATCACCGTATCACCGCCCTCATGGGTGACGGCGACCGTGATCTTGCCGCCGATCGGCGAATATTTGATGGCGTTGCTGAAGAGGTTGTCGATCGCCTCGCGGATCCGGTCGGCATCGCACATGGTGACGATATTCGACGGGGCGGAAACCGAGATGGCCTGCTGCTTGTTGACCGCCGAGGGCAGGTTGGAATCGGCGACCTCGGCGACGAGCGCTGCGACATCGACCGGCTCGCGGCGGATGGTGATGTCGAAGGCGTCCGCCATCGCATCCGAAATCAGGTGGTCGACCATCGAGGTCAGGCGCTTGGTGGCGTCTCTGATATGCTCGACCTGGGCGGTGACGTTTTCCTTGGGCGAGCCGGCGCCGATCAATTCGGTCAGCATCTCGGTGCGGCCGAGGATCACGCCGAGCGGATTCTTCAAATCGTGCGCGACGGTGCCGAGAATTTCGTTCTTGAAGCCGTTGGCGCGCTGCAGCCGCAGCCACTGCGCCGAGAGCCTGCGGTTAGCCTGCATCAGCGCGCGGGTGCGCTGGGCGACGCGGTCCTCGAGCTGGGTGTTGGCCTCGTGCAGTTGGCGGTAGAGAATGACGTTGTCGAACGCGATCGAAAGCCGGCTGGAGAAAATCTCGACCAGCGCGCGATCGGTATCGGAAAGCTGGCGCTCGGCCTGCAGCAGCACCACCACTTCGCGGCCGGAGCCGGTGCGCAGATAAAGCACGCTGCGATGGTCGGCGAATTCGTTCTTGCGGCGCTGGAAGGCGGCTTCCACCATCTGCCGCAAATCCGGGTCGAGCGCCTTGGAGCTCGTGGTGCCGATGAAGCGGCTGTAGCAGCCTGATCCCGCCAGCACCGAGAATTCGCTGCCGGGCGCGCCGTCGTCGCGCAGCACCAGGATGCCGGCGCAGTCGACATTGAGCAGCGAAGCAAGCTGGGTCAGCACGCCTTCCGCAAGCCGCTGCATCGATTTGAAGTCGTAGAGCGTCGAGGCGGCGTCGATGATGATTTCTAGCCCGCGCCTGGTCTGCACCATGCGCTCGAGCTGCTGATAGCTGCGCAGCGCAGCCGTCAGCGAGGTGAACAGCTTGTCGGCCGTCAGCTCGGTCTTGGCCTTGTAGTCGTTGATGTCGTACTGGACGATGACGCGGCGCTCGGGCGCCTGGCCGGGCTGCCCGGTGCGCAGGATGATGCGGACGGTTTCGTTCTTGAGTTCGTTGCGGATGTACTCGACGAGGTCCAGGCCCGCGACGTCGGTTTCCATGATGACGTCGAGCAGCACGGCCGCGACGTCGGGATTGTCGCGCATCAAGGTGCGGCCTTCGGCCGCGGAATAGGCCGACAGGATTTCCAGCGTCGCGCCGTGGAGATTGTAGTCGCTCAGCGCAAAGCGGGTGCCCTCGTGCACCGCGGCATCGTCGTCGATGACGGCGATCTTCCACTTGCGCGCGGACGAGTCCTCCGGAACGGCTCCGGTATCGTCGATCAGGTGGAGGACATCGTCCTGTTCGGCCATTGCGAAGTTCCGTCGGCTGCTGTCTGGTCTGTACTCGTGGATCCGCCTGTCGATCCGCCCCTGGCGACTCTCGGCATGATAATGCGGAATGTGGTGCCTTGTCCCAGCCTTGACTCCAGCATCATCCGGCCGCCGAGCTGTTGAGTGACAAGATTATAGACGATATGCAAGCCCAGTCCGGTACCGCCTTCGTTGCGGCGCGTCGTAAAGAACGGGTCGAACGCCTGCCGCTGCACGTCCGGCGTCATTCCCGCCCCGTTGTCAGCAAAAATGATCTCGACATCGTCGCTGCCGCGGGCCCGCGCCGAGATCGAAATCGCCCCGGAACGGCCATCGGCAAAGGCATGATTGGCGGCGTTGAGGAAAAGATTGGTTAATATCTGGCCGTAGGAGCCGGGATAGCCGTCGATGACGAGCCCTTCCGGGACTTCGACCGACAGAGTGATCGCCGCCTTCTTCAAGACCGGCTTCAGGCTCGCCACGATCTGGTCGGTGGCTTCGCTCAGGCTGAATTGCCGGCGCTCGGCGTGCGAGCGGTCCACCGCCACCTGCTTGAACGACTGGATCAATTCGCCGGCGCGGTGCAAGTTCGCCACCAGTTGCTGGGCGGCATCGCGCGAGCTCTTGACGAAGTCATCGAGCTTGGAGCGGCGGAGCGGCCCGCTGCGCAATTCGGACTCGAACGTTTCAGCGCGGCGCGCAAAGCTCGATGCCACCGTCAGACTGATGCCGATCGGGTTGTTCACCTCATGGGCGACGCCGGCGACCAGCCCGCCGAGCGCCGCCAGCCGTTCGGCATCGATCAGGTTCTGCTGCGCGGTGTTGAGCTCGAGCAGCGCGCTCTCGGCTCTTTCCTTCGAGGCGCGCAGCTCGTCCTCGGTCTTGCGCTTGGCGATGGCGTTTTCGCGGAATACGTCCACGGCGCGCGCCATGGCGCCGACCTCGTCCTTGGCGGTGGTGCCCTGCACGCTGCGATCGTAATTGCCTGACGTGATCGCATGCATCGCCGCCAGGATCTGCTGCAGCGGCAGGCGGATCGAGAGCGCGATCAGGACGCCGGCGGACAGGATGATGCCGAGGAACATCACGGCGATCGACAGCACCCGGCGCGAGATGGCCGAGAGCGTCTTGTCGAACGTCTCCTGCGCTTTCTGCTCGCGCTGGCGCATCTTGACCGACAGTTCGTCGATGACGCCGATCGCCTCGGCCTGGCTGGCGTCGATGGTATTGCGCAAGAGCTCGGTCCGGATCGTGAGCTGCTCGGTCAGTTTGGCCATGCCTTCGCGCAGCGCTACGGTCCGCGCCTTCAGCCGCGTCAGCGCCATGCGTTGCAGATCATTGTCGGCGAGGTCGGCCATCGCGGGGATGGTGTTCTCGATCGTCTCGGTGTTCTTGCGGGCATCCTCGGCGGAGGCCGCGGCGCGCGACAGATAATAGGCGTTGGTGGCGACCAGCATGGCCGTAAACGCCTCGCGGGATTTCCCGAGCGCCGGCCAGATCAGCGCATCGCGATGCCCGGTGGCGCCCTCGATGATCGAATAGAGCCCGGCCATCTCCCGGGCCGGTCCCAGCACCTGCTGTTCATAGGTCTTGGTGATGGTGGCCTGCACGGCGCGCAATTCGCCGAAGCCGTTGAGGAAACGGTCGGTGACGTGTTCGAGGCGCTCGACCGATCCCGACAGCATCGGGTCATTCGCGGCGCGATTGGTGAGCGTGCCGAGCACCGCTTCCCGCAGCAGCAGGATCTCGGCGAACAGGTCGGGGCTCGGCTGGTTGATGTAGCGATGGATCAGGTTCTGCAGCCGGCTGGTCTCGCTTTCCAGCAGCGCCAGGATCTTGTCGGACTCCCGCACCTGGCGGACGTCGTCCCAGGCCGAACCCAATACCTTGGCGCCGTTCCAGATCAACATGGCGAGCACGACAACGACGGCGGAGTTCAATCCCGCGATCGACAGAATGCGCCAGCGTATTGGCACCGCGCGCAGCCACTGGACCACGCGAAAGCGGCCGCCCGCGGCGAAGCTCGCCGGCCGTTCCGCTGTTCGGTGCTGTTGCGGTGCGCCGGTCAAATTCGCTCCACCTTGCAAAGGCGCCCGACCAATAGCGGCCTCATCGTCCCGATCAATGCAACGTTGGTACGGTCGGGATCGATCATGCCGGTCCGGGTCTGTTCCTTTTCCGCGCTGAACTGGCGGGAATGGAACATTTCGATCGAATGCCGCTCGTTTTGGGCATCGGCGGCGCAAAATTCACGCGCAAAGGCGCCCGTTGAGACCGCCGCAAACAACAGCGCAACAACAAGCACGACGGTCCGCCAAAGGTCGGCGCGGCGATACACAGGCGACAATCCCCTTAGAGATGGAGTCTACGGCGGGAAGAAAAGGTTCAACGCAATTTTAGCAGAATTTACCGATGCTTGGCTATTGATGGCTTGGCTGGCAAGTGGTCTGCCGCGGGTAATCCTGATAATCCCACTGCAATCCTTAATTGTGCGCTGCGGCGATATCGGGCGGATTGAAACCGCGATCGCCGCGATTTAAGAGGACGCGGCGGATAGGTGCATCCCCCGCGCGACAGAGCAGAGTAATCACCAGTGAAGTTGGTCTTGAGATACTTGCAATTCGTCGCGCTCGCCGCCACGGCGCTTGCGTCTCCGGCGCAGGCCGCCACCGAGATCATGTGGTGGCACGCAATGTCGGGAGAACTCGGCAAGCAACTCGAGAAGCTGGCGGCCGATTTCAATGCGTCGCAGTCCGACTACCGAATCGTGCCGACCTACAAGGGCAATTACACCGAGACGGTGACGGCGGCGATCTTCGCATTCCGTTCGCGAAGCCAGCCCGCCATCGTTCAGGTCAACGAGATCGCGACCGCAACCATGATGGCGGCAAAGGGCGCGATCTATCCGGTGTTCGAATTGATGCGCGATCAGTCGGAGCCGTTCTCGCCGGAGGCGTATCTGCCGGCCGTAACAGGCTATTATTCCGACGTCGCCGGCAACATGCTCTCGTTTCCGTTCAACGTCTCGACGCCGATCCTTTATTACAACAAGGACCTGTTCCGCGCCGCGGGCCTCGACCCGGAGGTGGCGCCGAAGGCCTGGGCCGAGGTAGGCGCTGCGGCGAAACGGCTGCGTGCGGCCGGTTCGCCCTGCGGGCTCACCACGTCCTGGCCTTCGTGGGTCCATGTCGAGAATTTTTCCGCGTTCCACAATCTGCCGCTGGCAACCCGGGGCAACGGCTTTAACGGCCTTGATGCGGAGCTCGCCTTCAACAATCCGGAGGTGGTGCGGCACATCGCGCAACTCGCGGAATGGCAGGCGAAGAAAGTTTTCGACTATAGCGGCCGCGGCCAATCGGCCGAGCCGCGCTTTCAGAAGGGCGAATGCGCCATCTTCATCGGCTCGTCCGGAACGCGCGCGGACATCAAGGCGAATTCCAAATTCGAGGTCGGCTACGGCATGATCCCGTACCGCCCCGAAATCGCCGGCGCTCCGCAAAACTCCATCATCGGCGGCGCCACTTTATGGGTGCTGCGCGACCGGCCGCGCGCCGAATACACCGGCGTCGCGCGGTTCTTCGCCTATCTCTCGAAGCCGGAAGTTCAGGCCGCCTGGCACCAGAACACCGGCTATCTGCCGATCACCCGCGCCGCCTTCGATCTCACCCGCGCGCAGGGCTTCTACGATCGCAATCCCGGTGCGGCGATCGGTATAGAGCAGTTGACCCTGAAGCCGCCGACCGAGAATTCGAAGGGAATCCGGCTTGGCTCGTTCGTCCTGATCCGCGACGTGATCGACGACGAACTGGAGCACGTGTTCATCGGCAAGCGCTCTGCGCAGGCCGCGCTCGACCAGGCCGTCGAGCGTGGCAACCGCCTGCTGCGCCAGTTCGAGCGCGCCAATCCGGATAGATAGCCCCACCGCCGTCATTGCGAGCGCAGCGAAGCAATCCATCTGTCCCCGCGCTGAGGCGTGGATTGCTTCGCGGAGCCTGTCATCCGGCGGCGCTTTGCGCCGACCGGGTGGCTCGCAATGACGATAAATAATGATCCGCATCGCCATGACCACATCCTTCCCGCTATTCACGGACTACGAGGCATTCCGCCCCTGGCGCGCCGATCCGGCGCGATGGCTGCCGATCGCGCGCGATATTGCGCGCGGCCACCGCCTGGCATCCGCAGCGCCGCATGTTTTCTCAACCGGCACCAATCTCGTCCTTGCCCTTGACGAAAATCTCATCCTGAAGATCTTCCCGCCATTTCTCCGCGGCCAATTCCATTCAGAGCGAAGCACGCTCGCGCAGCTCCGTGGGAGGCTTCGCGTCGCGATGCCCGAAACCGTCGTCGAAGGCGAGCGCGATGGATGGCCCTATCTCGTCATCACGCGGCTGCCGGGTGTGCTCGGCGCGGACGCATGGCCATCCTTGCCGGAAGGGGACAAGGAGCGCGTCCTCGCAGAAATAGGTGAGACCATTGCGCAGGTGCAGCGCGTCCCCGCCGGGCCGCTCGGGCGAATTGAGCCGGGCTGGGACGTCTTCATGCGCGGACAGATCGAGGGATGCCGCGCCCGGCACGAACGTCTCGGATTGCCGCAGAAATTTCTGGATGGCATGGACGAACTCGTTCGCGATACGGCTGACACGCTGATCGCTGTAGACGGGCCGCCGGTGATCCTGACCGGCGAATACATTCCAGAGAATTTCCTGCTGAGCCGCGGCGCATCAGGTTGGCGGCTCGCGGGGCTGATCGATTTCGGCGACGTGATGACGGGGAGGGGCGAGTACGACCTGCTGGGCCCGAGCGCCTTCATGGCTGGCGGCATGCCGCGCCGGGTGCGGAGCCTGTTTGAGGGCTACGGATACTCTGCCGCGGATATCACGCCCGATCTGAAGCGCCGGTTGATGGCGCTCATGCTGCTGCATCGGTTCGGCGATCCGACCAGGCAAATCCGTATCGAGGGTTGGCAACAGAAGGCTGGCAACCTCCGTGAATTGCAGGATTTGCTCTGGCCGATCTAGGTGCCGCTCAGCAACGAAGCGCTCAAAATATCTGCATACAAAGTAGGCAAATATGCATCTTTGTATGCAATTAGCAAGGATGCCGCTCCCCGCGGGAGACCGGGCATGCAGGATATTAGTCCGCTAAATCAGTCAGTTGGCGCAATATCAATCCTTCCTTAAGGGTTGGCACGAACCTTGCGATTCCCGTTCCAAAGCCGTTTCCCTCAGGCGTTTGGAGCATCACCCATGAAGCGTCGCGATTTCCTCAAATCCGTGTCGGGGCTGGCGGCTGCGGGCGCGGTTACGCCGGCGCCGGCGATCTGGTCCGCGGCCAAGGCTGATGCGCGGTCGGAAACGCTGCTGATCGTCTCGGAAAGCGGCCCCAACAATCTCGACATTCACGGCGTCGGCACCAACGTGCCCGGCTACGAGGTGTCCTGGAATTGCTACGACCGGCTGATCAGCCACGAGATGAAGAGCGGTCCGGGCGGCGTGCCGTATTACGACCGCGACAAGTTCAAGCCCGAACTCGCCGAAGACATGAATGTCGGCGACATGTCGGTCACCTTCAAACTGAAGAAGAACGCAAAATTCCACGACGGCGCGCCGGTCACGGCCAAGGACGTCAAGTGGTCGCTCGATCGCGCCGTCAGCGTCGGCGGCTTTCCGACATTCCAGATGGGCGCGGGCTCCTTGACCAAGACCGAGCAGTTCGTCGTCGTCGACGACAACACGGTGCGGATCGACTTCGCCAAGAAGGACCGCCTCACCATCCCGGATCTCGCGGTCATCGTGCCCTGCATCGTCAATTCCGAGCTGGTGAAGAAGAGCGCCACCGAGAAGGATCCGTGGGGCCTCGAATACACCAAGCAGCAGACCGCGGGCTCCGGCGCCTACAAGGTGGTGAAGTGGACGGCCGGCACCGAAGTCATCATGGAGCGCAACGATGCATGGGCCGGCGGTCCCTTGCCGAAGGTCAAGCGCGTGATCTGGCGCATGGTACCGCAGGCCGGCAACCGCCGCGCGCTGCTGGAGCGCGGCGACGCCGACATCTCCTACGATCTGCCGAACAAGGATTTCGTCGAGCTGAAGGACAGCGGCAAGCTCAACATCGTCTCGGTGCCCTATTCCAACGGCGTCCAGTATATCGGCATGAACGTCAAGATCGCGCCGTTCGACAACCCCAAGGTTCGCGAGGCCGTCGCTTGCGCGATCCCCTACCAGAAGATCATGGACGCGGTGCTGTTCGGCCTGGCCAAGCCGATGTTCGGCGCCGCTGCCGACAAGGCGACCGAAGTGGCGTGGCCGCAGCCGACCAAATACGTCACCGACATCGCGAAGGCCAAGGCATTGCTGGCGGAAGCCGGCTATCCCAACGGTTTCGAGACCACGCTGTCGTTCGACCTCGGCTTTGCCGGCGTCAACGAACCGCTCTGCGTGCTGGTGCAGGAGTCGCTCGTGCAGATCGGCATCAAGACCACCATCAACAAGATTCCCGGCGCCAACTGGCGCACCGAACTGAACAAGAAGGTGCTGCCGCTCTACACCAACGTGTTCTCCGGCTGGCTCGACTATCCCGAATATTTCTTCATCTGGTGCTACGACGGCAAGAATTCGATCTTCAACACCATGAGCTACCAGTCGAAGGCGATGGACGAATTCATCCACGGCGCCGTCGACGCCGCAGCGGTCGGCAACGCCGCCAAGTACGACACCGACGTAAAGGGCTTCGTCGATCTCGCCTTCAAGGACATCCCGCGCATTCCGCTGTATCAGCCCTACGTCAACGTCGCGATGCAGAAGAACGTTTCGGGCTATCAGTACTGGTTCCACCGCCGGCTGGATTATCGCGCGCTGGTGAAGGCGTGATGTGATGATCGCTGAGTGCGGCGCATCGGCGTGTCTTAGTTTGCTCCACATTGGTGGGGCGGGCGCCACTCTCTCTTCGCTCAGTGAGGGGCGCGCTGCTCTGTCACTCCCTCCCCCCTTGCGGGGGAGGGGCGGGGAGAGGGGTAAGCCACACGCACTGCCGTTGCCGCCACCCCTCTCCCCAGCCCTCCCCCGCAAGGGGGGAGGGAGCGCAGCGGAGTCTGTCTCGGCAAACGCGCATCACATCGCGAGAGAGCTTCCATGCTCACCATGATCGGCAAGCGGCTGATGTTTGCGATCCCGTCGCTGATCGGGGTCATCATCGTCACATTCCTGCTGACGCGCGCATTGCCCGGCGACCCCGCCGCCTATTTCGCCGGGCCCGCGGCGAGCAAGGAAGCCATCGAGCAGATCCGCAAGAAGCTCGGCCTCGACAAGCCGCTGATCGAGCAGTTCTTCCGCTACACCAACGATCTCGCACACGGCGATTTCGGCAACTCGCTGACCACAGGCCAGCCGGTCGCCACCGAAATCCGCAACCGCCTGCCGGCGTCCGCCGAACTGACGCTGCTTGGCCTTGTCGTTTCGGTCATGATCGCGATCCCGCTCGGTGTGCTGGCGGCGACGCGCCCGGGCTCGTGGATCGACCATCTCTGTCGCGTCACCACGACGGCTGGCGTATCGCTGCCGGTGTTCTTCACCGGGCTGGTGCTGGTCTACGTCTTCTATTTCAGGCTCGGCTGGTCGCCGGCGCCGCTCGGGCGGCTCGACGTGTTCTACAGCGCGCCGCCGCACGTGACCGGCTTTTATTTGATCGACGCCCTGATCGCGCGTGACTTCGAGACGTTTCGTTCCGCGCTGAGCCAGTTGATCCTGCCGGCGGCGACGCTGGCGGTCTTCTCGCTGGCGCCGATCGCGCGCATGACGCGGGCCTCGATGCTGGCGGTGTTGGCCTCCGACTTCGTGCGCACTGCGCGCGCCAGCGGCCTTTCACGTTCGACGGTGATCGTGACCTACGCGTTTCGCAATGCGATGCTGCCGGTCATCACGACGCTCAGCATGGTGTTCTCGTTCCTGCTGGGCGCCAATGTACTGGTCGAAAAAGTGTTCGCCTGGCCCGGCATCGGTTCCTACGCGGTGGAAGCGCTGATCTCGTCGGACTTCGCGCCGGTGCAGGGCTTTGTGCTGACCATGGCGGTCATGTACGTGCTGCTCAATCTGGTCATCGACATTCTCTACGGCGTGATCGATCCAAGAGTCCGGCTTGAAGGATGAGGGTGGAGGATGAGTAGCGTTGCGCCTGCTGTTGAACCCGCTGCCCCCGCGCGTACCTCGGGACTGGCTGCGATCTTTGAGCACACCCGCTACGTGCTCGGCGAGAACAGAGTCACGGCCTTCGCCTTCGGGCTTTTGGTCATCATCCTGTTCGCGGCGATCTTCGGCCCCTACATCGTGCCCTACGATCCGCTTGCCAGTGATACCGCCGTGGCGCTGAAGCCGCCGTCGGCGGCGCACTGGTTCGGCACCGATCAATTGGGCCGCGACATTTTCAGCCGCGTCGTCGTCGCCACCCGGCTCGATACCTTCATCGCCGTCGCCTCCGTGGTGCTGGTCTTCCTGATGGGCGGACTGGCCGGCATCGCCGCCGGCTATTTCGGCGGCTGGACCGACCGCATCGTCGGGCGCATCGCCGACACCATCATGGCGTTTCCGCTGTTCGTGCTGGCAATGGGCATTGTGGCGGCACTCGGCAATACCGTGCAGAACATCATCATCGCCACCGCGATCGTGAACTTTCCGCTCTATGCCCGCGTCGCCCGTGCCGAGGCCAATGTCCGCCGCAACGCCGGATTCGTGCAGGCAGCGCGGCTGTCGGGCAACGGCGAAATGCGGATTCTGCTCGTACACATCCTGCCCAACATCATGCCGATCATGATCGTGCAGATGTCGCTGACCATGGGCTACGCGATTCTCAACGCCGCCGGACTTTCGTTCATCGGGCTTGGCGTGCGGCCGCCCACGGCGGAATGGGGCATCATGGTCGCGGAAGGCGCCACCTTCATGGTGTCGGGCGAATGGTGGATCGCGCTGTTCCCGGGGCTCGCCCTGATGATCGCGGTATTCTGCTTCAATCTGCTCGGCGACGGCCTGCGCGACATCGTCGATCCGCAGCGGAGGACGTGATGGCTGATTCAAGCTTTGCTCATCTCGGTCCCCGCAGGGGGAATGTGACAGGGGGGCTGACCGTTCTACTTTGCATGGGGTTGTTTTCGATATTTTTGCGGAGGTCGTCATGACCGCCCAGCCCCTGCTCGACGTCAGCGACCTCACCGTCGAATTCACCACGCGGCGCGGCATCGTCAAGGCGGTACAGCACGTCAACATTTCCGTCGCCAAGGGCGAGACGCTCGGCATCGTCGGCGAGTCCGGCTCCGGCAAGTCGGTGACCTCCTATGCCGTGATGCGGATTCTCGACCGCGCCGGCAGGATCGCCGACGGCTCGGTGATGTTTTCCGGCATCGACGTCAAGGCCGCGACCGAAAACGAGATGCGCGATTTGCGCGGCCGGGAAATCTCGATGGTCTTCCAGAACCCGCGCGCCGCGCTCAATCCGATCCGCAAGGTGGGCGACCAGATCGAGGACGTGCTGCGCCAGCACGTCCAGAGCGCAGCCAGCGACCGCGGCGAAAAGGCGATCGAGGCGCTGGAGCAGGTCAAGATCGCGCGTCCCCGCGAGCGCTATCACGCCTATCCGTTCGAACTGTCCGGCGGCATGTGCCAGCGCGTCGTGATCGCGCTGGCACTGGCCTGCAACCCGCAGCTCCTGATCGCCGACGAGCCGACGACGGGACTCGACGTCACCACGCAGAAGGCGGTGATGGATCTGATCGTGGAGCTGACGAAGCGCCGGCACATGTCGACGATCCTGATCACGCACGATCTCGGCCTCGCCGCCGCCTATTGCGATCGCGTGGTGGTGATGGAGAAAGGCCGAGTGGTGGAGACCGCGAAGTCGGCGGATATTTTTGCGAAGCCCGAACACGCCTATACCAAGAGGCTGATGCGTGCCACGCCGCGGCTCGGAGTGTCGTTGCGGGATTTGCTGCCGGAGGAGGAGGCTCTAGCCTCTCCCCGCGCGCGGGGAGAGGCCGACGCGCGAAGCGCGGCGGGTGAGGGGGACTCTCCGCGCATCGTGCTCGCGGAGGCAGGC
>NZ_LLXX01000161.1:100734-163410 GCF_001440405.1 Bradyrhizobium valentinum
CCCCGCGAAGGGCAGGGAGAGGGAGCAGCCTCTGCTCCTCGTCGAAAAGCTCGTCAAGGAATATCCGCGTCAGGGCGCAAGCGCGGTGCTGTCAAAATTGTTCTCCCGCAAGCCGCCGGTGGATGCGGAAGTATTCCGCGCAGTGGACGGCATCAGTTTCACGGTCGGCCATGGCGAGAGCGTTGGCCTCGTCGGTGAATCCGGCTGCGGCAAGTCCACGACGTCGATGATGGTGATGCGTTTGTTGGACCAGACTTCCGGCCGCATCCTGTTCGACGGCGAGGAGATCGGCGCCATCATGCCGCAGGCGTTTGCGCGACTGCCGCTGCGCAAGAGCATCCAGATGGTGTTCCAGGACCCGACCGACAGCCTCAACCCGCGCTTCACCGCCGCACGTGCCATCGCCGATCCGCTTCTCCAGCTTGGCGACATCAAGGGGCGTGACGCGCTGCGTGCCCGCTGCGAGAAACTCGCTGGCCTGGTTGGCCTTCCCGTCGACCTGCTCGATCGTTTCCCGCATCAATTATCCGGCGGCCAGAAGGCACGCGTCGGCATCGCGCGCGCGATTGCGCTGCATCCAAAACTCGTCATCCTCGACGAGCCGACCGCGGCGCTCGACGTCTCCGTGCAGGCCGTCGTGCTCAATCTCTTAGAGGATCTCAAGCAATCGATGGGCATGAGCTATTTGTTCGTGTCTCATGATCTGAATGTGGTGCGTTTGCTGTGCGATCGTGTCATCGTGATGCGCAGCGGGCGAATCGTCGAGCAAGGCTCGTCCGAACGTGTGCTCGGCGATCCGCAGGACGCCTATACCAAGGAATTGCTGACGGCGATCCCGCATCCGCCGTTGCCGGTTTAGTTGTCATGCCCCGCGAAGGCGGGGCATCCAGTAATCACCACCGGTGTTTACTGGATCGCCCACCTGCGCGGACGATGACAAAGAGGGAGAGTACAGTGACAGTTGAGAATCCCCTGGACGATTATATCGATGCCGTAACCAAGGCGCTGGCGCTGCCGGTCGAGGAAGCCTGGCGGCCGGCGGTGCGCGCAAACCTCGAGGTGTCGCTGAGGCTGGCGCGGCTGGTCGATGAATTCCCGCTGCCGGACGAAACCGAGCCGGCCAGTGTCTACACCACCTGATAGCGCCATGACCGTAAACACCGACGGCCTTTCGGCCCAACGTATCGCGCAAGCCGTAACCGACCGCAAGCTTTCCGCCCTCGATGCAACCGAGGCCGCGCTGGCGCGGATCGCTGCGCACGATAGCGTGCTGAATTCCTTTACCGATATCACCGCGGATCGTGCTCGCGCCACGACCAAAGCGATCGATGCCAAGATCGCCGCCGGTCAGAAAGTCGGACCTCTCGCCGGCGTTCCGTTCGCGGTGAAGAACCTGTTCGACGTAAAGGGCCTCGCCACCCGCGCCGGATCTAAGATCAACCGCGATCTCGCGCTGTCATCGCGCGACGCCACGCTGATCGAGCGGATGGAGGCGGCCGGCGCCGTGCTGGTCGGCGCGCTCAACATGGGCGAATACGCCTATGATTTCACCGGCGAGAATGTGCATGACGGCCCGTCGCGTAATCCGCACGATCCGACGCGGATGAGCGGCGGCTCCTCCGGCGGTTCGGGCAGCGCGGTCGGCGGTGCGCTGGTTCCGATCGCGCTCGGATCCGACACCAACGGATCGATCCGGGTGCCGTCGTCGTTCTGCGGCGTCTTTGGCCTTAAGCCGACCTACGGCCGGCTGTCGCGGGCTCGCTCGTTTCCCTTTGTCGCAAGCCTCGATCATCTCGGTCCGTTCGCGCGCAATGTCAGCGACCTCGCGCTGGCCTATGACGCCATGCAGGGGCCGGACGCCGATGACGCGGCCTGCACGACACGCCCGGTCGAACCGGTCACGTCAATGTTGGCCGAGGGCATCGACGGCCTGCGGGTCGCGGTCGCCGGTGGATACTTCCAGAGGAACGTCTTTCCCGAAGCGGTCGAGGCTGTTTCGCGTGTCGCGAAAGCGCTCGATGCCACGACGAAGGTTGAGATTCCCGAGGCCGCGCGCGCCCGCGCCGCGGCTTACGTGATCACGACGACCGAAGGCGCTTCGCTGCATCTCGATCGCCTGCGCAAGCGCCCGAACGATTTCGATCCGGCGGTGCGCGACCGCCTGATCGCCGGCGCCATGGTGCCGGCGCCGCTCGTCGACCGCGCGCAAAAATTCCGACGCTGGTATCGGGCGAAAGTGCTGGAACTGTTCAAGTCGGTGGACGTCATCATCGCGCCCGCCACACCCTGCGTCGCGCCGAAACTGGGGCAGGTAAACTTTGTGCTCGACGGCGTCGAACTGCCGGTGCGCGCCAATATCGGCATCCACACCCAGCCGATTTCGTTCATCGGCCTGCCCGTGGTCGCGGTACCGGTGCCATTGGAGCCGATGCCGATCGGCGTGCAGATCATCGCTGCGCCGTGGCGGGAGGATATTGCGCTGCGCGTCGCGCACGCGCTGGAACAGATGGGCGTTGCTGCAGCGCCGCCGCCAAGGGGACTATCAAGGGGACTATGACGATGGAGATCGATCTTCCCGACGTACTGGCCGAAGTGACCGCGCAATTCGGGCGCTATGAAAACGCGCTGGTATCGAACGACGTGGCGGTGCTCGATGAATTGTTCCGCAACGATTCCCGCACGCTGCGCTACGGCATCGCTGAAAATCTCTACGGCTATGACGCGATCATGGCGTTCCGCGCCGCGCGCTCGCCGGTCGGGCTGATGCGGCGGACCGACAAGACCGTGATCACGACCTATGGCCGGGATACCGCAGTCGCCTCGACGCTGTTCTATCGCGACAACGCACCGGGCAGGGTCGGACGGCAGATGCAGACGTGGATTCGATTCCCTGAAGGTTGGCGGATTGTCGCCGCGCATGTCAGCATCATCGACGAGTATATGGGCCAAACGACATGAGCCTGGATGATCCTGCCGCCCGCGCACCGCAGCCCGGCGCCGAATCGGGGACAACTGTTCGCCGTGTCGATCGCCCGTCGATATCACGCGACAAGGTCACGCGCGCGGAGGAACTGCGGCTGCAGCTTGCCGATGAGATCGTGCGCGGCGTGCTGCCGCCCGGCTCGGCGCTCGACGAGACCGACATCGCACGGCGGTTTTCCGTGTCGCGCACGCCGGTCCGCGAGGCGTTGCGTCAGCTCGTGGCGAGCGGCCTGGTCGAGGCGCGCGCCCATCGCGGCGCCGTGGTGGCACAGCCTTCGCTGGATCGTTTGACTGAAATGTTCGAGGCGATGGCGGAACTGGAAGCGTTGTGCGCGGGGCTCGCCGCCGAACGGATGCCGCCGGCGGATCGCCAGAAGCTCGAAGCGATCCACGAAGAATTGCGGGTGCTCAGCCATGCCGGCAATCCCGAGCGCTTTCATGAGGTCAACGAACGCTTCCACAACGCGATCTATGCCGGCTCGCAGAATGGCTACATCGCCGAAATGACGCTGGCGACGCGGGTCCGGGTGCAGCCGTTCCGCCGCGCCCAGTTCCGCAACCTCGGGCGTCTGGCGAAATCGCATGCCGAGCACGACCGCGTCGTGGTCGCGATCATGCGCGGCGACAAGGCCGGCGCGGCGGCTGCGATGCGCGCCCATATCGAATTGGTGCGCGGGGAATATGAGATTTACGCGGTGTCGGTGTAAAAGGAGCCGCGGAGCGGCGTCTCGAAGGATGGCCACACCGGGGCTCTCATGGTTCGAGACGGCGCAAGAGCGCCTCCTCACCATGAGGATTACACCCCGCCTTCTCCGCCATGAACGCGCGCCAGCCGCCGAACGATGAAATATCGCGCGCGCCGTTGATCGCGGCGGGCTCGACCACAAAGCCCTTCACGCCTCTGCCGTCGGCGAGGCGGATCGTGCCGATCCCGAGCGGCGGCGGAATCGCGGCGACGAATTTGCCGAAGGCTGCCGCCGACAGCGTCCATAGCTCCAGCTTGATCGAGCTTCCCGCGCCGGCGCCCACGCGCAGCATGCCGGGCTTCGGCGGCGTGGTGTCGAGCGCGTAGAGTTTGTAATCAGGCGCCGTCGTGGTTGCCTCAAGCAGGCGTGCGCCGAGTACCTGCAATTCGCCATTGAGCGCCATGCCGGAGAGATGCGCGCCGACCACGGCGATGGTGATTTCATCGCCGCTGGCCGCCGCCGGCAACGAAGCGAGCGGTGGCTGCGTCAGGCCCTTGGCTCCCATTTTCAGCTTGGTGTCGGCATGAAACACCCGTCCGATGCTGGCGAGCTTGGCGTCGTGTCCGGCGGACGCCAGCAGCGTGATGCCGAACGGGATGCCGTCGGCGCGCATGGCGGCTGGCAGCGCGAGGCCGCAGAGGTCGAGCAGGTTGACGAAATTGGTGTAGGTGCCGAGCCGGCTGTTGAGCTCAATCGGATTGGCCAGCACCTGCGCGGTCGAATAGGCGGTCGGCGCTGTCGGCAGCACCATCGCGTCGAAATTGGCAAAGCTGCGCTCGGCAACGCGGCGCAGCGCCTGCAGCCGATAGAGCGCGGCAAAGGTGTCGGCGGCGGTCAGCCGCACACCGGCCGTCGTGATCTCGCGCGTCACCGGATGAATCGAATCCGGCGAGGATGCCAAGAGGTCGCGGATGACAAGATATCGTTCGGCGACCCACGGGCCCTCGTAGAGCAGCCGTGCGGTCTCATAAAACGGTTCGAGATCGAACTCGACCAGCGTGGCGCCGAGCTGGATCCAGCGCTCAAGCGCCTCGCCATAGGCGTTCTCCGAGGCGCGGTCGCCGAAGAAAATCAATTGGCCGTTGCGCGGCACGCCCAGCCGGAGCTTTTCGGGAACCGCGGACACTGATCCCAGCGGCCGGTCGCGCGAATACGGATCGGCGCCATCGGGGCCGGCCATCGCCGTCAGCGCAGTCATCGCATCGTCGACGGTGAGCGAGAACACCGAAATGCAGTCCAGCGTCCGGCAGGCTGGGACGAGCCCGGCGTTGGAGATCAGCCCGAGGCTCGGCTTCAGCCCGACGATGTTGTTGAGCATCGCCGGCACGCGGCCGCTTCCGGCAGTGTCCGTGCCGAGTGCGAGCGGCACCAGGCCCGCGGAAACCGCGACCGCCGAGCCCGAACTCGATCCGCCCGGAACGAGATCGCTGCGGACCGGATTGACGGGGATGCCGTAGGGCGAGCGGACGCCGACCAGGCCTGTTGCGAACTGGTCGAGATTGGTCTTGCCGATGATGATGGCGCCGGCCGCGCGCAGTTTTGCTACCGCCGTCGAATCCTGCGCCGGGACGTAGGAAAAGGCCGGGCAGGCCGCCGTGGTCGCCATGCCCTGCACGTCGATGTTGTCCTTGACGGCAACGGGGACGCCGAGAAGCGGAAGCGCGTTCGCATCCTTGGCGGCCAGCGCTTCTGCCTCTGCCAGCGCATCCTTTTCATCGCGCAGGCTGATGAACACGGCGGGATCGTTGTGGTCGCGGATGCGCTGATAGCAGCGGGCTATGGTTTGCGCCGGGGTCATGGTCGCGGCGCGGTGCGCGGCGACAATGGCGGCAACGGTTTCAGGCGCGTCAGACCCCATGGCGGGCAAAACTCCAGCGAGCGTAGGTTAGCCCGACTAAAGCAAGCGATGTGCCATTGTGTACAATGGCTCGGTCAGGTCGATTCTTGAGGATAGATACTTACTTTCAAATGCTTATGATGAAAGTGCGGATGCTTTGCCAGCCCGTCACGGCTGAGCGGTGCCCAAAATTTAGGCGACGAGACCTCAGGCGAGGCGGGACCTCAATCACGTGAACGCAGACAGAATCTGCAGCAGCTTCTCCCGGTTCTCCTTGCCGATCTTCTCTGCCACATGGCGCTCATGTTCGGCGGCGAGCCGCCTGAACTGCGCCAGTGCTGTCCTGCCGCGCGCGGTCAGATGCAACGCGTGCGAACGCCGGTCGGTGGCCGATCGGACGCGGCTGACGAGATCGCGATGTTCGAGACTGTCCAACAGATGCACCAGCCGGGCGCGCTCGATCCCGAGCCGCTTGGCCACCGCCATCTGGCTCAGGCCGGGGTTGGCGCCGATCACCGTCATCACCGAATACTGCGTCGGACGGATATCGACGGCGGCGAGCGTGCGGATGAAGTCCTGAAAGATCCAGATCTGGAAGCGCCGTACCGCATACCCGGCGTGGCCCGCCAGCGCGTCGAGGCCGATGTCGAGATCGCCGGCATCGGGGCGTGAAGCGCCGTTGCCGGCTCGCTTCCGGCTGCGAGGCGCCGGCGTCTCTGCTCGCGATTTGGCCGCCCGGTTCGACACGTGGATGCTCTCCGTCATCGTGTTCCTTCTAACGCGTCGCGGGCCTAAGGGGAAGATTGTTGTTGACGACAACAATTGTTGTGCTCAACATTAGGGCCAAGCAGCCCTTCGAGCTGCAGGCCGGCATGACGCACGGCGATCCCGAACGGTTCGGGCGAGGAGGAAACCCATGACCATCGCTGCCACCGGCGGTGACCTGTTCGCGACACCCGCGATCATCGCCGATCGCCGCGCCGACGGCAGCATCCTTGTGAAATCGACCGTGCCGCTGCAGCCGAGCGCGCGTTGTATCGGCGACTGGCTGGAGCATTGGGCGCGGCAGGCGCCGGACCGGATCTTTCTCGCCGACCGTGCCAGCACCGATTCGCCGTGGACAACCGTCACCTACAGGGACGCCCTGCAGCAGGTGCGCTCGGCAGCCGCCTGGATTCTCGCGCAAGGGTTAAGCGCCGAGCGTCCGCTGGTGATCCTGTCCGACAACAGCGTCGAGCATGCGCTGTTCGCGCTCGCCGCCCAGCATGTCGGCGTGCCGTCGGCCGCGATCTCGCCGGCCTATTCGCTGATGTCGAGGGACTTCGACAAGCTCAAGAGCATGGTCGAGCTGCTCGGGCCCGGCGCGATCTATGTGTCCGCCACCAAACCGTTTACCGCGGCACTGGCTGCGATCAAGCCGCTGCATTCGGCTACGATCGTCAGCGGCAGTGCGGACGACAGGGAGGCGATCTCTTTCCGCGCCATCGCGGCCACGCCCGAAACGCCCGACGTCGAAAAGGCATTTGCCGCGATCACACCGGACACGATCGCAAAATTCCTCTTCACCTCGGGCTCGACCGGTACGCCAAAGGCCGTGATCAACACCCAGCGCATGCTGACTTCGAGCCAGCAGGCCAAGGCGCAGACCTGGACGTTCCTCGAGAATATCGGCGTGGGTCTTGTGATCCTCGACTGGCTGCCGTGGAGCCATACCTTCGGCGCCAACCACAATTTCAATCTGGTGCTGCGCAACGGCGGCACGCTCTATGTCGACGGCGGCAAGCCGGCGCCCGGGCTGTTCGCGACCTCGTTGGCGAATCTCCGCAGCGTGATGCCGACGGTCTATTTCAACGTGCCGCGCGGCTTCGACATGCTGATCGCGGCGCTGCGCGGCGACGAAGAGTTGCGGCGAAAATTCTTCGGCGAAGTAAAATTCGCCTTCTATGCCGGCGCTGCGCTACCGCAAAATCTCTGGGATGCGCTGGAAGAGCTCTCGGTCAAGACCGTCGGCCGCGCGATGCCGATGGTGTCGGCCTGGGGCTCAACCGAGACGTCGCCTTTGGCGACGGACTGCCATTTCCAGGCCAAACGCTCCGGCAATATCGGCGTGCCTATCCCGGGGACCGAATTGAAGCTGGTGCCCTCGGGCGACAAGCTGGAGGTCCGCGTGCGCGGTCCGAACGTCACGCCCGGCTACTGGAAGGCGCCGGAATTGACCGCGCAGGCGTTCGACGCCGAAGGCTTCTATCTGATCGGCGACGCCGTGACCTTTGCCGATCCGGCGCGCCCCGAACTCGGATTGTTTTTCGACGGCCGTGTCGCCGAAGACTTCAAGCTCAATTCCGGCACCTGGGTCAGCGTTGGAACTTTGCGCGTCGCCGGCATCGCCGCGCTGGCGCCGCTGGCGCAGGATATCGTCGTCACCGGCCACGGCAGCGACGAGGTTCGTTTCCTTGTGTTTCCGAACATTGCGGCCTGCCGGTCGCATGCCGGCCTGCCCGACAGCGCTGATGTGAAAGACGTCATCTCGCACGACAAGGTTCGCGGGGCGATCGCGCAGGGCCTTGCAAGACTGAAGGCGCAAAGCGGCCACTCGTCCGGTCACGCCACGCGTGCGCTGCTGCTGGCGGAGCCGGCCTCGGTCGACGGCGGCGAGATCACCGATAAGGGCTATATCAACCAGCGCGCGGTGCTGACGCGTCGCGCGAGCGCGGTGGCAACTCTGGACGACGATTCGTCGGCCGAATGGATCGGCTGCACCGGCTGAGGCTTGCTTCGTCATAAGCCCCTCATGGTGAGGAGCGCCAACGGGTCCGCGCGTAGCGCGGCCCGACGACAGGCTCCGCGCGTCTCGAACCATGAGGCCCGTCCGTGGCCTACATCCTTCGAGACGCCCGCTCTGCGGGCTCCTCAGGATGAGGGGCTTGGGCGGCTATGACGAGCAGAACTAACACGCGCTCGCGCCTCAAAACCCGTTCTTGTGCGCCTCGACCAGTCGAACCAGCATCTGGAGAAAGGCGGCCTGTTCGGGCTTGCTGAGCGCGGAAAGCGTCTGCGCATTGAAACTTTCGCCAAGCCGGCTGGCCTCGTCAGCGCGCCTCTCGCCCGCCGCGCTGAGGCTGAGCTCGACCGCCCGCTTGTCCCGCGTGGACCGCTTGCGCTTCAAAACTCCGGTCTCTTCCATCCGCGACAGGATTTTTACCAGGTTGGGCAGTTGCATTTTCAGCACGCCGGCAAGCTCGCTCTGCGTCACCGTCTTGTTGTCGCGGACGGTGACGAGGATAGCGTATTCGAGTGGCGAAAGGTTTAGGGACTCGAAATACGGATAGAACGCCTCGAAGTTCTCCAACTGCAGGATCCGGATCATGAATCCCGGGGTCTGCTGTAGCGCGGTGAGATCGAGTTTTCGCGCCGAGTCCGGCTCGGCCGGTCTGGCCGCTCCGTTGCCGTTGCGCGTCGAAATTTTTCCGATTCTTTCCATGGGCAAAAGCTCGCACGGGATCACGTGAATTGACAATCCTCAAAATGCTTATAAGTTATAAGCAATTTAGAAGTGGTCCCTAAGGCCGCCTTTTCCACACAGGAGGGAACGCATGCGACAGATTTTTCGTACAGCAATGCTTGTTGCTGCGCTCGGCGGCATGTTTATCGGCGCCGCCCAAGGCCAAGCCCAAGCCCAGGACCGCGTCCGGATCGGCGTACTCAACGACCAGTCGGGCGTGTTCTCGACCTAATCAGGGCATAGGCTCGGTCATTTCAGCGCAAATGGCCGTGGAAGATTATGGCGGCAAGGCCGCCGGCAAGCCCGTCGATGTCATCACCGCCGATCACCAGAACAAGACCGACGTCGGCGTCGGCATCGCGCGGCGCTGGTACGACACTGAAAGCATCGACGCCATCTTCGACCTGCCGAACTCAGCGATTGCGCTCGCCGTCGCCAATATGAGCGAGCAGAAGAACAAGGTCTTCATCGGCTCGGGCGCCGGCACGGCGCTTCTCACCGGCGAGAAATGCACGCCGAATACCGTGCACTGGACCTACGACACCTATGCCTATGGCCGCGGCCTCGGCAAAGCCGTGGTCGCGCAGGGCGGCAAGAAATGGTTCTTCCTCACCGCTGACTACGCCTTCGGCCATGATCTGGAGAAGCAGGCCGCCGAGGGCGTCAAGGCGTCCGGCGGCGAAGTGCTCGGCGCCGTGCGGCACCCGCTCGGCACGGCCGACTACGCCTCGTTCCTGCTGCAGGCGCAGGCCTCGGGCGCCGATATCGTCGGCGTGGCGAATGCCGGCGATGACACCATCACCTCGATCAAGCAGGCGGCGGAATTTGGATTGACCCGTAAGCAGAAGCTGGTCGGTCTGATCCTCGGCATGAACGGTATTCCCGCGCTCGGGTTGAAGGCCGCGCAGGGCGCGCAGATCATGAATCCCTTCTACTGGGATTTGAACGATGGCACGCGCGCCTTCGCCAGGCGGTTCGCCCAACGTCATCCGCAGAACAACTATCCGAACGACATGCAGGCCGGCGTCTATGCGTCGGTGCTGCATTATCTGAAAGCCGTCGACAAGGCCGGCGGCGCCGCCGACGGCAAGGCCGTGGTGTCAGCGATGAAGGCGATGCCGACCGACGATCCGCTGTTCGGCAAGGGGATTATCCGCAGCGACGGACGCAAGATTCACCCGTTCTATCTGCTCGAGGTCAAGAAGCCCGACGAATCCACGTCGAAATGGGATCTGCTGAAGGTCGTTGCAACGATCCCGGGAGATCAGGCGTTTCGTCCCGAGAGCGAAGGCAACTGCCCGCTGGTCAAGAAGTGAGCGGACTAGCGGCGGTCGGTGGGAACCGGCCGCCAACGAAAATCGGTCTTCGAGGCTTGTCGTATATGTTGCCAAGGCAACTAATTTGTGCAAGCTTGTTCTCATAACGCGGCCGATCCCAGAGCACAGAGATTGCCGGGCCGCGCAGGGAGAAACGGATGTTCGGGCGTGTCGGATCGTCACGACACAGCGCGTGCTGCGTACGCGGCGCGATGGCGGAGGCGTCGTTCGGCGCGACCAGCGCGTGTCGTTCAAGCCTCGTCGACTTCGCCCGCGCCTTTCACGGCGTCGAGATTGCCGTGTACCCGCAGCAGCAGCCCAATCAGGGTCTCGCGTTCCGGCTTGCTCAGGCAGGAAAGCAGGCGGCGTTCGCGTTCGAGCGCGACCGCGATGACCTGGTCGTGGGTGGTGTATCCTTTCGCAGTCAGCGAGATCGAATGGGTGCGCCCGTCCTGCCGGTCGGCCCTGATGCTGACCAGTCCGCGCTCTTCCATTCCCGCCAGGGTCCGGCTGACCGGCCCCTTGTCGAAACCGATCACATGGCAGATGCGGGCCGCCGAAATTTCCGGCTCGATCGCGAGCAGCGACAGGATCCGCCATTCCGTGACGTTGACCCCGAAACGCTTCTGATAGACGACAGTCGCGCTGCGCGACAATTTGTTCGCGATGAAGGTGATGAGCGCCGGAACGTAACGGTCGAGGTCGAGCACCTGTTCGGCCCGTCCGCTTCTGCCTGTCGCGCTCGCGCGGGGGGCGCGCGCCTGTCTGTTCCTGCTCATGCTCTTCCGAAGCTGCTCCAGCGTTCCAGACATAGAGACAGCGTGCACCGCTCTGCAAGAACATTATGCAGGAGACCCACATGAGCGCGACCTCCCGGATAGACCATGCAGCCTCGGCGCAGGCCGCGCCGGCCGGCGTACCAAACCTGGACGTGGATCCGTTCTCGACCGAGTTTTTCGAGGATCCGCACCCGATCCACCAAGCCCTCCGCGAGGCGGGGCCGCTGGTCTGGCTCGACAAATGGGGCGTCTATGGCGTGGCGCGCTATGCCGAGGTGCACGCCGTTCTCAACGATCCCCTGACGTTCTGTTCGAGCCGCGGCGTGGGCCTGAGCGATTTCGCCAAGGAAAAGCCGTGGCGCCCGCAAAGCATCATCCTCGAGGCGGACCCGCCGGCGCATACCAGGACGCGCGCGGTGCTCGCCCAAGTGCTGTCGCCGACGGCGATGAAAGGGGTCCGCGAACATTTCACGGCCATGGCCGCCGCCAAGGTCGATGAGTTGCTGGCGCGCCGGAGTTTTGACGCGGTTGCCGATCTGGCAGAAGCCTATCCGCTTTCGGTATTTCCCGATGCGATGGGCCTGAAGCAGGAGGGGCGGGAGAACCTGCTGCCTTACGCGAGCCTGGTGTTCAACTCCTTCGGGCCGCCGAACCAGTTGCGCCAGGAGGCGATCGAACGCTCGGCGCCGCACCAGGCCTATGTCGCCGCGCAATGCCAGCGCGAAAATCTCGCGCCTGGCGGCTTTGGCGCCTGCGTCCATGCTCGCGCCGATGCCGGCGACATCACGGCGGAAGAGGCGCCGCTCTTGGTGCGCTCGCTGCTGTCGGCTGGCCTGGATACCACCGTCAACGGCATTGGCGCCGCAATCTATTGCCTGGCGCGCTTTCCCGATCAGCTCCAGCGGCTGCGCGGCGATCCGACGCTGGCGCGCAACGCGTTTGAAGAGGCGATCCGCTACGAAAGCCCGGTGCAGACCTTCTTCCGCACTACGACACGGGAGGTCGAACTCGCGGGACATCGCATCGGTGAGGGCGAGAAGGTCCTGATGTTCCTCGGCGCCGCCAACCGCGATCCGCGGCGCTGGGAGAATCCCGACAGCTACGACGTCACCCGCCGTACCTCCGGCCATGTCGGGTTTGGCTCGGGCATCCATATGTGCGTCGGCCAGCTTCTGGCGCGTGTGGAAGGCGAGGTGATGCTGGCGGCGATCGCACGCAAGGTTGCGGCCATCGAGATCACCGGCCCGGTCAAGCGCCGCTATAACAACACGCTGCGCGGCCTCGAAAGTCTCCCCATTACGATTTCTCCGGCCTGACGGACCGCCTATGCCAAGCATCATCTTTTTCCACCCCGACGGCCGCCGGCAGCAGATCGAGGCCAGCGAGGGCGAGAGCGCGATGCAGGCCGCGACGCGCCACGACATCAGCGGAATCCTGGCGGAATGCGGCGGCAACGCCATGTGCGCCACCTGCCATGTCTATGTCGACGAGGCCTGGCTCGCTCGCCTGCCGGCCATGGGCGGCGATGAGGATGCGCTGCTGGACGGCGCCGCCGCCGAACGGCAGGCCAACAGCCGACTGTCCTGCCAGATCAGGCTCGCCGCCGATCTCGATGGTTTGGTCCTCAGCCTGCCGGACCGGCAGACGTGACGGCGTCATCGGCGTTCACCGCCTGCAACGGAAGTCAAACCCGGCGAAGTCCGAGGATCTCAAGATCAAATTCCAAAGGGAGAAAACAATGAAGGGTTACAGGTTAGGTCTGGCGCTTGCCTTGTCTTGCGCGACGTGGGGCGCGGCGCGCGCGGAGATTTCCGACAACGTCGTGCGCGTCGGCGTGCTCAACGACATCTCCGGCATCTTCCAGGACACCAACGGCATGGGTTCGGTGGAGGCCGCGCGCATGGCCGCGGAAGATTTCAACGGCGGCGGCAAGGGTATCAAGGTCGAAATCGTCTACGCAGACCATCAGAACAAGGCCGACGTCGGCTCTGCGATCGTGCGCAAATGGCTCGATGTCGACGGGGTCGATGCGGTGGTCGACGTGCCGAATTCGGCCGTCGGCCTCACCATCAATTCGCTGCTGCGCGACAGCCGCATGACGTTTCTCGCATCATCGACCGCGAGTTCCGACCTGACCGGCAAGGCCTGCTCGCCCAACACCATCCAGTGGGTCAACGACGCCTGGGCGACCGGCAATTCCACGGCGGCGGCGATGATGTCGCGCGGCGGCAAGGAATGGTACTTCATCACGGTGAATTTTGCCCTTGGCCAGGGCATCGAGGCCGAGGCCACCAATTACATCGAAAAGCACGGCGGCAAGGTGCTGGGCTCGGCGAAGCATCCGCTCAACACGGCGGATTTTGCTTCGCTGTTGCTGCAGGCGCAGAACTCCAAGGCCAAGGTGATCGGGCTCGCCAATGCCGGCGGCGACACCGTCAATGCGGTGAAGCAGGCGGCCGAGTTCGGACTTCAGCAAAGCGGCCAGACCATGGTGGCGTTCCTGCTGTTCATCAACGACGTCCACGGCATGGGGCTGAAGGTCGGCCAGGGCCTGCAATTGTTCGAGGCGTTTTACTGGGACATGGACGACGACACCCGCGCCTTTGCCAAACGCTTCGCGGCGCGGCCGGGCGTGAACGGCAAGATGCCGAGCGGCAACCAGGCCGGCGTCTATGCTTCCACGCTGGCCTATCTCAACGCGGTGGCCGCCACCGGCAGCGACCATGCGAAAGATGCCGTGCCGCAGATGAAGAAGTTCAAGGGCAAGGACAAGCTGTTCGGCGACGTCACCATCCGCCAGGACGGCCGCGTCATTCACCCGATGTATCTGTTCGAAGTAAAGAAGCCGGAAGAGTCGAAATATCCTTATGACTACTACAAGCTGGTTTCGACCATTCCGGCCGATCAAGCTTTCCGGCCGCTTGCCGCCGGCGGCTGCTCGCTAGTGAAGTGAGGCTTATTTCGATTGACGTCCGCGCGGCGCAAACCATTGTAGGCCTGACGGCCGGCGCAAAATGCGGCTGCAAGACGATAGCGAGGGGGGAAACAATGCAACGCCTCAAGTTCGACACGCGCGTGTGGGTTCAGTTCGCTTCGCTGATTGCGGCTGCTTCGCTCTGCAGTCCGGATGCGATAGCCGCGAAAATGGCCGGCGATCCGGCTGCGACCTGCAGCGACCTTATCCGACCGACCGATAACGCCGTGCGGATCGACTCCGCCTCCATGATCGCGCCTACACCACTCGCAGTCTCCGAGAGAGGACCGACGCCGGCGGCACGCGTCACTCCGGCCAATCCGGAATTCTGCAAGGTCCTCGGCCAGATCGCGCCATCGGATCCGAAAGCGCCGCCGATCAAATTCCAGGTGAATCTCCCGGTCGAGTGGAATGGCCGCTCGCTGCAATATGGCGGCGGCGGCTTCAACGGCGTGCTGATCACCGGGCTTGCTTTGCCGCCGGCCTATCCGTTCGGCGCGTCTTCGCCCTTAGCGCGGGGATTTGTCACCTATGGCACCGATTCCGGCCATGAGACCAAGCCGGGCGAACCGCCGCAGGTGTTTGCGCTCAACGACGAGGCGTTCGAGAATTTTGCGCATCGATCCTATAAGCGCGTGCGTGACGCCGCCGTGGCCCTGATGGTGCGCGCCTATGGCAACCCGCCCGCCAAACTGTATTTTATGGGATCGTCGGAAGGTGGCCGCGAGGCGCTGACGATGGCGCAGCGCTATCCCGACGATTTTGACGGCATCTTTGCCCGCGTGCCCGTCATCAACTGGGTTGGATTGCAACATGCCGGGACGCGGTCGGGGCTCGCAACAATGGGCGAGGGCTGGATACGCCCTGCGCAGGTCGAACTCGTTGCCAAGGCGGTGCTGCAGGCTTGCGACAAGGCCGACGGCGCGGAGGATCAACTCGTTCTGGATCCGGTCGGCTGCAAGGCGAAATTCCAGCCGGAGTCACTGCGTTGCGCAGCGGGCCAGAGCGGCGACCAGTGCCTGACCGAGGCGCAGATCGCGGCGATCAGGACGCTTCATTCGACATACAAGTTCTCCTTTCCGCTTGAGAACGGCCTTGATGATTATCCGGGCTGGGGCGTCTCAGGCGAAAACACGCCTGCCTTCGGTCCGACCGGCGGCTGGATCGCCTGGTGGCTCGGCAAGGCGGCGCCGTCGCAGCCGCCGGTGCCGGCCAACGGCATCGCCTGGATCTATGGTGCAGGCGGCATCCAATATGTCTTTACGCGCGACCCGAAGCTCGATGTCAGGACATACAAGCCCGAGGATCACAAGGAGCGCCTGCTTCAGGTCTCGCGGTTGATGGATTCGACCAATCCGGACCTGGGCCGCTTCAGCGCGCGCGGCGGCAAGCTCGTGATTCTCGAGAACATGGCCGACTACGCTCAGAGCCCCTACGCAGGGATACGCTACTTCGAAAACGTGCAGCGCACGCTGGGCAAGGAAAAGACGGCGCAGTTCGCCCGCCTCTATACGGCGCCCGGCGTCGATCATGTCGGCTCGGGCGCGCCCGCCAATGTCGACATGCTGGGCGTGCTGGTCGACTGGGTCGAGAACGGCAAGGCGCCCGGCGATCTCGAGGTGATCGAGCAGAAGGTCGAAGCGCCTGCGTTCGAAACCACGCGCTCGCTGCCATTGTGCCAATGGCCGGCATGGCCGCACTACAAATCGGGGCCGGTCGATCGCGCCGCCAGTTTTGCCTGCGCGCCGTGAGGAAACCTAGTCGGACTGCGTCACAAGCCCCTCATGGTGAGGAGCGCGAAGCGCGTCTCGAACCATGAGGCCCCAGTCGGCCTTCATCCTTCGAGACGCCGCTAACGCGGCTCCTCAGGATGAGGGTTTGAGCGGATCATGACGCAGTACGACTATCCCGTGACCTTGCTCGAGCCCTGCGTGATCAGCCGCGCGGCGCGCTGGTCGCGGGCGTGGATCCATAGCCAGCTCAGCGCGACGCTGAGCCGGTTGCGCAGGCCGATCAGGAAGTAGATGTGGGCGATGCCCCAGATCCACCAGGCGAGGTTGCCGCGCAGCTTGATCCGTCCGAAATCGATCACGGCCTTTTTCTTGCCGATCTGCGCCAAGCTGCCGGCATGCTTGTAACGGAACGGCGGCAGCGTGCCGCCGCCGAGGCGCGCCTTGATCAGCGCTGCCACATAGCGTCCCTGCTGCTTGGCCGCCGGCGCGATGCCCGGCACGGGATTGCCGTCGGGGCCGGCGATCGTCACGGTGTCGCCAACGGCAAAGATGTCGGGATGGCCGGGCACGGTGAGGTCGGGATCGACCTTCAAACGGTAGGCGCGGTCGGCGGGCGCGTTCAGCCATTCCGCCGCGCGCGAGGCGCGCACGCCGGCGGCCCAGACAATGGTTCTGGCCTCGAGCTTGTTGCCGCCATAGACGACGCCGTCGATGGCACATTCGGTGACGGGCTGCCCAAGCACCACTTCGACGCCGATCTCCTCCAGCGAACGCTGCGCGTAGGCGGAGAGATCCTCGGGGAAGCCGGCCAGCACGCGCGGGCCGGCCTCGACCAGGACAACGCGGGTCTTGTGGGTGTCGATGTTGCGGAAGTCCGGCGGCAGCGTGTCCTTGGCGAGGTCGGCAATGGTTCCGGCCATTTCGACGCCAGTCGGGCCGGCGCCGATGATGACGAAAGTGAGTAGCGCGGCGCGCCTGACAGGATCGGTCTCGCGCTCTGCGCGCTCGAAGGCAACGAGGATGCGGCGCCGCAATGTGGTGGCATCCTCCAGCGTTTTCAGGCCCGGCGCGAACGGCTCCCATTCGTCGTGGCCGAAATAGGCGTGGCGGGCGCCGGTGGCGAGCACCAGCGTGTCATAGGCGATCGTCTCGCCGTCTTCGAGCCGCACGCACTTCGCCGCGGCGTCGACGCCGCTGACATTGGCGAACAGCGTCGTCACCTCCTTGCGTCCGCGCAGGAGATAGCGGATCGGCCAGGCAATTTCCGACGTCGCCAGCGAAGCGGTCGCGACCTGGTAGAGCAGCGGCTGAAACAGATGATGGTTGCGGCGATCGATCAGCGTGATCCTGACAGGCGCACCGGCGAGGCCGAAAGCCGTTTCCAGTCCGCCGAAACCGGCGCCGACGATCACCACGTGATGGGGCTGTTTCGGCGCTGTCGTCATGGCATGCAATCCCGGTTTCGGATGTCTCAACACATTGGATTATGTAGCCATTTGCGTCTCCGGTCCAAGGCGCGTTTGCCAATCGGCCGATAGCGAAAGCGTATGAATGCTGTCGTCCCGGCCTTGAGCCGGGACCCATAGCCACAGGATCTTGTTGTTGCGAAGGTTGGAGCCGCAGCACAGCGCAGTAACCACGTCCTGTGGTTATGGGTCCCTGCTTTTCGCAGGGACGACCACAAAGAATTTGCCTCCAACTGCATCCTTTGGCTGGTTCCAAACGTCCTTGGGATCGAAGCGCTGCCTTTGCAGCCTCCAACAAGGAGAAGCCCATGAGACGGACCGTGATAAGGTACAAGACCAAGCCCGAAATGTCCGACAGGAATGCCGAACTGGTTGCAACGGTGTTTGCCGAGCTGAAAGCCGCGCAGCCGGAAGGCTTCCGCTACATGTCGCTGCGGCTGGAGGACGACACCTTCATCCATTTCGTCGAAACCGCGGCCGATGACGGCTCGAGCCCCTTGCCGAAGCTGGCGGCATTCGCCGCGTTTCAGAACGGCATTCGCGAGCGCTGCGCCGAACCGCCGCTGCCTAAAGGCGCTACCATTGTCGGCAATTACCGCATGCTGGCCGAGGATTGAATCCGCTTGCCGGAGGCAGAATGAGCGTGGTCCCCGAGACGTCCGCCGCCTTTGAACGCTTGCTGGTCGCGATGCGGCCAAGGCTGCATCGCTATTGCGCGCGCATGGTCGGCTCGGTGATCGACGGCGAGGATGTGCTGCAGGACGCGCTGATCAAGGCGGTGGAGGCGCAGGCCTCCGCCGTCGATATCGGCAATCCCGAAGGCTGGCTGTTCCGGATTGCGCACAACACCGCGCTGGATTTCCTGCGCCGGCGTGGTCGCCAGGAGGCGCTCCGGGGAATAGAGGAGGTGGACATGATCGTTGACCAGCTCGACGCCGTGGAGAGCCGCCAGATCGCCGCCACCTCCTTGCGCACCTTTATGCGCCTGCCGGTGGCGCAGCGCGGAAGCGTGATCCTGATGGATGTGCTCGGCTGCTCGCTCAAGGAAATCTGCGAAATCATGGATTGCAGCCTGCCCGCGGCCAAGGCCGCGCTGCATCGCGGCCGCGCGCTGTTGCGGGAAATGGCTGATGAGCCGGATGACACGCCGCGACCGGCATTATCGGATGCCGACCGCGCGCGCCTCGGCGCCTATGTCGCCCATTTCAACGCGCGCGACTTCGACGCGATCCGCGCCATGATCTCGGATGACGTCAGGCTCGACCTCGTCAACAAGACCCATATGCGCGGCAAGGCCGAGGTATCCCGCTATTTCGGCAATTACTCGAAAGCCAGCGATTGGCATCTGGTCCCGGGCCTGGTGGAGGGACATCCCGCCATCCTGGTGTTCGACCCGAACGTATCAGGTGCGGGGCCGAAATACTTCATGCTGCTGGGCTGGGCCGCCGGCAAGGTCGCGGCCATCCGGGATTTCCGCCATGCGTCCTATACGATCGACGGCGCGGAATATTCGGTCTGAACCGCTCGCCCCGGTGCGACAATTGTTGCCCCGGCAACCGGAACTATAGTTCTTGCCATTCCCACCGTCTGCGAATTATGGTGCAGGCTGCTAGGGCATGGGCCGAAGGTTCTAAGAGGGGCCGTTGGTTCATGCTTGCCGCAGACCGGCCATTTCGCGCACAAAATACCTCACCTGATAATGAGGCGCGCGAGACAGGCACGGTCGCCCGGTTGACCCGGGTCTGGTTCGATAACGAGGAGGGGACTGATTATGAAAAAGGCATTCTGGCTGGCGGGCGCAACAATTCTGGCGCTGGCGCAGCCCGCGCTCGCTGGCGACACCATCAAAATCGGCTTTGTTTCGACCTTCAGCGGCCCGACCGCTGTGATCGGCAACGATATGCGCAACTCGTTCGAGCTGGCGCTCGACCATCTCGGCCGCAAGATGGGCGGCAAGCCGGTCGAGGTGCTCTACGAGGACGACGGCCAGAAGCCCGACGTCGGCAAGCAGAAGACCGAAAAGCTGATCCAGTCCGACAAGGTCGATTTTGTCGTTGGCTACATCTGGTCGAACGTGCTGCTGGCCTCGTTGAAGACCGCGGTCGATTCCAAAACCTTCCTGATCTCGGCCAATGCCGGCCCCTCGCAGCTCGCCGGCGAGCTCTGCTCGCCCTACGTCTTCTCGACCTCCTGGCAGAACGACCAGACCCCGCAGGCGGTCGGCACCTATATGAACCAGAAGGGCGTGAAGTCAGTATTCCTGATCGGCCCGAACTACGCCGCCGGCAAGGACATGCTGGCGGGCGTGAAGAGCACGTTCAAGGGCCAGGTCGTGGGTGAGGAATACACGGTGTGGCCGAGCCAGCTCGACTTCTCCGCCGAGCTCACCAAGGCCAAGAACTCCAAGGCCGAATCGATCTTCGTCTTCTATCCGGGCGCGGCCGGCGTCCAGTTCCTCAATCAATACGCGCAGGCCGGGCTCAAGCAGCAGATTCCGCTCTATACGGCGTTTACGATCGACGAATTGTCGCTGCCGCTGCAGAAGGACAATGCAATCGGCGTTCCCGGCGCGCAGCAATGGGTCAACGATTTGCCGTTCCCCGAGAACAAGAAGTTCGTCGAGGACTACCGCAAGAAGTACACCGGCCTGCGCCCGACGTTCTACGGCGCGCAGTCCTATGACGCCGCGAACCTGATCAACAGTGCTGTTGTCGCCGTGAAGGGCGACACCTCGAAGAAGGACGAGATGAAGGCCGAGATGGAGAAGGCCAACTTCAAGTCGGTGCGCGGTCCGTTCAAATACGGCAACAACCACATTCCGATCCAGAATTTCTACCTGCAGGACGTGGTCAAGGACGCCGACGGCCAGCTCTCGCTCAAGACGGTGGCGACCATCGTCAAGGACGACCAGGACCGCTTCCACGACAAATGCCCGATGAAGAAGTGATTGTTGGCATGGCCGGTGCATGATCGGACGAAATCGCCCTCGGGCTTGACCCGGGGGCAGTTTGCGACAGATCATCCGCCCAACAAGAAAAATGGCGGCGGCGCAGATGTGCTGCCGCTGTTTTGTTAGGGCATGATCCGGAAAAGTGGATGCCGGTTTTCCGAAAAGATCATGCCTAAATCATAGACCTGGAGCGGGATGACTAGTCATCACGTTCCGGGCCCTAGAGTTCAAGGGATCCATGCTCGTCCTCGTAGAACAATCGCTGAACGGCCTGCAGTTCGGCCTGCTGCTGTTCCTGCTGGCAGCCGGCTTGACGCTGGTGTTCGGCATCATGGATTTCGTCAATCTGGCGCACGGCTCGCTCTACATGATGGGCGCCTATTTCGCCGCGACCTTCGTGGCATGGACCAACAGTTTCGTGCTGGGCATATTGATGGCGCTCGGCGCGACCCTGCTATTGGGTATCGCGCTCGAATTCATCGCGCTCCGGCATCTCTACGGCCGCGACCATCTCGATCAGGTGCTGGCGACCTTCGGGCTGATCCTGTTTTTCAACGACGCGGTGCGGCTGATCTGGGGCCCGGCCGGCCTGTCGCTGCCGCTGCCGGCCTGGCTGACGGTGCCGGTCCAGATCGTCCCCGGCGTGTTCTATCCGGCCTATCGGCTGTCGATCATCGTGGTCGCGCTGGCGGTCGCAGCATTGCTCTATATCGTCGTGATGCGGACCCGGATCGGCATGCTGATCCGCGCCGGCGCATCCAACCGCGAAATGATCGGCGCACTCGGCATCAACATCAAGCTGTTGTTCACGCTGGTGTTCGGGCTTGGCGCGGCCCTTGCCGGTCTCGCCGGGCTGATGCAGGCGCCGATCCTCACCGTGCAGATCGGCATGGGCGAGAACATTCTGATTCTCGCCTTCGTCATCATCGTGATCGGCGGTATCGGCTCGATCCGCGGCGCGTTCATGGCCGCGATCTTCGTCGGCATGATCGATACGCTCGGCCGCGCCTTCCTGCCCGATCTCCTGCGCACCGTTCTCAGTTCCGCCGCCGCCTCCACCGCCGCGCCCGCGCTGTCGTCGATGCTGATCTATCTCCTGATGGCCATCGTCCTCGTCGTGCGGCCCGAGGGGCTGTTTCCGGCTGCCAAGCGATGAAATCTCACATCAACGCCCGCAACGTCATCGTGGCGCTCGTCGCGCTTGGCCTCACCTTGCTGCCGGCCTATTCGGCACTGACCGGCAACATCTTCATCCTGACGCTGTTCACCCGCATCGTCATTTTCGCGCTGGCGGCCGCGAGCCTCAATCTCATCATGGGCTATGGCGGCATGATGAGCTTTGGCCATGCCGCCTATCTCGGCATTGGCGGCTATGCGGTGGGCATCCTCGCCCATGAAGGCATCGGCTCCGGCTTCATCCAGTGGCCGGTCGCGCTGGCGCTGTCGGCGCTTTATGCGCTGGTGATCGGTGCGCTCAGCCTCCGTACACGCGGCGTCTATTTCATTATGATCACGCTCGCCTTCGCACAGATGGCCTATTACATCGCCTCGGGTCTTTCCCGCTATGGCGGCGACGACGGCCTCACCATCTACAAGCGCAGCACTTTCGGCGGCCTGATCGACCTGTCGAACCGCGTGCAGTTCTATTACCTTTGCCTCGCCTGCCTGTTCGGCGGCGTCTATTTGATCTGGCGCATCATCAATTCCCGGTTCGGCATGGTGGTGCAGGGCGTGCGTTCCAACGAGCAGCGCATGCAGGCGATCGGCTTTCACGCCAATCGTTATAGACTCGTCTGCTTCGTCATCTCCGGCACCATCTGCGGCCTCGCCGGCGCACTGCTCGCCAACAATACTGACTTCATCAGCCCGGCCGGGATGTACTGGACCCGCTCCGGCGAACTCATGGTGATGGTGGTCTTCGGCGGCATGGGCTCGCTGTTCGGTCCTGTCCTCGGCACCATCGTGTTCCTCCTGCTGGAAGAAGTCCTGTCGCAATTCACCGAATACTGGGCGTTGATCATGGGCCCGCTGTTGCTACTGATCGTGCTGTTCGCGCGCGGCGGCATCATGGGTTTGCTGGGGAGGTTGAGCCGTGGCTGATTCCTTGCCTGATCCCTTGCTCCGCGTCGAAAACCTGGTGCGCAGCTTTGGTGGCATCAAGGCCACCGACAATCTGTCGCTCGACGTCCTGCCGGGCGAGCTGCATGCCATCATCGGCCCCAACGGCGCGGGCAAGACCACGTTGATCAGCCAGTTGACCGGACAGTTGACGCCGAATTCCGGCACCATTCACTTTGCCGGCCGTGACGTCACGTGGCTGCCGTCCTACCGGCGCAGCCGGCTCGGGCTGGCGCGCTCGTTCCAGATCACCTGCCTGCTGCCGGATTTCACGGCGGCCGACAACGTCGCGCTCGCGGCGCAAGCGCATGACGGTCACTCGTTCCGCTTCTGGGGCCCCGCGCGCAAGGAGCGGCATCTGCGCGAAGCGGCACAAGCGGCACTGACACGCGTCGGGCTCGCCAAACGCGCCGATGTGCCGGTGTCCGAACTGAGCCATGGCGAGCAGCGCGAGCTGGAGCTTGCGGTGGCGCTCGCGACCAAGCCGCAATTGCTGCTGCTGGACGAGCCGATGGCCGGTCTCGGCGTCACCGAATCCGCGCGCATGGTGGCCCTGCTGAAGGAACTGCGGAAGGAAGTCACCATCGTGCTGGTCGAGCACGACATGGAGGCGGTGTTCGCGCTCGCCGACCGCATCACGGTGCTGGTCTATGGCCGCGTCATTGCCTCAGGCGATCCCGACGCCATCAGGAACAACGAGGAAGTCAAGCGCGCCTATCTCGGCGACCAGCATGTGGTGGTCAGCCATGGCTGACACCTTGCTCGAAATCGACGGCATCGAGACCTGCTACGGCCTCAGCCAGGTGCTGTTCGGCCTGTCGCTGAAGGTTCAGTCCGGCGAAATGGTTGCCCTGATGGGCCGCAACGGCATGGGCAAGACCACAACCATCCGCTCCATCATGGGCATGACGCCGGCCCGATCAGGCAAGATCCGCTTCGCGGGCGAGGAAGTGCGCAGCCTGCCGTCGTACAGGATTGCCAAGCTCGGCATCGGGCTGGTGCCGGAAGGCCGCCAGATCTTTCCGAACCTGACAGTGTACGAAAATCTGGTGGCGGCTTCGGGAAACCGCGCCGGCAATGCCGATCCCTGGACCATCGAAAAAATCCACGCGCTGTTTCCGCGGCTCGCCGAGCGCGGCAACAACATGGGCGTGACGCTGTCCGGCGGCGAGCAGCAGATGCTGGCGATCGGCCGGGCGCTGATGACCAATCCGAAACTGTTGATTCTCGACGAGGCCACCGAAGGCCTCGCGCCGCTGATCCGCGAGGAAATCTGGAACTGCCTGTCGATGCTGAAGGGGCGCGGTCAGTCGGTGCTGGTAATCGACAAGAACGTCGCCAACCTCTCCCGGATCGCCGACCGCCACTACATCATCGAGCGCGGGCGGACGGTATGGACGGGGACGAGCGAGCAGTTGATCGCCGAGCCGGACCTGCAGCACCGGTATCTGGGGATTTGATGCCGATTACGGTTATTCGATGTATGAGCCGGTCGATCTGACGATCGCGCCCCATTTGTAGGTTTCTTCAGCGACGAGTCTGGCATAGTCGCCGGGCGTGCCGGGCCGTGCTTTCGCTCCCAGCTCTGCGAGGCGTGCGCGCAGCTTAGGGTCGGCAAGCCCTTCGTTGATGCCGCGGTTGAGCGTCGCGACGATCGCCTCCGGCGTCCCTTTCGGCGCGCTGATGCCGTTCCAGATGCTGGCGTCGTAGCCAGGCAGGAATTCGGCCATTGCTGCGACTTCAGGCAGGGCCGACGAGCGCTCTGTTGCCGTCACCGCGAGCGCGCGCAGCGCGCCGGAGCGAATGAATCCGATCGAGCCGGGAAGGGTAGCAAAGTAGACCTGCACGCGTCCGCCGATCAGGTCGCTAATCGCCTCCGCATCGCCGCGATAGGGAACGTGCTGCATGTTGACGCCGGCTAGCTTCTTGAACAACTCGGTTGCGACATGCGGAGGGCTCCCCACGCCGCTCGAACCGAAGTTCAGTCCGTTCGGATTCGATTTGGCTTGCTCGATGAAGGCCGGGACAGACGTCGGAGCGAATGAGGCGTTGACGCACATCACCAAGGGGGCGCCGGCGATTGCCGCGACGGGTTCGGTATCGCGGATGAAGTTGAATTTAAGATTGCGGAACAGTGTTGCATTGATAGCGTTCGCCGCGGAAGCGACGAGCAGTGTGTGTCCGTCGGGAGGCGCGCGTATCACCTGTTCGGTGGCGATGTTGGTCGCCGCACCCGTACGATTCTCGACGACGAAAGGCTGGCCGAATTGTTGCCCGAGCCATTGCGCGAGGATGCGCGCTACAATGTCGGTATTGCCGCCGGCCGAGAAGCCGACGATCAGATATACGGGTCGGGCCGGATAGGCGGCTGTCGCGAGCGCGGGGCCTGCGGAAGCCGCGAACGCGGCCGCGCCGAGCTGCAGGAACTTGCGGCGTGGGAGCATGGCGCTCTCGCCCTCTGGCAGCCGGACAAGGACGGCTCGCCGGCAGCGCATTTGCCCAGTGATTGGTCAGGTCCGGTGCCTGACCGTTCAAGGATATCTCAACGGCGATACCGGCGGCAATAATCGACCACCGTGTCCATGAAGACCTTGGCCGCCGGCGACAGCGACCGGTCGCTGCGTGAGCAGATGCAGAAGACCAGGGATTCCGACGCAAACTCGCGCACCGGCGCGGTTTTGAGCGATCCGCTGGCCAGTTCCCGCTCGACGGCGAAGCGCGGCAGCAGCGTGCATGGTCTGCCGATGGCGGCCACTTCCTTCACCAGCGCCAGCGAGTTGGTAACACAAAACGGCTTCGGCACGAATCCGTGCCTGGCGAACACCCTGTCCATCTGCTGGCGGAGGCCGAATGATGGCTCGGTCAGGGCGAACGGAAACTCCCTGAGCTCCGACAGCGATATGACCTTGCGTCTGGCAAGGGGATGCGCGGGTGAAAACGCCGCGACCATCTTGTCGCGGAAGACTTCCAGCCGCGTGATAGCGTCTCGCGCAGGGGCGTTGAGAACGAGGCCGATCTCCGCCGTGCCCGCGATCAGCGCCTCAATTGCTTCATCGGTGCTGCTCATCCTGATGCCGAAGGTTACATCGGGATATTGCGTGTTGAAGCGGTTGAGCACCGGCGCGACGAAACTCTCGATCGCGGTTTGGAAGCAGTAGACGTCGACGTTGCCCGCCTGCAGGTCCTGCAGCGCCGCGATGTGGGATTTGACGCGCGAGAATTCGCGCATCACGCCGTCGATCTTCGACAGCAGGATTTCGCCTGCCGCAGTCAGCTTCATGCCCTGCGCGCGCCGGTCGAAGATCGGCGCACGCAATTCGTGTTCGAGCTTGGCGATCTGGCGGCTGATTGCCGACGGCGAGACGTGCAGCCGGTCGGATGCGGCGCGGATCGATTGGGCGTGGGCGGTGGCGCTGAAATAGCGAAGGGCCGTGAAATCCATCGGATCGCCCTCTCCGCAGCCGTTGCATTTTCGGCAATGGAATGGTGTCGAGATTGATATGGCATCAACACCGGCTTGGGTCAATTGTTCGGCGCGCGACTAAATCCCAATCAATGGAGCTAACACCATGCCGTTTATCCATATGTTGCCCGACCCGGGAATGAATTACACGTTCAACCGGCCGCTGCTTGACGGGATGTCACCAGCGCGCCTCAAGGAGCTCAGCGCCATCGCGCCACGCATCAAGGATTACGAATCCTGGTACATGGTCTGGCTTGAGGTCGCCAAAAAAGCGGAAGCCGAGAAGCGATATCTGGACGCTGCCTCTTATTATCACGGCGCCGAGTTCTATTTACCGGCCGGCGACGTGCGCAACGGGCTCTACGACGACTTTGCGCGAAACTGGGCTCTCGGAATGAAAGGTGTCGCCGGCTACGAGCGCATCGCCATTCCATATTCCGGCGGACATCTACCGGGCTTCAGGCTGCAGGCAAGGGGCAAGGAACGCAGCACGCTGATCTTCACCGGTGGATACGATTCGTTCGTTGAGGAATTCTACAACTTTCTTCTCCCGCTGACCGAACTTGGAACTACCGTCATCGCCTTCGACGGGCCCGGCCAGGGTGGCGCCCTGCGGCAGGGGATCTATCTGGATCATGCGTGGGAGAAGCCGGCTAAGGCGGCGATCGACTACTTCGGGCTCGACGCGGTCGATTGGCTGGGCGCGTCCTGCGGTGGCTACATGTCGATCCGCGCGGCCGCGTTCGAGTCCCGGATCAAGCATATCATCTCGATGCCCACGTCGTATTCAGGTCTCGATATGACGCTCAAGCAAATGCGCCCCGGCAAGGCACAACAGCTGATCTCGCTGTTCAAGGCCGGCGACCGCAAGGGGACTGAGGCCGTCGTGGCCGAGGAGCGCCTGCCGAGCTCTGTATTCGAATGGTGTGTTGTTCAGGGAATGCACATCACCGGAACCAAGACGCCATACGATTTCCTCACGGAGATCGCGAAGCACTCGCTCAACGGGATCTTGCACAACGTCAAGCAGGATATCCTGCTTACTGAGGGCGAGCAGGATCATCTGTTCGACGTCGGCTGGGTCCATCGGACCATGCGCGAACTCGTTTGCGCCCGCTCTGTGACGACGCGGATATTCACCGCGCGCGAAGGAGCGGAGCAGCATTGCCAGCTCGGAAACTCGGCGGTTGCGCGTCACGCAATCGTACATTGGCTTGCGAGCTTCTACCCCGGCATGCCGGTTGGCGAGAGCACGAAAGCAACCAGCGTCGCCGCTTGACCAGGTGGGAATCTCGGAAGGCCGGGGCCGCCGTTTGCGGCTCCGGTCGAGGAAGGTGAACTGAAGACACGTCAGGCCTTTCGAACGCCCATACGTCAAACGGAGCAAACCATGACCCAGACCATGACCATATTAGCGTCGCTGGCGCCTGTGTTCCTTGTGATGGCCCTCGGCTATTCGGCCGGCAAAACCAGGGAGTTTGACGCGCACAACACGGGCTCGCTCAATACACTGGTCATGGATTTCGCGCTGCCCGCCGCGTTGTTCACGGCGATGGCGCAGGCTTCCCGGAGTGCTATGACCAATCAGGCGCAGCTCGCCTTGGTGTTGCTGGCGTCGATGCTGATTGCGTACTGCGTCACTTATCTCGTGCAATCTCGCTGGTTCGGCGGTGACCGGCGCGAGAGCGCACTGATTGCGTTGACTGCATCGGGCCCGAATGTCGGTTCGGCGGGGCTGCCGATCGTCTCGGCGCTGTTCTCCCAATCGGCCTCGATCTCGGTCGCCGTGGCCGTGGCGGTGGCTGCCATCGTCGTGACGCCGCTTTCGCTCCTGATATTGGAATCCGCCGGCGGGAAGGGAGCGAATACCGTCACGGTCATGAAAAAAGCGCTACTCAAGCCGATCGTGATCGCGCCGGTGCTCGGCCTGTTGTGCTCGCTGACGGGATTGCCGATACCGCCCCTGCTCGACAGCACGCTGACCCTGGTCGGGCAGGGTGCATCGGGAACGGCGTTGTTGCTCACCGGGCTCGTGTTGTCGGCACAGCCTGTAAAACTTTCCGCCAATGTCGGATTGACGGTCGCGGTGAAGAATGTGATTCAGCCGCTGCTGACCGCACTCCTGGCCCTGCCGCTGCTTGATGGCGCAGAGGCGCGTGTCGCGGTCATGCTGATGGCGGTGCCATCAGGCGCATTCGGCGTGCTGTTTGCGGTTCATTATGGCGTGGCATCGGCCCAGATCGGCACGATGCTGATCGCAAGCACGCTTCTCAGCACCGTGACGCTGACCGCGGCAATACTGTTGTCGGCCAGTTGGAGCTGGATCTGATCTCAAAACATCTCGAAATATTCGCGGTGCTCCCAGTCGGACACTTCGGCCTGAAACCGTTCGATCTCCGCGTTCTTGATGTGGACGTAGTAGTCCACGAACTCCGGCCCCAGCGCCTGCCGGAAGAAAGGATCGTCCTGCAGCGCGACCACGGCTTCGCGCAAGGATTTCGGCAGTAGCGCCGCCTTGGTCTCGTACGGTGCATCCGCTGACGGCCCCGGATCGAGCTTGCGGTCGACGCCGTCCAGGCCTGAGAGAATCTGCGAGGCCATGTAAAGATACGGGTTCGCCGCGGGCTCGCCGATGCGGTTCTCCAGCCGCGTGGCGGCATCATTAGGGCGGCCGAGCACGCGGATCATGACGCCGCGGTTGTCGCGGCCCCAGATCGCGCGGTCCGGCGCCAGCGAGTAGGAGCGGTAACGCTTGTAGCCGTTGATGGTCGGCGTCGTGAACACGGTCGACGCGCGCGCGTGCTCCAGAAGTCCCGCAAGATAGTGTTTTGCGAACGGACTCAGCAGCTCGTCCTTGTCGCTTGCCATGAAGGCATTCTCGCCGCTGGCGCGCGACACCAGCGATTGATGCAGGTGCCAGCCGGAGGCGAACACATTGGGCAATTTCGGCCGGCACATGAAGGTGGCGTGATAGCCGTGGCGGCGCGCGATCTGTTTAACGGCCGAGCGGAACAGCACCATGTTGTCAGCGGGATCCAGTCCCGTGGTCGGCTGGAAGGTGAATTCGCACTGGCTCGGGCCGAACTCGACCTCGACCGACCGCAAGGGAAGGCCGAGCGCCAGGACGTCGCGCCGGATGATTTCGAGCGCCGGCTCCATCTGGTCGTAGCGCTGCTCGGTCAGGTATTGATAGCCGTGCGAGAGCAGGCTCACTGAAGGAGGACGCCCTGGCTGGCCGGCATCCTCCGGCGCCATATGCGCGTCGTCGAGCTTGAAGAGATGGAATTCGACCTCGAGCCCCGCGACGAAATCGTAGCCGCGGCTTCCCAGTTGATCGAGGACCTTGCGATAGAGGTTGCGCGTGGCGAACGGCACCGGGCGGCCGTCCGCGAAATAAAGGTCGCACAGCAGCCAGCCCGTGGTCGGCGCCCATGGCAGCACGCGAAAGGTGGTGGGGTCAGCCACCATCAACACGTCGGCGGCGCCCTCCATCTCCTTCATGCCGAAGCCGCCGCCGGCGGTGAACACCGGAAACACCGTCTTGTGCGAGGTGTCCTTGGCGAGCATCGTCGTGGTGAGGGAGCAGCCGCTTTCGAGCGAGGCGAGCGCTTCTCCCGCAACCAGCGTCTTGCCGCGGAGGATGCCGTGCTGGTCGGGAAATGACAACCTGAGGACTTCGAGATTTTTCTCCTCGACGATCTTGCGCAAGCGGCTGGCGGCCTCCTGCTGCTCCTTCGACCACAGCCCGTGACGTTTCACAAAACTCAACGCCAATCCCCCATCTTCCGTCATTCCGGGGCGATGCGCAGCATCGAACCCGGAATCTCGAGATTCCCCGGTGTGCAATTGCACACCTGAGGTCTGGTCCTTCGGACCATCCCGGAATGACGGTGCCACAAATCTCACTCCGCCGCCGTCAGGTGCGCAACCTTCCCGGCGATCTCCGTCGGCACCGGCGCGGCCCACGGCGCGCCGCGGCGGCGCTTGACGTCGACTTCCATCCAGTAGATTTCCCAGCCGCGCGTCGGCCCGATGCCATCCATGGTCGCCGGGCCCTGGATGCTGCGGGCATGGGCGCTGTCTAAGAACATGAACGGCTTCTCGCCGCCGACGACCTTTTCGATCTCCTGCCGCAGCAGGCGCCGATACTGCACGATCGCCTTGTCCGACGTGCCGAGGTGCTCGTTGGTGCGGTCCTGGATTGCGCCCATCGATTCCACCGCCCACTGGTCGTGGACGTTGATGTCGTTGCCCATGCCGGTATAGGTTTCGGTCGCCTGTTCGTGCGGATCGAAGCCGTAATCGTTGCTCTTGTTCTTGCGCGAGGTGTAATCCGGCAGTTCGTACAATTCGAGGCGCTGGTCGCGCATCTTCTTCTTGTCGACCGGCGCCGTGTAGCTGGTGAAGATCGCGTACCAGTAGCAGTTCTCGTCATCGATGGGCACGTGCCACTGCGTGATCGTCATCTCCTGGCTCATCGGGATGACGAAGCCGTGCGGGAAGAGCTGGTTGGTGACGCGCACATGGGTACGCTCCTCGTCGATCTCGCGCAGCGCGATCAGGCGCAGCCCGTATTCGGTATGCTCGACATTGATGATCGGGTTGTCGTATTCGCGCAAAATCTTCGTCATCGGCATGTCACTTCCGGCGGAAGCGCCGCGGAACTGCTTGCCGTAGGCGGTCGAGGTGTCCTCATCCTCGAAGAAGCGGTGCAGGAACGAGGCGTGTGCCGGATCGATGCCGACTTCAAGCGCCTGCAGCCAGTTGCAATTGATGTGGCCCTTGAATGCAAAGGTATGGCTATCGGGCGCGACGAAGCAGTCGATCTCCGGGAATGCCGGCGGTTCGCCTTCGCCCAAATATGCCCAGAGGATGCCGCTCTTCTCGACCACGGGATAGGAGCGCTGCCTGATGCCCTGGCACAGCTTTGAATCTTTCGGCTCAGCCGGCGTCTCCAGGCATTGGCCGGATACATCGAACAGCCAGCCATGGAAGGCGCAGCGCAAGCCGCCATGCTCGAGCCGCCCGAAGGCGAGGTCGGCTCCGCGATGCGCGCAGTGGCGGTCGATCAGGCCGTAGCGGCCTTCTTCGTCGCGAAACAGCACCAGGTTTTCGCCGAGCAGTTTGACGGGTCGAACCGGCCGCGATCCCCCGAACTCGTCGACCAGCGCCGCTGGCTGCCAGTACATCCGCATCAGCTTGCCGCACGGGTCCTTGCGGCCGGTGCGGGTGATCAGGTCGTTCGCTTCCTGGCTCATCATGGCGAGGATCTCCGCTAGCTGGAATTTGTTCGCCTATTGAACTTTTGTGCGATTTTAGCGTAGGCTGGGCCCGAGGCAAGCGGATTATGGAGGCAGCGATGCCCAAGCTTAAGCGCGCAGCGGCCGCTGACAACCGCGGCGCGACCGATTTCATCGAAAGCCTCGACCGCGGGCTGCGCGTGCTGGAGTTGTTCGGCGGCAGCCGGCAGCCCATGACGTTGAGCGACCTCGCCAAGGCGGCTGAGCTGCCGCGCGCGACCGCGCGGCGGATTCTCTTCACGCTCGAACGCGCCGGCTTTGTCGCAAGCGACGGCAAGCTGTTTCGCCTCACGCCGCGCGTGCTGGTGCTGGCATCAAGCTTTCTGGCTTCCAATCATGTCGTCTCGGTGCTGCAGCCGGCGCTCGATAGATTGTCGAGCGAGGCGCAGGAAATCTCTTCGATGGCGATCCTCGATGGCAACGACGTCGTCTTCATCGCACGCGCCAGCCCGACGCGGATATTTTCCGCAGGAATCGATATCGGCTACCGGCTGCCGGCCTTCTGCACCTCGGTCGGTCGTGTCCTGCTGTCGCGGCTATCAGACGACGAACTGGCCGCGGCGCTCGACCGGATGGATCTCGCAGCCCTGACACCCTTTACCGTGACCGACAGAAAACTGCTGTTGAAGACGATCATTGCCGATCGTGCGCGAGGTTATTCGCTGGTCGATCGCGAAGCCGAACCGGGATTTCGCTCAGTCTCGGTGCCGGTCCGCCGCTACGACGGTGCGATCGTCGCCGCCATCAACATGGGCGCGCATGTCGACCGCGTATCCGCGGCCGAGATGACCAAACGCTTCCTGCCGCAATTGCGTGAGGCCGCGGCCTCGGTGAAATCGCTGCTGATGTGACGGAAGCGTTCGCCGTCATTGCCTGCGACAAACGCGAAGCGTTTGCGCAAGGGAGCGAAGCGACGAAGCAATCCATTCTATCCCAGCGTCACGCGATGGATTGCTTCGCGGAGCCTGTCATCGGGCGCGCATTCGCACGATCCGTTGGCTCGCAATGACGGGGTGGACGCCTCGATATGAAGAAGAGAGTCCGAGCACGTTGCTCGACCTGCGTTCTAGGCGTTGAGCCCGAAGCGGCGCACGATCGCCTGCGCGGTCACTTCCGCCGGGTTCATCCCGGTATCCAGCCTCAGACAATCTGGCCGCGGCACGGCGGTGAGGTCGTAGCGGTCGAGCTCCAGGATCAGGTGCTCCCCTGAAGTTATCTTGCGCCGAGCGACCCGATCAGGATTGCCGACCCTGCTCAATGCTTCTTCGCGCGAGCAGTGCAGGAAGACCGGAAGCAATTCGCCGCCGCGACGTTGCACGATCTCCTCGATCTGCCTGAATTGCTCTCGGTCGTCAGGCTCGGCATAGCAGAAGGTCGTGACCAGCAGCGGCACGCGATGTTCGGCGGCAGCATCAATGGCCGAACGTCTGACGTCATGGACAAGCTCCCAGAATCCGGGCGCGCCGAAGTCGAAGACCGTGAGCGCCAGATCGATGGCGGCGTGATTGTCCATCAGCCGCCCCGGCACGATCCGGAGCAGCGCCTTGGCGACCGTCAGCTTGCCGGCCGCGGGCGCTCCATGGAGGAAAAGCAGCTTCATGAGCTTCAAACGCGTTATGGAGAGGGCAACCGCTTGAGCGCCGCTTCGATCGCTTCGAACTTGGCGACGATCTGTGGTGTCACCAGATAGCGCAGCGTGCCCGCGACCGTGACGCTGACGATGATCGCGATGATCGTGTACTGCGTCGTCAACACGGCCGGCAGTATCGTGCGCAACCGGCGCGGCCGGGCTTTCGGCGGCTTGGCGGTAGCAAGAAGGTGGGCGTCTTCGCCTTCAACCGCACTCATGCGGTCCGACCTGACATCACCGCACTCAGTATTCGGAAAGGAGCTGATCGAGGCGGGACTGAAGCTGCCTGTTGGCTCGTTCGCTGGCGCGCAGCTTGCGCACCCAGTGCAGCGGAACGACGCCGCTGTCCTCGTGCACATTGCCGAACACCAGGCCCGCCGCATCGCGGCTGCGCCAGACGAGGCGCGCCGTACACGAGATTGCCTTGCGCTCGATTTCGAAGTCCACCTCGTCGGGGACAAGGGCCGCGCCTTCAAATTCGATCTTCGCGCCAAACATGCTGAAGTTGCGCACGGCGCAGGCGATCGTCGAGCTGCGGCCGTTGAACGCGACGAGGCCGCCATAATAGACGCGGTTTCTGGGCAGGTGACGACGCTCGAGCATAGTTCCTCTCCATTCGATTAACGAATTGGTAACACAATTAAAGGGTGTGTTGCAGCATGAAGCTCGTGCCGTGGTTAACCGCGGCCATGCGGTTGTACGAGCGGAGCCCTACCCGATAGGTGATAGTGCTATGGCTGGGAGATCAGGAGACCGCGCTGCGCAGGCCGAAGGCGTGCTTGTCGTGCAGCACCGGCGCGACCGCATCGACCAGCCGCGTAGCTGCGGCGTCGACCGAAAGCCCTGCGGTATCGACCACGGCGGAGGCGCGGGCGTAGAGCGGCTCGCGGCTGACCAGGATGTTGCGCAGCTCCGCCATCGCGGAACGATCGTCCGCCATCGGGCGCAGATCGCCCTGGCCGCGGACGCGGGCCATGTGCTCTTCCGGCTCGGCCTTGAGCCAGATGGTGTAGAACGACGACAGGATGAGGTCGAAGGTCAGCGGCTCGGAGACGATGCCGCCGCCGGTCGCCAGCACCATTAACTCTTTTCGCGCCAGCAATTGCGAAAGCGCCGCCTGCTCCATGCGGCGAAAGCCTTCCTGGCCGTAGAGCGCGATGATCTCGGCGACGGACAATCCGTTCTGCGCCTCGACCTCCTTGTTGAGCTCGACGAACTTCCAGCCGATCTTCTTCGCCAGCATCTTGCCGAGTGTGGATTTGCCGGCGCCGCGCAGGCCGATCAGGGCGATGCCGGCGAAGGAGATCCGCCGCTGCGCCGACAGGCCGCCGCCGGCAAGCGCGTCCTTGGCTTGCGCGATCTGGGCCGGCGTTGCCTTGCGCAGGAGATCGCGGATCACGGCCCAGTCGGGCGCCGGCTCGGTAGCGGGAATCAGGTCTTCGAGATGCGCGCCCATCGCGTTCGACACGCGCCGCAGCAGCACGATCGATACATTGCCCTTGCCGCTTTCGAGCTGCGCGATGTAGCGCTCGGAAATTCCCGATACCTTGGCGAGCACCTTGCGCGACATGCCGCGAAGGGCGCGCATGGTGCGCACACGCTGGCCAAGCTGCTCGAGAAAGCCGGTTTCGGGGTCGCTGGCCTCGGTCATTTCCCTCGTTCGGCTTTACCTGCTGGTGAACGGATTTCGGAAACATAATGCCGATGAGGATTGACAGCAAGCGCCGCTGGTGTCTTTGTATGAATTATAATTCTTAAAACTCAGGGAGCGGCGTCGTGAGCGGCATGTCCGGTTCGTACAATGCGGTGACCTGGCTGCTCGACCGCAATGTCGACGAGGGCCGTGGGGCCAAGCTCGCCTTCACCGATACCGTCTCCGAGCTCACCTACGGCGATCTGCAGAAGCAAAGCTGCCGCGTCGCCAACATGCTGCGCCGGCTCGGCGTCCGCCGCGAAGAGCGCGTCGCGATGATCATGCTGGATACGGTGGACTTCCCCAGCGTTTTTCTCGGCGCGATCCGCGCCGGCATTGTGCCGGTGCCGCTCAACACGCTGCTGACGTCGGATCAATATGCCTATGTGCTGGCGGACTGCCGCGCACGCGTGCTGTTCGTTTCTGACGCGCTGCTGCCGGTGGTCAAGGACATCGTCGGGAGGATGCCGGATCTCGAGCACGTCGTCGTCTCCGGCAAGGATGCGCACGGCCACAAGAAGCTCGCCGACGAGCTCGCGCGCGAAAGCGATTCCTTCGCGACTGTGCCGACCCATGCCGAGGAGCCGGCGTTCTGGCTCTATTCGTCCGGCTCAACCGGCATGCCCAAGGGCGTGCGCCACCTGCATGCCAATCTCGCCGCGACGGCGGAAACCTACGCCAAGCAGGTGCTCGGCATTTGCGAGGACGACGTTTGTCTCTCGGCGGCCAAGCTGTTCTTCGCCTATGGCCTCGGCAATGCGCTGACGTTTCCGATGTCGGTTGGTGCGTCGACAGTCTTGAACAGCGACCGGCCAACGCCGGCCGCGATGTTCGTGCTGATGAACAAGTATAACCCGACCATCTTCTACGGCGTGCCGACTCTGTTCGCCGCGATGCTCAACGACGAGGCGCTGAAGGACGCGCGCGCCGGCAATCGCCTGCGCATATGCACTTCGGCCGGTGAGGCGCTGCCGGAGTCCGTCGGCAATGCCTGGAAGGCGCGCTTCGGCGTCGACATTCTCGACGGTGTCGGCTCGACCGAACTGTTGCACATCTTCCTCTCCAACGCGCCCGGCGACATCAAATACGGATCCTCCGGCCGACCCGTGCCCGGCTACAAGGTGCGGCTGGTCAATGAAGCAGGCGCCGAGGTGCCCGATGGCGAGGTCGGCGAATTGCTGGTCGATGCGCCATCGGCCGGCGAGGGCTACTGGAATCAGCGCGCCAAGAGCCGGCAAACCTTTGAAGGCCACTGGACCCGCACCGGCGACAAATACATCCGCGACGCCGATGGCCGTTACACCTTCTGCGGCCGCTCTGACGACATGTTCAAGGTCTCCGGCATCTGGGTCTCGCCGTTCGAGGTCGAGAGCGCGCTGATCACCCATCCGGCCGTGCTAGAGGCCGCCGTCGTGCCCGAGGCCGATCCGGAAGGATTGCTGAAACCAAAAGCCTTCGTCGTGCTGCGCGCCGGCGCCAGGACCGATGATCTGCATGAGGCGCTGAAGGAGCACGTCAAGCAGAAGATCGGCCCGTGGAAATATCCGCGCTGGATCGATGTGGTGGACAGTCTGCCGAAGACAGCGACGGGGAAGATTCAACGGTTCAAGTTGCGGGATGGTGAGACGGCGAAGTCATGATGTGCCTGTCAGTTGAAGTGCAACGTGTTGCCGCAGAAGACGGTCGTTCCCTCCCCCCTTGCGGGGGAGGGTTAGGGAGAGGGGTAAGCCGCAACGGCGGTGCCCGTGGCTACCCCTCTCTCCAACTCTCCCCCGCAAGGGGGGAGAGGGCTCACCGCGCCGTGTTGTGAAGGGAGCGGTTACAATGACAACCCTTACTCCCTCCGGCTTTCTCACCGTCGGCGCCTCACATCTCGAATACCGCATGATCGGCCCGTCGCCCGAGGCCGCGCCGACCATCGTGGTGCTGCATGAGGGGCTCGGATCGGCCGGGCTGTGGGGCGACTTTCCCGAAAAACTGCAGGCCGCGACCGGCGCCGGTGTGTTCGTCTATTCGCGCGCCGGTTATGGCCATTCGACGCCGGTGAAACTGCCGCGGCCGCTCGACTACATGCATGGCGAGGCGCTCGACGTGCTGCCGAAACTGCTCGACAAGATCGGCTTTCGCCGCGGCCTGTTGCTCGGACATTCCGACGGCGCCTCGATCGCGGCGATCTATGCGGGCTCGCATCAGGATCACCGCGTCCAGGGCCTCGCGTTGATCGCCCCGCATTTCATCGTCGAGGATATTTCGGTGGCCTCGATTGCGCAGATCCGGAACGCCTATGAGACCACGAACCTGAAGGAGAAGCTGGCCCGCTGGCACAAGGATGTCGACAACGCCTTCTATGGCTGGAACGGCGCCTGGCTCGATCCACAATTCCGCAACTGGGATATTTCCGAGTACCTCGCCTATATCCGCGTACCGGTGGCGATCCTGCAGGGTGTGGACGACCAGTATGGAACAATGCGCCAGGTCGAGATCGCGCGGGAAGAGTGCTACTGTCCGGTCGATGTGACTGTCATCCCGGGAGCCGGACATCAGCCGCATCGCGAAGCGCCGGGGGCGACGCTCGATGCGATTTTGGAGTTCGCAAACGCGGTGTTGCACGTCGATGACGGCTCGCAGGGACGGGCCGCGTAACGCATTTCGCAATGCGCCTTCCCTGACGTTTTCCGGGACGATGTCCCTATGACCACGCCCTCAGGCACCGGCAATCTGCCGCTGCCGCGATGGGCTTATGTACCTGGCCAGTCCGAGCAAGCCGGCGCCGATTACGAAACGCTGTCGCAGATCGCAGTTTTGGTGCCGCCGCGCTTCCGCGGCTACGTGCCGGCGCGCCATCCGGCGCTGCGCTACGGCATGATGCTCAACGACCACGGCTACTTCTGGGAGGCCCAGGAGATCCTGGAAGCGGTATGGGCGGCAGCGCCGCAGGGTGGCCGCGAACGGATTCTGTTGCGCGCCTGTATCCTGATCGCGACCGCGAATTTGCGGCTGCGCATGCAGAAGCCGCATGTCGCCTCGCGCCTGTTTGGCGAAGCGCTCGGCGAGCTCGAGGCGCTTGGTGCGCGCGGTGCCGGCGGCGACGGGTTTGCCGACGGCTTCCCGGTCACGGCGCTGGCTGCCCTCATCAAGGCCAAACTGGCCCGGCCGCTGCTCTCCACGGCCGATTGGGTGGCATTCGCCGCAGCCAGCCGAACATGAAACAAAATGCATGTTTCGGCGTTTTATACTAGACTCGATCAAAAACATGCACTATTGTGCATCTAACGAACCAAGCAAACCTTAAGAAAACGACAGAGGGTGGCCCATGGCCGGTGAAGATCGCGTCCTCGCAGGCGGCGCGAAATACATCGATTTTCAAACCGATCCGTCGCGCTACCGGCACTGGAAGCTCGCCGTCGAGGGCGAGGTCGCGACCCTCACCATGGATGTCGATGAGAACGCCGGCCTGTTCGAAGGCTATCAGCTCAAGCTGAATTCCTACGATCTCGGCGTCGACATCGAGCTCGCGGACGCCGTGCAGCGGCTGCGTTTCGAGCATCCGGAAGTGAAGGTGGTGGTGATGCGCTCGGGCAAGAACCGCGTGTTCTGCGCCGGCGCCAATATCCGCATGCTGGCGGGGGCGACCCACGCCCACAAGGTCAACTTCTGCAAATTCACCAACGAGACCCGTAACGGCCTGGAAGATTCATCGGAAAATTCCGGGCAGCGCTTCATCACCGTCGTCAACGGCACCGCGGCCGGCGGCGGTTATGAACTGGCGCTCGCGACCGATCACATCATCCTGGCCGACGACGGCGCCGCCGCCGTGGCGCTGCCGGAAGTGCCGCTGCTCGCGGTGCTGCCGGGTACCGGCGGGCTGACGCGCGTGGTCGACAAGCGCAAGGTGCGCCGCGACCACGCTGATTTCTTCTGCACCATCGAGGAAGGCATCAAGGGCAAGCGCGCCGTCGCATGGCGGCTGGTCGACGAGATCGCGCCGAACAGCAAGCTCGAAGGCAAGGTCGCCGAGCGCGCCAAGGAATTCGCGGCCGCCTCGAAGCGCAACGGCAGCGGCAAGGGCATCGCGCTTTCGCCGCTCAATCGCGCCATCGACGACAGCGGCATCCGCTACGGTTTTGTCAGCGTCGACATCGACCGCGCCGCACGGATCGCGACCATTTCGATCAAGGCGCCGGAGGCGGCCCCGCCTGATGATATCGACGGCCTGGTCGCGCAAGGCGCGTCGTTCTGGCCGCTGCAGGTGGCGCGCGAGCTTGATGATGCGATCCTGCACTTACGCATCAACGAACTCGAAATTGCGATGCTGGTGTTCAAGTCGCATGGCGACGCCGCCAATGTGGTGGCCTGCGATACCTTCCTCGAAGACAACAAGGCGCACTGGTTGGTCAACGAGATCAGGCACTACTGGAAGCGCGTCTTGAAGCGCATCGACGTCACCTCGCGCACGCTGGTGACGCTGGTCGAGCCCGGCTCCTGCTTCGCAGGCACGCTGGCCGAACTCGTGTTCGCCGCCGACCGTTCCTACATGCTGATCGGCTCGCGGCAGGGCGACAACCGCCAGCCTCCGGCGATCCAGCTCACCGCGATGAATTTCGGCCCCTATCCAATGAGCCACGGCCTGACCCGCCTGCAATCGCGCTTCCAGGCCGATCCGTCCGATCTGGAGCGCGCGGAAGCCACCATCGGCACCACGCTCGATGCGGAGGAAGCCGAAGAACTCGGCCTCGTCACCTTCGCGCTCGACGATATCGATTGGGACGACGAGGTGCGGGTGTTCCTGGAAGAGCGCACCTCCTTCTCGCCCGACGGCCTCACCGGCATGGAAGCGAACTTGCGCTTCGTCGGGCCGGAGACCATGGAATCGAAAATCTTCTCGCGCCTCACGGCGTGGCAGAACTGGATCTTCCAGCGCCCCAATGCGGTCGGCGAAGAGGGCGCGCTGCGCCGCTACGGCACCGGCCAGAAGGCGCAGTTCGATATGACGAGAGTTTAGAGAGAACTTCCGCCGTCATCCTGAGGTGCGAGCGCAAGCGAGCCTCGAAGGATGATTGGTACCAGGCCAGCATCCTTCGAGACGCGGCGAAGCCGCCGCTCCTCAGGATGACGGTAGAGCAAGATGCCAGAACGACTCCAAGGAGCACGGCCATGAACTTCATGAACGTCGACTACTCGACCAAGATCCCCAACAACGTGAATCTCAGTGAAGACCGCCAGGTGCTGAAAGCCCTGGAGGGCTGGCATCCCGGTTACATGGACTGGTGGGGCGACATGGGCCCCGAAGGTTTTCAGCAGTCGCTCGTTTACCTGCGCACCGCCTATTCGGTCGATCCGCGCGGCTGGGCCAAGTTCGACTACGTCAAGATGCCGGAATATCGCTGGGGCATTCTGCTGGCGCCGCAGGAAGAAAACCGCGTCATTCCCTTCGGCGAAAATTACGGCAAGCCGGCCTGGCAGGAAGTCCCAGGCGAACACCGCGCCACGCTGCGCCGCCTGATCGTGATCCAGGGTGACACCGAGCCGGCTTCCGTCGAACAGCAGCGCCATCTCGGCAAGACCGCGCCCTCGCTCTATGACCTGCGCAACCTGTTCCAGGTCAATGTCGAGGAAGGCCGCCATCTCTGGGCGATGGTCTATCTGCTGCAGAAATATTTCGGCCGCGACGGCCGCGAGGAGGCGGACGATTTGTTGCGCCGCCGTTCCGGCGATGCGGACTCACCGCGCATGCTCGGCGCCTTCAATGAAGCAACGCCGGACTGGCTGTCGTTCTTCATGTTCACCTACTTCACCGACCGCGACGGCAAGATGCAGTTGCACTCGCTCGCGCAGTCCGGCTTCGATCCGCTGTCGCGCACCTGCCGCTTCATGCTGACCGAAGAGGCGCATCACATGTTCGTCGGAGAGACCGGCATCAGCCGCGTCGTGCAGCGCACCTGCGAGGCGATGAAAGAAGCCGGCATCTCAGATCCCACCGACGTCGCCAAGGTTCGGGCGCTCGGCGTGATCGACCTGCCGACCATCCAGAAGAAGCTGAACCTGCATTATTCGCTGTCGCTCGATCTCTTCGGCTCGGAAGTCTCGACCAACGCCGCCAACGCCTTCAATGCCGGCATCAAGGGCCGCTACAAGGAGACCCAGATCGACGACGACCATCAGCTCAAGAACGCCACCTATCCGGTGCTCAAGCTGATCGATGGCGTGATCAAGCGCGTCGATGAGCCGGCACTGACCGCGCTCAACATGCGGCTGCGCGACGACTACACGCAGGATTGCGTCAAGGGCATGCTGCGCTGGAACAAGATCATTTCGCTCGCCGGCTATCAGTACAAGCTGACGCTGCCGAACGTCGCGTTCCATCGCCACATCGGCGAGTTCAAGGATATCCACGCCACGCCGGACGGCGTCCTGATCGATGACGCCACCTGGAACCAACGCAAGAGCGAATGGTTGCCTTCGACGCAGGACGGCGACTTCATCGCCTCGCTGATGAAGCCGGTGACCGAAGTCGGCGTCTACGCCAACTGGATCTCGCCGCCGAAGGTCGGCATCGACAACAAGCCCGGCGATTTCGAGTACGTGAAGATCGAGACCTGAACCGCCCCGTCATCGGGGAGCAGTAACATGGACCCCGACCGAGATCTCGACGCAATGGACCGCGACCAATTGGTCGCGGAGGTGAAACGTCTAAGAGCTGGTATCCGCACGCACCGCGACAGCACCGGTCACGACCTGTGCTGGCACCATCCCGATCTCTGGGGACTGTTGCCCGAGCGCGTCACGCCTGACGTGGCCGTCCCGCCCTGGCCGAAATTCCTGCGCGGCTGCCTGCGCTATCGCGAGGCGCTGGAGCGCGAGCTGCCCAACGCGCCCGAAGCTGATGTCGAATACGATAAGGACGAGCCGTGATTCTCTCCGTCGCCCCGGCCTTGAGCCGGGGCCCATAACCACCGACCGTCGTTGTTTGGCACGGCGTCTGTCATCATGCGCTATTGATGAATCACGCGGTATGGGTCCCGGCGTTCGCCGGGACGACGTGGCATCGCGGGCTGTGACTACCCAGCGATCTCAAGCCCCGCATTTGCGTAGACCACCCCGCCATCGACTGCGATGGTGTTGCCGACCACGTAATCACCGGCGCGCGAGGCGAGATAGATCGCGATCCCCGCCATGTCCTCGTCGGTTCCGATACGCCGCGCCGGAATACGCTTTGCGACTTCGTCCGAGTGGTCACGCGCGGCCCGGTTCATGTCCGACTTGAACGCGCCCGGCGCGATTGCGGTGACATGGATATTGTCCTTGACCAGCTTCGTCGCCATGCGCCGCGTCAGATGGATCACGGCAGCTTTGCTCGCGGCATAGGAATAGGTCTCGCTGGGGTTGACGAAGATGCCGTCGACGGACGCGATGTTGATGACCTTGGCAGGCCGTTCGTGCGAAGCCGCCGCGCGCAGCGGTTTCGCCAGTGCCTTGGTCAGGAAGAACAGCGACTTGACGTTGAGGTCCATGACCTTGTCCCAGCCGTTTTCGGGGAATTCGTCGAATTCCGCGCCCCATGCAGCGCCTGCATTGTTGACGAGGATGTCGAGCTTCGGCTCCAGCTTGATGATCTCCGCGGCAAGCTTGTCGCAGCCCGCGACGGTAGAGATGTCGATCGGCAGCGCGATGCATTCGCCGTCATAGGCGGCGGAGAGTTCCTGCGCGGTCGCTTCGCAGGGACCTGCCTTGCGCGCGGTGATGTAAACCTTTGCCGCGCCCTGCGCGAGAAAGCCGGCCGCGATCATCTTGCCGATGCCGCGTGATCCGCCCGTCACCAGCGCGACCCGGCCATTGAGCGAAAACAGATCCTTGAACATGCGTGCCTCCATTGCTTTGCCGCCGGTTTTGGGCGGGGCAGGGCGGCAAGTCAAGGACACCAGTTCGTCGTCCCTGCGAACGCAGGGACCCATACGCCGCGGCCTATCCGTTGAGCGATGGAGCCGCTACCTTCTGCAACAATCGAAGCCGGTGGGTATGGGTCCCTGCGTTCGCAGGGACGACGTATGGAGAGATTTCAGGCCGCGTCGATGCGGCGAAAACCGTTCCACATCGCGGTGGCGGCGCCGGAGGTCAGGACGGGGAGGATACGCGCGTCCTGGTAGTTGCCGTTCAGCGAAACACGCTGCAGCGCGGTCATGTGGTCGGCGCTTTCCGGGAAGATCATGCCCGGCCGCGTCGTGACCGCTGTCTTGAATCCTGCCGCTTTCGCCAGTTTGAATTCGCGCCGGCCCGCCGCGATCCGGTCGCCATAGGGATAGGCGAGATGAAGCACCGGCCGCTGCAACTTAGCTTCTATCCGTGCACGGCCGGTGGCCAGTTCGAACGAAGCGGTCTCTTCGCTCTGCCGCGCCAGATTGCAATGCGTGATCGTATGCGCGCCGATCGTCACCAGCGGATCGTCCGCGAACGCTTTCAATTCTTCCCAGGACATGCAGAGGTCGCGGGCGATTGGAGTCTCGTCCACGTCATATCGCGTGCATAGCGCGGAGATTTCGCGCTGCATGTCGTGTTCGGTCGGTAGTGCGCGCAGCCAGTCGTGCATGCGGTCGAACGCCGCCTGCTTGGCAGCCGGCGTCGATGCGTCGAAGCGGATCTTGACGCCGCCGATCGGGGCTTCGATCGAGGATGCCTTTGCGATCGCCTTCTCGAGGGCGACCCACCACAACCGGCCGGTGCCCTCGGCGAAATCACTCGTTACGTAAACCGTAAGGGGCGCGCCAAATTCACGCATCACGGGCAGGGCGTAGTCGCGATTGTCGCGATAGCCGTCATCGAGGGTGAAGCAGGCGAAGCGCCGCGCGAAATTGCGCTCCTGGAGTCGCTGATGCACCTCGTCCATGGTGACGATGTCGACGTCGAGCGCGCGAAGATGCGCCAGCATGGCGCGCAAGAACTCCGGCTCGACCTCGAGATGATGATTGGGCTGAAACTCGACGTCGCGTCGCGGTCGGACGTGGTGCAGCATGAAAATAGCGCCGACGCCTGCGAAGATTGGTCGCAGCAGGAAATGCGCGCCGGAGAAGTAAAGCGCCTCCAGTCCGACGCGGATGACGGTGTTGCGAAGCAGTTTCATCGAGATGCAGGGCTGCCCGGTTATTTACGGGGAGAAACTAGCGAAAGACCGCTGAAGAAACAGTTAGCCGGACCAATTTCAGAGCTCTTCGGCTCCTGCGACATTTCGGGTTTGACAGCCCGGCAAGGGTTTGTTTTCTCTCCGATCCGGACCCCGCGGGAACTCGAATGCACGGACTTTTCAGGTGGAGTAGCAAATGGTGGCCGGGCGTCATTCCTTTGGTCATCTTTTGGGCTATCGCGGCCTGGACGAGCACTGAGCCGCTGGAGATCGACCTGGCGCAGCGTTCGGCCGCCGCCCTCAAGGATACCATCCTCGACAAAAGGCGAATCTCGGTCGCAGGCCGCGACGTGACACTTGCGGCGGATGCATTCTCGGAAGACGGCAGGCAGAGTGCCGTGGCGTCGGTTGCGGCGGTACCGGGCGTGCGGCTGGTTGATGATCAAACCCGGCTCGTTCCGGAAGCCAAGCCGTTTGTCTGGTCGGCCGAGCGTGACGTCCTACGGGTGACGCTATCGGGCAGTTCGCCCCTGCCGGCGAGCAGGGGCCGGCTGATGGACGCGGCCCGGGCCAATCTCGGCGGCGTCGAAGTGGTCGACCGGATGAATCTGTCGCGCGGCGCGCCGCCGCGTTTCGACAACGCCGTGCTGCTGCTGCTCGACCTGGTCGGCAAGCTGAAGGACGGCAAGATCACGCTGTCGGACACCAAGGTCAGCCTGTCCGGCATGGCGCGCGAGCTCGGCGGCCGGGAAGCCATCGTCGCCGCGCTGAAAAATCTGCCCGAGGGCTTTTCGGTCGCGGCCAACGAGGTCAAGGCGCCGCCTTACATCTTCCAGGCCTACAAGGATCCCGTCGCGCTGACGCTGACGCTGACCGGCAACGTGCCGGACAGCAACGTCCACGCCGCGCTGGTGGCTGCGGCGGGACGCAAGTTCTTCAGCGAAAAGGTCGTTGATAACCTCAAGGCGAGCGTAGGCGCGCCCGCGGGCTTCGCCAACGCGGCGGTATCAGCGCTCGGCGCGCTGTCGCGCCTGTCGACCGGTACGCTCGTCGTCTCCGACCGGGAGGTGAAGCTGTCCGGCGATGCGCTCTATGAAGCCGCCGCCAGTGAGATTCGCGGCGGCCTCGGCAAGGACTTTCCGCAGGGCTGGCAATTCAAGCCGGAAATCTCGGTCAAGCCGGCCGCGGCGCCTGTGGATGCGACCGTCTGCCAGCAATTATTCGCGGAGTTGCTCGGCAAGGCCCGGATCCGCTTCGAAACCGGCAAGGCCAATATTGTTGCGGATTCTGCCGGCCTGCTCGACCGTTTGATCGAAACCGCGTTGCGCTGTCCGACCGCCAATATCGAGATATCAGGTCATACCGATACCGACGGCGACGAGGCGGCCAACCAGGGTCTGTCCGAGCAGCGTGCGCAGGCGGTCGCCGATTATCTGGTCAAGGCGGGATTGCCGGCCAACCGCTTCAGCGCGGTCGGCTATGGCTCGACGCAGCCGATTGCGGGGAACGAGACCGACCAGGGCAAGGCGCAGAACCGCCGCATCGATTTCGTGGTGAAGTGAGCATGGCCTATCTGACCACATTCTACTGGGGGTGGCTCCTGGCGTCGGGGCTGGTCGGCTTCGCCATGGGCTGGATATCCGTGGTTCAGCACGGCAACGGCGTCTCGCGAAAACTGCGATGGTGGCTTTCGGCCTTGGTTGCGGCGCTGGTTGGCGCCGCGCTTGCGCGTGTCGTGCCCGGCCGTTTCGGCTACTGGCTCGATCTCGGCCTGATCATGTTCGCGCTCTATCTCTTTGGCTGTGCGGTCGGATCGTGGCTGCGCGGCTGGGTGGTTTCGCGCAGCGCGCCGCCGGCCTGACTGCGCCATGAGCCCGCCAGTTGCACCGCCGTCATTGTCACGCGTTATTGACCAGCCCCGGCTATGGTCGCGAATCGCCCTCGGGAGGCGGGATTGCTGCAAAACCGTACTTCTACCGTCCCCAACTGGCGCCTAATATGTTGAAGAAGCGCGTTTTATTGTCGTCAGGCGAATTCCACTCCGGCTCAAAACGCGCTAGCAGAGGGGTAGGGGAGCAGCGTAGCATCGGCGGGGTTCGCGCCATTGCCATCGTCGCAGCAGCGCAATTCGAGGTGTAGATGCTGGAAGCAATACGCAGGGCGATCTCGTTTCTGCGCCAGAAGCAGGTCCTGCACAAGCTCGGCGTTTTGATCAGCATCACGGTCATCGCCGTTGCGTGCTACGTGCTCTATCACATGCTCCGCGGCATCGACGCCAATGAGGTGATCGACGCCATCAAGCGCACCGAGCCGCGCCAGATCGCGCTTGCGGCGCTGTTCGTGGCGGCGGGCTATTTCACGCTGACCTTCTATGACTGGTTCGCGGTGCGCGCGATCGGCCGCGGCCACATCCCCTACCGCGTCAACGCGCTTGCCGCTTTTACCTCCTACTCGATCGGGCATAATGTCGGCGCCAGCGTGTTCACCGGCGGCGCGGTGCGCTACCGGATCTATTCGGCCTGGGGGTTGAACGCGATCGACGTCGCCAAGATCTGCTTCCTGGCCGGGCTGACCTTCTGGCTCGGCAATGCCGCCGTGCTGGGACTGGGCATCGCCTATCACCCGGAAGCCGCCGCTTCGATCGATCAGTTGCCGGTCTGGCTCAACCGCCTCGCGGCGTTCGGCATCATCATCGCGCTGATCGGATATGTGTTCTGGGTTTGGGTCCAGCCGCGCAGCGTCGGCCGCGGGCCGTGGACGGTTACGCTGCCGGGCGGGCCGCTGACGCTGCTGCAGATCGCGATCGGCATCGTCGATCTCGGCTTCTGTGCTCTGGCGATGTATGTGCTGGTGCCGGACGAGCCCAATCTGGGCTTTGTCGTCGTCGCGGTGATCTTCGTCTCGGCCACGCTACTGGGGTTTGCCAGCCACTCGCCGGGCGGGCTCGGCGTGTTCGATGCCGCCATGCTGGTCGGCCTCTGGCAGCTGGACCGGGAGGAACTGCTCGCCGGCATGCTGCTGTTCCGCGTCCTCTATTATATTGGTCCTTTTGTCATATCTGTAATCTTGCTGACGCTTCGGGAGATTATCCTCGGCGCGCGATCGAAGCGCCTGCGCCAGTTGGCGTCCGGCGCCGGCGCCGAGCCGACGAGGCATGAAGCCGCCGTCTATGTGCGCGAACGTGGAGACACGGGCGCCTGATGGTGCGGCGGATGCCTCATCAATAGAGGAAGAAGGCCCGCGCAATGGCAATAGACAATTCCACCACTTCCTCCATCTTTGCACCGTGGCCGGACCGGTTGCGGCATTCGGCCATCATCCTGCTGGCCGCCGGCCTCGCGCTGTGCGCGCTCGTGCTGCTCGCCGATCTCTCGCCGGCGCGCGCTGTGGCGGTTTTCATCTGTATCGCAGCCGCTGCGCTGGTGCCCTGGCGGCTGCACGATGCCGGCAGTTCCCGCGAGGATGTTCGCGCCGTCAGTCCGGTCGAGGCGGCAGCCGTCAGCGCGGTCGTTGCCGGCATGCCGGATCCGGCGGTGCTGCTCGACCGCGCCGGGCGTGTCATTCATCTCAATGCGGCGGCGGCCCAGCTCGCGCCGGCGCTGCGCAAGAACGAACTCGCACAGTTCGCGCTGCGCTCGCCCGAGATCATCACCGCGCTTCGCGAGGCGATCGCGACCAGCGAACCGCGCCGGGCGCTCTATCTCGACCAGGTGCCGGTCGACCGCTGGATGGAACTGATCATCACGCCGGTCCCGGTGCCGACGCTGTTCGGCGGCACCGAAAAATGCATGCTGATGACTTTCCACGACCAGACGCCGCTGCGGCGGGTCGAGGAAATGCGCGCCGATTTCGTCGCTAACGCCAGCCATGAGCTGCGGACGCCGCTGGCGGCGTTGTCGGGCTTCATCGACACGCTGCAGGGCCCTGCCAAGGACGACGCCAAGGCGCGCGAACGCTTTCTGTCGATCATGCATACCCAGGCGACGCGAATGGCGCGGCTGATCGACGATCTGCTGTCGCTGTCGCGGGTCGAGTTGTCGGCCCATGTCCGGCCCGACGCCTGCGTCGATATCGTGCCGATCATTCGCCAGGTCGCCGACGGGCTGGAGCCGCTGGCCCGGGAACGCCAGGTCGAAATCGAGATCGATCTGCCCACTGCGCCGGTGACGATCGCGGGCGATCGCGAGGAGCTGCTGCGGCTGTTCGAAAACCTGATCGAGAACGCGCTCAAATACGGCGCGTCCGGCGGGCGGGTCATCGTCACCCTGATCCAGGCCACATCTGGCGAGGGCGCCCCGGAAGTCCGTATCATGGTCCGGGATTTCGGCCCCGGCATCGCGCCGGAACATCTGCCGCGGCTGACCGAACGCTTCTATCGGGTCGATGTCGGCGACAGCCGGGCGCAGGGTGGAACCGGGCTGGGTTTATCGCTGGTGAAACATATTCTTAACCGTCATCGCGGCCGGCTTTTGATCGAAAGCGTGCCCAAAAATGGGGCCACCTTTACTGCCTGTTTTCCCCAGGCCAAGGCCCCGTCAGCGCACTAAAGTCAAGCGATTTCAATTGCTTGTTACTGTCATCCAACTGTCATCTAACCTTCGTAAAAGCTCTATCGACCGCGCCTAAACGGGCGGGCGTGAGCGCGATCGGGCGTAACAGACGCTTCGCTCACACAGATGGAGACGACCATGAATTTCATGAAAGCTATCGTCGCTGCAGGCCTCGTTGCCGCATCGACGTCGGCCTTCGCTGCCGACATTACCGGCGCAGGCGCGACCTTCCCGTTCCCGCTCTATTCGAAGTGGGCTGACGCCTACAAGAAGGAGACCGGCAACGGCCTGAACTATCAGTCGATCGGTTCCGGCGCCGGCATCAAGCAGATCGTGGCCAAGACCGTGACCTTCGGCGCCAGCGACATGCCGCTCAAGCCCGAGCAGCTTGAAAAGGACGGCATGATTCAGTGGCCGCAAGCGATGGGCGCGCTGGTGCCCGTCGTGAACCTCGAAGGCATCAAGCCGGGTGAGCTGGTGTTCTCCGGCGAGTTGCTCGGCGACATCTATCTCGGCAAGATCAAGAAGTGGGACGATCCTGCGATTGCCAAGCTCAATCCGAAGCTGAAGTTGCCCAGCGACGCCATCACCGTGGTGCGCCGCTCCGACGGCTCCGGTACGACATTCCTCTGGACGGACTATCTCTCGAAGACCAACGCCGAGTGGAAGGCCAAGGCAGGTTCCGGCACCACGGTCGAGTGGCCGACGGGCGTTGGCGCCAAGGGTAACGAAGGCGTCGCCGGCAATGTCAGCCAGACCAAGAACTCGATCGGCTACGTCGAATACGCCTATGCCAAGCAGAACAAGCTGACCTACGGCGCGATGGTCAACAAGGCCGGCAAGACCGTGCAGCCGACCATTTCGGCATTCCAGGCCGCGGCTGGCAATGCCGACTGGGCCAGCGCCAAGAACTACTTCGTCATTCTGACCGACCAGGCCGGCGAGGCGTCGTGGCCGATCACCGGCGCGACCTTCATCCTGATGCACAAGGATGCAACCGACAAGGCGGCGTCCCAGGAAGCCATCAAGTTCTTCAAATGGGCGTTTGAGAAGGGCGACAAGATGGCCGAAGAGCTCGACTACATCCCGATGCCGGACTCGGTGGTCAAGCAGATCGAAAAGACCTGGGCCTCCGAGATCAAGAGCTGATCGGTCCAGCGCTTCGCAACACGATTGCTCAACCCGGAATGCCCGGGTTGAGCACCCCTCTCGGGACAAGAGAGGCAAGAACAATGCGCGAGCCGAAAAAGCCGTGCACCGAAGTCCGGGTCGTTGGACTATAAGTACAGGGGATTGGCGTGGCAGAAATGGCGGTTGAACGCGACGTGATGGACGCTGCCGGACCTTACGATCGCGCAAAGGCTCTCAGCGCGTTCAAGCTCGGCGACGTCACCTTCTACTGGATTACGCGCGCCTGCGCGATCTCGGTTCTGCTCATCCTCGGCGGCATCATCATTTCGCTTATTATCGGCGCCTGGCCGGCGATCCGGGAATACGGCGCGGGCTTCCTGTGGACGCAGCGCTGGGCGCCGTCTGCCGACCCGCCAGTGCTCGGCGCGCTCGGTCCGGTCTACGGCACGTTGGTCACGTCCTTTATTGCGATGATGATCGCCATTCCGATCGGCCTCGGCATCGCGATATTCCTGACCGAGATTTGCCCGATCTGGCTGCGCCGTCCCATCGGGTTGGCCATCGAGCTGCTTGCCGGCATTCCCTCCATCATCTACGGCATGTGGGGCTTCTTCGTGCTGGGCCCGTTTCTGGCCGACTCGTTCCAGCCATTCATGATCAAAGTGTTCGACGGCGTTCCCGTGCTGGGGACGATTTTCGCCGGCCCGCCCTCGTATCTCAGCCTGTTCAATGCGTCATTGATTTTGGCGATCATGGTGCTGCCGTTCATCACCGCGATCTCGGTGGACGTCTTCAAGACGGTGCCACCGGTATTGAAGGAAGCGGCCTATGGCGTCGGCTGCACCACGTGGGAAGTCGTTCGCAACGTGGTGATCCCCTACACCCGCGTCGGCGTGATCGGCGGCATCATGCTGGCGCTCGGCCGTGCGCTGGGCGAGACCATGGCGGTCACCTTCATCATTGGCAATTCGTTCAAGATCCAGTCCTCGATCTTCGCGCCGGGCACCACGATCTCGGCGGCGATCGCTTCCGAATTCGCCGAGAGCGACGGGCTGCATCAGTCCGGCCTGATCCTGCTCGGCCTGCTCCTGTTCATTCTGACGTTCTTCGTTCTTGCTGCCGCGCGGCTGATGCTGATGCGTTTGGAAAAGAAGGCGGGGAACTGACATGAACCCGATTTACGTCTCCCGCCGCCGCAAGAATATCATCATCAAGTTCCTGTGCCTGGGCGCCGCGGCGTTCGGCGTGACCTGGCTCGCGCTGATCCTGTTCACGCTGTTCTATAACGGCCTCGCCGGACTCAACCTCGCCGTCTTCACCCAGGATACGCCGCCGCCCGGTTCGACCGATGGCGGCCTGCGCAACGCCATCATCGGCTCGATCATGATGACCGTGATCGGGGTCGGTATCGGTGCGCCGCTCGGCCTGTTCGCCGGAACCTATCTGGCCGAATACGGCAAGCACGACAGGCTCACCTCGGTGATCCGCTTCATCAACGACATTCTGCTCTCCGCGCCTTCGATCATCATCGGCCTGTTCATCTACGGCGCGATCGTGGTGCCGATGGGCGGCTTCTCGGCCTTTGCCGGCTGTCTGGCGCTCGCCGTGATCGTGATCCCCGTGGTGGTCCGCACCACCGAGGACATGCTGGGGCTGGTGCCCAATCCGCTGCGCGAGGCGGCGTCCGCGCTCGGCCTGCCGCGCTCGCTGGTGATCCGCCGGATCGCCTATCGCGCCGCGCGCGCCGGCCTTATCACCGGCGTCCTGCTGGCGACCGCCCGCGTCGCCGGCGAAACCGCGCCGCTGCTGTTCACCGCGCTGTCCAACCAGTTCTTTAGCCTCGACCTGACCAGGACGATGGCGAACCTGCCGGTCACCATCAACAACTTCGTGCAGAGCCCCTATGTCTACTGGAAGCAGCTCGCCTGGAGCGGGGCCCTGCTGATCACGCTTACCGTACTTGCCCTGAATATTGGCGCGCGCATTCTTGGCGCCGAGAGGACATCCAAATGACCGAACTCTCCGTATCCGTGAGTAACGCGAACGGCCCCGTTCCGCAGGTGGCGCTGCCGGAGGCTGCGCCGAAGGTGACTGCCCGCGGCCTGAACTTTTACTATGGCGAGCACCACGCGCTGAAGAACATCAACCTGACGCTCGGCACCCACCGCGTCACCGCCTTCATCGGCCCGTCGGGCTGCGGCAAGTCCACGCTGCTGCGCATCTTCAACCGGATGTACGACCTCTATCCCGGCCAGAAGGCGACCGGTCAGTTGATGCTCGACCAGACCAACATTCTCGACCCCAAGCTCGATCTCAATCTGCTGCGGGCCCGCGTCGGCATGGTGTTCCAGAAGCCGACGCCGTTTCCGATGACGATCTACGAAAACATCGCCTTCGGCATTCGCCTCTATGAAAAGATCTCGAAGTCCGAGATGGACGGCCGGGTGGAGAAGGCGCTGCGCGGCGGCGCGCTGTGGAACGAGGTCAAGGACAAGCTGAACGCCTCCGGCCTGTCGCTGTCCGGCGGCCAGCAGCAGCGGCTCTGCATCGCGCGGACGGTGGCGGTGCGGCCCGAAGTGATCCTGTTCGACGAGCCTTGTTCCGCGCTGGACCCGATCTCGACCGCCAAGATCGAGGAGCTGATCCAGGAGCTGGCGGAGGATTACACCATCGCCATCGTCACCCATAACATGCAGCAGGCGGCGCGCGTCTCGGACAAGACCGCCTTCATGTATCTCGGTGAGCTGATCGAGTTCGACGACACCAACAAGATTTTCACCTCGCCCGGCGATCGACGCACCCAGGACTACATCACCGGGCGGTTTGGCTAGCATGATCCGGAAAAGTGGGAACCGGTTTTCCGAAGAGATCATGCTCAAACGAGAAAATGAAATCATGATCCGATTCAATCCAATCGGATCATGATTTAAGGAGATAACAGATGGCATCCGAGCACACCGCCAAGGCGTTCGACAGCGACCTTCAGGAACTGACCCGTCTGGTCGCCGAGATGGGCGGCATGGTCGAACGCATGATCACCGAATCCGTCGACGCGCTGGTCCGCCGCGACATCCCACTCGGCAAGCGGGTCGTTGCGACCGACGTCGAGATCGACCGCCTGCAGCATCTGATCGAGGAGCGCGCGGTGCTGACCATCGCACGGCGTCAGCCGATGGCGATCGATTTGCGCGAGATCGTCGGCGCCATGCGCGTCGCCACCGATCTGGAGCGGATCGGCGACCTCGCCAAGAACATGGGCAAGCGGGTCTCGGCGCTGGAGAACGATTTCCAGCCCTTGAAGCTGATGCGCGGCCTGGAGCACATGACCGATCTGGTGCAGTCGCAGGTCAAGTCGGTGCTGGACGCCTATGCGGCGCACGATCTGCCGGCGGCGATGGCGGTGTGGAAGGGCGACGAGGAAGTCGACGCCATCTGCACCTCGCTGTTCCGCGAACTCCTGACCTATATGATGGAAGATCCGCGCAACATCTCGTTCTGTATCCACCTGATGTTCTGCGCCAAGAATATCGAGCGGATCGGCGATCACGCCACCAACATCGCCGAAACCGTGTTCTACATGATCGAAGGCCAGCAAATTCTTGACCAGCGCCCGAAGGGCGACATGACGACGTTTGCTACCACCGTACCTAATACTTGAGGAAAGCAGAATGAGCGCGCGCATTATGGTGGTCGAGGACGAGGAAGCGCTGACCACGCTGTTGCGCTACAACCTCGACGCCGAAGGTTATGATGTCGAAACCGTCGCCCGCGGCGACGATGCGGATACGCGGCTGAAGGAGCGGGTGCCCGATCTTGTGGTGCTCGACTGGATGCTGCCGGGCCTGTCTGGCATTGAACTGTGCCGCCGGCTCCGCGCCCGACCCGAGACCAAGCAATTACCGATCATCATGCTGACGGCGCGCGGCGAGGAGAGCGAGCGCGTGCGCGGGCTTGCGACCGGCGCCGACGACTACATCGTCAAGCCGTTCTCGGTGCCGGAACTGCTGGCGCGGGTGAAGGGCCTGTTGCGGCGGGCGAGCCCCGAGCGGCTCGCCACCGTGCTCACTTATGGCGACATCGAGCTCGATCGCGAGAAACGCCGCGTCGCGCGTTCGGGCCGCCAGATCGATCTCGGCCCGACCGAATACCGGTTGTTGGAATTTTTCCTGGAGCATCCCGGCCGCGTCTTCAGCCGCGAGCAGTTGCTCGACAGCGTCTGGGGCCGCGACATCTATATCGACGAACGCACCGTCGACGTTCACATCGGCCGCCTGCGCAAACTGCTCAACCCCGGCCGCGAGCAGGACCCGATCCGTACCGTCCGCGGCGCGGGATATGCGCTGGATGATCGCTTTGCGAAGGTGGAGCCGTAACGCTCTGCTGTTGTCTCAGCAAACTCAGCCGTCGTCTCCGCGAATGCGGGGACCCATAACCACAAATCCTGATTGTTGAAAAAGCTGGAGCTCCAGCTCAGCATAACCACATGCACCTGTGGTTATGGGTCCCTGCGTTTCGCAGGGACGACGTCGTTGAGATAATCCCCGCGCCCTTACCGCGTCTGCTTCGGCTGCTGCCTCCGCCGGTCGGCGGCGGGCTGGTAGGCGATGCGCGAATGGTGGGCACAGTAGGGCAGTCCGGTGAGCGCCTTGCCGCCGCAGAAGAAGAATTCCGGGCTCGAGGGATCGCCGACCGGCCAGTGGCAGGTGGCTTCGTTCAGCTCCAGCAGCGACAGCCGCTGGCTCATCGGCACCACATTGTCGAAGGCGATCGGATCAGGCTCCATCTCGACCTCGAAGGCGTGCGCGAGCGCGGTGTTGCCGCGCGACACCGGCCGCGACACCCGCATCATCTGCTGGGCGGCGGGACGCGCCTTGCGCTGCCGCGGGGCCGCCGAGGAGGGGCTCTTGGCACGGCCGGACAGGCCCAACCGGTGCACTTTGCCGATCACTGCGTTTCGCGTCACATTTCCAAGTTCCGCGGCGATCTGGCTCGCCGATAATCCGGCTTCCCAGAGCTTCTTAAGCTGCTCGACGCGATCGTCGGACCAGGTCAATACCGTCATCGTATTCTTCCCTTCGCGTCGCGCCGGCCAACGTGGGGCAGCGCCCGCGATGTCACTCGTCTCAAAAATCCCTGCGGTCAGAATCCCTTAGCCCTCGCCGGGCGCGCTAACCGCGCCCGAACGTTTACGCATGCACAAAAAGGACTCTAGGGATCAGAACTGCCGCACGAGATGTCGTACCCGACAGCCCAAACGCTACAATATGGCGTGACTCGGGCGCAAGAGTCCGGGCCAGAACGTCCACATGTTCTGACATCTAGGCATTTAACTGCGTGTTTTCCACCACACCGCAATCTTACGGATTTTGGGCATCTTGCACCGCAGGAAAGGCCTTCCGTGGCGTGTTGACAGCGCTCCCGGCCCACATAGAATGCCTCTCACGTGCCGCCCTTAAGAGGCGGCACGTTTCGTTTTCGCAAGACCGGCTGTTGCCGCCTTCGCGCCAATGCACGCGTGTGCTCCGCGGCAGGTCTCAAAAGCAGGTCTCAAACCTTCAGTGATTGCCATGACCAATAGCGCCACGTCGCATCTGCTCCCCGTCTTCGCCAGGGTCGATCTCGGCTTCGAACGCGGCGAAGGCGCGTGGCTGGTCGCAACCAATGGCGAGCGCTATCTCGACTTCACTTCGGGCGTCGCGGTGAACGCGCTGGGCCATTGCCATCCGTACCTGGTGGCGGCGCTGCAGGAGCAGGCGACCAAGCTCTGGCACATGTCGAACCTGTTCAAGAGCCCGGACGGCGAGAAGCTCGCCGCGCGGCTCTGCGAGCAGAGCTTTGCCGACCTCGTATTCTTCTGCAATTCCGGCGCGGAGGCAATGGAAGGCGTGATCAAGGTCGTGCGCCGCTATCATGCGTCGAAGGGGCATCCGGAGCGCTACCGCCTCGTCACCTTCGAGGGTGCGTTCCACGGCCGCACGCTGGCGACATTGGCCGCCACCGGCTCCGCCAAATATCTCGAAGGCTTTGGGCCGCCGATGGACGGCTTCGACCAGGTGCCGCACGGCGATCTCGAAGCGGTGAAAAAGGCGATCGGTCCGCACACCGCGGGCATCCTGATCGAGCCGGTACAGGGCGAGGGCGGCGTGCGCTCGGCGCCGCAGGCCTTCTTCAAGGCATTGCGACAGCTCTGCGACGAGCATGGCCTCTTGCTCGCATTCGACGAGGTGCAGACCGGCATGGGCCGCACCGGCGATCTCTTCGCGTACAAGCGCGCCGGCGTGACGCCGGATGTGATGTCGCTGGCCAAAGCGCTGGGCGGCGGCTTTCCGATCGGCGCGGTACTGGCGACCGCCGAAGCCGCCTCCGGCATGACGCCCGGCTCGCACGGCTCGACCTTCGGCGGCAATCCGCTGGCGATCGCTGCGGCCAATGCCGTGCTCGATGTGATGCTGAAGCCCGGCTTCTTCGACCATGTGCAGAAGATGTCGCTGCTCCTGAAACAGAAACTGGCCTCCGTCGTCGATCGCTATCCGGCCGTGCTCTCGGAAGTGCGCGGCGAGGGGCTCCTCGTCGGCGTCAAGGCCGTAGTGCCCTCAGGCGATCTCGTCAACGCGCTGCGCGACCAGAAGCTGCTGACGGTGGGCGCCGGCGACAATGTGGTGCGCTTCCTGGCGCCGTTGATCGTGACCGAGACCGAGATCGACGAGTCCGTTCAGATGCTCGAACGCGCCTGCGTTGCGCTGTCGGGCGCGCCGTTGAAGAAGGCGACCGGATGATGAGCAAGTCCGTCCGTCATTTCCTCGACATCAGCGAACTGCCGCTGAGCGAATTGCGCAACATGCTGGCCGCCAGTACCGCCATGAAGGCGAAGCTGAAGGCGCACGAAAAGGTCACGAAGCCGCTCGAAGGCAAGACGCTGGCGATGATCTTCGAGCGCCCGTCGACCCGCACGCGGGTGTCGTTCGACGTCGGCATGCGCCAGCTTGGCGGCGAATCCATTATGCTGACGGGCGCGGAGATGCAGCTCGGCCGCGGCGAGACCATCGCCGACACCGCGCGCGTGCTGTCGCGCTATGTCGATGCGATCATGATCCGCATCCTCAATCACGACGCGCTGCTGGAATTGGCCGCGCACGCCACCGTGCCCGTGATCAACGGGCTGACGCGGCGCTCGCATCCCTGCCAGGTGATGGCCGATTTGATGACCTTCGAGGAGCATCGCGGGCCGATCGAGGGCCGCACCGTGGCCTGGACCGGCGACGACAACAATGTGTTGGCGTCCTGGGCGCATGCGGCCGAGCGTTTCAAGTTCAAGCTCAATGTCGCGACCCCGCCGCAGCTTGCGCCGAACAAGGCGATGAAGGACTGGATCAAGGCAACGCAAGCCCCGATCGTGCTCGGCAACGATCCCGAGGCCGCGGTCCGCGGTGCCGATTGCGTTGTCACCGACACCTGGGTGTCGATGGGCGACAAGGACGGCGAACATCGCCACAACGTGCTGAAGCCCTATCAGGTCAACGAAAAACTGATGTCGCTGGCGAACAAGGATGCGATCTTCATGCACTGCCTGCCCGCGCACCGCGGCGAAGAGGTCACCGACGAGGTGATCGACGGTCCGCAATCGGTCGTGTTCGACGAGGCCGAAAACCGCCTGCATGCGCAAAAAGGCATTCTGGCCTGGTGTTTCAACGAAGTGGCGTAGGTCTCTCCGTCGTCCCTGCGAAAGCAAGGACCCATACGCCGCGGCCCCGATAATTGAAGGCAGTAGTTGACGCCTTGCCTTACTCACAACGCCCTGTGGTTATGGGTCTCTGCGTTCGTGTTCGCAGAGACGACGCGTGGAGATGGTTTCGGCGGCTCGTCAACCCCTTTCGTTTTGCATGTTCCGACCCCAGATAAGGCGCCATGGATTCACAATCAGACGTCAAAATCACGATCGAGGCGCCCATTCGCGCGCCGTCGTCCGTTCCCGTCGATGATGCGGTGCTGCCGTTCGAGGTCGCAGCGCTCGATCTGCGCGGACGGCTGACCCGGCTCGGCCCCGCGCTCGACGATATCCTGACCAAGCACGATTATCCGACGCCGGTCGGCAAGCTGCTCGGCGAAGCGATCGTGCTGGCGACGCTGCTCGGCTCGGCGCTGAAGTTCGAGGGTCGCTTCATCCTGCAGACGCAGACCGATGGGCCGGTGTCGTTCCTGATCGTGGATTTCCAGTCGCCGGACCGCCTGCGCGCCTATGCGCGATATGATGCGAGGCGGCTGAAGGACGGCCAGGATTCAGGCGCGCTGCTCGGCAAGGGTCATCTTGCGATGACCATCGACCAGGGCCAGGACATGAGCCGCTATCAGGGCCTGGTGGCGCTCGACGGCGGCAGCCTGGAAGACGCCGCCCATGAATATTTCCTGCGCTCCGAGCAGATCCCGACCCGCGTGCGGCTCGCGGTCGGCGAGGAATGGCGCGGCGGCGACGGCGGAAAACATCGCTGGCGCGCCGGCGGCATGCTGCTGCAGTTCTTGCCGAAGGCGCCGGAGCGCGCGCGGCAGGCCGACCTGCATCCCGGCGATGCGCCGGAAGGCGCGGTAACGCATTCGGTTGCGGAAGATGATGCCTGGGTCGAGGGCCAGTCGCTGATCGGCACTGTCGAGGATGTCGAGCTGATCGATCCCGATCTGTCGGGCGAGCGCCTGCTGTACCGGCTGTTTCACGAGCGCGGCGTGCGCGTGTTCACGCCGCTGCCCCTGCGCGCGCAATGCTCCTGCTCGCGCGAGGCGGTGTCGGCCATGCTGAAAAGCTTCGCGCCGAAGGACCGTGCCGAAATGGTCAAGGACGACAAGGTGGTGGTGACCTGCGAGTTCTGCTCCTCGGTGTATGAGTTCACGCCGCAGGAAGCGGGCGTGGAAGAGTAGCGGTTTGTGGAAGAGTAGCGGTTTATTGCGCACGCTGTCGCCGCACGGACGGTGCGCTCCCTCCCTCATTGCGGGAGAGGGCTGGGGAGAGGGGTAAGCCACAAGCACCGCCGTTGCGGCCACCCCTCTCCCTAACCCACGAGCGAGCTTCGCTCGTCTCGGACCCCGCAAGGGGAGAGGGAACGTACTTCCCGAATGGCGAAACGATTCGGCTGCTTCCCGTGACTGCTAGTTCGCACGATAGGCACGCTGCCCTTTACCCACCCCGTAACCCTGTATGCTCGTGTGCAGTTTTGTTTGCGCAAATCGCACGCGAGACCGTGGGTGCAGCAAGCACCCGGTCTTCCCTGCGCCCTCTGACAAAGAGGGCGGGAAGTTCTCCAGCAAACCTCGGGCATTCATGTCGCGAGATCGCGAAGCCATGCCCGCTTGTCGTCACCCGCGAAGGCGGGTGACCCAGTATCGCAGAGACGTCCAATGTTTGAACCGATAGGCCGCAGCGTACTGGATCCCCGCCTGCGCGGGGATGACGATGGTGGATGTGTCGCTATCTCCAGCGTCATTGCGAGCGTAGCGAAGCAATCCACCTCTCCGCTTGCGGCACAATGGATTGCTTCGCTTCGCTCGCAATGACGCGGATGGGCCGCTGCGTACTGGATGACCGCCCTTCGCGGGCGACGGGAAGCGCGCGATGCCCCTAGTTCAACACTCGCTTGTTATCCGGGCTATCCAGCGAGAACGTCGGCACGTCGATCTCGAACCGCTCGCCGCTTTCGCTGACCATCTGGTAGCGGCCGGTCATGAAGCCGGACGCGGTCGGCAGCGGCACGCCGCTCGTGTATTCGAAGCGCTCGCCCGGCGCGAGCACGGGCTGCTCGCCGACCACGCCTTCGCCGCGGACTTCCTGCTTGCGGCCGGTGGCGTCGGTGATGATCCAGTGCCGGGTGCGGAGCTGCACGGTCTCTGCGCCGGTATTGGTGATGACGATAGTGTAAGACCAGAAATACTGCCCGCGATCGACCGACGAGCGCTCGGGGAGGAAGTTCGGTTCGACGGTGACTTCGATCTGACGGGTAACGGCGCGGTACATGCGGGCAAGCTTCCGGAAATCCTGTTCCGCATCATAGCCAAGAATGCCGGGGGAACCAATCGCCACGCCGCCGGGTTTGCCGCTTGTTTGATCGCGGTTTCAACACAGTTCCAATCTAGAGCGCAACCGCGCGCAGTCCGGCCCGTACCTTCAGTTGACGTATCTTGTGCGCAAGTTGCGGGCCGATATTATCTTTTCCGGACAGTGCACGCGTAAGACTTGAACGAACGGTGCCAGATGTCATCCATTGCCGATCCAGTTGCCGGAACGTCTCGCAGCGATGCCAAGGCGGCGGCTGCCGCGCCGGCGATTGCGCTGCCGGTGGCTGGCGAGCGCGAATTGCGGCTCGACCTGTTTCGCGGGATGGCGCTGTGGCTGATCTTCATCGACCATCTGCCGGCCAACATCCTGACCTGGTTCACGATCCGCAATTACGGATTTTCCGACGCCACCGAAATCTTCATCTTCATCTCCGGATACACCGCCGCCTTCGTCTACGGCCGCGCGATGCTCGAAGCCGGCTTCGTGGTGGCCACTGCGCGCATCATGCGGCGGGTCTGGCAGATCTACGTCGCGCATGTGTTCCTGTTCACGATCTTCCTGGCGGAAATTTCCTACGTCGCGACCCGTTTCGAGAATCCGCTCTACAGCGAAGAAATGGGCATCATGGATTTTCTCAAGCAGCCTGACGTCACCATCGTCCAGGCGCTGCTCCTGAGATTCCGGCCCGTCAACATGGACGTGCTGCCGCTCTACATCGTGCTGATGCTGTTTCTGCCTGTTATCCTGTGGCTGATGAAGTGGCGGGCCGACGTTGCGCTGGCGCTGTCGGTGCTGCTGTACGCGCTGACCTGGCACTTCGACTGGTATCTGACGGCCTATCCGAGCGGCTTCTGGATCTTCAACCCGTTCTGCTGGCAACTGCTGTTCGTGTTCGGTGCCTGGTGTGCGCTGGGCGGCGCGGCGCGCATGTCCCGCATCCTGTCGTCGCCGGTGACGATGTGGATTTGCATTGCCTATCTCTTGGCCGCCTTCTTCGTCACGCTGACCTGGCACATTCCGCAGCTCAGCTTCCTGATGCCGAAGCGGATCGAACAGTGGATGTATCCGATCACCAAGACGGATCTGGACGTGCTGCGCTTTGCCCATTTCCTGGCGCTGGCGGCGCTCACCGTGCGCTTCCTGCCCAAGGATTGGTCGGGCCTGAAATCGCCGTGGCTGCGACCATTGATCCTGTGTGGCCAGCATTCGCTTGAGATATTCTGTCTCGGCATCTTCCTTGCCTTTGCAGGGCACTTCGTGCTGGCCGAAGTTGGCGGGGGTGCTCTCACGCACGCCTTGGTCAGCCTTGCCGGAATCCTCATCATGTGGGGCGTGGCGTGGGTGATTTCGTGGTACAAGCATTCGGCCGACAAAGGAGCGTCGAAAACGAAAATCGCTGGTGGCAACGCCGACATGGCGGGAGGAAGCGCATGAGGCCCGGCGCTGGAGCTGTGCTGGTTCTGACCCTGTTTGCCGGTCTTGCAGCCGCCGGTTTTGCGCGCGCCCAGGATGCCGCCCCTCAGACCTGCGAAGTCCCAAGCCATCTCCTCTCCACCGAGAGCACGCTTCCGAAGGTGGCCGAGGCCGTCAAGAACGCCCGGCCGCTGACCGTCCTGGTGGTGGGGAGCCGGTCATCGACCATCCTTTCCTCCGAAAACAGCGCCTATCCGGCCAAGCTGCAGGCGGCCCTGAAGGAGAAGCTGCCCTCGACCCCGATCAACCTCTCCGTAGAACTGCAGACCGGCAAGTCGGCCGAGGAGGTGGACGCCAACCTCGTTAAGCTGGTGGAAGCAAAAAGGCCTACTTTGGTCATCTGGCAGACGGGAACCGTCGATGCTATGCGATCCGTCGATCCCGACGATTTTCGCGGTGCCGTCGAAGAGGGAGTTGCTGCGCTGCAAAATGCGGGATCCGATGTGGTTCTGGTCAATCTGCAATACAGCCCGCGAACGGAAACGATGATTTCTGCGCCGCCATACCTAGATAATATGCGCGTGGTGGCGCAGCAGCATAATGTTCCGCTGTTCGACCGGTTTGCCATCATGCGTCATTGGAACGACGCCGGAGATTTCGACCTGTTCAGTACCTTTCACGGCACCGACATGGCCAAACGGGTTCATGCTTGCCTCGGCCGCGCGCTGTCGAAATTTGTGCTCGATGCGGCCCGCCTCGATCAGGCGCAGCAGAATTAGGGAACCAGCGTTAATGAGTCGTCACTGCCCTTTTCGTTTGTCGACATTGCTGACTGTCTCCGCCGCGGCCCTGGCGCTGTTGACGCCTGCCTCGGTGCTTCCGCTGCGTGCCCAGACGACCCCGCAGCAGACCGCCCAGCAGGCGGCGCTGTCCGATAACGCCAAGACTGATAACAAGACTGACAACAAGCCCGAACAGAAGCCTGCTGCTGAAAGCACTCCGCCGCAGACAGCGCCGACAGCCGCGGCGAATCCGACTGCGCAGAAGGGCATCACCGGCAAGGCGATCGACAAGGTAAAGGACGTCGCTAAATCGGCCGGCGACATCTTCAGCCGCGTACCCTGCCTGCCGCCGAAGGGCGCCGCCAAGTCGATGGGGTCGCTGCCGCGCGTCGCAAACAAGCTCGTCGCGGGTCAGCCGGTGGTGATTGTCGCGTTCGGATCGTCATCGACTGCCGGCTACGGCGCGACCTCGCCTGAATTCAACTATCCCAACCGGCTTGCCGCGCAGTTGCGCCGGCAATATCCGACGGCCGACATCTCCGTCATCAACGCGGGCAAGGGCGGCGAGGACGCGCCGGAAATGATGAAGCGGTTGCAGACCGCCGTCATCGATATGCGTCCCGATCTGGTGATCTGGCAGGTCGGAACCAATGCCGTGCTGCGCAACCTCGATCCGGGTGAGACTGCAAAACTCGTCGAGGAAGGCATCGCGCGCATTCAGGCTGTTGGAGCCGACGTCGTGCTGATCGATCCGCAATATTCGCCGCGGGTCAACGAGCACGCGGAAAGCGCCGGCAAGATGATGAAGCTGCTGAACAAGACCGCCGAGCTTCGTAAGGTCGGCGTCTTCCCGCGCTTTGCTGTGATGAAGGACTGGCACGAGCGGCAGGCGATCCCGATCGAGAACTTCGTGATCGCCGACGGCCTGCACATGAGCGACTGGGGCTACGCCTGCTTCGCGCAACTGCTCGGCGACGACATCATCAAGTCGGTCGGCCAGATCAAGCTCGGCGTCAACGTGCCGTCGGATGTGCGGGCGTACCGGCCGATGTGAGCCGGGCACAATCTACGCTGTCGTCCTACGCTGTCGTCCCTGCGAAAGCACTAGTTGATTCGCACATCTTTGAGGGTCTCCCACGCCGATGCCACGCCCAAGA
>NZ_LLXX01000162.1 GCF_001440405.1 Bradyrhizobium valentinum
CTTGGCGGCGCGATTGCCGGCGCCTGGCTTCATCGCGTCCCTTCGCCCCGGTCCGGCCTTCGAAAGATCGCGCTGCCCGATGTTGCTGCGGCCTCGCGCGGCCTCGCGCGCCGCTGCCGTGTTGCCCTTGCCGAACCGCGCCGCAACGCCGGCGTCGCGATAAGCGACGGCGCCGCGATGAGCCGGGTTGTGCACCCAGGCATTGTTGACGATATTGGTGCGATTGAACTGGTTGAAGCGATTGACGTTGATGTTCACGCTTCTCCGCCACCAGTCGCATCCGCCCCAGATCGCAGCGCTCACCACGACGCCGGCGGTAAATGCGACCACGCCGCTTGCTACAAAACCGGGCGGATACCAGTAGAATGGCGAATAGGCCGGATATTCCCACGTGCCATAGGCGACGGCGGGATCGTAGACGGGTACATAATAAGTGCCGGGATCGACGGGTTCGATTACGATCGGCGGCTGCGCTCCCGCAGGTACGCTCACGCCCGCCGGCGGCGAGGCGCGCGATACCTTCTGCTGCGGTGTCGATTTGAGATTGCCCGCCGCCTCCGCACGCTCACGCAGCTTTTGCACGGCGCTCATGACATCCTCTTCCTGCGCGAGGAAGGCATCGCCGAGCTGCTGCGTCCATTCCAGCTTGTCGCTCATCATCTGCAGCGTCTGCGGAACTGCAGCGAGCGCCTTAACGCTCGGATCCCACGACTGTTTCTGCATGGCGTCCTCGAGCGTCCTGCCCTTGATGCTCGCATTTGCTTTCGACCAGCGCGCCGCCTCGACCACCTCCAGCGGATAGGTCGATGCCATCAGCACTTGCGACAGCAGCGCATCGGGATAGAGCGCAATAGGCGCCACAAGCTGCTCGATCTGCCCTTCGGGAAGCTTCGCCGAGGCGGGCGCTGGAGTGGCGGTCGGTGGGGTGCCTGAACCCTGGTTTTGCTCGGCCGGGGCCGGGGTCTGCGTTTGAGCGGAGCCTGGCGCGGCTGTCAGGCACAAGCCAAACGTGATAGCGGCACAGGCAACAAGCACGCGCTCCTTCGCGCGGACATTCGGCATCATGGCCTCGTCTCCTCTACTCACAAACAGCTTCACTTTGCGCCCGCCATCTGATTCTTGATGAGGCCGACAATCGCGGTCACCACTGCGCCGGCAACGCCGCCGCCGACTGCCTGACCGGCGAGCGCTGCGATATCGATGTTGCCCCCCGCCGCGCCCTGCAGCATCGGCAGCAACGCGGTAAGGAGCGTTCCGCCGCCCGCTCCGCCGAGCGCGCCGGCAATCGTGTTGCCGAGCGTGCCGAGATCGAGATTTTTCATCGAGGCGCCGGCGGCGTTGCCGCCGATGGCACCGGCGATGAGCTGGATGATGAGATTGATCATGGTAGCCGACATGTCAGTGCTCCCTGTCTTTGAGTGTTGAGTTCTCGCTCCCTTGCTATCTTGTCCTCTCGTTCGTCTTGCCTTCACGCATCACACACCTGAATCCGACGTGACTGGTCGAGGTATCGACCGGCTCGGCATGGCGCGCGGCCGGGCGATAGCGGCGGCAATAGTTCGGCGCGCAGAGATGCGAGCCGCCCTTCAGTACCTTGCGCGGAATTTTGACCTGGGGCTGGCACGGGTCGTAGCTGTCGGCCTCACGTCCGCCACGCGGATCTTGTGGAACGCAGCAGGCTTTCGGCGCGTCGCCTTCATGCTTTGACGACCACCAGTCGGAGGTCCATTCCCAGACATTGCCGATCATGTCGTGGATGCCGTAGCCGTTCGGCAGGAACGCGGTCACCGGCGAGGTGCGCTCATAGCCGTCGTCGTTGGTGTTCTCGACCGGGAAATTGCCCTGCCAGGTGTTAGCCATATGCTGGCCGCCCGGCGTCAAGGCGTCGCCCCAGGCGAATTCTTGATGCTCAAGCCCTCCCCGCGCGGCGAACTCCCATTCCGCCTCTGTCGGCAGATCCTTGCCCGCCCATTTGGCGTAGGCCAGCGCATCGCTGTAGGAAACGTGCACGACCGGATGATTGTCGAGCACATTGATGTTGCTCTTCGGCCCATACGGATGCCGCCAGTCGGCACCCTTCATGAAGGTCCACCACTGGCTCCAGTCCTTGAGGCCGGTGACCTGCCGCGGCGGCGAAAACACGAGCGACCCCGCATAAATCATATGCGGCAGAGCGCCCGGATAATCCTTCGGGTCAGGCGGAATTTGCGCCGTCGTGACATGGCCGGTCGCCCTGACGAACGCCTTGAACTGCCTGTTCGTCACAGGCGTGCGATCGATCCAGAAACCGTCGACCGACACGCGGTGCGACGGCGCCTCTTCGGGATAATGGTGATCCGAGCCCATGCGGAACGTTCCGCCGGGAACGAAGATCATATCGGCGGTCCTGCTGTCGTCTGGTGGGCGCTCTTCCGTTTCGGCTCCGGCTTGCAACATCGCGACTTCCCCGCGTACGTCTGCTACCTGGCGGCTTATGGGCAATAGTCCCAAAAGCCCTGCGTGCGGGATGGATCCGTGTAATACCAGCACATGCCCGGCGCCGGTGCGGAGCCCGCCCAGGCAGCAGCTGTTGCGGCAGTCACGAAGCCGATCGCCGCACCTGCCGCGATCGCCCCACCTCTCGGCCACCGGTACCAGCCGGGGCGCGCCCAACCTGCAGCAGGACGTACCGCGGGACGGACCACGCGCGTTCCTGCCCCATGAAATCCCGGCCGCACAACGGTCGTGCGACGGGCCACTACGCCACCACGCGGTCCGACAGCAACGCGGCCGCCCCGTCCGGCAGCGCGGACTTCAATCGCGTCGAGATTGGATTGGCTGGGGATAGCTTGTGCAGCAAGCAAACGGGTCGCGCCGATATTGAACGCTGACGCAGGGGTTGATGCGACGCCGATCCCAATCGTTACGGCGCAAGCGAGAGTGCCAAGTACCCTCGGTATGGCGCGTCTCTGACGATCGAACGTCGTCTTCGATGAACGCATTGGCGAGCCCTTTCATTTACAACTCCACCCAACTATCCGGTGAAGAAAACAAGTCAGCTCCTCTTACCTTTCATGCGCGCGCGCGGCGCAAGCTCCTCCTTCTGCGCGAGTGCCGGTGATGCAACGTCGGCGCGTGTCTGCATCTGGAAATTGCGACGATAGATCAGTGCCAAGCGTCTGTGATGTGCAGATCGTGCCAAATGTTGGCTGCGTCCCGCCACACCCCGTTCGCGATTCTACGAGGGTAAATATCCCCACTCGGGTCTTGCGATATCTTAATGAAAACTTGCGGGAGTCTTGCACGGGAAATGCGAGGGAAACGGTGCACGTCAAATCGCGCATCAGACGTATGCAGAAAGTCGCTATCGCCGGAGGGTTGCAGGTCTTATTCTACTCACGTGACAGTTAGGGGCTGATCACATGGGCGGTCGCCTTTCGGTCAGCAGTTGCGACCTAGATGGCTTCGAGGGACTGCACCATGCGGTGCAGGGCTCATATGTCGATGTCATGCAGCTCCGGCGTGGCAAGCTGCGCGGCACGCTGTCGCATATCGGCATCGGCGATTTCTCCCTCAGCGTCGGTTCGTTCAACCTCGGCGTCCGCACCCAGCGCACCTCCAGCGACGACAAGCTGATCGTCGGCATGTTGCTTTCGGCAGAAGACCGCGTCACCCACTTTGCCTTCGACATGCGCCCTGCGGACGTTCTGGCGATTCCGCCCGCGATCGAGCACGACGGCACTTTCCACGGCGCCTCGTCCTATGCGGCGCTGCGCTTCGATCTGTCCGAGGTCGCGTCCATCTTCGCCGGCGAAGCGCGCCTGAGCGATCCCGCGACTTGGTGCGAGAAGAATCGCTATCGCGCCGATCCCGCCGTCGCGGCCGTGACGGCGCGCCGCCTGTCGCAGATCGTCTCCCGCCTCGCGCAGCACCAGGACGCGCTATCGGAATTCTCCGCCGATTTCTGGAAGCGCGCCATCGTCGATTGCATCACCGCGACGATCTTCCAGTCGTTGCCGCTAGACGAGACCGGCACGCTGCCGTCGGCGCTGCGGCTCGTGCACAATGTCGAGGATTATCTCGCCGCCGCTGGCGCGCGTCCGGTGCATGTGTCGGAGCTTTGCGCCGCGTTTCGCGTGTCGCGGCGCGGGCTGCACCGCGCCTTTCATGATGTGTTCGGTATCGGACCGGTCACGTTTCTTCGTTACAAACGACTTTGCGCGATTCACTCGACGCTGAAGGAAAGTTCGCCCGGCAAGACCACCGTCGCCGAGGTCGCCCTGCAACAAGGTTTTGTCGAACTCGGGCGGTTCTCTCAATACTATTTCGCACTGTTCGGCGAATACCCCTCGGAGACCTTAGGGCTGCGAGGTCGTCGCGTGGCGCTGGCGGCCTGAACGCGTTACGGCGGCGCATCGCCTGAGCAATTCGAACATCTCGTTCGGCGCCGCGACGCACCGCTTGGAGGCCCGGAACAAGGCGGGAGGACCGAATCCGGAAGAGCATTCGCTGGAGAGCTACGACTGAAATCGCAGCAAGCCGATTCCAGATAGCGTCGAGTTTACCCCTGCTGGGCCAGCTATTGGGGGGTTCTTGCATTCCGCCGCTCCAGCTGTCGACGGGCCCCCCCTGTAGTCCAGCAGGAACGACGCCCACTGTTCCGCCGACATGCCACTGTGGGTATGGCGCGCCTGAGCCTGTCTCAGCGCTTCAGGAGCTTGGTTGCGCCGCAGATCCTTCACCTCGTCCTGCATTGCCAAGAAGGTCTGCCGCTGGCCGGCGAACTGGCGCAGCTTCGCCCGAACCTGGTTTGCGGCTCCCGCCAGTTCCGTGTGACGCTGGGCTCGCTTCTCGCTGCCGGCCGATACGAGCTTGGCGCGATCGGCCGTATAGGCGTCGACCAGCTTCTTCTTTTGCACAACCTGCCCCTCGTAGGTCGCGATCAGCTCTTCCTTCTCCAACTCGGTGCCGATGCGCTCGGAGATCTGCGACACGGCCTCAGCTTCGCGTTCACGCGCCAGGCGATGGCGCGATGCGCGGTGGTCGAGAAGCTCCGCGAAATCCGACGTGCCGTCCCGGGCATCGTCTGGATGGGCCTCAAAGATCACGCGTTCAATCTCGCGCAGGAGACCGTCGGTCAGCCCGCTCGACGAGCACAGTTCCTCCACGAACTGCTGCGACAGATACCGCACGCGCTCATAACTAAACGGCCCGTTGGCATCCGAGCCATCGAGCGCACGGACGCTCGGTTCTCCGGAAGCCCAACTCACCTTGACTTTCCCATCACCGACAAGGGGCCGGGCACGAACGAGAAAAGAGGGGTTGGTCCATTCCTCGGCGTTCCAGGACTCGTCCGAAATCGAATCGCATCCCGCCGCGATCATGTCCGCCAGTGCGGTCTTGCCGGAGCCGCGCGCGCCAATGATGGCGACCAGTCCAGAATTGAGCGGAATGACCGGGGTTGTCATCCAGGGCGCATCAAGGATCTCGATTCCCGAGATCACCTGCGACGGTGTTGCCGATGCCGGCGGCTCGGCACCCACATGCGCGGGGCCACTGGGATCGATGCACGCCTGGAAGCATCGAACTCCAACCGCCCTTGATCCACGAGAACCGGTCGCCGAACGGCGAGGCGACATCGTCGAAGGCAGCGCAAGGCCGGCGTGGTTGTCGATCCCAACTAAAATATCGAGAACAACTTCATGCAAAGTAGCCGGTGATCGCCCGCATGGATGCTTTGAGCGATCCCGTGAAAACATTTTGACACGTCGGGCAAATCAGCGGCACTGCTACATCATCGCGCAGTTTATAAGCGCCCATGGCCCTGCCCAACAAGGGCCTCACGGCCTCATCATGATCAGGCTGCGAACCCTGCGGCATGCGGCGACAATCGCGGGGCTGGAAGCTTTGCGGGAGGCGGCGCTCACCCAGCACGTCGCCGCCGCGAACACGCTAGAGTCGAACCCTACACTCAGAAATGATCCGCAACGACAATTTGCACGTCAACCATACGACGTGAAAGGGAATCAATTCCTTTTACGGTTCGTCCACGTTGCTCATGCTATGCTCGCGCCATGGCTATTCACAGACTTTACGGCGAGCTTGCCGCCTCGCTTGTGCGCGCGATCACGGATTGCTGGGCGCCAAGTGCGGTGCCCGCCCGCGCCGGGGCCAAACTCGACGATATGTGCCAAACTGCATTCGAATGCGCTCGCAGTACGCTCGCAAGGCTAGGGCTGGCGACTGATGAGTACAAATTGGCGATCGATGCTGACCGAGTTGCACAGTTCGTCATGGATCGATCACGGGCTGGCCAAATCACGCTGCCGCCCATCGACGATGTATTGACAGCATGGATATTGTTGTGTGGAAGCCAGTTGGGCCTTGCGTCTCTAAGACGCCTACCCTTTACGCCGCACGACGATATCAGGCCCGTCATGGATGCGCTTGCGGCGTTGGGCTACGCCAAGCCACTCGGCAATGCCTTCATATGGATGGACAAGATCGGCCCCGCGATGCAGATGAGCGGTTACTGGGACGAGAATAACCTGTCGCGTGAAGAGCTCGAACAACGGGACGTCGATTTGGACATGCGCAATGCTCTCGCCTCCATTCCCGAGGATGTCAAGCATGCTGCTCTGACGGACAATCGAACTGCCGTGGTCAAAGCTCTGGCCGCGCGTTGGGTCGACGGTGCGTGGCTGCCCGATAGCGTTGACGGGGACCCATGGTGGCGTTGGGCCGCACTCGCTCCTGAGGCAAAGCGATTGATGGAGCTGGTCCAGGGTGCTGACGGCCCACTGACGCGCGACGTCAACTAGTTGTCTCAAACGATGATCGATCAACCATCAGCACGCCTTCGATTGGCTGCGGAACTTGCCGTCGGCCTAGCGCGTCGCCTTTGGATGACGCTCCACCATGAGATCGCCGCGCTCGTCGAATGCGGATACGCCGAACGTTGTGGGAACATGGTCAAGTGGACTGACAAAATCGCTTCTGTGATGCGCGCAGAGCATTGTTGGGATGATCCCAGACCTCAGGTCAAAACGCTGCCACACGATGGCGCCGCGCTCGATGCCGATGCCTTCTACATACGCGGAGACGTGCCGGAGCGCGTGAACAGACTGGTGCAAGACGGCAACCCCATCGCGGCAATGGCTCTTATCCGGGCGGAAACGGGTGCCGGCCTCCTGGAGTGCAAGGCGTATGTGGACGACCTTGTGCGAAAAAGCCACCGGAGCGAATAAGAGCACCTGCCTTACGGACATATGATCCCTGAAACCGGCAGCCGGATAAGGCGAAGTTAGCTCTGGCACATCACGTCGATCCCCGGATTGATCGGTACGGCCGCTATCGAAGGGTAACCAGACTTTCGAAAATCGCGAAGACGCCCACCCATGAGGCGTGGTGCATCGCAGGCCGTCGCAGTTTTGCTGATTGGGACGCGGGCAGGCCCCGCTATCATAGGGAATGGCGAACGAATAGTGCCCATCTTCCATCGACGGTGGCGCGCCATTTCTGCGATTTTGAGTGGCCACGCCCTTGACAAAAAAATTTGTCAATGCCACTAGAGCGCATGCTTGAACTTGATGTCATTGAGGCCCCTGCGGCCGCGGCTCTCGCGCTGGACCCGATAAAGACCCGATTGCTGGCGGCACTTTCGCAGCCTGCCTCGGCTGCCGCGCTCGCCGGGCGGGTTGGCCTCACGCGCCAGAAGGTGAACTACCACCTGCGCGCCTTGGAGGACCACAAGCTGATCAAGCCGGCCGAAGAGCGCCAATGGGGCGGCCTCACGGAACGCCTTATGATCGCGACGGCATCGTCCTATGTCGTCTCGCCCGCTGCGCTGGGTCCAATCGGGGCCGATCCGGCACGCAACAACGACCGTCTATCAGCCAGTTATCTCATCGCCCTGGCGGCACGCATCGTCCGCGAGGTCGGCGACCTCTGGCGGACGGCCCGCCAGAACGACAAGCGTCTCGCCACCCTTTCGATCGACACCGTCATCCGCTTCCGATCACCTGCAGATCGCGCGGCCTTCACCTCCGATCTCACCAACGTCGTCGCGGCGCTGGCGGCACGTTATCACGACGAGAGTGCGCCGGGCGGACGACCCCACCGGCTCGTTGTGGCGTCCTATCCTGCGCCCCGCGACGCTCGGCCCTGAAAGGATCCCCATGCCCCTCAAGAAAGATGAAACCGGAAAGCGCTGGGTCGAGATGGAGTTGATCGTGAATGGCACGCCTGAGCAGGTGTGGCAGGCGATGGCGACGGGACCCGGCAATACGGCCTGGTTCACCAAGACCAGGATTGACGAGCATATCGGTGGCGCCATCCACTTCGACTTCGGTCCAAATGGAAGCTCCACAGGCGAAGTCACGGCCTGGGAGCCGCCATTCCGCTTCGGTTATGTCGAGCGCAACTGGAGCGAAGGCGCGCCGCCGGTCGCGACCGAGATCACCGTAGCCAGCAGGTCGGGCGGCCGGTGTGTCGTTCGCATGGTCCATTCACTGTTTGCCTCGACAGACGATTGGGATGATCAACTGGAAGGCTTCGAAAGCGGCTGGCCCGGCTTCTTTGAAGTGCTGCGCGTCTACCTCGCGCATTTCGCCGGCAGGAAGGCGGCGTCCTTCCACGCCATGGCCAGCGACGAAGGCGCCCAGTCCGGGGTCTGGAAACGGCTAACCGAGAAGCTCGGTCTCGCCGCCGCAAATGTCGGCGAAGAGCGGACGACACCACAACAGCCAGAGAGCCTGTCCGGCATGGTCGAACGCGTGCAGCAGGATGCCAAGCAGCGCTACATCATGCTGCGCCTGAACGCTCCGGCCCCCGGCATTGCCCTCATAGGCACCTACGGCACCGACAGCGGTACAAATGCGAGCATGGTTCTCTATTATTATGGCGACGACGCAGAACAGTACGCTGCAGCGAGCGAGCCGAGATGGCGGCATTGGTTCGGCGAGAGCTTCAAGCGGCCTTAGGTGCGGCAACGGCCGGACGGGGCAGGAACGGAAGTTGATAGGCGTGACGCGAATGACCGTCTAGCGGGACGGTAGCTTGACTGATCAAGCCATCCGCCTGGGACGGCGAAGGAACACAATTTGCCGGCTAATCTTGTCGTGCCGGCGGATCTCACCCCACGCCGCCGCAATTCTTAATAAACCCGAGGCGCGCCCCTTTCCGGAAACGCCCGCCGCCGTCAGCTTACGCTGCGCAGCTTGCGGAGTGGTTCGGCGCATTGCCCGTAGCCGCGTAACAGAAAGCCTCATAATAGGCTTCCAGCTCCGCAACGGCGCGATGTTCCCATTCCCTGGCTTGCGCCAGGAGGGAGCCGCTATGAAGCGGCCGGAAGGCTGCGGTTTGGCGGCACAACGATGCGATGGTGCGGTATCGGCGAACGTTTTCCATGATGGCCAGGCCGTTCATGTTCGGATCTCCCCTTTCTTTCCCGGCCACGAACTTGCGGCAGAACGATTTTCGATTAGTTAGCGGGACTGGAAGAGAATTCGTGTGGTTTCCGAACGGTTGACGGCGGACGCTCACATGCGGACGCGGCGCTCCCTCGGAGTCCGGAGGCTCGACAGCTTCACTCGTCCATGCGAGTTGTCTGCGGCGAGGTCGAAGAATTCCCGTTCGAACAGACGACGTCGTTCGGCAAGAAAAACGCGCTGGCCCCCTCGATCCCCCATGCGGGTAGCAGTGCGCGGGCACAAAATGCCAGCCCGATCCCAAGAAGCGATGCGGACAACATCGTGGCAGCGAACGGCCAGGCCACTCGCCTTCTTTGCTGCGATGGCTGCAGGCTGGCGGCTGCGATGGCTGACATCTGGTTCGAGCTGGACACTGGTGAGAATCCCGGCTGGAGAATAATGAAGAGTTCGAGACCAGCCATCGCCGATCGCGATGGCCCGGCGTTGTTGGTCCGGCGCGTGACGCCGAACACCATGCCGTCGCGGCTCGCGGACATGGCGCGATCTGCCGAGAACCTATTCGATGCTCAAGAACGGAGAGCCTTTCCCAGGCAGAGCAGGTGAAGCGCCCTAGTGGTGCTTGTGCTGCATGACGCCGCTGACGGCGGCTCCAGGATTTTCCTCAACGTTATAGACGATCTCGACAGGCCCGGCCTTCTCGAACACCAGCGTGGCCTTTATCTTCTGGCCGAGCTGGAACGGCTCCTTGAGTCCGAGCATCAGGAGACGATACGAGCCGGGCTTGAGCTCCACGGTCTTGCCTGGCTTGATCTCAATGCCGTTGGCGAGCGCGCGCGTCTTCGACATGCCGTCCACGTCGACCACCTCGTGCACCTCGATCTGACCAGCCGCGGGCGAAGCGCCTCCGATCAGGCGATCCGCAGTCTTGCCCTTGTTGGTGATGGTGAGATAGCCGCCTGCAATGTTGGCGTCTTTCGGGGTCGGGCGCGACCAGGGGTGGCCGATGTCGATGGCGCCGACCTTGAACTCGTGCGCGCCGGCCCCGGTCGCAATGAGCATACTCGCTGCGACAAAAATGGCCGCTGTGAGGAACACAAAGATATCTCTGACGATGGTTGTCATAATTGTCCTACTCCGATACGCGCGCTGGACCATAAGGCGTGTAGAGAAACAATCAGACGCGATTACGGCTGGTGCTCGCCGTGATTGCGGCTACTGCCGGACGTGATTGCGACTGCCACTACGCGGCGCGAGAAAAACGGAAGCACAACCGACAATCGGTCCACGCTCCTTTCGCCACTCGCTCGACACGCGACAGCCGCACCGATGCCGCGCCCGCGATGACGCCTTCGCTTTTTTGCTTCCCTTCCGTCGCGAGCAGGCCGCGCTTCTCGCATGATCCAGTCAATCTCGCGCCCGATTGCGATGGCTAATCGTCCGACAGTGAGTAAAGGGGGCGTATGTGTGTGCGTATCGTGTAAGGCCGGCTGCCGGCGTCTTTTCATCCATCATGTTTTTGCTCGCAGCTCCTGCGGAAGCGCATCATCCCGGCGGCGGCGGCAATACCGGTAGCGGCGGACCCATCAACACCATCTCGGCCGATACGCTTTCCGAAGGATTGATCGCCGCATCCATCCGCTACGAATTCATCCGGCTGGGCCAGCTCAGCGACGCCGACCTGCTCGCCGCGGCAGCTAAAGGCACGCACGCGCATTCGATCCGCTCGATCGACGCCGTCTCGATTTCGGCCGCCTACGGCATCACCAACGACTTCACCGTTGCCGTTCGCGCCGGCGGCGTCCGCCGCTCGGACATTCGCGAACCCGGCGAGGACATGCTGAGCGGCGGCCACATGGGCATGATGAATGCGGGCGACATGAGCGGCCTGATGAGCCCCGACGGCATCAACCGGCGCGGCAACTCGGCAGGCTTCGGCGACGTGACCATGCTGGGGCAATACCGCTTCCACAACAACGCGCAGACCGGAACGTCGGCCGCCGTGCTGTTCGGCTTCAAGGCGCCGACCGGCAGCACCGACCGGCGCGACGCCGCCGGCCAGCTTTTCCAGGCCGAATTTCAGCCGGGCTCGGGCTCGTGGGACGGCCTGTTCGGCGCCGCCTTCACCAAGCGCACGGGCCGCTGGTCGTTCGACGTGAGCGGCCTCTATTATCTGATCAGCAGCGGCACGCAGAACACCAATCTCGGTGACCGCTTCCTGTTCGGCACCGCGGTGTCGTATCGCCTGGTCGGCGCCACCGGGTCGGCAAAAGAGGTCGAGCTGCACGAATACTGTATGCAGCCCCGCAATCAGTTGCAGGAGCATTGTCTCTATCATGCCAACCACGACCACAGCGACATGAAGAAGACGCCCTACACGCTCGATCTCGTTCTCGAGCTCAATGGCGAGTGGCACGACAAGCAGCGTATCGCCGGCATTCCGGATCCCAATTCGGGCGGCACCACGGTCTATCTGTCGCCCGGCGTACGCGTAGGCTTCGATCGCTTCTCGGGCTTCGTCTCCGTCGGCGTGCCGATCATCAACCAGCACAACGGCATTCAGTCCAAGCCCGATTATCGCATTCTCACGGGGATCGGCGCGCGGTTGAACTGAAGCCTGCGATAGGTGATCGCCATTTGACGCCTCCGCCAATCTGGCTATAATCTGGCCAGAATGCCTTTCGCCATCATACTTGCTCCGGAAGCCGTCGAAGACCTCGGGAGGCTGACGGCGAATGTTCGGACAACGGTGCGGACTGCGCTCGAAACGCATCTTCGACACGAGCCCGAAAAGGTAAGCCGCAGTCGCATCAAACGGTTACGAGGATTGCGCCGTCCGCAATATCGGCTGCGGGTAGACGAAGTCCGGGTGTTCTATGATGTTTCCGGCACGACCGTCGAAGTTTTGGCGATCGGAGGCTGAGTCATGGCTCGCACAATTCGGAAATCCGGAATGAAGGAAGTCCCCCTATCGGAAATCAAGGACGATCTATCTCGATTCCTCCGCGAGGCGGAGACCCAGGAAATCGTCATAACCCGCCATGGTAAGCCGGCAGGCGTGCTGATCGGCTTTGAATCCGAAGACGACTGGTTCGAATACCGTCTCGAACATGACCCACGCTTCCTGCGCCGCATCGAACAGGCGCGCAGCAGCTTGAACGCTGGACTTGGGGTCAGGCTCGAAGACATCGAGCAGGAATAGCGCGCCTGCCATGATCCTCCGCCCGCCGCGCGAGGCTTAGCTGGACGTCACGCAGCGCGGATGTTGCCGAGGAATTTGCCGGTTTCGGTCTCAAGCTGCTCGGATTGCGAGGTGAGCTGCGCTGCGGCGTTCAAGACGAGAGTGGCGGCAGCGTCGACCTTGCTCGAAGCTTCGCGTACGCCCGTGATGTTCTGCATCACCTCCTGGGCGCCTTGTGCCGCCTGCTGCACGCTGCGGGCAATCTCGTTGGTCGCTGCGCCCTGCTCCTCGACAGCGGCCGCAATGGAGCCGGTGATCTCGTTCATTTGTCCGATCGTGGTGCCGATCTCGCGGATTGCGTTGACCGTCGAGCCGGTCGCATCGCGAATTTCCTGGATCTGGCTGGTGATTTCGTCGGTAGCCTTGGCGGTCTGCGACGACAGCGCCTTGACCTCGTTGGCCACGACGGCAAAACCCCTGCCGGCCTCGCCGGCCCGGGCGGCCTCGATGGTCGCGTTCAAGGCCAAAAGGTTGGTCTGTCCCGCGATGGTCTGGATCAGCGCCATGACCTCGCCGATCTTTTGCGAGGCCTCGACCAGGCGTCCGACCATGGCCTCGGTTCGGTTGGCCTGCCCGACCGCGTTCTGTGCAATCGACGAAGACTGGGTGACCTGCCGCGCGATCTCCTGGATCGAGGACGACAGCTCCTCCGCCGAAGCCGCAACTGTCTGGACGTTCGACGCCGTCTGTTCGGCGGCTGCCGCAACCTTCGCGCTCTGGTCCGTCGTCCCCACGGCGATCGTGGACATCGACGAAGCGGAATTCTGCAGCTCGTCGGCGGCGGTGGCGGTGCCCCGGATTACCCCGCCGATGCTGCGCTCGAATTCGTCGGCGATACGCGACAGATCCGTCCGCCGCTCGTCGGCCGAACGCGTCTTCATCGCTTCCTGCTCGGTGCGGAGCCGCGTCGATTCGACCAGATGATCCCTAAAGACCTGCAGGCTGCGCGCAATCCGGCCGATTTCGTTGGTCCGGTCAATGAACGGAATCTCGGCCGCAAGGTTGCCTTTGACCAGTTCGTCCATCGCCTCGCAGGTTCGATTGAGCGGGCCGACCAGGCCGCGGCCAAGCCAGAAGGCAGCGAATGCCGCGATGGCCAGTCCAGCCAGCCCGGCGATCCCGGCCCAGATCATCCGGCGGAAGACCACGGCGTCGATATCGTCGACATAGGCGCCCGCCTGAAGCGCCAGAAGCTTGTCGCCCGCGCCAAAAGCCCCGACATAGGAGACCTTGCGGAGTTCGGCGCCGCCGGCCGACCGGGGCGACAGATATTCGACAAAGCCGCCGCCGGCGCGCGCCGTCCGCACGATGTCCTGGATCAGCAGCTTGCCGCTTTTGTCCTTGAACTCCCAGCGGTTGACATTGATGTATTTGGGATTGGCGTGCACGTAGGTGACGCCGGCGTCAGCGCTTCCCGTGCCGTAAACGCCGATATAGTCGGAATATTCGCCCCAGCGCATGGCACTGATCGAAGCAAAGGCCATCTGTCGCGCCTGGTCGGGGCTGATCCTGCCGGCCTTGGCCTCGCCGTCATAGTGGGCGAGCATCTTCGTCGCGGCTTCGACCAGATTTCGGACCGTGGTGCGCCGCTCGTCCAGCACTGCATCACGCAACACCAGGATCTGCAGGGCGGAGACGGCAAACACCACGATTGTCAGCGCCGCGATGATCATCGCAAATCGCTGATAGACTGAGAGGTTACGCATGCCGCTGGTCATCCTGTTGGTTGATGACCAGTAGCAATACAACGTTAATCGACTGTTATCGGCGGGTTGCGCAGATGGCCCGCGACGTCCGATCGCGAGAATCGGCGCTTGAAATGACGGCGCTGCGGCGACACAATGGCGCACCTATCCTTCCAACATGCCGCGCCAGATCGCCGCACCTTGCGGACGGCTTGCCGCGGTAAGAGTGACCATAATGGCTGAAGCCGATCTCGACCTCGTCATCCGGCAAATCGCAAAGGCGCAGAACAAGAGCCTGATGGCCGCCGTCAAGAAACGGCGCGACCAGATCATGGCTCGCGCCGCCAAGGCCAAGGACCGGGAAACCCGGGACCAATTCCGGCTGATCGCCAAGAGCACGATGCTGCTCGGTGCGGCCGCGGCCAAGCGGCTGCAAAACTCGGCGGAGAACACCGCCGACAGCTACGCGCGGGCGATCAGGAGCGCGGCCGAGGAAGCGGCGGCGCAAAAACAGGCGAAAAAGCCGGCCAAAACGGCCGCCAAGAAGAAAGAAGCCTAGCCACCAGGCTAAACGTCGCGCCGCATCGCGAATTTCAAGGGGCGGTGATTTCGCGCGGCTCTCTCAACACGTCGTCCCTGCGAAAGCAGGACCCATACGCCGCGGCCGTCATGTCGAAACGACGACGGCAGACATATTCTTTAAGCAATTGCGCCCTGTGGTTATGGGTCCCTGCGTTCGCAGGGACGACTTGCTAGCCCGGCGCACCGCCCAGCATTTTCTTCAGCTTCAGCACCGCGCTGTCGGGCGTGGTGAGCACCGGCCGTCCTGTCGCTTCAGCGACCTCGTCCGCCGCCGGCGCCATGCTGTACTGGGCGAGCGCGATCAGGTCGCAGTCGCGCAAGCTCCTTGACGCTTCCACGACCAGGCGGTCGTGGGTGGCGCGGTCGCCGCGATCGAGCGCGGCCATCGCGCCCTCGGCCAATTTCGGCACCAGCTCAATCGACGGCGGAAATTCCGGCGGCATCGAGACGAGCGTCGGCGGGAACGTCGACAACAGGCCGACCTTGCGGCCGCGGCCGGTCGCCTGCTCGATCATCGCCTCATTGGGCTTGAGCACCGGCATCGGCGCGTGCGCACGGGCAACCGCCTCGATGCAGGGACCGAACGCCGAGCAGGTGAACAGGATCGCATCCGAACCGGTATCGGCCGCGTAACGTCCAAGCCGGAGGAAACGCTCCGTCATGGCATCAGTAAGCCCACCATCGCGCGCCAGATCGGCCGAAAGGCTGTCGTCGAGCAGGTTCATCAGCCGGGCTTCCGGCCAAAGCCTGGCGAACGAGGCTTCGATCGGCACAATCGAGTGTTTCAGGGCGTGGATCAGGGCAATGCGCATGCGCGTCAGTCTCGCTGCAGGACGGTTGGTGTCAACCTGCCGTGCCGCAGCGTAATTTTTACTTAAACGGCAGAGCGTACATCAGGCCGCCCTTGGTCCAGGTCGCGTTCAGACCGCGATCAAGCTTCAAGGGGCTTGCCTTGCCGACATTGCGCTCAAAAATCTCGCCGTAATTGCCGCCCGCCTTGATCGCCTGCAGCAGCCATTTGTTGCCGAGGCCGAACCGCGATCCAAGGTCGCCGGACGCCCCTAGCAGCCGCTGGATGGCCGGTACGCTGCTGGACTTTGCCATCTCGTCGGCATTGGCGGCGGTGACGCCGAGTTCTTCCGCCTCGATCAGGCCGTAGTGCAGCCAGGCGATAATGTCGGTCCATACGTCGTCGCCGTTGCGGGTGAACGGCCCAAGCGGCTCCTTGCTGATGGTCTGCGGCAGCACGACGTAATCGGCGGCGTTCGACGCCGCCGTCGTCACCGCGCCCGCAAGCGCGGAAGCGTCCTGGGTCATGGCATCGCAGCGCCCACCGAAGAACGTCTGGTACATGGTATCGATGCGATCGAACACCAGCGGCTTCCATTCGATCCCGTTGGCGCGGCCGTAATCGCCGAGCGTGACCTCGTGGGTCGTGCCCTGCGCGACGCAAACGGTGGCGCCGTTCAGGCCCTTCAGGTCCTTCACCCCGGCGTCGGTTCTCACGACAAAGCCCTGGCCGTCATAGAAATTGACCGGGCCCTGACGCAGCCCCAGCGTCACGCCGCGCAGATAGGTCTGGGTGGAATTGCGGTAGAGCACGTCGATCTCACCGGATTGCAGGGCGGTGAAGCGGTTCTGCGCCGTCAGCGCCACGTAACGCACCTTGCTGGCGTCGCCCAGCACACCGGCCGCTAATGCTCGGCAGTAGTCGACGTCGAGTCCCTTGTAGTTGCCTTGGGAATCCGGCGTGGAGAAGCCGGCAAAGCCGGCGCTCACGCCGCACACCAGCATGCCGCGCTGCTTGACCGTGTCGAGCGTTGCGGCCTGCGCGCTCCAGCATGACGCGACGAGCAAGCCTGTAGCGATGACGATTCTCTTCATTCTGCTCCTCCTAATGGCCCACACTCTGCAACGCGGCGTCGACGGCCCGGCCAAGCCTGTCGACGATCATGTCGATATCGTCGGACGTCGCGATATAGGGCGGCGCGAGCAGGACGTGGTCGCCGCTGCGGCCGTCCACGCATCCGCCTGCGGGATAACAGCCGAGGCCGCCTTCGAAGGCGATGGCCTTGATGCGCTGATTGAGTTTGAGCGACGGATCGAACGGCACGCGGGTGGCGCGATCGGCAACCAGCTCGATGGCCTGAAACAGGCCGCGGCCCCTGATATCGCCGACATGCCGGTGATTGCCGAAGCGCTCGGTGAGCCGCCGCTCGAGCTGGCGGCCGAGATCCTTCACCCTGTCGAGCAATTGCTCGTCATCGATCACGCGCTGGACCTCAAGCGCCGCCGCACAGGCGATCGGGTGCGCCATATAAGTATGGCCGTGCTGGAACGCGCCCGAGCCGTCGCGGATCGAATCGACGATGGATGCGCCGGCGAGCATGGCGCCGATCGGCTGGTAGCCGCCGCCCAGCCCCTTGGCGATCGCCTGGATGTCAGGCGCAATACCTTCCTGCTCCCAGGCGTGGCGTGTGCCGGTCCGGCCCATGCCGCACATCACCTCATCGAGGATGAGAAGCGCACCGTGCCGATCGCAGATGTCGCGGACGGCCCGGAAATATCCCTCCGGGGCAGGAACGCAGCCTGCGGTCGCGCCCACCACCGGCTCGGCAATGAACGCCGCTACATTGTCCGGGCCCAGACGCTGAAATTCCGCCTCCAGTTGAGCCGCCAGGCGAGCGACGAAATCCGCCTCGGATTCGCCGGCGCGCATTTCGTGATAGGCGAAGGCCGGTGTCACATGGCTGAACGCTGCCGATAGCAGCGGCGCATAGGGTTCGCGCCGCCAGGCGTTGCCGCCGGCGGCCAGCGCGCCCAGCGTGTTGCCGTGATAGCTCTGGCGACGGGCGATGAAGCGCTGGCGTTGCGGCTGGCCGATCTCGATGAAATATTGTCGCGCCAGCTTGATACCGGCCTCGACCGCCTCCGATCCGCCGCTGACAAGGTAGGCGTAAGCCAGACCGCCGGGCTCATGGCCTACGAGCTTTTCGGCCAGCGCTTCGGCCGGCTCCGACGTGAAGAAGCTGGTATGGGCATAAGCCAGCTTCGAGGCCTGCCGCGACATCGCCTCGAGCACGCGCGGATGCTGGTGGCCGAGACAGGAAAGGGCAGCGCCGCCGGACGCGTCCAAGATCCGCCGGCCATCCTCGGCAATCAGCCAGACGCCGTCGCCGCCGACGGCCCTGGGAGGCGTTTCACGCAGGCTTCGGTGCAGCACACGGCTCTTGCCGGCTCCCATGGCGATCAACCTTTCTCGGCGACATATTGCGACATCGCAGCCAGCCGGCCTTCGGTCTCCTCAAGGCGGCGCTTCGTCTTGGCGCCGCCGAGCACGAAGGTGACCGCGGCCAGCGACTGCGCAATGGCAATGGCGCCGGTCAGGCTCGGGAAGAATCCCGGTGATGCGGCCGCTTCATAGAGCAGCAGATGATCGGCGCCCTCCGCCATCGGCGCGGTGATCGCGTCGGCAATCGCGACCAGCGTGGCGCCGGAATCATGCGCCGCGCGCGCCGACAGCACGCTGGCCCTGGAATAGGGCGCAAAGCCGATGACCACGACCGCGTCACCGCTCTGGAAGGCGCCGAGATCAAGATCTTCCGGACCGGAGCCGCCGACCAGTTGCACCTCGTCGGAGCGGAACAGGCGGAGTTGATAATTGAGTAGCTCGGCCACGCTGCGGCAACTTCGAAAGCCGGCGATCCAGATTCGCCGCGCTGCATGCAGGGCCTTGGCTGCTTCGGCCACCGAGCCCGTCGAAATGCGCGCAAGGCCTGCCGCCTCGGCTTCGAGCTTGTCGGCGACCAGCGATATCTCGGCGTGGGGTCCCTTGCGGCCGGCGCGGGTGCGTGCCGAGAAGGGCTGAGCTTGCGCCGGACGACGCGATTCGGTCAACGCGGCGCGCAATTCGTCCCATCCCGAATAGCCTAGCGCTTTCGCCAGCCTAGTGAAGGCGGCGGGATCGGCGCCGGCCTCGGCCGCCAGGTCGCGCATCGAACGGGTGGTGGCGTCATAATCATTGGCGGCGACGAAGCGGCCGACCTGTTGCAGCCGCAAGGGTAGCGACGGCAAGGCGCTGCATAGTTCGCTGAGCGGCGAGGATTTCGGCTGGGGCTGCGCCATGAAACAAACGTTGCATGAAACTACTTTTGGTGCAACATTTGAAATGCGCCCTCCCGGGGCGCATGGCCGAAGATCGCTGTCGCCAGAAGGATCCTTGTGCTGTGACGACATCCACGCCCGACCTCCCACGCCGCAGGCGGCAGCGCTTCTCGCTGAATCGCCAGCAGCTTGTCGGCCTTGCCTGGCAAATCTTGGTGGTCGGCATCGCAGTCGCGATCGTTGGCTGGCTGTGGTCGAACGCCCTCCACAATCTGTCGGTACGCCGAATTTCAACCGGCTTCGCCTTTCTCGGCCGCGAGGCCGGGATGCCGATCGCGGACACTTGGCTGGCCTACAGCCCCAAGGACCCTTATGTCCGCGCCTTCATCGTGGGCATCGTCAACACGCTCCGCGTCGCGGTCATCGGCATCGTGCTTGCGACCGCGATCGGCACGCTGATCGGCATCGCGCGGCTGTCGTCGAACTGGCTGCTGTCGCGCCTTGCGGCGGTCTATGTCGAGCTGCTCCGCGACATTCCCCTGCTGCTGCAGCTTCTGTTCTGGTACGTGCTGATGCAGGGCCTCCCGGCGGCGCGCGCCGCATGGAAGCCGATCGAGGGGGTTTTTCTTTCCAACCGGGGCCTGGTGCTTCCATCAGTTCCGATCGCGGAAGCAAACCTTTGGGTGATCGCAGCCGTCGTGGCCGGGCTGATCGCACTCTATGTGCTGCGGCGGCACCTGATGGCGCGCCAAGTGGCCGACGGCAAGGTGCGCCATCTCTGGCCGTACGCGCTGGCCTTGCTCGCCGGACTGCCGGCGCTGGTGTCGTGGAGCCTCGGCGCGTCGTGGACGGTCACGATGCCAGAGCTGCGCGGGTTTAATTTCGTCGGCGGGCTGACGCTGGCGCCGGAATATTTCGCGCTGCTGATCGCGCTGGTCACCTATACGTCGGCCTTCATCGCCGAGATCGTACGCAGCGGCATCCAGGCCATTCCCCGGGGACAATGGGATGCGGCCGCAGCCCTCGGCCTGCGCCGGCGCTTCGTGCTTCAACGCATCGTCTTGCCACAGGCGCTGCGCGTCATCATTCCGCCGATGACCAGCCAGTATCTGAACCTCACCAAGAATTCCTCGCTTGCCGTCGCGGTCGGCTATCAGGACGTGGTTTCGATCGCGAACACGACGCTGAACCAGACCGGCCAGGCCATCGAAGCCATCGCGCTGATCATGATGGTGTTCCTGACGATCAGCCTCGGCATCAGTCTGTTCATGAACTGGTACAATGCGCGCATCGCGCTGGTGGAGCGCTGATTCCATGACGTCGATTACGGACGCGCCGGAAAGTCCGCTTCCATTCGGCAGCGCGCGATCGCGCAAGACTACCGGCCATCACGTCATCCGATGGCTGCGCGCGAACCTGTTCGCTTCAATTACCTCAAGCGTCATTTCCCTGATCCTGATCGCGCTGCTCGCCAAGGCCTTCGTCAGCCTCGTGCAGTGGGGCTACTGGAATGCGATCTGGAGTGTGCCGAGCGACCAGACCGGCGCGTGCCGGTCGATCCGCGGGCTCGGCGCCTGCTGGGCCGTGATTCCCGAAAAATACCGTTTCATCCTGTTCGGCACCTATCCGTTCAGTGAGCAATGGCGGCCAGCACTGGCGACGCTGGTCTTCATCGCGCTGTTCTACGTGTCGAGCCGGCGCCGCTGGTGGCGAAAGGAACTGATAGCGGTGTGGGCGGCCGCACTGATCCTGATCGGCGTGCTGATGTGGGGTGGCATCGCCGGACTGACTTATGTGTCGCAGGACCGTTGGGGCGGCCTGCCGGTAACGCTGATCCTTGCCACCTTCGGCCTCGCCTTCGGCTTCCCGCTCGGGATTGCCGTGGCGCTGGGCCGGCGCTCAAAGCTCCCCGCGATCCGGTCGCTCTGCGTGCTCTATGTCGAACTGATCCGCGGCGTTCCGCTGATCAGCCTGTTGTTCATGGCGAGCGTGATGTTTCCGCTGTTCATGCCCGATGGCGTCAACGTCGATAAATTGCTCCGGGCCCAGATCGCCTTCGTGCTGTACGCCGGCGCCTATCTCGCCGAAGTCATCCGCGGCGGCCTGCAAGCCATTCCGAGAGGTCAGCACGACGCCGCCGATGCGCTCGGCCTGTCCTACTGGAAGAAGAACGGGCTGATCATCCTGCCGCAGGCCATCCGCCACGTCATCCCGCCGCTGGTCAACACGTTCATCGCCTTCTTCAAGGATACCAGCCTGGTGCTGATCATCGGCATCTTCGACCTGCTGACGACGGCAAAGACGTCAATCATCGATCCGGCCTGGCAGCCCTTCAGCGTCGAGGTCTATGTATTCGTGGGCCTGATCTATTTCGTCTTCTGCTTTGCCATGTCCAGCTATAGCCGGCAGCTCGAGGCGCAGGCGCACCCGAACTGACGGGAGAACTCAGCGACGGCGCTGCCGAACCTTGAAGGCCATGCGGCATGCATCCGCCGCTATCGGTCGATCCACTCGATCGCCGCGCGGTCCTGCAACGAGAACAGCGGTCCGTCGTAGAGGAAGGAGCATTGATGGATCACGATCTGGCCGGCGTCGACGGTCACGTGCGAATAGTCCGGCGGCTCATGCGAGCCGGGAATATGATCCGCGGTCTCAAGATCGAACGCCACCTGATGCGACAAGGCGCGCTGGATGTGAAAAGGAATGCCGCGCCAGATCCCGGAGATCGGTCGGTGCAGATGCCCCATGAACAGGTAGTCCGGCTTTCGCGTGCGCGCGATCACCTCCCACTCGTCCCTGGGATTGGCGAGCTTGATGCCGTCCATATAGCGCAGCCCGGTGTCGAACGGCGGATGATGCTGGAAGAGAAGCAGCGGGCGATCGGCCGGCGCTGAAGCAAGCGCCTGTTCGAGAAAGGCGAGCCGCGCCTCGCACAACAATCCGGCATGGTCCGGCGCGGCCTCATTCAGCGTGTCGAGCGTGACGACGGTCGCAGCGTCGAACGTCTGGACGCCCTGCACGAAGCCGCACGGGTCGCGCGCGACGCCCGGAAAGTAGCGGCCGAACGGATCGCGCTTGTCGTGATTACCCATCAAGAGAATGGTCGGCGCGTTCAGGCGGGCGAGGACGGAAGCGAGGTTTTCGTAGGCTGCATCTTCGCCCCAATGGGCGAGATCGCCGGTGACGATCACGAAGGAAATATCCGGATGATCGCGGTTGATCCGATCGACGGCGGCGGCAAGCCGCTCCGCGGGGTCGAGACCGTAAAGCTTGCGGCCGCGCGCAACGAAATGGGTATCGGTGAGAATGACGAATTTCATCGCGCTATGACCTCCCTATTGGCTGCCGCTGCGGCGCGGCAAAGCGCACAGCAGCGGCCATTGATCGTCAGACTACTGATGTCAGCGGACCGAACCGACCGTCTTGGGCAGCAGCTTCTGCACGTCGGCCGTCATGTCTGATAGCACGGCCTCCGGCTCCTTGGCGCGGGCACCGGTGACGATGCTGTTGAGATGGTCCTTGATCACGTCGGTGATCTTGAGGCCGTTGTCGCCGGGGAAGGCGTACCATTTGGTCAGCAGCGCGAGCTGGCTGACCGCAGTGTAGTTGTTCGGATTCTTGACGTAGAAGTCCTTCAGATAGACTTCGTTGGCGACCTTGTTCGGCGGCATGTAGCCGGTGGTTTCAGCCATGATCGCCGCGCCTTTCGGGCCGGTCCAGAATTTCACGACTTCCCAGGCCGCATCGCGCTTGGCCTTGTCCTTGGCGAGGATCAGCACGACGTTGCCACCCGCCGGCAGCCGGCCGTTCGGCGATACCACGTCGGGGAAGGTGTGGGTCTTCAGCGCGAACTTGCCGCCGATCATCTGCGTGGTCTTGTTGAGATCGGAGGTCGAGGTGATGTGAATGCCGGTCTTGCCGGCGGCGAAGGTCGCGCGCATCGCCGGCTGATCGAGGTTGGGCATGGCGGCCTCGGTGACGAGGCGCGCCAGCGTCCGGATCGCGAACTGGCCTTCCGGTCCGTTGAACGCCACCTTGTTTTCATCGGCGTTCAGCATGGAGCCGCCGCGCGAGAATACCGGCGCCTGCCACAACCAGTTGCCGGTGATATCCCAGGCGTAGGTGATACCGTTGATGTCGGGGCCCAGCGCCTTGATCTTCCTGGCGAGATCGATCAGTCCGTCCCACGTCTTCGGCAGGTTGGCCGGATCGGCGCCCGCCTGCTTGGCCAGGTCAAGGTTGACGTAGACGACCGGCAGCGAGATCGCGAACGGCAGCGCGTAGACCTTGCCGCTCGCGGTGCCGATATCGAACATCGCCTGGTGGAAGCCCTGCTTGTCGAAATCCTTCTCCGCCGCGATGTAACCGTCGAGTTCGGCCGGGATGTTCTTGTCGACCAGCACGCGGATGCGGTTGAGGCCCTGGAACGTCACGTCGGGCATCTGGTTGGTCACCGCCTCGCGCAGGACTTTCTGGGTACCATCCTCATAGGAGTCGTAAGGCGCGCGCAGCGTGACCTTGATGTCGGGCCGCACCTTGGCGAATTCCTCGATGATCCGCTTGTGGGTGCCTTCGAACAATTCGGCATAGGGGTACTGAACGACGACCTCGGTCTGCGCATGCGCGAGACCGGCGACAAGCGAAAGGGCGGCTCCGGCAATCCATGTTCTGAACATTGACGTCTCCTTAAGGGTTTGAAAGACAACGCGGGTTACTTGATGCCGGTCAGCGTGATGCCTTCGATGAAGCGGCGCTGGGCGAACAGGAAGGCGATGACCAGCGGCGCGATGATGACCATCGCGGCCGCCATCAGCGGGCCGTAGTTGGTGCCGGCCTCGTTGTTGCGGAAGTGCGCGACCGCGAGCGGCGGCGTCTGCAAATGCTCGCTGTTCAGCACGATCAGCGGCCAGAAATAGTCGTTCCAGTGCGCCACCACCGAGAAGATACCGAACGCGGTCACTGCCGGAATGGCGGTCGGCAGCATGACGCGCCAGACAATGCCGAACTCCGAAATCCCGTCCATCCGCGCTGCGTCGATCAGGTCGTCGGGTACGGTCTTGAAGAACTGGCGCATCAGGAAGATGCCGAACACCGAGATCGTGAACGGCAGCACCAGCGCTATGTAACTATCCAGCACGCCCAGTTTGTGCAGCAGGAGAAACACCGGAATCGCGGTCGCCTGCGGCGGAATGAGGATGCAGAACACGACCAGCGCAAACAGGACGTCGCGCCCGAGGAAGCGCAGCTTTGCGAAAGCATAGGCGGCCGGCAGAGCGACCAGCACCTGAAGGGCGAAGATCAAGATCGTGACGATCAGCCCGTTGAGCAGATAACGCCACAGATCGGCCTTTGCAAAGGCGATCTTGAGATTGTCCCACAGCGCGAAGTGGTAGGGGATGAGATGCAGATCGGAAGAGAATATCTCGGTTTGCGGTTTTGACGCGGTCGACAGCATCCAGATGAAGGGAATGAGCATGACGAGCGCGCCTGCGAGCAGCAGCACGTGCCGGACGGCGGACCAGGGATGAATGCGGCCCAGTGCCCTCATGCGTAGTGCACTTCCCGTCTGCCGAGGACGGACTTGAGCAGCGTCAACGATAGCACGAAGGCGAGAAATACGACCGTGACGGCGGCACCATATCCGGAGCGAAAGAACTCGAATCCTTCGGTGTACATCGTGTAGATCAGCACCTCGGACGATTTCGAAGGTCCGCCTTTGGTCAGCACCTGCACGGTGTCGAACACCTGGAACGAACGGATCGCGGAGATCGCGACCACGAACAGGGTGACGGGGGCGAGCATCGGCCACGTCACCAGGCCAAAGCGCGACCACGCGCTCTCGGCGCCGTCGATCTCGGCCGCGTCATAGAGGTGCTTCGGGATCGACACCAACCCTGCGAGGAACAGCACCATGTTGAAGCCTGTGGCCTGCCAGATGCCGATCACGCACAGCGAATAGAGCGCGGTGCCGCGGTCCTGCAGCCAACTATGGCCTTGCAGTCCAGCGGCGCGCAGAAGCCCGTTCACCAGCCCGAACTGCGGGTGCAGCATGAATTCCCAGACGATCGCCATCGCGATCAGCGTTGCCATCACCGGAAGGAAGTAGACCGTGCGGTATAGGCTTCGCAGGCCGGCGCCGCTCTGGATCAGGAGCGCGACGCCGAGCCCGAGCGCTACCGCACCCGGCACCACGATGGCGACATAGGCCAGCGTATTCTTCAGCGAAATCCAGAACACCCGGTCGGCGAACATCTCCTGATAATTCGACAGCCCGATCCAGGAGAACGAAGGTGCGCCGAGCTGGTAGTCCGTAAGCGAGAGCGCGATGACGCCGGCGAGCGGTCCGAGCAGCATCATCAGCATCAGGATCAAGGCCGGCGCTGCCAGCGCGTAGGCGGCTCCCGATCGCCCAGCCGTGCCTGACTTGACAAGTATCCGCGCACGCATGCGTGGCGCTGCGGCCACCTCTTGCAGCGCGGCGACGGCGTCAGACAATGGCCATCTCCCGTGGCCGCTCAATGCGCGACGGAACGGAAGTCGCGATGCGCTTGCCGCTGGCGTCGAACGCGCGAATCGCCTCCGGCGCAAAGCCATAGGAGATTGCAGCGCCGATCGCCGGCAACTGGCTGGGATCGTTGACACGCGCCACCACGGGCGCATTCATTCCCGCGCTGCCGATATGGACGAAGGCTTCCGATCCCAGATTTTCCAGATGCACAACGGTGCCGGAAAGGAGGCCGGACGCTCCGAGTTCAATCCGCTCCGGGCGGACGCAAACGCGACATTCGCCGGCCGGCGACGGCGTAGTCGCATGCAAGACATGTCCGAGCGCTTCCAGCCGGCCATCGCTGCGGACGCGGGCTGGAAACGCATTGATCTTCGGCGTGCCGATAAATTCGGCCACACGGATGTCTTGCGGGTCGTCATAGACGGCAGCCGGCGCACCCACCTGAATGAGCTCGCCGCCGATCATGACCGCAATCCGTCCCGACATGGTCATGGCTTCGGCCTGGTCGTGGGTGACGTAGATGAAGGTCGTCTTGAGCTGGCGGTGCAACTGAGCGATCTCGGCGCGCATATGCACGCGAAGCTTGGCGTCGAGATTGGACAGCGGCTCGTCGAACAGAAACGCACGGGGTTGACGCACGATGGCGCGACCGACCGCGACGCGCTGGCGCTGACCACCGGACAATTGCCCGGGCTTGCGCTTCAGTAGCGGCGAAATCTCGAGCTGCCCGGCGACTCGCTCAACATCCTCGCGAATAGTGCGCTCGGCGCGGCGGCGGCTCGGCATCAGCCGGCCGATCAGCGGCATCCGCTCCAGCGCCGACAGGCGTTTCATCCGGAGCGGGACGGCGATATTGTCGAACACGCTGAGATGCGGATAGAGCGCGTAGGACTGAAACACCATTGCCAGATTGCGCGCGCTCGGCCTGACGCCGTCAGCATTGGCTCCGTCGATCCATATCTCGCCGGAAGACTGCGGTTCGAGACCGGCGATGATGCGCAGCAGCGTGGATTTGCCGCATCCCGACGGGCCAACGAGCGAAATGAATTCGCCGTCCTCGATCGTGAGATCGACGCCTTTCAGCACGTCGGCGCCGTCAAAAGCCTTGTGAAGAGCCCGAATCCCGATCTCGGCCATGTCAATCCGGTATCCGCAGGTGCGATACCGGATCGTCGTAAACGGCTAATTTGACAGCTACATCACAGCAGGACCAAGCGCGCGGATTAACCCCAGCTTTCCAGCAATTGGCCGGTGTGCGGGAAAGTCCTGCGGCGCAACCAGGCCTGCTCTTCACCAAACTCGAACCGCAGCGCTGCACCGCGCACCGCGAACGGCCTGGCGGGTTGACCGCGCCGCACTGGTTGAAATATCATTCTCTTCAACTTGAGCGTTTTCGATTTCGATGAACGTTGTTCCGGCCGGACGGCGTCGGCCGACCTACAAATCGCGGTATTTCAAATAGCGGCACGCCCGTTTCATTTATCCCGGCATGGCTCGCCGGCTTGACGCGCGCTCTTTCAAAGGGGCGATCCGGCACTTCGCAAGGGATTTTAGATTTCAGCACGTAGAGGCAACGATGAATTCCTTTCAGACACGCAAACAATCGTTCACCCGCTGGCTCGGACATATCATCGAATGCATCAAGGACTTTTACCGTCCGCTTGAAGACCTCCGGATCATTTTCTTGTCGCTGCTCGCAGGCGGCTTCGTCCTGCTCTATCTGGATCAAGGCCGCGACGTCATCCGGGGACTGGTAGATTCCGCCAACGCGGTAATCATGAACTGGCCGCCGCAAGGCGATGTCCTGCCGGTTATCTTGCGGTGGGTCGCGTTCATGCTTGCCTGCGTCTGGTCGGGGATCAACGCCTGGTACTGGGCCAATCTCCTATACAAAACCGACAGCAACAGAAAACAGCAACAGCCGCGCTGGTTTCTTTACGTGCGCCGCACGTTCGGCGTGTTGCCATTGCTGGCGGCGCTTGTCGCCATGCCTTTGAGTGCAAGACATGGCGTCGATGACACTTGGTTCGGCATGGTGTGTTTTGCGATAGCCATCGCGCTCCTGCTCTGGTTCTTTGCCTACCGAACGACCTGGTTCGATGAAAGGAGGGTTCCGAAGGCATACGAAAAAGTTGATCCGGACAACAATCTAGTCCAGGGCGACCGCTGGTTCATTCGCGCGACGCTCGCGATATCCGCCCTTATTCTCGTATCGCTGCTGATCCCCCATTGGCGCACCAATTTTGCCTGGTTGTTCGGACCTGCCGCGCTGGCATATGGCGCCATCGGCTGCATTGTTCCCGTCACGAGCTATCTGATCTGGAAGACGCGTAGCCAGAAAATCCCTGTGATCATGTTGGGCGGGCTAGCGTTCGTCCTGTTCAGCCTGCTCAACGATAATCATAAGGTGCGAAGCATCGACGTCCCGATCCAGACGGTCAATCGCCCGACCGTCGAGCAGGCATTGAGGCGCTGGGAACAGGGCCGAAGCAGCAACGAGCCGCTTGTTCTCGTCGCCACCGCCGGCGGCGCCTCGCGTGCCGCCTACTGGACCGGAACGGTGCTCCGTGCACTCGACGATCGCAGCAACGGTCAGTTCTCCGACCATGTGTTTGCGATCAGCAGCGTGTCCGGCGGCGCACTCGGAGCGATAGGCTATGCGGCCTGGCTGGCCGACCGCCCCCTGGATAGCGAGAGCTCACCGGCCGCAGCGAAAGCACGCCTGAATTTCGTCCAGACCTTCTTCGGGCAGGACTATCTTGGCCCCGCCGTCGGCGCCTTGCTGTTCCCGGATCTGATCCAACGATTCCTGCCGGCCCCGCTGTTTCCTGACCGCGCGGCTTCGCTGGAAGAGGCGTTTGAATTGGGCTGGCAGCAGAGCGCCACGCGATGCACGGAGCAGCCGTGCCCCAAATCAACGCGCCTTGCCGACGAATATACCCAGATCTGGAGTAAATCCCGGCTCCATGAGGACAGCGGCCGATGGGTGCCTATCGTGCTTGCGAACGGCACACATGTCGAAACCGGTAAGCGGATCATCACGGCACCCGTGCGGATAGATACGTCGGTGTTCGAAGATACCTATGATTTTTACCAGCTCGCGCCGGCCCAGATCCGCGCGTCAACGGCGGTGCTGAATTCGGCCCGGTTTACGGTCGTCAGCCCGCCCGGGCGGCTTATGCGCGGCGACGTCATTACCGGACGCATCATCGATGGCGGCTATTTCGAGAATGGCGGTATGGAGACGGTCTACGACCTCGCGCGGTATTTGCAACGAGCAATGCAGCCGAAGCGTCCGATCATCATCGTTGAAATACTTAACGACGACACAATGAGCAGTGAGGACCTCAGGAGGCATAACGAAAATGCAGCGGTGCCGATTGAGCCGCCACCCACATCGGAATGGCCGTCGCCGCTGTTGCTCGAAGCGACCTCCATCATCGGCGGCCTTTATCATACGCGCAGCGCACGCGCCGTGCTGGGAGCGAAGCGGATATCCGACGCAACAGCGTCCGGTCTCAGCGATACCAAGTTCTACTCGTTCGATCTCAGGACGCTGAACAAGGGCTGGTACACCGCGATGAGCTGGGCTCTCTCCCTGGGGACTCGCGATGCCATGGACGTGGCCCTTAACGTCACCGAGCAGCAGATCGGCGATTTCCTCAAGGATCGGAACTATACGGAAAAAATGCAGCGCACGTTGACTGAGGACCTTCTTGAGGTTCTTGGCAATTCAAAGGAGAACAACCGACAGCTCGACGCCGTGCTGGGTGCATTAAACGCCAACATCAAATCGCAGGGAGCAGAACCGGTCACCGCAGCGAAGCGGAAGTGACGCGCCTAAACTTTCACCAGGCTTTCGAAACCGCCAAAGATCATCCGCTTGCCGTCGAACGGCGGCTTCGCTTTCGGATCCATCAGTTCGCTGAGCCGCGGATCCGCCATCACCTTGGCATTGATCTTGTCGCGCTGGGCGCGCGACTTGTAGGTGATCCAGGCGAACACGACGGTCTCGCCGGGCTTCAGCTTGACGCTGCGCGGGAACGAGGTGAACTTGCCGACCTTGACGTCCTCGGCCACCCATTCGCGATAATCCAGCGCGCCGTATTCGCGCCAGATCTTGCCGGCCTTCTTCGACAGGCGGGAGTAGGCTTCGAGATTCTTCTTTGGTACGGGGACGATGAAGCCGTCGACGTAGGGCATGTTGTTCCTCTTGTTCTTTGTCGTCGCGCGAACACTTTCGGTCATTCCGGGATGGTCCGAAGGACCAGACCCGGAATCTCGAGATTCCGGGTTCGATGCTGGCGCATCGCCCCGGAATGACGGCAACTGATTAAGCTATGACAGCAGGATGCCTGAACCTGTGACGGTTGGTATTGGTCACGTAGCCGCACCCAGTCCATCGGATACGGCAGGCCTTCCTCGTGGCGCCCGAGCGGGGTGAGGTCGAGATAGTGGTAGGCAGCGTTCATCATGTCGAGGCCGCGCGAAAAACAGGAATAGGTGTGAAAGATGTTCCCGGCTTCATCGCGATAAAACACGCTGATGCCCGGCGCCTCCTCGCCTCCGAAGGGAGTGGTGCCGAAATTGTAGGGCGTGGCGCCCGACTTGAGCTGCTCGGACGTGAATGAGACACCAAAATCGTAGTTGAACTCGTTGCCGCCGGACGACAGCCAGTCGAACGTCCAGCCCATGCGCTGCTTGAATGAGGCAAGCTTTTGCAGCGGCGCGCGTGAGATCCCGACCATCGCGGTGTCGCGGGCGGCGAGATGCGGAATCATGCGCTCGAACCCGTCGGCCCAGAACGAGCAGCTCTTGCAGGCTTCGTTCCAGTCGGGCGCGAACATCAGATGCTGCACCACGAGCTGGCTGCGTCCCCTGAAGAGGTCGCCGAGCGACATTTTGCCGTTGGGCCCGTCGAAGACGTAATCCTTCTCGACCTTGACCCACGGCAGCGCGCGGCGCTCCTCGTTTAGGCGCTCGCGCGCTTTGGTGTATTCCTTCTCATGCGCAAGGTGCGCCTTGCGGGCGGCGATCCATTCCTCGCGGGAGACGATGGGGTGCGGCTGCATGGGCGGCTCCTCTGTTCAGGCCAGGTAGCTTTCAAGCTTGCCAAGGAATTCCGTCCATCCGCGCTCGTGATTGTCGCGCGCTTTCTCATCGACGAACTGCGCGTGATTGAAGACGAGCAGCGTGCCGCTGCCTTCCGGCTTGATCGAAATGGTCACGAGCGATTCCCGTTCCGGCGTGGAATGCCACGCCCAGCTAAAGACCAGCCGCTGGTTCGGAACGACCTCGCGATAGACGCCGCCAACCTCGTTGTAACTGCCGTTGGCGCTGAAGCTGATGCGGTAGCGGCCTCCGATGCGCAGATCGATGTCGGCCTTGACCGAGCCCTCCTCGACCGACGCCGGCCCGAACCACTGCACTAGTTTTTGCGGGTCGGCCCACGCGGCGTAGACTTTTTCGGGCGCCGCGCTGAGACGTCGCGTGATCGTGAGGCTCGGCCGCGCGGCGAGTTCGGCGTCGCTGATAGCGTCGTGCTTGGCAAGGCTTGACTGGGTGGCCATGGGTCTTCCTCCACAAAAGCGGCAAGGCGGTCGAGTGCGTCGGACCAGAAGCGCCGGTAGCGGTTAAGCCAGTCCATCGCCTGCTCCATCGGCTGGGCAGTCAACCGGCACGCGACCGTGCGGCCGGTCTTTTCGCGCGCGATCAACCCGGCATCCGACAGCACATCGAGATGCTTCATGATCGCAGGCAGCGACATCGAAAACGGTTGCGCCAGTTCGCTGACCGACAGGCTTTCGCGATCGCCGAGCCGCGCCAGCAGCGCGCGCCTGGTCGGATCGGACAGCGCGGCAAAAGTACGATCGAGAATTTCTTCTTGATACTTAACCATATGGTTTAGTATAGGCACAAAAGAAACGCCGTCAAGCCGGCGTTTGCATCACGAATTTGAGAGCTGTGACAACGGAAGTTCGGATGGCCGGATCATTCAGCGCAAATATTTTTCGCGCGTCAGTCCGGCCATCCCGAGAAGAATTCGCGAGCCGCAATCAGTAATCCCGATAGACCCGCATCCGCCGCTGCTGTCCAAAGGCAGCGCGCGGGTTGAGATTGCAGTAGAGGCCGCGTCCGGAGGCGGATGCCATGCACTGGGCGTAGCTGCTGTACGAGCAGTCGCCGGGGATACCGATGCCCCGGCCCTGGACGCAGTACGGGTAATCGTAAGCCGCCGCCGGAGAGCTACCCGCCACCGTGGCGACTGTCGCCGCCGACAGCGCCAATATCGCTAACATTGCATTACGCATCATCGATCTCCTTCACGTGACGCAAAAGCCGCGTCGCCTTTGCCATGAAACACCGCGATTACGCCAATGTTCCGTGAGGTAGATCACTGCACTTTCTCGACCTTGGCTTCCTCGATCACCTTCTTCCACTTGTCGGTTTCGGCCACGATCATCGCACCGAACGCTTCCGGCGTCCCGATCAGCGGTTCGCCGCCGAGGTCGAGCAGGCGCGCCTTGATCGCCGGCTCGGCGAGCACGGCGTTGATCTCCTTGTTCAGCTTCTCGATGACCGCCTTTGGCGTGTTCTTCGGTGCTCCCACGCCGAACAGCGCGCTCGCCTCGTAGCCCGGGATGGTGTCGGCGAGAACAGGCACGTCAGGCAACAGCGGCGACCGCGCGGTACCGGTGACCGCCAGCGCCCGCACCGAGCCGGCGCGGACATGCTGGAGAATCGAGGGCATGTTGTCGAAGATCAACTGGACCTGACCGCCGAGCAGGTCGGTGATCGCCGGCGCCGCGCCGCGATAGGGCACGTGCTGCATCTTGACGCCTGCCATCGCCATGAACATTTCGCCGGACAGATGCACCGACGTGCCGTTGCCCGACGACGCCAGGTTCACCTTGCCGGGATTGGCCTTCACATAGGCAATGAACTCCGCGGCCGTCTTGGCCGGCACGTCCTTGTTGACCGTCATCACGTTCGGCACGCGGTTAAACGCGGCGATCGGCGCAATATCGCGAATCACATTGAATTTCAGATTGGCGTAGAGCGAGGCGTTGATGTAATTCGCCGGGTTGACGAACAGCAGGGTATAACCATCGGGCTCGGCGTTAATCACCGATTCGGTGGCGATGTTGTTGCCGGCGCCGGGTTTGTTCTCGATCACGAATTGCTGGCCGAGCCGTTCCGAGAGCCGCTGGCCGAGCAGCCGCGCGATAATATCGGTCGCGCCGCCCGGCGGATATCCGACAACCCATTTCACCGGTCGGGTCGGGTAATCCTGCGCCGAAGCGCTGCCCATCGGGGCGGCAGCAGAAAGGCCGATGACGGCCAGACAAATCGCAGTACGGCGTGAAATCATTAAGCTTCTCCTTGGAGGCCGGGATTCAAAGCCCAGTCCGTTTCTATTGAGGCGCGGTTCTATTGAACCGAACGCGGCCCGCGTTGTAACAAACAAACCCCGGTGCGGCCAGTGCGACCCGGCGCCTTCGACCGCGACGAAAGGATAAGGCATGTCTGTCAGGGTTAACGCTCTCGACCATCTCGTCATCAACGTGTCCGATGTGGCCCGTTCGGCCGAGTGGTACCGGAAAATTCTCGGCATGGAGGTCAAGGTGTTCGATCCCGGCGCCGGCAAGACGCCGCGAACTTCGCTGGTGTTCGGCAACCAGAAGATCAATGTGCGGCCGCGCGATGCCGACAAGGTCGAATGGTTTACAGCCGATAACGAAACCGCCGGCAGCGACGATCTGTGCTTCCTGACGTCGAGCACGCCGGACCAGGTCGTGGCCCATCTGAAAGCCAACGGGGTCAGAATCGAGGAAGGCCCCGTGGCAAAGCAGGGCGCCCGCGGCACGCTGCGATCGGTCTATTGCCGCGATCCGGACGGGAGTTTGATCGAGATTTCGTCGTATGAGGATGGGGCGAAGTAGGCGCTGCTCCCTCCCCGTCATTGCGAGCGAAGCGAAGCCATCGAAGTCTTCTGTCATTCCGGGATGGTCCGAAGGACCAGACCCGGAATCTCGAGATTCCGGGTTCGATGCTGCGCATCGCCCCGGAATGACCGCCCCGATTTGCCCATCGCGTCGTCCGATGGCAGAACTACTCCCAAGCAAGAACCAAAAGCCGCCATAACGCGGCACGGGAGGACATCCATGCCGATTTCACAGGCAGCGCCGGGCATTGTCGGACCATTCGCGGGCCTCGACGTGCCATGGCTGCTGCGGATGCGCGCCGAAAGCCGCCGCAACCATCCGTTCCTGATCTGGGCGCCCTTTGAGGGCCCAGCGCGGGGCTGGTCCTACAGCGAATTTCACCAGCGCGTCGGACAGCTTTCCGCCGGCCTCGTCAAACGCGGCGTCAAGCCCGGCGAATATGTACTGATCCATCTCGACAATTGCATCGAGGCCATGCTGGCATGGTTTGCCTGCGTCGAACTCGGCGCGATTGCCGTCACCACCAACACCCGCTCGGCGGCGGCGGAGATGGAGTATTTCGCCGGCCATTGCGGCGCAGTCGCCGCCATCACCCAACCTGCTTACGCCGAGCTGATCTCGGCCAATTGCCGAAGCCTGCGCTGGATCGCCGTCATCTCGCATGATGCCGGCGGCACGCCTGCGCAAAGTGCGCCGCGCAGCGACAGCTTTGAGCAGCTCTTCGCCGACAGCACCGACCGGCCGCGCCGTGTGACCGATCCGTTCGCGCCATGCAGCGTTCAATACACGTCGGGCACCACGTCGCGGCCAAAGGCCGTGTTGTGGACGCGCCAACGCATTGTGGGGCGCCAAGGTCAACGCCGCGCATGAAGACCTGCACGCCGGCGACGTGCACCAGACCTATCTGCCGCTGTTCCATACCAACGCGCTGGCCTACTCGATGCTGGCGACGCTGTGGGTCGGCGCGAGCTGCGTGATCCAGCCGCGGTTCTCCGCCAGCCGCTTCTGGGGCGTGGCGCTCGAGCACAACTGCACCTGGACCTCGACGATCCCGTTCTGCATGAAGGCGCTGCTGGAACATGAGATTCCGAAGAGCCACAAGTTCCGGCTCTGGGGCACCGCGGTATCCGAGCCGCCGCCGTTTGCCGCCTTCGGTGTCAAGACGATCGGCTGGTGGGGCATGACCGAAACCATCAGCCACGGCATCGTCGGCGAGGTCGATCAGCCCAACACGCCGATGTCGATCGGCCGCGCCGCGCCGGAATATCAGATCCGCATCGTCGAGGATGACGGCACGCCGACAGACGTCGGCGACACCGGCAATCTCTTGATCAAGGGCATTCCCGGCCTGTCGCTGTTTGCAGAATACCTGCACAACGAAAAAGCGACGCGCGAAAGCTTTGACGAGCACGGCTATTTCATCACCGGCGACCGCGTCACGCTGCTGGAGAACGGCTTCATCCGCTTCGGCGACCGCACCAAGGACATGCTGAAGGTCGGCGGCGAGAATGTCGCAGCGTCCGAAATCGAGCAGGTGATCGCGGTAGTGCCCGGCGTGCGCGAGGCCGCCGTGGTGGCCAAGAAGCATCCGATGCTGGATGAGGTGCCGGTCGTGTTCATCATTCCGCAGGCCGGCGTCAAGGGCGCACCGGCCGATCTGCATGACACCGTGATGGCCGCCTGCCGCAACGGGCTCGCCGATTTCAAGGTGCCGCGTGAGATTCACTTCGTCGACGACATGCCGCGCTCCACGCTGGAGAAGGTGGCGAAGGCGGAGCTAAGGAAGATGTTGGAATGAAGGTGATCATGTCATTCCGGGATGGTGCGTTAGCACCAGACCCGGAATCTCGAGATTCCGGGTCTGGTCCTTCGGACCATCCCGGAATGACGATGGAGGGGAGTCAATAATACCCGAACGCCACCGGGCGGAAGGCGTGCAGCAAATGCTGGTCGAGCTTGTCGCCCATTTCTTCCATCATGCCGAACGCCCGGGAGTGGGTGAACTGCAGGCGGTAGGCGCGCTTCTCGACCAGAGCCGCATAGATATCCACGATCGTGGTCAGCCTCACGATGTCGCTGATCTGCTTGCCGCTGAGGCCGTTGGGATAGCCGGTGCCGTCGAGGAACTCGTGGTGGTGCAGCACCACGTCGAGCATTTCAGGCGGGAAACCGCCTTGCTCGGCAAGGGCGTCATAGCCGCGGCGCGGATGCTGTCGCATCTCCTCCATCTCTTCCAGCGTCAGCGGGCCCGGCTTGTCCAGGATCGCCACCGGAATAAACGCCTTGCCGACGTCGTGCAGCAGCGCGGCGCGGGCGAGACGGCGCTGGTCGTCCTCGCGCATGCCGAGATGCTGCGCGTACGCGACCGCAAAGCCGGTGACAAAGAGACAATGACGGTAGCTGCCGCTGTGATGGCAGCCGACCGTCGTCAGCCACTCCCGCAAGGACGAATGCTTGATCGCCTTGAGAATCTTGTTCTCGGCCTCGACGATGTCGCTGAATTTAAGGGGAACGCCGGCCGGAATCTTTTCAAAGATCTTGACCATCACGGCATGCGCCGCCTCGACGCCCCGGTTCAGGGCTTTGCCGCGGTCGGTCTCGTCATATCCGTCGCTGTCGGGAAACGCGGCGCGGATCCGCTGCAGGATACCTTGCGCGTCGAACGGCCGCGCGATCGTGTCGGTGGCGCCGAGCGCCCATGCCTGCATCGATCCGTGATGAAGCGCGTCAGCCAGCACGAACAGCCGCGGCATTTCGCGATAGGCTTCGGTCCGCAGCTTGTTGCGCACCAATTGCACGCTCTCGGCGGAGCGCAGGTTGATGTCGACCACGATCCCGGCAAGGTCACGCTCCGGCGCGTCGGGAATATCTGAAGTCGCTATTGTGTCGACCTGACCGACGGATCGCAGAATGCTGGCGAGTTCGCTGCTTTGATCGCTCCGATCCGAAGCCAGCAACAGCCGGCGCTTGGTCGAAGTCTTGTTGGCTACCGATGTCATGAAACCCCAGACCCCTAGCAGTGATGACCTGCAACCGAAGCTAGCGGAAAATGGGTTCCCCGCGGCTTAAGAGGGATGCTGAACACGAACTACCGTAGACGTTACAATTTTAGCCATCCGGTTTGCGATGCGCCGCGTCCAGACCGTCATCCTCTGCAAAAGCGCATTCGCGAGCCGCGGTTTGTGCGCCGCGGTAATGTCCGTCACGTGCCTTGTCAATCAAGCGGGCCGCCGTAGACGCACATTCCGTTTCCGCATTTCCCAACGGCGCACCGATCGCGCTAGGATGAAGCGAGACCGGAATTTCGCGCTGTTTGCTCTAGGAAATCGAGAATGCCGACAATCGATCGCGACGGGGTCAGCATCCACTACGAGGTTCACGGCTCCGGCCCACCGCTATTGCTCACCCACGGCTATTCATCGACCAGTGGGATGTGGCAGGGCCAGATCACGGCCCTGTCGGAACATCACAAGCTCGTGTTGTGGGACATGCGCGGCCATGGCCAATCCGATTATCCCGATGATCCCGCGGCCTACAGCGAAGCATTGACGGTCGCCGACATGGCGGCGCTGCTCGATGCCGTTGGTGCCGAGACGGCGATCGTCGGCGGGCTCTCGCTCGGCGGCTACATGTCGCTGGCGTTTTATCGTGCCCATCCGGACCGCGTGCGCGCGCTGCTGATCATCGACACCGGCCCGGGCTTCAAGAAGGATGAGGCCCGCGAGGTCTGGAACAAGCGCGCGCATGATACCGGCGACCGCTTCGAGCGCGAGGGACTGGAAGCCCTGAAATCGGCCAGCCGCGAACGTTCCAGCGTCACCCATAGAGATGCGTCGGGACTGGCGCGCGCCGCGCGCGGCATGCTGACCCAGCGCGATGCCCGCGTGATCGAGACGCTTCCGGATATCAAGGTGCCGTCGCTGATCGTGGTCGGCGCCGACGACACGCCGTTTCTCGCCGCCTCCGATTACATGGCGGCCAAGATTCCCGGCGCGCAGAAGGTGGTGATCCCGGCCGCCGGCCACGCCGTCAACATCGACCAGCCGCAGGCCTTCATCGATGCCGTGCTGCCGTTCCTTGACGGCCTTGATGCCAAGGCAACAGAGAAGGCCGCGTCATGAAGATCACCGCAGTGGCACTCACCCTGATCGCAAGCAGCATCACGCAAGCCGCAGCACAACAACTGCCGCCGATTGGTGGCCCCTTCCTGCCGCCCTTCACTGAAACGCTGTCGAACAACATCCCGCTGGCATTCGGCATGGATGCCAATGAGGCCGCGCACGCGCTCGGCGTCCCGCTCAATCACGTTCGTGGCCGGCCGGGCGAAGAAATCTTCCTTGCGTTCCGCAACATCGGCGGCAGCGGGTTGTTCTACAAGAAGGACCGCCTCTATCTGCAATTCCGCAAGGGCAGGCTGGCCGGCTGGAAGGGCGACTGGGGTCACAACTGGATGTGGCAGTAGTAGCCTCTCGTAGATATCCTCATGCGAGCGACTTCGTGCAACTCAAACGCAAATGGATGACCCGTGGGACAGGATATCAAACTGACGGCTTCGGACGGTTTCAAACTGGGCGGCTATCGTGCCGACCCCACAGGCACGCCGAAAGCGGCCATCGTAGTGATCCAGGAGATCTTTGGCGTCAATCACCATATTCGCTCGGTCTGCGATCGGCTGGCCGGCGAAGGCTATGTCGCGATTGCGCCGTCGATCTTCGATCGCACCCAGCCGGACTTCCAGTGCGGCTATTCGCCTGACGAGATTGCGACCGCGCGAAAGTTCATCGCCAATCCCGATTGGGCCGCGATGCTGCGCGATAGCCAGGCCGCGATTGATGCCGTCAAGGATGTTGGTCAGGTCGGCATCATCGGATTCTGCCTCGGCGGCAGCGTCGCCTATGCTGCGGCAACCAAGCTGTCGGGACTATCGGTCGCGGTCGGCTATTACGGCGGCGCCATCGTCCGCTTTGCCGACGACAAGCCGAAGGTGCCGACGCAACTGCATTTCGGCGAGAAGGACGCGGGCATTCCGCTGACCGATGTCGAAACCATCAAGGCCAAGCGGCCGGAAGTCGAAGTCCATATCTATCCCGGCGCGCAACACGGGTTTCACTGCGACGAGCGCGCAAGCTACGACAAGGCCAGCTCCGACATCGCCTGGCCGCGCAGCCTGGCGTTTTTCGCCAAGCATCTGGGCAAATAGCGCGCAAATCTCTCCGCCGTCATTCCGGGGCGTGCGCAGCACGAACCCGGAATCTCGAGATTCCGGGTTCGATGCTCTCGCATCGCCCCGGAATGACGGACCGCAACTAACGCCTCACTCGCCCTTGACGCCGGTGGCCTTCACGACATCGGCCCACCGTTCGTAATCGCGGCGCAGGACCTTCTCGAACGTTTCCGCCGATCCGCCCACCGGCACGAGGCTGAGCGTCTCGATCCCGGCGACGCCCTCGGGCGAGGCGATGATGCGGGCGAGTTCGTCCGAAAGCTTCTTCACGATCTCCTTGGGCGTTGCGGCGGGCACGAACACGCCGAGCCAGCCTTCGATCTCAAAACCGGGGTAACCGAGTTCGCCCATCGTCGGCACGTCGGGCAACGCTTTCCTGCGCTTTTCGCCGCCAACCGCCAGCGCCCTGAGCTTGCCCGCCTTGATTTGCGAGCTCGCCGTGGTCAGGTCCTGGAACGCCGAAGTCACCGTGTTGGCGAGCAAGTCGTTCGTGAGGGGCGCCGAGCCGCGATAGGGGACATGGGTCATGTCGATATTGGCGTTCTTCTTGAGCAATTCGCCGTAGAGATGCGACGTCGTGGCGTTGCCGAAGGTGCCGTAAGGCTTGCCGGGGTTCGCCTTGGCATAATCGATCAGTTCCTTGACGGACTTGATCGGCTGCTGCTCGGGGACCACCAGAACGATCGTCGACAGCGCGATCTGGGTGACCGGCGCGAGATCCTTGAAAACATCGTAAGGCAGTTTCGCAACAAGGCTCGGCGCCTGAATAATCTGCGTGATGCCGATCAGCACGGTGTGGCCATCCGGCTGCGCCTTGGCCACGTGGTCGTTGCCGACCACGCCGCCGCCGCCCGACTTGTTCTCCACGACGACGGCTTGCTTCCACGACTCCGATAATTTGTTGGCAAGCAACCGGGCCAGGACGTCGGTGGCTCCGCCCGCGGGATACGGCACGACGAAGGTGATGCGCCGGCTCGGATAGGGATCCGCCGCCGACACCGGATGCGAAGAGGCGCACAAAGCCGTTACGGCGATGGAAGCGAGCAACGCGGCCGCGGTCGCCGCGCGCACCACGCGAGCCGGCAAATGATAGTTCATGGTCATACTCCGGATTGCAGGCACTTAGCCGAACAATCCGGCGCGCCTAGATTTGACGACGTCCTTCTACATCGCTGCAGTGCAACTTGGAATAAGGTTTCGAATGCAGTCAGCGCATAGCGCTAATTTATCGCAACCAAAGCGGCTCGACACCAACGTACGGGCGCCAACGAGACCTCCAGACACGTGCGAAGCCGCATGCCCGCTACTGCAAGTTAGATGCGGAACGCAGAACCCGCTGGCGCGAAACAGATAATGAATTTTCTTGGTCAAATGCGAGGCATTTGCCTGACACAAATGCTCAAGGAAAGAGCCCGCTCAAATGACGGCCCGATGAAGGGCTTCACGCCCTAGAACCATCGCTCGCTGACGAGCACAGTGTCGCCGGGACTGATCGGATTGCCGGGCGGGACGACGAAGCGCGACGTTCCCGACGAACCGTTGTGGGTGACTGTGACGCGATCGCGCCGGGCGCGCGGCGAGAAGCCTCCGGCGATTGCGACCGCGGTTTCGGCCGTCATGTTGGGTACGTACGGATATTGCCCGGGCGCGGCAACCTCACCCAGAATGAAGAACGGCCGATATGCTTCGATCTCCACGGCGACTGACGGTTCCCTGATGAAACCGCGGCGCAGCTTCGCTGATATCTCCGCCGCGAGTCCGGCGGTGGTGCGGCCACGCGCCGGCACCGAACCGATCAGCGGCATCGTGATCGAGCCGCCGGCGTCGATCGCGTAGGTATTGGTCAGGCCTTCCTGGCCGTAGATAACGACGCGCAGCTTGTCGCCGGCATCGAGATGATAGGCGGAGTCGTATCGCATGGGTGCGGGTTCGACATAGGCCGCGGGTGCGGCAACGATGACGGGTGCCGGCGCTGTGCGCGGCGCCGCGGCGAAGGCGGCGCGAAGCGCGCCGATGGCGCCGCCGGAATCG
>NZ_LLXX01000163.1:0-249 GCF_001440405.1 Bradyrhizobium valentinum
CGGCGCATGCGCCGCCGCGACAAAACCGTCCCAGCGCCAGACGTCGCCTTCCAGCGACACCAGCCGCTGGCCGGTCTTCAATTGCGACACCAGTTCCGCGCCGCGCTCCTTCGGCACGACGCCGATCTGGGCGAGGCGGCGCGCCAGCTCGGACGGCGCCTCGACGTGGGCGGCAAGCGGATCGACGCCGGCCGGCAGCGACGGATCGTCGAGGCTCGCACCCGCATTGGTCCAGCGCATCGGTGCGGA
>NZ_LLXX01000163.1:316-3856 GCF_001440405.1 Bradyrhizobium valentinum
ACGGGGGCGTCAAGATCGTCGCCGAGGACGGCGCCGATCGCCTTTTCATAGCCCTTGGTGACGGTGACGCCGTCGATGATCGGCGGCCACAGGTTCTTAGTCTCGCCATTGACCAGTTTTGAAATGGTGCGCGCTTCAGTCTCCAGCCGCTGCACGCGCTTGTCGGCCTCGGTGAGCGGCGCGCGGGAGGCCTCGAGCTTCTGTCGCGCGGCGACGTGGCCGGTCTCGCTGGCTTGCGCTGCGGCTTCGGACGCAGCCAGCGTTTCCTGCGCGGTCTCCATCGCCGCGGCGAGCGCGTCGAGGTCGCCGAGACTGCCGGTTTCCTGCGCGAGCTTCTCCTCGTCGGCCTGGACGCTGGCGATTTCCTGATCGAGCCGGGCCAGCCGGTCGCGATGGGTGCGCACGCCGGCTTCGAGTTGGTTGCGCTTGGCGGAGAGATCGGCCAGCGCGGTGGTCAGCTCGCCGAACATGCGCTCGGCAGCGGCCAGCGTCGCTTCCGCTTCGGAAACGCGTTCATCAACGCCGGAGCGCTTTTCGACGCGTGACTTGATCTCTTCCTTTAACTCGGCGTCTTCGGTGTCGAGCCGCTGCAGCGCCACTTCGGCATCGGAGGTCTGCTGCTGCTCGCGCGCGATGTCGGCCTCGAACTGCGTCAGCCGCCGGTCGAGCTCGGCGACGCGCTCCTTGGCGCGCTCCTCCTCGCGGTCGAGTTGTTCGCGCGCATTGGTGAGCCGCTGCAGCCCCGCCGCGGCGCGGGCCTCGCCTTCGCGCAAGGCAGGCAGTTCAGAGGCGCGGATCGCCTGGATGCGCGCGGCCTCAGCCTGCTCGCGGGTGCGCTCGGCCATTTCGCGAACGTTGATGTCGTGGGTATGCCCAGCTTCCGCAACGTCGGCATTGGCCTCCAGCCAGCGCAGATGAAACAGCGTGGCTTCCGCCTTACGCACCTTGGCGGCGACTTCGCGGAAACGAATGGCCTGTCGCGCCTGCTTCTTCAGCCCGTCGATCTGGCCCGAGAGCTGCCCAATCACGTCCTCGACACGGGTGAGGTTGGTTTCGGCCGCCCTCAGCCGCAACTCAGCCTCGTGGCGGCGGGCATGCAGGCCGGCGACGCCGGCGGCGTCTTCCAGCACGCGGCGGCGCTGTTCGGGCTTGGCCTGAATGATCTCGCCGATCTTGCCCTGGTGAACCAGCGCCGGCGAACGCGCACCGGTGGCGGCATCCGCAAACAGGATCTGCACGTCGCGCGCACGAACATCGCGGCCGTTGATGCGATAGACCGAGCCCGCTTCACGCTCGATGCGGCGGGAGATTTCCAGCACCTGGCTGTCATTGACGGCCGCCGGCGCGGTGCGATCGGCATTGTCGATCGTCATGGTAACTTCGGCGTGGTTCCGCGCCGGACGGTTGCCGGAACCAGCGAAGATCACTGCATCCATGTCGGCGGCGCGCAGCGATTTGTGTGACGTTTCGCCCATTGCCCAGCGCAGCGCCTCGACCAGATTCGATTTGCCGCAGCCATTCGGTCCGACCACGCCGGTGAGGCCGGGTTCGATCATGAAATCAGTGGGTTCAACGAACGACTTGAAACCATGGAGGCGGAGGCGCGTGAGTTTCATGAACACAATTCTCTGTTGGCCGGGCGCGAATCTCCCTGCCGTGACAATACCATAGAAGGCAATGTCGGTGTGTGGACGAACCGCCGATAGCGGTTCTTATCGCATGCGACAATGGCGAGGGCGGGGCCGGAGGGCAACGGGCCCACGGGGCTTTTCCCAAGGGATTTGCAAAGGACTCGAGGCGCTTTTGTCGAGCCTTTTGCTGGACTTATGGCCGGATATGAATCCGGCGGCGCGAATCAGCTCTTCAACAGCGAATTGATGCGCTTTGCGAACTCCTCGAAGCTCTGCTCGCCCTTGATCATCTCGCCGTTGATGAAGAAGGTCGGTGTCGACTGCACCTTCAGTACCTCGGCCGCGAATTTCTGGTCGGCCGCGATCTTGTCGAGCAGCGCCTGATCCTTCAGGCAGTCCTCGACCTGCGTTTGGGTGAGGCCGGCCTGCTTGCCGATCCGGGCCAGCGTCTCCGTGGTGTTCTTCGCCACCCAGTCGTTCTGCTGCTTGAACAGAAGGTCGATCACGGCGAAATATTTCGGGGCGTCGTCCTTGGCGATGCAGCGCGCCAGCATCGATCCCGCAGCCGCCTTGATATCGAGCGGGAATTCCCGGAACACGTAGCGGATCTTGCCGCTGTCGATGAATTCCGACTTGATCTTCGGAAACACCTTTTCAGCGAAGGCCGCGCAGTGCGGGCAGGTCATCGACGCGTATTCGGTGATGGTCACCGATGCGTTGGCGGGTCCGAGCGCCATGTCCGGCAGCGATTGCGGCTTGGCGATATCGGCGGCGCTTTGCGCCATGGCATCCGTGATCAGCCGCAGCGGCGAGAAGCCGGCGAGGGCGGCGAACCCGGTTAGCGACAGGGCGGCGGTGAAGGCGCGGCGCGTGATCATCAAAGTCTGCTCCCGAATGGCGCGTTCACGCCCGAAAGAAGGTGCGAAAAAGAAGCCTTCGCTAGCTTGAAACGCTAGTTGTGGCAATGGTGGGTTGCGCCGGGCGGGCTGCGCAAAAGGCTCAATTTCGCTTGATCGCGGCGCCAAGCCGCGCAAGTGCGGCGCGCAGTTCCTCGTCCTCTACCGCCGACAGGGTTTCGGCGACTTTCGCAACCGATTTCGGGTCCGGCGCGCGGGTGGGGGTGGGGCCCTTCCGGCGCGAGAGCGGCGCCTGCCGTAGCGCCAGCCGGCCAACCGCGCTCCAGCCGAAGAAGCGGTTGACCCGTTGCAGAATAACATCGGAGGAATGCTGGATCTCCAGCGCCATCGGACCTTCTACCCGCAACACCAGCGTGGCCGGTTCCTGCGGTTGCCCTTCCACCGGCCGCGGCCATTGCATCTTCAGCGGCTCGGAATGAGCTGATATTTCGGGGCCGGCAATCTCAGCCCAGCGCGTCACCAGTTCGCGCGCGGCAAATCCCTGCTTGGCATAGGCATCCGAAAATACGTCGCTGAGCAGGACGGAGAGGGGTTTTGCCGAGATCGGGCCGGGTTTGGACATGGGGCCTTATATCTGCGGCGGCGTTCCAGGTCACGCCGCGCGCGGCCGAATCGTCTTCAGGTCGCGGTCGATCTCACGCCGCCGCTGCATCAGATCATAGTCCATCTGCAGGCCCAGGAAGAATCCTTCAGAAAGGCCGAAATAGCGCGCGAGTCGAAGGTCGGTATCAGCGGTAATGGCTCGCTTGCCCAGCACAATTTCGTTGATGCGGCGCGGCGCTACGTGAACGGCGCGCGCAAGCGCGTTCTGGCTGAGCCCCATCGGCCTGAGGAATTCCTCAAGCAGAATTTCGCCGGGATGCGGGTTTGGTTTTGCCATGTGGGATTGTATCACGTTGCAAATTTCGATGGGAATAGGGGTACGTCATGGCCGGGCTTGTCCCGGCCATCCACGTCTTGCGCCAAAACATTGAAGAAAGACGTGGATGGCC
>NZ_LLXX01000163.1:3915-21131 GCF_001440405.1 Bradyrhizobium valentinum
ACAAGCGCGGGCATGACGTGGAGAGATTTGTTTCCCTACATTACAGTGTTTTCATGGGTCGCGTGGCTACCAAAATCAAACGACGAGTAGAACCCGGCGCGGACGATGCGCGCCCCGCGCTGTTGCTCGACTGGTACGACCGCCATCGCCGCCGGTTGCCGTGGCGGCCGCCGGCGGGTGAGCGGGCCGATCCATACCGGGTCTGGCTGTCTGAAATCATGCTGCAGCAGACCGGCGTCAAAACGGTCGGGCCGTATTTCGAGAAGTTTCTGGCGCGCTGGCCCGATGTCGCCGCGCTCGGCCGCGCTTCGCTCGACGATGTACTGCGGATGTGGGCCGGGCTCGGCTATTATTCGCGCGCGCGCAATCTCCATGCCTGTGCGGTCGCGGTGCTGCGCGACCATGGCGGCGTGTTTCCCGAGACCGAGGAAGGCCTCCGCAAATTGCCGGGGATCGGCCCTTACACGGCGGCGGCGATCGGCGCGATCGCCTTCGACATCAGAACCATGCCGGTCGACGGCAATATCGAGCGCGTGGTGTCGCGGCTTTGCGCGGTGGAAGAACCGCTGCCGCAGGCCAAGCCGCTCATACAGGAATTGGCATCGACGCTGCTCGGCCCGTCACGCGCTGGCGACGAGAAGTCTCGCGCCGGCGACAGCGCCCAAGCCTTGATGGACCTCGGCTCCTCGATCTGCACGCCGAAAAAGCCGGCCTGCGCGCTGTGTCCGCTGAATGACGATTGCGCCGCCCGCTTGCGCGGCGATCAGGAGACCTTTCCGCGCAAGGCGCCGAAGAAGGCGGGGACGCTGCGCCGCGGGGCCGCCTTCGTCGTCACGCGCGGCGATGAACTCCTCGTTCGCACCCGGGCGGACAAAGGCCTGCTCGGCGGCATGACCGAAGTACCAGGCTCGGATTGGCTCGCCGGACAGGACGACAAGGCAGCGCTGAAGCAGGCGCCTGCGCTCACGGGCGTGGTGCGCTGGCACCGCAAGGCCGGCGTCGTGACCCACGTCTTCACCCATTTTCCGCTGGAGCTGGTGGTCTATACCGCAAAGGTGGCCGCGCGCACGCGTGCGCCGCAGGACATGCGCTGGGTGCCGATCGCAACGCTCGCCGAGGAGGCGCTTCCCAATGTGATGCGCAAGGCGATCGCGCACGGATTGGGGGAATGAAGCGGGCGCCACCGCTCCGGCAGCGCCCGCTTGCCTTGCGTTAGTTAGACGGCGTTGCCTCGACGGTGAACGCCACGATCTTTCGCACCAGCGGCAGCACCGCGAGCAGGGTCGGAAACGCCACCAGCCACGAAATCGCCCATGCGGCGGGCCAGGTCGTGACGAAAGCGGGCGTCGGTCCGAGGCTCTTCAGCGTCGAAATCCCGGACACGACGAAAGTCATCAGCACCGACAGCACCAGCGGCATGACGATCGCCGCATAGCGCGCAGGCAGTTTTCCGCGCGGGCGCGGAGCATGAAACGTAGTCATTATATCACTCTTTGGATTTCGGTCGGTCGATCACGAACGGCGCATAAAGCATTCCTCCGGAGGTCGAACCAACCGGTTGAATGCGTTGCCTGACGTGAGACGCTTACGGTGCGCATGGCGCAGCAGGCGCTTCCTAACGGAGGCGAAAGGCCCGCACCAGCCCTGAAATCTGGAAGTTATCAAAATCGAAACCGGCCGCCCGCGAGTGGAGCCTGCTGACATCACGCTGGCAGCAGGCCTGCGGTAGATGGAAGGCTCCCGGAGGTCTCCATGATCGCAACCGCTCTCGATAATATTCCCGCACCGCCGTCTTCAAAACTGCTCGGCTGGCGCCTGCTTGACGCGCGGCCGAAGGATGGCTGGATCCGCATCGGCTTCGACGGCAAGCGGGATTTTTGCAACCCGGCCGGCTTCGTGCAGGGCGGCATTCTCTCGGCCATGCTCGACGACACTATGGGGCCGGCGGTGTTCACCATGACCGAGGGCAGGCTCTACACGGCCACCATCACGATGACCGTGAATTTTCTCAGCCCCGCCAAGCCGGGGCCGATCACCGCCGAGGCCAATGTCACCCAACTCGGCAAGACGGTTGCTTTCGTGGAGGGGCGGCTGATGGCCGAAGATGGCACGCTGCTGGCGACCGCCACGACCAGCGCCCGCCTGGTCGAGACGGCGAAGGCCATTGCTCCTGCTAGCTCGCGACCTGCGGTGCTTCCCGCGTGATCTGGACGATCGGCGGTTTGGCGTTGAGCCCCTCGACCTGGAAGCCGGCGACGCGCTTGTAGTTGGCGGCAATGTTTTCCAGTTCTTGCAGCGACAACACGTCGGTCACGACGTTGTAGCCATCAGGCGCGCGCTCTTCGACCATCTGCATCACCTGCTCGGGACCGTTGCGGCGGTTGAGCATCACGAGGTCGGTGGTGGCCGGCCGGCGCTCGGCTTCATAAGCCACAAGTGCGGCGTTGGTCGCGCCATGCGCCAGGATTTCGCGGGTGATGACGCGGGCGTCCAAAATCGCCTGCGATGCGCCGTTGGAGCCGATCGGGTACATCGGATGCGCCGCATCGCCCATCAGCGTGACCCGGCCGAACGTCCATTGCGCAATCGGATCGCGATCGACCAGCGGATATTCGTAAGCGTGCGGGCAATTTTCGATCAGGCCGGGCACGTCGAGCCAGTCGAATTTCCAGTCCTTGAACCAGGGCAGAAACTCTTCGAGTTTTGCAGTGCGGTTATAGTCCTCGCGCCGCCACTGATAGGTCGGCGGCATATGCCGCTCGGCCACCCAATTGATCCTGTATTTGCCGGTGCTGTCTGCCTGCCTCGAAATCGGATAGCAGACGAATTTCAGGATTTCGTGGCCTGCCATGATCATGGTGCGGCCGGACAGGAAGGCGTCGCTGTCGGTGATGCCGCGCCACAGGATGCGGCCGTTCCAGATCGGCGGGCCTTCGTCGGGATAGAGTTTTTCGCGAACTGCCGAATGGATGCCGTCGGCGGCAATCAGCAGCGCGCCGTCGTGATGGCCTTTTGATTTGCCGGTCGCCTTGTCGATGAATTCGGCGCGGACGCCGCTGTCGGTCTCTCGCCAGCCCACGAGATGATGGCTGGTCAGGATGTTCTCTTTTCCCAGCCGTTCGACCGCGGCGTCGAGCAGGATCTGCTGCAGCGTGCCGCGATGGATCGAGAATTGCGGCCATTTGTAACCGGCTTCGATGCCGCGCGGCTCGCTCCAGATCGGCTTGCCGTGCTTGGAAAAATACGCGAGTTCCTTGGTGCGCACGGCGGCTGCGTCGAGCTGGTCGTACAGGCCGAGCTCGATCAATTCGCGCACCGCATGCGGCAGAACGTTGATGCCGACGCCGAGCGGCCGCAGCTCGGACACGCTCTCAAAGACCCTAGCGGGAACGCCGATCTGGTGCAGGCTGAGCGCCAGCGTCAGCCCGCCGATGCCGCCGCCCGCGATAAGTACGGTCATGTTACGCCCCTGTTACTCCCTGGGCGTCATGGCATGAGGGGCGGCAGTGGGCAACTGCGAAGGTTGCCGGCGGATAGGCTCATGGCGTCAGACGATTCAGCCGAGCGGTGGTGGAGCACCGAAGAAGCCGACGATCTTGACCAGCCGGCCGTCGGGGCCGACCTCACCAAAATCGATCGACGTGTCGCCGCAGGTTCCATCCGCACGCACTAGGCGCCAGAGGAAGCGGACCACATGGTGATGCACGTCGATGCTGCTCATGAACTCAAGCCGCGCGCCGGGCCGGCTGGCCAGCACCTCGCCGATCTTCGTCGCCAGCGCGTCACGCCCGGCCAGCGAGACGTTCGGATCGAGATAGACGCCGCTGTCGCTCCAGCATTGCTTGAGCAAATAGCGTCTAGCCGTATCGTCAGGCTCGTTCCATGCCGCCATGTACTGCGTTACGGTTTTCGCGATTGCGCTCTTGTCCATCCGCGCTGTCCTTGAACTTCGGTCTCTACAGGGTTCACTCTGCAAGGAATTACGGAGTTCGTCACTTACATCAGAGGTAATTGCCGTCCTGATGCGGTGCTCTAGATTGTTGGCATGGATGCTTCAGACATGAACTCGCACGAAATCCCGGCTGGACATTTCAGCCGCCTGCTGAAGCATTGGCGCAGCGTTCGTCGGCTGACCCAGATCGAACTGGCGGCGGACGCAAACGTGTCGGCCCGGCATCTGTGCTTCCTGGAGACCGGCCGCTCGCAGCCGAGCCGCGAGATGGTGCAGTTGCTCGGCAGCGCGCTCGACCTGCCGCTCGAGGAGCGAAATGCCCTGCACGTCGCGGCGGGCTTCGTGCCGCCCTATGGCGACAAGGGGCTGGCCGCCGAAAATCTGCAGCCGGTCCGGCAGGCACTGGATTTCATCTTAAGGCAGCAGGAGCCATATCCGGGAATCGTGATCGACGGGCACTGGGATGTTCGCATCCGCAATCAGGCGTCGGCACGCCTGCTCAAGCCGTTTCGCGATTCATACGAGATGGAAAACCACCTTGCCGACAATGCCATGCACGTCGTTTTTCACCCAAAGGGCCTGCGCCAGTTCATGCTGAACTGGGACGAGTTCGCGCGGCATTTGATCCAGATCCTGCACCGCGATGTCGCGCAAGGCAGCCGGGCTGCGGCGCAGCTTCTCGACGAAATCATGGCCTATCCCGGGTTGTCGGCCGAATGGCGGCTGCCGCGACAAGCGTCGGCGTCCGCTCCGGTCATGACGATGCACCTTGCCAAGGGTGACTTTCGTCTCGCCTTCTTTTCCACCTTTACGACGCTTGCGATGCCGATGGACGCAGCCCTGCAACAGATAAAGATCGAATGTTTTTTTCCGGCCGACGACGCGACCGCCGAGAAGGCGCGACAACTCGCACTCTGAAGAAACCTAAGGAGATAGAAATGCAATCTGCTCCGAGCGACCATCAATCGACCGAGACGATGAACGAGCTGCGTGCGCTGAACGCCCGCTTCATCCACAATTTCGTGACCAACGACGTGGCTTCGCACGACGCGATACTTCATCCAGCCTTCATCACCATCTTGCCCACTGGCCAGCGGTGGGATCGTGCGACATATCTGAAATATTGGGCAACGGCCTTCGACCCCGAGGTCATCGTGTACTGGGACGTCCGTGATGAACTCATTACCGTCATCGGTGACGTTGCGCTGGTGCGTTCCACCAACAAATACACGCGCCGCCGCGATGGAAACGAAGTAACCGGCATGACCACCTATACCGATACTTACCTGTTCGAGAATGGTGCGTGGAAATGCATTCAGGCCCAGATCACGGCGGTTGATCCCGAGCATTATCCTCCCGATGACACGATCGTCAGCGTCTATATCGAGGGAAAGCTTCAGCGGCGCGCGGCGTGAACGCGTTGGCTGCGGGCAAGCCGGCCGGCTCGCCTTGGCTTGCGTGCAGCGCAGGGGCGCTTCAACGCGCCGGGGATGGACGGCGGGCCAACGCGCGGCTAACTTCGCGTTTCCCGCGGGAGGATCACCATGTTCAAGCTCTATTATGCCCCCGGCACCTGCGCGCTGGCTTCGCATATCGCTTTGGAAGAGGCCGGAGCCCCCTATGCGGCGGAGCGGCTCGACTTCAAGAACAGCCAGCAGACCTCCCCGCAATATCTTGCGATCAATCCGAAGGGGCGGGTGCCGGCGCTGGTGACGGACCGCGGCACCTTGACCGAAACACCGGCGATCCTCGCTTACATTGCGCAGAGCTTTCCGCAGGCCAGGCTGGTGCCCGATGATGCCTTCGCGTTCGCCCAGGCGCAGGCCTTCAACAGCTATCTCTGCTCGACCGTGCATGTTTCCCACGCCCACAAGATGCGCGGCTATCGCTGGGCGGCCGAGGAGTCCTCATTCGCCGACATGAAGCGCAAGGTGCCGGAAACCATGGCTGCCGGTTTCGCGCTGATCGAGCGGGACATGCTGAAGGGGCCGTGGGTGATGGGCGAGCAGTACACGGTGTGCGACCCCTATCTGTTTACGATCGGGCTTTGGCTCGAAGCCGATGGCGTCGATCTTGCGACGTTGCCGAAGGTGACGGCCCACCGCGAGCGGATGTCGGAGCGGCCGGCGGTGCAGAAGGTGCTGGCGGAAGAGAAAGCCTGAAATCGTGTCTTAGACCTCATCCTGAGGAGCCGCGCAGCGGCGTCTCGAAGGATGAATGGCACCAGCGGGGCCTCGTGGTTCGAGACGGCGCTAATGCGCCTCCTCACCATGAGGGTCTGATATTTACGATGTGGCTTTCCTCCGGTCCCGCTCCATTTCGCGGCCGATGCCGAGCATGATGTTGCGCAGCCAGATCGAGCCGGGGTCCATCTGGGCGCGGGTTGGGTAGAACATGAACTGCTCGTCGATCCCGGGATCGAGCGGCGGCGCAATCGTTGTCAGCGACAATTGCTTCGACAGCGCGGCAATCAGGCGGCGCGGCACGAAGGCGACGAGATCGGTGCGCGCGGCAACGTGCAGCGCCTCGATATAGCCCGGCACGACCAGCGCGATCCGCCGCTCGACGCCTTTGGGTCGCAACCAGATGTCGATCAGGTCATCGCTTTGGCCGCGGATCACGACCGCAACGTGGCGCGCATCGAGAAAGGTTTCGATCCGCTTCAGCCGCGCGCCGATAGGGTGACCACGCCGCACCGCATCGCTGTCGGTGTAAAGCCGTTGCCGGTGAAATCCGGTGAAGGCGTTGCCGATCGAGATCACCAGGTCGATGGTGCGGGCGAATTCCGGCGTGAAAATCGCAGGACCCCGCCACGGCACCACGTCGATCCGGACGTTTGGCGCGGCCCTGGTGATCTTCTCCATCAGCGGCGGCATCAGGAGTTCGACCGCCAGGTCTGGCATCATCAAGCGAAACTGCCGCTCGCTTCTTGCGGCGTCGAAATCGTCGGGAATGAACAGCGCGCGCACCTGGTCGAGCGCCTGCGCCAGGGGAGCGCGCAACGCCTGGGCCCGCGGCGTCAGCTCCATGCGCGCGCCGTTACGAACCAGCAGCGGGTCGCCGATCAGGTCGCGCAGCCGCTGCAGCGCGTGGCTGGCGGCCGGTTGCGACAGCCCGATCCGCATCGCGGCGCGGCTGACATTGGCTTCCCTGAGCAGCGCGTCGAGCGCGACCAATAGATTGAGGTCAAGCGAATTCAAATTCATGAGATGAATATATATCATATTCATTATTGATTGGAAGAATGGCGTGCCGCGCGTGATGATCTGCAGCACAGACCAAAAGGAGTAGCCGCCATGATCGCAGCAGCGAACAAGAAACTAGTGCAGCAGGTTTACACGGATTCCGCCAACCGCAGCGGGACCACATTTCTCGATAACCTCGCCGAGGACGCGACTTGGATCGTCACCGGCCAATATTCTTGGTCGCACGAATTCAAGGGCCGCGATGCGATCAATAACGGCCTGATGGGCCATTTCCGCTCGTTCTTTGCCGTGCGGCCGCGCACGGTGGCGTTCAACTTCATCGCGGAGGGTGATTATGTCGTGGTCGAAGCCCGCGGTGACAACGTGACCAAGGCAGGCCTTCGCTACGACAATCAATATTGCATGGTCTGGCGCATCGAGAACGGCAAGATCAAGGAGATCAAGGAATACTGCGACTCCGCGCTGGTCGAGCGGGTACTCGGGCCGTTTCCGGCAGAGCGAAAGCTCGCCGCCGCGGTTTAGGTCATTGGGCAGCGTTTGCGCGAAGGGCAGGCGCCATCGACGACCGGGCTTGCAAAAGTCCGGACCTTTCGCAGTTGCGGCAAGCGCGCTCGAGCTTGTGCGCACCTGGCGGGAACGCAGCCGAGCCCGGCGTCACCTGGCCGCGATGAGTGGGCGCGAGTTGCAGGATATCGGCACCTGCTGGTCGCAAGTTGCCAATGAGGTGATCAAACCGTTCTGGCAAGAGTGAAGCTGAAATGAAAAACGGCGCCCTCGCGGGCGCCGTTTTGCTGAATGCGCCCGCTCAGGCCGCCTTCACCGACATGTGCTTGAACATGTTGCTGCGGGCTTCGTCGTCCATCTCGGCCTTGAACTTAAAGTTATCCTTCAGCGCGATCGCCTTTGCAGCCGCGGGCCGTGCCGAGATCTCGTCGACCAGCCGCTTGACGTTGGGGTATTTCGCGACCGCGTCCTCGCCAAGAACAAAGGGAAGCATGCGGGCCCAGCCCCACACGTCCATGTCGACGATGGTGTAGGTGTCGCCGACCATATAGCGGCGGTTGGCAAGGTGGTCGTTGAGAATGCCGAAGTGCCGCTGCGCCTCGAACTGGTAGCGGTTATGGGCGTAGTCGATCTTTTCCGGTGCGAAATGCTTGAAGTGGACGGCCTGGCCGGAGAAAGGCCCGACGCCGGTGGCGACGAACATCAACCATGACAGCAATTCGCCCCGATTGGCCGGTGTGTTCACGGGGAGAAACTTGCCGGTCTTTTCGGCGAGGAAGAGCAAGATGGCGTTGCTGTCGAACACCTTGACGCCGTCATCGTCGATGGCGGGCACCTTGGCGTTCGGATTGATGGCGAGGTATTCCGGCTTGAACTGGTCGCCCTTGCGGGTGTCGACGGCAACCGGCTGATAGGCGATGCCGGCTTCCTCGAGGAAGAGGGCGACCTTGGTCGGGTTGGGCGATCCGTTGAAGTAGAATTTGAGCATTTTGGAATTTCCCCATTGCTTCTTGCAGGAAGCTTATTGCGGACTCCGGACATGGCGGGAATGCCGCCGGAGGGCACGTCCATGCTCAAATTTTTGCGGGCCGCGCAAGCGACGAATTCGTGAAATGCAGGGCCTTACGAGAAAGCGAGGCCCTACGATATGAGCAGGCCGCCTATACCGGTAACCGCAAGGGCGACGCCGGCAGCAATCATCACCGACGCAAAGCGGATTTCCGAACGCAAAGCGGTGCGTTGCCCCGTGCGTTCCGATCCTCGCGCATAACCGTGGACGATGATCTGCTCGGTGAAGGTGCCGTTGGCGTCCAGAATGTCGGTCAAGCCCGCGCTGGCAATCAGGATGCCGAGGATGACCAATCCGGCAGGGCCCAGCAAACTCAACAGCAGCATCGGAAACACGCCGATCAGGAAGACCGGCAGCAGCGGCAACACGATGAGCGACTCGGAGCCTCGGGTGCGCATGGGAATAATCACTTATCAGAAATGAACGTAGTCTGTATGCCTTCAAATAGGGGCGAAAAGGCGCATCGCCACCTGCACCCACGGCACGGCTGCCATGCCGGCCTATCACGCCGGCTGCGAAGGCTATGGGCAGGCCGCATTTCGCGGCACGCCCATCTCCCGCAGGCCATACGCACGCTGCGGTGCATTGGCGCGGCCAGGCAAAGACCTGCCCGCGTCGTATCGCGACGATGTGAAGCGAGGCTTATTCTTACTGCGTCATAACCGTCAAACCTCATCCTGAGGAGCCCGCGCAGCGGGCGTCTCGAAGGATGTAGGCCACAGTCGGGCCTCATGGTTCGAGACGCGCTTCGCGCTCCTCACCATGAGGAACTGGTGACGCAGTAAGATTATCCTGCCGCCATTCCCGAGCGGATTTCGGCGCGCAGTTCGTCGATCAGCTTGAGGCCGTTCTTGGTCTCGACATGCCAGAAGGTCCAGCCGTTGCAGGCGCCGGAGCCTTGGGCAACCGCGCCCATGCGATGGATCGAGCCGACCTTGTCGCCGAGCATGATGGCGCCGTCGGCGCGAACCAGGGCGCCGTGGCGCTTCTTGGAGTCGACCAGCTTGGTGCCGGGCGGAATCATGCCGCGTTCGATCAGTTCGGAGAACGCCACGCGGGGCGCGTCGCGCGCGGTCATGAAGGGCGCCAGCGTCGCCTCCGGCAGCGGTTCGACCGCCGCGATGCGCGCCTCGGCCGCCTCCGCATAGGTCTTGTCGCGCTCGAAGCCGATGTAACGGCGGCCGAGGCGTTTTGCCACGGCGCCGGTCGTGCCGGTGCCGTTGAACGGATCGATCACGAGATCGCCGGGCTTTGATGACGACAGCAGCACGCGCGCCAAGAGGCCCTCGGGCTTCTGGGTCGGGTGCACTTTCTTGCCGTCGGCGCCCTTGAGGCGCTCTTCGCCGGTGCAGAGCGGGATCAGCCAGTCGGAACGCGCCTGCACGTCCTCGTTGGCGGCCTTCAGGGCTTCATAATTGAAGGTATAGCCCTTGGCCTTCTCGTCGCGCGCCGCCCAGATCATGGTCTCATGGGCATTGGTGAAACGGCGGCCGCGGAAATTCGGCATCGGATTGGTCTTGCGCCAGACGATGTCGTTGAGAACCCAGAAGCCGAGGTCCTGCATGATCGCGCCGACGCGGAAGATATTGTGATAGGAACCGATCACCCACAACGTCGCCGACGGTTTCATGACGCGGCGGCAGGCGAGCAGCCAGGCGCGGGTGAAATCGTCATACGCGGCGAACGACGAAAACTTGTCCCAGTCGTCGTTGACGGCATCGACATGGGATTCGTCGGGGCGCTTGAGGTCGCCCTTGAGCTGCAGATTATACGGGGGGTCTGCGAACACCAGATCGACCGAACCGGCCGGGAGCTTCGACATCTCGGCGACGCAATCGCCGACGACGATACGCACGCTGGAATCAGACTCGAATTTGGTGCGGGGCGCCCTTGCAGACGCCCCGCGACGCGACACAACCATGACTCAATTACTCTGACTCAGGCGACGCTGTCGGCGACGCGGGACTAAACAACCGACTGGCGCTACATTGACCGCGCAAAGTAAAAATCGACTTAACCCGGGATACTGCGGGCAGAGATTGCGAAGAGAGATGGCCGAAAGAAACACCAGCGGAGATTGCCGCGGCTGGTGCACTAGGCAATATTTGCCGGGCGGGTTATTGATTAATGGAATGGAAATTTTACGTCTGTGCCGAGTTGGGTATTCGGGCCAACAGCCGGGATGAGGAAACACTGCCATGCGTTACGATGATTTCCGTCGCAGCGACGACATCGAGGACCGTCGCGACGATAGCGGCGGCGGAATGGGTGGCGGCGGCGGTGGTTTCGGGCTTCCGATGGGCGGCGGCGGGCTCGGCATCGGCACCATCATCGTGCTCGGCCTTGTCGGCTACGCCTTCGGCATCGACCCGCGCATTTTGATCGGCGGCGCCGAAATCCTGAGCGGCGGCGGCCAGGCGCCGACCTACCAGACCGATCGCAGGTCGGGACCGGCCAAGACCGGCGCGCCGAAGGACGAAGTCGGCAGCATGATCGCTGGTATCCTCGGCGAGATCGACGACCGCTGGAGCGAGATCTTCCAGTCCAGCGGACAAAATTACACCGGGCCGCGCATCGTGCTGTTTCGCAACGCCACCAATGGCGGGCGCTGCGGCATGGCGCAGTCGGCGATGGGGCCGTTCTACTGCCCGCCTGACAAACAGATCTTCCTCGACACCAGTTTCTTCCGCGAAGTCGAAACGCGCTTTCGCGGCTGCTCGGGCAATGCCTGCAAATTCACGACAGCCTATATCATCGCGCATGAAGCGGGACATCACATCCAGAACCTGCTCGGCATCCTGCCGCGCGTGACGCGGCTGCAGCAGCAGGCCGGCAGCAAGGCGGAAGCCAATGCGCTGCAGGTCAAGGTCGAGCTGCAGGCGGATTGTCTTGCCGGCGTCTGGGTCAACCGCGAGGAAAAGAAACGTCCGGGTTTCCTCGAGGCCGGCGATATCGAAGCGGCGCTGACCACGGCAAGCGCGATCGGCGACGATACGTTGCAGCGAAAGGCGACGGGCAGGGTGGTGCCCGATAGTTTCACCCACGGCTCCGCGGCACAGCGCAGGCAATGGTTCATGACCGGCTACAAGCAGGGCACGGTGCAGGCCTGCAACACGTTTGCCGCGGGAGCGTTGTGAGTTAGCGTCATCCCCGGATGAACGCGCTTGCGTTCACTCGGGAGGTGCGAGCCCCTTTGGCGAGCCTCGAAGGATGACAGCCCGTGGCCCATCCTTCGAGACGCCGCGCAAGAGCGCGGCTCCTCAGGATGACGTCTTGTTGTGAGGCAAAGAGGGGTGGTGAATGTCCTCCATAGATGAATCAAAACAATTCGTGCCGCTCAACATCGCGGTGCTGACGATCTCGGATACGCGCTCGCTGGCTGACGACAAATCGGGTGCAGCGCTGGCAGATCGGCTGATCGCGGCGGGCCATCATCTCGCTGCGCGCGACATCATCGTCGACGACGTCGATGCGATCCGCGTCGTCGTCAAGCGGTGGATCGCCGATCCGGGCATCGATGCGATCATCACCACGGGCGGTACCGGCTTCACCGGCCGCGACGTAACGCCGGAGGCGGTCGAGCCGTTGTTCGAAAAGCGGATGGACGGCTTTTCCATCGCCTTCCACATGCTGAGCCACGCCAAGATCGGCGCCTCGACGGTGCAGAGCCGCGCCACCGCCGGCGTGGCAGGCGCGACCTTCATTTTCTGCCTGCCGGGATCGCCGGGCGCCTGCCGCGATGCGTGGGACGGCATCCTCGCCGCCCAGCTCGATTACCGTACGCGCCCCTGCAATTTCGTGGAGATCATGCCGCGGCTGGACGAGCACCTGCGGCGGCCTAAAGCACAAGGCGCTTCAGCCTGACCAGCAACGCCCATAACGCGCGCCACATGTTACGATAGGCTTCGGCGCGCAACAGACGCGCGCGCTCGATATGGAAGTCGATGAGTTCTGGCGTGACGCGCCGCGGACTATCGCGACGCGCGGGCTTCACAGTTCCAGTTCCCAGGTTTCGCCGACCAGGTCTCGGCCAAAGCTGCGGTGCGGCCCGGTGGCGACCAGCTTGAACCCGGCTTCCTGGTAGATATTGCGCGCCGCGACGAGGATACTCTGGGTCCACAGCGTGATCTTGCGATAACCGCAGGCCTTCGCGAACGCGATGCATTCGGCGACCAGCCGATGACCCAGACCCTGTCCGCGTCCGGCCGGTTCGACCAGCAGCAGTCGCAGCTTGGCGACATCGTCGGTATAGCGCACCAGAAATATCGAGCCGACCTGCGCGCCATCGATCTCGGCGATCCAGCAACGCTCGCGCGACGCATCGAATGAGGCGAGAAACTTTGCCGCGATCTCGGCGACGAGCCCCTCGAACGAGGAATCGAATCCGTATTCGCGGGCGTAGAACGCGCCGTGGCTCTGCACCACCCATCCCATGTCTCCGGGACGCGGTTCGCGCAGCACCGCGGGCGAAGGCAGGCCGCCGGATTCACCGAGCAGCCGTTCGATCTCGGCCATCGCCCCGATCAAGCGCGCTCTGCCGTCTTGCGGCAATTTCGCCAGCATCGCTGCAACTTCGTCCTGCGTGCTGCGCTCGAGTTTTGCGAATGTCTGACGACCCTTGGCCGTCAGTGCGAGCCGGTATTGCCGGCGGTCGGACGGCAGCGGTTCGCGGGTGATCAATCCGGCTTCATCGAAATTCTGCACGATCCGGCTGAGATAGCCGGCATCGAGACCCAGTTCGGCTCCGATCTCCTTCGCCGAGAGATTTTCACGGTGGGCGAGTTCGTACAGCACCCGCGCCTCGCTCAGCGAGAAGGGGCTCTTCAGTAGATGCTGGTCCAGCACGCCGAGCTTGCGGGTGTAGAAGCGGTTGAAGGCGCGAACCGCTGCGACTTCTTGTTCGGAATCCAACTGGGACATGGCAGCACCTCGATACTTGCTATTGTCAAATAATTATTTGACTATGGCAAGTATATTTGTGCTGCGAAAGCGTTTGCGAGCGGGGTGAGGGGTGCCCCTGACGCAAGCCGCGCGCGATTCTACTTTGCATGGGGTTGTTTTCGCGATTTTGGGTGTGGGCGCTGCGATGTACCGCCGTACTGCCTAGGCGACAACCATGATCCGGCTGCGCAACTGGGTGCGCGACGAGCGGCCGAGCTGGCGCAACAGCCGCGTCTCGGAGCGGCGGGAATCCGGCCGGTAGCCGCCAAGCCGTTCGTAATGATCGCGCGCGATCAGGAGGCCCTGTTCCGCCGACGGCCCGATAATCATGCGTGCCACGAATTTGAAGCCGTCGCGCAGCCGCGTGTCGGCATAGGGCGAGCGGGCATAGCGAAAGACCCCGGCGCGCGGCCGGCCGCTGCTCGATACATTCTGAATGAACTGCGTGGTCTCTTCGATCCACCCGCTGTCGAGCACCGCGCCGGCGTGCAGGAACATTAGCCATGGCGAGCGCGCCGCCCGCGCGCCGGCAGCCAGCGCCGCAGCACGTGTTCCTTCAAACCTGAGAAAGCGGCAGCCGGCCACATCGGCCACCCGTTCGATCACGCCGTTGCCGGCCCTGTCGACCAGCAGGACTTCGCGGATGACGCCGGCGGCGGCTCCCGGCACCAGCGCCGCCAATGTTGCGACGGCGGGCTGTTCTTTTCCTTCGGTCGGGACGATTACGCTCAGCATGAATGAGGCTTCGGTGGCTCAGACGGTGAAAAACGCCGCACTGTTATCACCTTGTCACAATCAAAGCAGCCGTGTGCGTGCAGCTTTTTTCGGCACGCCGCGCCGGCTCGTTTTCCGACGTGTGTGCCTCGTTGTGAATTGCTGTCGATGATGTTCTTGATTTGTTCTTTTGACGTGCTATGTTCGCTTCATGAGCCGAGCATCCTCTCATGCCCTCAAGCACCCGCCGGTCACGGCGCCCTCCGAGCCGGCGGGTGCGACACCTTTTCCTGAGCTTGAGGTCGCGATCGAACGGCAGCGACGGCGCGGCCGTGGCGCGCAGTCCAATGACAGCGGCCGGTTCGAGGCCGAGGCGCGGGTCGCCTTCGACGATGGCTGGCAAAGCCTGGACGACCTGCCGCCGTTCAAGACGACGGTATCGCTGGATACCTCGCGCAAGGTCATCACCCGCAACGACTCGCCCGACATCGGGTTCGACCGTTCGATCAATCCCTATCGCGGCTGTGAGCACGGCTGCGTCTACTGCTTCGCGCGGCCGACGCATGCTTTTCTCGGCCTGTCGCCCGGGCTCGATTTCGAATCCAGGCTGCTGGCCAAGCCGGACGCGCCCGAACTGCTCGAGAAGGAATTGGCGGCGCCCGGTTACGAGCCGCGCATGATCGCGATCGGCACCAACACCGATCCCTATCAGCCGATCGAGCGCGAATACAAAATCATGCGTGGCATTCTCGAAGTGCTGGATAGAGCCGGCCATCCCGTCGGCATCGTTACCAAGTCGGCGCTGGTGACGCGCGACATCGATATTCTCCAGCGCATGGCGAAGCGCAATTTGGCCAAGGTCGCGATATCGGTGACCACGCTGGATGCCAAGCTTGCGCGCACCATGGAGCCGCGCGCCTCGACGCCGCCGAAGCGGCTGGAGGCGCTGCGGCAATTGTCGGCGGCCGGCATTCCCGCGACCGTGATGGTCGCACCCGTCATCCCCGCGCTGAACGATTCCGAGATCGAACGCATTCTCGATGCCGCAGCCCATGCCGGCGTCAAGGAAGCAAGCTATGTGCTGTTGCGGCTGCCGCTGGAAGTGCGCGACCTGTTTCGCGAATGGCTGATGGCGAACTATCCCGACCGCTACCGCCACGTCTTCACCCTGATCCGCGACATGCGCGGCGGGCGCGATTACGACTCGCAATGGGGAACGCGGATGAAGGGTACCGGTCCGATGGCCTGGATGATCGGAAGGCGTTTCGAGATCGCCTGCGAAAAGCTCGGCCTCAATAAGCGCCGCTCGAAACTGACAACCGATCATTTCGTCAAGCCGAAGCGAAGCGGACAGCAACTGAGTTTGTTCTAGGTCGTTGTCGTCATTGCGAGCGAAGCGACGCAATCCATTTATCCGAGCAAGAAGTGTGGATTGCTTCGTCGCTTAGGCTCCCTTGCGCAAACGCTTCGCGTTTGTCGCCGGCAATGACGTGGAGAGCAAGATGAGCGAAAAATCCTCGAAACCAACCCCGCGGTTCACGGTCATCACGCTAGGCGTCAGCGACATGCACGCCAGTATCGCGTTTTATGAAGCGCTCGGTTTTGCACGGAAAATGCGCGCAACCGGCGAGGCCGTCGCCTTCTTCGACACCGGCGGCACAGTGATCGCGCTGTTCCCGTGGGACCAACTCGCCGGCGACGCCACGCTGCCGGATCAGCCGCGGCCGAAAACCTTTCGCGGATCGACGCTCGCCTGGAATTGCAGTTCCGTAGAGGAGGTCGATACGGTGCTGGATTTCGCAATCTCCTGCGGCGCGTCGCCATTGAAGCCCGCGCACAGGACCGACTACGGCGGCTACTCCGGCTATTTCGGCGATCCCGACAACCACCCCTGGGAAGTCGTGGTCGCGCCCGGCATCGAGGTCGGCGACGACCGGCGGATTCACCTGCCGGATTAGAACCCGCGATGTCGTGGCCGCGCCACTTCTCTGTGTTGGTGAATTGCCGTATTGCGGTTTGATGAACCAGAAGCCCGCGCCAGCATCGAGAAAACAGCCGCTCGTTATTCTGACGACGGCGCGCCTGATTCTGCGCACGACGCTCGAACAGGACATATCGATTCTGCAGAGTTTGATTTTCGGCGACAGCGAGGTGATGCGGTTTGCATTTGCCGGAGCACCGATGGCTAGGGACGCCGCCGAGGATTTCATCCGGAGATCGTTCACTTTCGGCGAAAGCCTCACGGGGATGGCGGTTCTGTCCGAAAAGCCCGCGGGCGAAGTGATCGGCTTTGCCGGCTTGTCTCCATGCCAGGCGCTGAAAGCCGACGATTTTGAGATCGGGTTTGTTCTTGCGCGCCGGGCATGGGGCAAGGGGATTGCAACCGAAATCGGCGAGGCGCAGCTCGCTTTTGGATTCGAGCAACTCAAATGCAGCAGATTGCTGGGGCTGGTCGATCCGCGAAATGCACTGTCCATTCATGCGCTCGAGAAACTCGGAATGCGTTATCTGGAGACGATTGCGGAGCCTAAGCGCGGAAACCGAAGCATTTATGTGATCGAGGCCGGGGAGTGGCGACAGCGCCACGCTGAATAACGGGAATTGTGCTAGGTTCCCGGTTGCGCCCGGGCGCGCGCTTTCGCAGGATCCCCGCATGATTCGGGACAGGTCCGCCAAAAAAACCGACAAGAAGGCCGGCAAGGAACAGGCCGAGCCGCCCAAGGGCGTCATCGCGGTCGCGCCGCCGAGCTTCCGCCGTGAGCGGGCGCTGATCAAGCGTGGCGTCTGGCCGGTGGCCGGCTGCGACGAGGCCGGGCGCGGTCCGCTGGCG
>NZ_LLXX01000164.1 GCF_001440405.1 Bradyrhizobium valentinum
CTGGACTGCACCCCTCAAGTGAGACACGATAATCTCGGTGACAGTGCGGTTGCCACGACGGGTTATCGTGCCTTGTTTTGCGCGAACGCGGCTTCGAACTCAAGGGGTGATTGATAGCCGAGCGCCGAGTGCAGGCGTTCCTTGTTGTAGACGTCCGCGATGAAGCTATCGATCCGGCGGCGCGCGTCTCTGATGTCGGCGAACGCCTTGCCGTTTACCTCTTCGGCCTTGAGCGTCTTCATGAAGCTCTCAGCCTTGGCGTTGTCGAACGGGTTGCCCGGCCTGCTCATGCTGATCGTGATGTCACGATCCGCCAATATTTGGCGATAGGCGATCGAGGCGTATTGCACGCCGCGATCGGAGTGGTGGATCAGGCTGCCGCGCTGCGGCTTGCGGGTTTCGATTGCCCTGTCCAATGCCGCGATCGCGAGTGAGGCATCGAGCGTGTTCTCGAAGGCCCAGCCAACCGCCTTGCGCGAGAAGGCGTCGAGGATGACCGCGAGATAGGCGAAGGTCTTGGCGAGATGGACGTAGGTGATGTCCGCGACCCAGATCTGATCAGGAGCGGACGGTACCAGGCCGCGCACGAGATTGGGCACCACGACGATGTCCCTTGGTCGCTGTGCAGGTGGCTTCAGGAATGGCGCCTTGCGCTGTGCGAGAAGATTGTCCTCGCGCATGAGCCTGAGCACTTTCTTGGCATTTACGATCATGCCTTTGCGTTGGATGGTCGCTGTCACGCGCCGGTAGCCGTAGAACGGATGCTTTAGGCAAATGCGTTGGAGCTGGTCGCGCAACTCGCAGTCGGCCGTCTCACGACTGCGTCTGTTGAGATGCCGGTAATAGGTCGCGCGCGGCAGCCCGGCCAAGCTGCAGAGCCGTTGCACGTCGGCGTTGGAATCCGTTGCCTCCGATGTCATGGCTTGGATGACTTCGATGATGCGGATGCGGGTTTGCCTTGCGCTACCGGCCGCTCCAATGCGCGCAAGGCCTGCCGAAAAAAATCGAGATCCATCTGTTGGCGGCCGACCAGCCGTTCGAGTTCGGCGATGCGGGCATTCGCTCGCGCCAGTGCAGACCGCTTGTCGTCATAGGTTGCTGGAGCTTTTAGCTTCCGGGGGCCAGGCTTCGGTCCCGGCTTGCGGTTCAATCCCTCCGGCCCATGCGCCTTCCAAGCCTTGATCCAGTCGTGCAGGATCTTGCGGGATATCCCAAGCTCGCGAGCCACAGGCAGAACGGCTTCGCCTTGCTCGACACGCTTGATCGCCCTCAGTTTGTACGCCGTCGGAAACTGACGGTTCTTCCCTCTTGCTGCCACAGGTCATCCTCGGAATGCCTGTCACCGAGATTATCGTGTCTCACTTGAGGGGTGCAGTCCAGCAC
>NZ_LLXX01000165.1:0-19811 GCF_001440405.1 Bradyrhizobium valentinum
CGACGCCTGCGCCGGCCGCTTCGCCCTCGCCGGCCCCCGGCGCCGCGCCTGCCCCGCCCGCGAAATAGACGCCCCTTATTCAGGATACGTTCAGCGGAACGATCGTACCTATCCAGCGTTTGGATTGGTCGCGCCCTTAAAGCGCTGTCCTTAAAAAAGTCACGGCGTCATACCAGTTGTGAAATCGCAGGGCAGGACTATCCTAATAATGCCGCCGTGTCGGTCGAACCTAGGGGACAGGTTCGCTTTCCATAAATTGCAGCCCCGTATGGTTTAGCTCCCGATGCGTGCCGTCGTTGCCGTTCTGCTGTTTGTGACCGCAGCTCACGCCGGGCTGTGGGGCCTGTTTCAGGACAAGCAGGCGGCCCCTGATTTCAGGGGCATTCTGCCAAGCGTCTCCTATGCGCCGTTCGAGGGCGCTGCGCATCCCGACGTCGACAATATTCCGCAGGTCGAGAAAATCCGCGCCGACCTGAAGAAACTGTCGACGATCACGCGCGCGATCCGTCTCTACTCCTCGACCGGTGGTGTCGAACTGGTCCCGCCAATCGCCGCCGAGTTCGGCCTGAAGGTCACCGTCGGCGCCTGGATCGACAAGAATGCCGATCGCAACAAGCGCGAGATCGAGGCGGCGATCAACCTTGCCAAGCGCAACAGCAACGTCAACGGCATCGTCGTCGGCAACGAAACGATTTTCCGCGGCGAGCAGAAGATCGACGACCTGATCGAGCTGATCAAGCAGGTCAAGAAGTCCGTCAACGTCCCGGTGACGACAGGCGAAATCTGGAACATCTGGCGCGACAATCCGGAGCTCGCATCCTCCGTCGATTTCATCGCCGCGCACGTGCTGCCCTATTGGGAAAACTTCACCTCAAAGCAGGCCGTCGATCAGGCGGTGGCGATGTTCCAACTGCTGCGCGACCAGTTTCCCGGCAAGCGGATCGTGATTGCCGAGTTCGGCTGGCCGAGCGCCGGGTATAATTTGAGGAACGCCGACCCCGGCCCCTTCGAACAGGCCTCGGTGTTGCGCAATTTCGTCACCCGCGCCGAAGCGATCGGCATCGACTACAACATTGTCGAGGCGATCGATCAGCCCTGGAAATTCTTCGAAGGCGGCGTCGGACCCTATTGGGGCATTCTCGACGCTTCCCGCGAACCGAAGTTCGCGTGGACCGGCCCGATCGTGAACGAGAACTACTGGAAGCTGGCTGCGATCGCGCTTCTGGTCGGCATCCTGATGTCGCTGCCGATCCTGAGGATCGAGAGCCCGACGATCGTGCAGGCGCTGGTGCTTTCGGCCGCCGCGAACGGCGTCGGCGCCTGGGCTTCCACCGTGTTCGCCTACTGGGCCGGGCATTATTTCGTGTTTGGTTCGGCTTTTGCGCTGACGCTCGGCCTGATCCTTCTGGTTCCGCTGGTTTTGATCGCGATGGCGCGGATCGACGAAATCGCGGCGGTCGCCTTCGGCCGCGGCCCGCGCCGGCTGATCACCAAGAGCGCACCCTTGGCGCCCGCCACCATCGGCGAGAACGTCGTCTTCCCGAAGGTCTCGATCCACATTCCCGCCTATTTCGAGCCGGTCGAGATGCTGAAGCAGACACTCGATGCGGTATCGCGGCTCGACTACCCGAACTTCGAATGCGTCTGCATCATCAACAACACGCCCGATCCGGAATTCTGGCGGCCGATCCAGGACCACTGCCGTGCGCTTGGTGAGCGCTTCAAGTTCATCAACGCCGAGAAGGTGCAGGGCTTCAAGGCCGGCGCGCTGCGCATTGCCATGGAGCGCACTGCGGCGGACGCCGAAATTATCGGTATCATCGATGCGGACTATGTCGTGCATCCGGACTGGCTGAAGGATCTGGTGCCGGTGTTCGCCGATCCACGCGTTGGCCTCGTGCAGGCGCCGCAGGAGCATCGCGACGGCGACCGTTCGCTGATGCACTACATCATGAACGGCGAATATGCCGGGTTCTTCGACATCGGCATGGTCCAGCGCAATGAGTTCAACTCAATCATCGTGCACGGCACGATGTGCCTGATCCGCCGTTCCGCGATGGACATGGCCGGCGGCTGGTCCAGCGACACCATCTGCGAGGACACCGATCTCGGCCTGACCATCCAGCAGCAGGGCTGGCTGACGCACTATACCAATGTCCGCTATGGCGAGGGCCTCCTGCCCGACACCTATGAAGCGTTCAAGAAGCAGCGCCACCGCTGGGCCTATGGCGGCTTCCAGATTGTCAAGAAACACTGGCGGCGCTTCATGCCCGGCGCGAGCCGGCTGACACCGGACCAGCGCCGCGAATTCTCGCTCGGCTGGCTGAACTGGCTCGGCGCCGAGAGCCTCGGCGTAGTGGTCGCGATTCTCAATCTGATCTGGGTGCCGATCGTCGCCTTCGCCGACATCGCCATCCCCGATAAAATCCTGACACTGCCGATCATCGCCTCCTTCGTCGTCTCGCTGGTGCACTTCGTGGCGCTGTATCGCTTGCGCGTGCATGTGAAGGCCGGCCAGATGTTGGGCGCCATGATCGCGGCGATGAGCGTGCAATGGACGGTGTCGCGCGCCGTGGCCCAGGGCCTGATCACCGAGCATCTCGCCTTCGCCCGGACCTCCAAGGGCGGCCTGTCGCGGATGTCGATCGAATTCCAGGCATTCTGGGAAGCCGTGATCGGCGTGCTGCTCCTGATCGGCGCCGGCGTGCTGATCGTGACGAACGGCTACAAGCAGGTGCACGAGATCTACATCTTCGCCGGCGTGCTGGTGCTGCAAAGCCTGCCGTTCCTGGCCGCGGTCTCGATTGCGCTTCTGGAAAACTCCCGCACCAACTCCTTCGCCTTCTGGCGTAACAGCGCGGTGCGGACCGCGGAACTGATCGGGCTGCGCCCGGTCACCCTGCCGGCCGTCAGCAGCCAGTCCCAGCCGGTCGCCTCGGAGATTCGCCGCGAGGTGAATTAACCGCCGTGGATTGATTGCCACCGGGTAGTTGAAGACGCCGAACTAACCTATAGTTATCCCAAGAGAATTGGGGCCAAGCGAACCACGAATTTGCCGCGCCGGCGCTATTGACCCGCAACGGCCCGACCCCTACACAGCGCGGCGAGTGAGCGCGTAGCTCAGGTGGTAGAGCACGTGACTTTTAATCATGGGGTCGAGGGTTCGAGTCCCTCCGCGCTCACCATGAAAATCAATAACTTAGATCATTTTCTCCCTCCGAAATACCTCTCCAAATCCACTGCGGGCGTCAGGCTGCAATTTCAGAAATCGGCCGGGCTTATCCCGAGGACCCTAACACTTCCCATTTGCTGTGCGCGGCTGAAAAGCTGGTGGGCCGCGCCGAATGCGGTCGTGGAGCCGATCCATCCGAAGGCGATGCCGGCGATCCTGACGACGGATGAAGAGTGCGATGTCTGGATGCGCGCCGTGGGACGAGGCGGAGGCGCTGCAACGCCGCTGGCCGACGATGCGCTAAAGATCGTGGCGCGCGGCGCGGACAAAGAGGACAAAGTTGCAGCATGACGCGTCAGCGGGTCGAGCCGCTAACGTGGTTTCCCGCCAATGCCTTTGAAGAGTTCAGGGTTACGAGCAACGTAATCGACCCAGAGCTCCTGCATGATCCGCTGCACGTCCTCGGGGTTAAAGCCACCCCCATGAGGAGGGCTGCTACCGAGTTGGCCCAATCGCACAATTCCGGAATATGGGTCCGAAGGGTCCGGCGTAAATGCCGCATCGGTCGGCTTATGCACGATGCCCTGGGGAGAAATATTGAATTGGTCTCGCCTGACTAAAGTATTCTCCATCGTCGTCTGTAGCTGGAAAAGAGCCTCTACAAACTGGCTCAAAACTGCGCCGTGAAAACCGGGAAAACTAGGAAAAGTTCCAAGCGCATTCGGAACGATCCGAGCTGTGTTGCGGCCCCGATGGTTCGACATGCGCGATCTCGGTCAGGTCGCCCGAGATCGATCATCGAGAATGACGGCCGCCGCGCTGCGGTGAACTACTGTGTGCTGAGAGCGCCCCTATTTCGGCGGCTGCAGCGCCTTCAAGATGCTCGCAATTGCGGGCGACTTTATCGGGTCCGGCCGCTCACAGTTGAGGCACCGAAAGGTGCGCGGAGGCATGCCGCTGGGTTGAAGTTCCAGCGCCATAGAATGGTGGCAAATCGGGCAAATGGGCCCGCCTTTCGAATTGGACATACGCTTCCCCCGCCCAAGGCGCTTACCTCTGAATGCTAGGGCGGTTCCCGATTCCCCGTCTGTCCGACGTCCGACAGACTCCGGGGTTGAAACAGATTTAACTGTCGGGCGTGCTGGGTCGGAATGCGGAGCAGCCTACCCGGTAGCGCCAAGGACGGCCCCAGCGGTCGAGACCTCCACGCCCCCAGGCTGGGGCCGTTCTTGGTAACTCGCAGCCAGCCGCCAACGGAGGCGGCCTTACTCCTTCTGATTGGCGAACAAGTTTTCCAATGACTGAGGGGGTTGCAGTCCCGGCGATGTCAGCCACTTGTTGATGTGCGATGCCGTCTCGGCCTGCCGGGCTCACCGCAAGAACTGTTCTCGGGCCATGCTGCCAGGGGGATGCTGTTCGGCCGCGTCTCTGGATTTCTGTGCTTCTTTCGCTAGCCGCTCTTCAAAAGTCGCCATCTGCTTGCTCCGTTGTCGCGTCCTCATGGCACGGTTCTCCGAACAAGTTCTGGGCCTATAAATTGCGACGTATCCGCTCAGTTTCGTCTATCTGTCCGGTGGCCGACACGCCAACGATCAAAAACGAAACAGTCTGGGAAACAGTCTGGGGTGCCGTCCAAATTAGGGCACCCGCAAATTCAAGCCAGGACGGAAACCATTTGCTGAATGCCAAGTTTTCCCGGTATCTCCCCCTAGGTTTGCTAGACCTGTCATGTTGAGGACCAGCGTTGAGGGCTGCGCGACGGCTACAAGCGATACAGGCGAGGCGGGCATTTCTGCCCGCCCTGATATTTTGCGAAAAGCCCGCTGTTAAGCTTCCAGAACTGCCACGATCTCGTAGGTGTTCGGATCGACGATCACGATCTGCTCCTTGACGAGGATGTACTTGTACCTGCGCCACTCCGGATAGATCGTCACCACTCGCTCCGGCAGCGTGTGGAAGGTGACGTCGCGCGGTACCTTAGTGCCGACCGAAATCGAGAAGTTCACGTTCGTCACCGGCTGAACGCGGGTCTCCTTGATCGCGCTGGTGATCTGGGTGCGTTGCTCGGTCGAGAGCTTCCCGGCGGCACCAGCCTGGCCCGTCGTCGTGCTCTCGCCCGCTGCTCCGCCCTGCGTTTGAGTCTGCATGCGGTCTTCCTTGCCCTGGGCCTTCTGGTCCTTCTGCGGCACGGTCTGGTCGCGATCCTTGGTCGTGGTCTGATCGCGCTGCTGGGTAGTGCCTTGCTCGCGCTGCATCGTGCCCTGGCCCGTCGTCTGACCCTTCTGGTCGGCCTTCGTGCCGGGGCGGTCCTCCTTGCCCTCGGCCTTCATGCCCTTGTCGCCGTTCATTTTGTCTTCGGCGCGCTGTTTCTTTTCACCGCCCGTCGACTTCTCGGACTCCGCACCCTTCATACCTGTCGTGCCGCCGTTATCGCGTTGCATCGCGCCGCCCGGCGAACCACCACCGCGATCGGAAGGCGCGCTCTGCTGCTTCGTGGTACCTGGCGACTCTGCGTCGCGGCCCGTTCCGGTACCCTGCGCATTTGCAAAACCGGTTCCGGCGATCACGGCGGCGGCAGCGACCGAAATCAAAAAGCGATTAGTCATTGGCGTCTCCTCACATATCTGCATCGCCCACGCCGACAACGAAAACGAATTGCCGGATGTTCCCGATCCCTTGCGGTTCCGCGCTGACTTTGTTTCGTGAATGCGGGATGAACTCGCGCGCCGCAGAAATCGCAACCATAGCAAGCGGCTAATCTCTATTTGTACGGAAGATGCTGAAGGCGTACCGCCTCACCGTGCAAATGCCAGCATGCGTCATGGTCGTCGAGATCGGCCGCGTCGAGCCGCACACTAGACGGTCTGACTTCCGAGTGTGCCGAGTGCGCGCGAGCGTTTGCTGATCAAGTTGTCCAAATACGCATCGATCTCGCTTTCGACCCATGCCACGCTTTTCGCAGAGGCTGACGCGCCTCGGAAATTTTCCTGCAGTCTCAAGCCGGTCGAAATAAGACTCTGGCCGGGTCGCGGTTGGACTTCGAAAAGGGTCAATATTCGAGGCCCAGACACAGCAAAGCAACCTGCGACCCCGTGGCCGTTCGCCAAGCGGAACAGTTCGGCATCGGAGGCGTTTTTTCGCACTGAAGAAGCTCCCGTGGGGACGCATGTGCTGACGCGAAACGACCGAACTGCGTTTACGCTCAAGTGTCCCGCGTGCGGTCGGGCGACGCCACATCGGTTTCTTTACATCAAGAACGGTTGCGACATCTTTCAATGCCGGGACTGTGGACTGGGACGCACCGAGGCATCGAGCTTCGATCCCCTCGCTTATTATGACGATGGCTACTTTTCCGGCCGTCAGTCCGATGGCTACGCCGACTATCGCGGCGCCGAACCCGTGCTACGGCGCGAGTTCGCCCGCACAGTCGAGTTCATCCAACACCGCAAGCCGCATGGCTGCCTGCTCGAGATCGGTTGCGCCTACGGCTTCTTTCTCGATGAAGCCCGCCGCGCGGGATTTGAGGTGAGCGGCATCGAGCCGGCGGAGTCGGCAGCTGCCCATGCCGGCGATCTCGGCTTGAACGTCATCTGCGGCCTGCTGAGCGAAGCGACTCTCAAGTCGCTTGGCGCCCTGGATGTTATTGTCCTCCTCGACGTCATCGAGCATCTGCCCGACCCGCAGGAAGCCCTCGCGCTGCTCGCGAACCATCTCCGGCCGGACGGAATCATCGTGCTGACGACCGGAGACTTCGGTTCCTTGGCGGCGCGGTCGACCGGCGTGCACTGGCGCCTGATGACGCCCCCGCAGCACCTGTGGTTCTTCAATCGCGCCAGCATCGCGTCTCTGGCCCAATCGGTCGGCTGTCGCGTCGAGAGTGCCGATCATCCCTGGAAATTCGTGCCGTTCTCGCTGATCGCCTTCCAGGTCGGTCGCATGCTCGGCCACAAGATCGCGGCCAGCCCGACCGGCAACCGGTTCGCCATTCCGGTAAACCTGTTTGACGCGATGCGCGTGGTCTTGAGCAAGGCGCCGCCATGACCGGCCGGATTCGCAATCCCTGGATCGTTGTCGCGGCGTACAATGAAGCGCCGGTGGTCGGCAGCGTCGTGTCCGGCATTCGCCGCGCCGGATACGCGGTCGTGGTGGTCGATGACGGCTCCAGTGACCGGACCGGCGACGTTGCGTTGCTCGCAGGCGCGGTCGTCGTCCGGCATCCGGTCAACCTCGGACAGGGCGCCGCGCTGCAGACCGGCATCGACTATGCCCTTGAGCGGCGTGCGGATGCGCTCGTCACGTTCGACGCCGACGGCCAGCATTCCCCCGTGGCCATCGCGGCACTGCTCGCGGCGATCGAGCAGCCCGGAATCGATTTCGCGCTCGGCAGCCGCTTTCTCACTGGCGCGACGACAAATCTGCCGGCGTCGCGCCGCATCCTGCTCAGCGCCGCGATTTGGTTCACGCGCGCCAGCACCGGACTGCCGGTCACCGATACCCACAATGGCCTACGGGCGATGTCCGCGCGCGGCGCCCGCGCGATCTCCTTGCGACAGAACCGAATGGCGCACGCGTCCGAGATCCTGCACCAGATCGCGCAGAGCCGCCTGCGCTTTGTCGAGGTGCCGGTGAACATCGAGTACAGCGCCTATTCGCTGGGCAAGGGTCAACGCATCACCGATGCGCTGGCCATCCTGATCGATCTGTTTGCGCGGAGGCTCTACCGATGATCGCGCAGCTATTGCTGACGGCCATTCTGGCGTTGGTCCTGGTCTACGCCTGGTCGGCGCATCGGACGGTGCCGATCATCGGCCTGCTCGCGAGCGGCGCTGCGCTCGCCGGCCTCTACTTCGTCTGGGTGCCGGAGCATGCCACCGCCCTTGCGGCCTTCGTGGGAATCGGCCGCGGCTCCGACCTCATCCTCTACACCTGGGTCGTGATCAGCCTGCTCATCATGCTCAACTTGCATCTCAAGTTGCGGCTCCAGCTCGATATGATCACGCGGCTGGCGCGCGCCGTCGCGATCGATCGCGCCAAGGAGAGCCGGCGTGAGGCGGACCCGCCGCGAAAACGTCGCCCGGTCATGTTGGGCCGAAAGGCCGAGGCGCCCCCGATCGAATTGCAGGCGAAGAAGTAGATGCCATTGCCAAGTCGCGCCGGGATTTGGCGTCAGTCGCCGAGCTCGCGACGATTGGCATAGACCTGGGCGAACGGGCGGCCAAATCGTATGACCTCATCAACCAGTACGGCCGACGTGCCGTTGGCACAGGGCCAGCGCTCGGTGGCGATCAGGTAGTCGGCCTTCTGCAGATCGGTTTCGGCAATCCAGTTGCGACGGAACATCACGCCGGCCAGTTGCTCGCGCCAGCCCAGGCAGACCAGCACGCGCGGCGGATCGCCCGCGAACCGGCCTTCGGCGTCAATTCGACCCTCGAGGCGGCGCAGCGCCTCGGGCGCCGCCATGCCCCAATAGTCGAGATCGAATCGGCCGTAAGCGCCGGCGACGCCGCCTGCCAGACTGTTCATCGCGATATATTCGAGCGGATGCAGGATGACGAGCGTCACCACGATGACGGCCGCGTGCGCGACCCCGAGGGCCGCTGATACAATCGGGAGGCGTCGCAAGAACGGCAAGAGGCTCATCAGCCCGCGCGCGGCCACGATGGCGAGCATTGGGATCACGAACAATACGTGGCGGACACCGTCATAGAGCGTCGAGCCCTGCAGGATGAGCACCCCGATGGGCCCGAACGCCGCCACACTGACGACCAGCACCGCGCGCGATCGTGCGAGCTCGGCCGCGACCGGTCGCAGTCCCACGATGCCGGACCGACGCAGGGCGCCGAGGGCGGCGCGCGTCCACGACCCCGCAGCACCGATCCAGACCGCCATGCCGAGCAACAGCAACGCCAAAAAGCCCTCGGGCAAACGCGCCGCGAGCTGTCCAGGGATGTACCAGGCGGGCAATTTATCGGTGAACGTGCGCCGGCCCCAGTTCTGGAATTCGAACGAGGTGTCGAGCGGAGCAAAGTGCCGATAGGCCTCGAGGAATTGTGTGAGCGGATGTCCAATCTGCAACCACGGCCAGAGCGCGATCGCCGTCAGCCAGGCGACGAGAATGACGAGCAACGTATGCAGGGCGATCTGGCGCACTTGGCCATAACCCGCGCGGCCATGGCGCAGCAGCGCCTCGAGCGCGCACAGGCTCATGCCACCGACGAGGTAGGCGTGCGTGATCACCCCGCCGGTGCGCGTCCCAATGGCGAGGCCAGTGGCAAGGCCCGTCGCCAGGGTCAGAGGCCAGCTCGGCACATCCTGCCGCACCATCAGGACGATCAAGAGCGTCGACCAGCTCATGGCGAACAGGAACGGCACGTCGATGGGGGCAAAGAACAGGTTGCCGTACAGGTAGCCGGTCAGCAGGCACAGGGTTAGCGCCGTCAACCCAGCCCAGTACCCGACCGTGAGCCGTGCCATCGGCACGACGGCGGCGAGCCCAGCGAGGCCGAACAGGAAGGTCATGACGTGCCGGACCGTGATCGAGCTCGCGAGCTCAAGCTGCTGCACGGCCGCGACGAGCATCTGAAACCACGGTCCATACATCCACAGATACTCTTCGACCGTCTCGAACTGAGATCGGTCCGCAAAGGCGCTCGTGTACCAGGCAAGCGCCTTGGGGCCGTAATCGTCGGTGTTGAATTCGTCGGTCGACAGCCCGTAATCCGCGGCGGTCGCAAGCCCGATGACCAAGGCCACGCTCAGCACAAGGAGCACGAGCAACGTCTCGGCATCGCGAGCAGCAAATGCGAGGCCGAGTTTCGGCCTCGCAAACCCAGAGCCGTCGTCATCCACCTGTTCAAGCGCCATGCATTGTCCTCAACGGTTGCATGACAACGCACTGGTGCCGTCCGGAAATGTGGTGGGAATTCGCGCGGCGGGATCGCCACATCGCTACTACCACCAACGCGATCGAGCGGCAGCACGAGGAGTTTCACGCGGCGGATCGAGACTCAGACGGATCTGCCATCCATCGGCCGACACCACCGCCTGCATCACATCAGGCGACATCCAGCTAAATCGCTTAATCGAGAACGAACCCCCAGCGCACCTCAAGTGTTGTTCATGGGCTTTCATAACCCGGCTGAAGGGAACTTTGTTCCGCGTTTCGGGTCTCCTAACTAAGGCGATAGCAATGGCGATCCTTATCACCGGAGGTGCCGGGTACATTGGGAGCCACATGGTGCACGAACTCGCTGATCGTGGCGAACTGCCCATCGTGATCGATGATTTTTCGTCCGGCTTCGAATGGGCCGTACCATCCGGCGTTTCGGTTTTCGTTGAGGACATCGGGGATCAGCGGCGAGTTGCGCACCTGATCGCGAAGTATGGGATTTCGGAGATCATTCATTTTGCGGGTTCTGTCGTCGTGCCGGAGTCGGTTGCCGAACCGCTTCGATATTATCGCAACAACACCGCAAATACCCGAAGCCTGCTCGAGATCGCAATCAGGAGTGGAGTGCGGCGTTTCATTCTGTCGTCGACCGCTGCGGTGTACGGGAATCCGCCGGCAAATCCTGTCACGGAAGAGACCCCCATTGCGCCTGTATCACCTTACGGCTCATCCAAATTCATGGCCGAAACAATGCTGCGTGATGCTGCACGCGCCCATGGCCTGCGCTATGTCATCTTGAGGTATTTCAACGTAGCAGGCGCCGATCCTGCTCTGCGCACTGGACAGGCAACGCGAGGGGCAACGCATCTTATCAAGGTTGCAGCGGAAACCGCCGTGGGTCTGCGAGAGAAGATGCAGGTTTTCGGCATCGATTACCCCACGCCTGACGGGACCTGCGTTCGCGACTATATCCACGTGAGCGACCTCGTGAACGCCCATTATCACGCGCTTTCATACCTGCGCGGTGGTGGAGAGTCCCTGACGCTAAACTGCGGCTACGGCCGCGGCTATTCGGTCTTGCAGGTGATCGAGGCCATGCGGCACGAATCCGGAAACGACTTTCCCGTCGAACTTGCCGCCCGCCGGCCTGGCGATCCGGCGGAGATCGTGGCGTCAGCCGAACGGATGCGCAATCTGCTAGGCTGGCGGCCTCAATGGGATGATCTTTCCCTGATCGTCCGCCATGCGCTCGCTTGGGAACGCAAACTATTGGCACAAGGTAACGCGACGCAGCGCTTAGCAACTACGGCTCTGCCTCACCCCGACAGCGGAAATCCGCCACCCAGGACCGTTTGGGTCAGCAGGCCTCGGTCGAGCCGCGCACTCCGCGCCTCGCAGGACGCCTCGGGGACGAGCAAACAGGCGTGACAGGCGGGCGGCGCCCTGCAGCGGACGCGATAAGCAAGAGGCCCGGCGCACGACGTTGCCGGACGACATACGTCGGGCCTCACCAAACCGCGGATTTCCCCTGGAATGGTTTATTCAAGCTGGGTGTGATTCTTGGCAGAATTGCGCGTCATGCAGAAACCCGCCGGGTTGAGATCGGCGGGTTTCGTACTCTCGCGGGGGCTTGGGCGGGTTTCCGCGATTGAACCATGCGTAGCAATCCGAGATTAACGATTTATAAAGATCGCATCAGATGCCGGCCAAGTCTGTGGCCACCGCGGCGCCAATCCCGAGCGCTGTTTGAGCCTGCGCATAACTCAACGAAAAGCCCGGCAACCGGCCGGGCGATCGCAATATCCGTTGGGTGATAAAACGCGTTCATTAAAATAGGAACGCATTAAGTTTCGGTGACGCATCGGCTCCGAGGAGCCAGGCGCGCTACCTGCGCGGATGTAAGGCGATTGATCCAAATCAAAGGTTGAGGCAAGGTGGCGGGCAATCAAATGACGCTGATCCCGGAGAGGATCATGCGGAAGGTGCCAATCAACTGGGAAATTGTGTTCTGGCTTCTATGCGGAGCCGGCCTGGTGTTGGCTTTCTGGCATTACGGCACCATGGTCAGCGGCTACACAGATTGAGGCGAGCCACGCGCAATCTGATCGAGTCCCCGAGCGTCAAGGGGTTAGGAACGCTTACGATCAATCGCCGTTAAAGTCGCAAAGAAACAAATGAGACTGCGATGACGAGATCAACGATCTTACTCGGCGCTGTAGCCTTGTTATTCCTATCAGCACCTGCCGGCCCGGCGTCGGCGCAGCACGTAATTCCTAATCCCGGCCGGTGCGCCCAGTTCTATCCGAACGCAAATTGCCAGAACTACGGGCCCGGAAACCCCTACACGAGCTATGGTTGGCGGCGAGCCGAACAACGTCACTACCGGGGCCATCGTCATCACCGCCGCCATTGGCACTGACGCCAGCCAGCGCGACGAGCCTAAAGCCGAGGCGAGAGCGGTGACCACCTGGTGACCGGCCTCTGCCTGCGGCTGACGGGAAGTCGGCTAGTCGGCGCACAGGCCAATACGCGCTGAACGCCAGCGCCGCGAAGTTCGCCGAAGGTGCAGCCGGACCGAGCCGCTCATCCGGCATGACAACGCCGTTCCGCCCAGGACATCAGCGATGACCCGCGCCTCAGGCACGAGTGACCACCACGTACCGGTGCCTTCCTGGCAACGATCCGCGTTGAACCACAACCACCCTATCCTCTGCGACGGCGCATCCCGAGCAGGTCAAGCCCCCAGAAGGCAATGAGGATCAGGGCGCACGTGCTCACGCCCAGCAACAGTATGATTGCTTCCAGCATGATCGAATCACTCCGCTGGTGTCCCAAAAGCATGCGCGCCGGTCGCGAAATTGTCATCATTCAGTTCCGGTCAAACGCCCGCACGAAACCATTTTTGGGAGCCGACGAAAACGTCCTGAAACAAAGGGCTGCCTAACTGGTTGTTAACAAAACAGGGATGGCCAACATGCAATTCTTCTTCGATCTCATTTGGAACCAGTCACGCGGCAGGTTCCTCGCTGCAATGGGTGAGCGGGAGGCCGGACAATGATCGAACTCTCAGCAACTATCCTCGCCCTGGTCAGCGCCGGCATCTTCATCGCCCATGCGCTGGACGCCTACCGCACCGGCTAGGCTCGCGCGACCAGCGGCGTTCCAACGAAACCTTGCCTGAGAGGGCGAAGGGGCGGTGCCTCAGTGGCATTCGTCAGACGTAGGCGGTCTCTTGTCGGGCCCTGCCAATCGAAGCCGGTCGTTCCCCCCGGATCGGTGGCCCGTGAGCGGGCTTTAATTTTGATCGCTAACACCCGCGGCAGATCCCCGTGAACCTACTCACCTCCGGGCGTCCCCGCGGCCGGACCGGCGGCTTTCGCGGGCGGTGACGCGGGCCGATGATCCGTTGCGAGGCACCTGCATAGGGTGTCGCAACGCGTGCACGCGGCGACGGCGTATCGACCGCGCCGTACGAGGTCGGCGGGGGCGCACGGTTGGGGCTGAGCGGCGGGATTGCCGCGGCATTACCGATGCCGCTGGGATCGGAGAGCGCGCGGGGATTGGCCGGACCGAACGGCACGCCTGATATCGACGAATTGCCGGCGCCGGCCGAGCCCGCTGGCGGCGTCAGTTGTGCGAATGCGCTTGTTGTGGGGGCGATCAGGCCGAGCACCACGAAGAGAACAAGCGCCGGATTGCAGGACATCGAGGTCTCTCCAGGAGGCACTGCATCCAACGATCAGGCTGCGCGCGCGTTCCCTCGCTTCCGGGCGGACTGTTTTTGGCGCTGTCCGTCTCGCGACGGAGTAGGCTTCGGCAAGAGAATCAGGCTTATTCATGGCGCGATCACGTTTTGAGATTCCGGCGGCATGAACCAGCCTGAGATGCTCGATTCCGATATCCGCGCCCTGCAGCAATGGCTGCGCGCTGCCTGGCATCAGCTCGGCGATCCCTCCCTCACCGCCTTCTCCCGCCGCGAGTTGCGCAATCAGATGAAGCAGTGCAGCGCCGACCTGCGCGCCCGGTTGCAAATGGTGGCCGAACAACAGTCCGGGCCAGTCCAGCCACCGATCCCGGCCTATTCCAGGCCGGAGCTGCGAATTTTGTCATGGTGACGGAACAAGATCAGGCGCCGGCCGGCGCTTGCCGCTCCGCCGCCAGCCACGAACACACCGCTGACGGCACGGCGCCGACGAGGCCGAACAGCAGGACATCCGGCCCGTGGGCGGAGCCCATCCAGAACACTACTGCCAGCGGCAGGTAGCAGATCGCATAGCCGAACATCGCGGTAAGCGCGATGCGGTGCGAGGCATTGTGCTTTGCCAGCGCATGGTCAAACCACGCGGCCAGCAGCGCCGGGATCAACCCGACCAGATAGATCGTCGGCAGCATCATGATTTGGGCGACATCGAACGTGGTCGGGCCGCCCGCAAGCCAATTGGCAATCTGCAGCATCACCCAGAACGCGACGACGAAGCCAAGCGGCGGCGCGACGGCGGCAAAGATCAGAAAGCGTGTCATGCTGGCGGTCCCTGGTTGCTCATCTGGCCCGAACCGTAGCGCCGCGTCGTTCGTTGGCGATGTGACGCCACTCACGCTGGCCGGGCCCACCGCCCCCGCCCTTTGCGCCATCAAGGATTAGCCACCCGGCCCGCCCTGTTGATAACCCGCAAGGCCCAGGTCCAGCGTCGAAACAGGCCGCCATGGTGTGCTATCGGCATACCGGCCTGAACAACGACGGACAGAATACATGCGGATCACCCTGGTCGGTTCCCGCCATTTCGGCGTAACGACATTCAACACGCTGCGCCAACACGGGGTCGATATCGTCCGCGTTGTCGTCCACGATGGCGAAGACCGGCTTGCCGCCACCGCGCGGGCCGCCGGGATCGATGTCGTCGTGCAAGCCCATCCGAAACGCGTGGTCGCATCGGAAATCGCGCCCAATACCGACCTGATCGTGACCGCCCATAGCCATGCCCGCGTCACCCGGGAAGCACTGGCTACCGCCAAACTCGGCGGCATCGGCTATCACCCCTCGCTCTTGCCACGGCATCGCGGCCTCGCCGCCGTGGAATGGACCATCAAGGAAGGCGATCCGATCGCGGGCGGCACCATCTACCACCTCGCTGACCGCATGGACGCCGGCGCCATCGCCGCGCAGGAGTGGGTGTTCGTCAGGAAAGGAGAGACCGCGCGCGAGCTTTGGGAGCGCGCGCTGGCCCCGCTCGGCCAGAAACTGCTTACTGACGTCATCTTTCACGCCAAGACCCACAACAACCTCCCAGCCACACCGCAGGAAGAGGAGTTCGCCACCCAAGCGCCAAGCCTTTCCGACGCCAAGCATTGACCCCTACCTAGATACCGCGAAACACGTCCGAATCGGGCGAAAAGGCGAATTTTTTCGTTCCGTGCCCGGAACCAGATTCACCTTGATGTGTTTGAGATTTTGGGAACTTTCCACAGTGCTGCGGCGCACCTAAGTTTGGACACATTGTGACCAGATAAGGCGCGTCATCACACACATTTCGAGGAATTGATCCATGCGTCCCAACCGCATCCGCAACCTGTTGTTTGTTTCGTTTCTTGCCTCGGCCGCGACACTTGTTGCCAACGCTCCGGCCTCCGCCCAGTCGCCCTATGACGGCCTTTGGCAGGTTACTGTTGTCACAAAAACGGGCAGTTGCGATGCGCAGACTACCTCCACCGTAAATGTCACCGGCGGCAAGATTTCGGGCGGTCCGGTTTCCGGCAGCGTCGGCAGCGGGGGACTTGTGCGAGTCTCGATCAACGGTGCATATGCGAACGGTCAACTCAGTGGCAACTCCGGATCGGGGAAATGGAATGGGGCTTCAGCTGGTGTCGCATGCAGCGGTCGATGGGAAGCTTCCCGTCAGTAAGGCAAGCCAGACTTCAGAATTCTTCGCCAAAGCGCGGCGGCTGACATTTGCAGCCGTCGCGTTTTTTTTGGCGGCCGGCGCCGCCTCCACAAGCTACGGCCAATCCAGTGCCTTCGCGGGCATGGCCGGCACCTGGTCCGGTCCGGGTACTGTCACGCTGGACGACGGATCGAGCGAGCGGATCCGCTGCCGCTCCACCTACAAGGTGAACGGGCCCAGCATGGAGATGGCCCTCACCTGCGCCAGCGACGCCTACAGGTTCAACCTGCAAGCGGCGGTCGTTGCTCAAAGCGGCGAGGTTACCGGTACCTGGATCGAGAGCAGCCGCAATATCGGCGGCAGCATCCAGGGCCGCGGCGCCAGCGGCAGCTTCCAGGTGGTCGCCCAGGCAGCGGGCTTTGCCGCCAGCATCGCGCTGAAGACCACCGGCAACAAGCAGCACATCGCCATGAAAGCGGACAGCCAGTTCCGGGCTGCCAATATCTCGCTGTCGAAGTAATACGTCCCAGTCGTCATACCCGCGAAGGCGGGTATCCAGTACGCCGCAGCTTCTCGGTTCAATCGCTGGCGTCTCTAGATACTGGATCGCCCGCTTTCGCGGGCGATGACAGCTTCGGGGCTTGGCTCAACTCGTCTTCGGTTTCGCGAGTTTCGCGGCGGTCTCCTTGATCGTCTTGGCGATCAACAAAGCCTGCTCCTTGTTGAACGCAAAATCCTGCACGCCCCGTTGTGTGGTCAGCGACAGCACCATGATGTCGGGCTGGTGCTCGGGCCAGCCGGTTGCGAAGGCAGTCACGAAATCTGCAGAGGTCGATCGAGTGGTCATTGGCTCACGATATCCTTTTGTCTTTTCCGGCGCGTGCGTCGAAGCGGACAGCGCCTGTCGCTTGCGATGTCTGGTTAGGGCCTTGTCAGGCCTTGGGCACAAAGGCGGTAACTTCGATTTCGACTTTCGCCCGGTAGTCGACCAGCCCTTCGATATAGAGCAGCGTCGATGGCGGGAAATTGCGCCCGAGTGTTTCCTTCCAGGCCGCACCGATGCCTGCACCCGCGGCTTCATATTCGCTGCGGCTGGTCAGGTACCAGGTCAGGCGCACGATGTGCTCAGGGCCGGCCCCGGCTTCCCCAAGCAGCTTGACGATGCGCTTCAGCGCCGTGCCGACCTGAGCGGCCATGTTAGGGGCATAATCGCCCTTCTCGTCGCCGCCGGTCTGGCCGGCCAGCACGATCCATTTGCCGGGGCCGTCGACCTCGACACCGTGCGAGAAGCCGCGGGGTTTCGACCATTCGGCCGGTTGCAAGATACGCATGCGCAGGTTCCTCCTCAAGTCGGTCATTCCGGACGTCGCGCAGCGGCGATCCGGAATCTCGAGATTCCGGGTCTGGTCCTTCGGACCATCCCGGAATGACGCTCAAAGTCCGTCGCTCTTAGCATCGAACCGGCGGCCGCTCCCACAGTGAAATTACGACCCGGCGCATCGCTGCCCCGGCGCATTTGCGCGTTGCAAATCATGGCGCGCTCGCCGATACCGGCCTGCCCCAACCCTCGCTTTTCCCGAATGGACCGCACCCCCTCCATAACCCTGGCCGCGCTGTGGATGGCCGGCTGGCTCACCCTGATGCTGATCATCGCGATCGCCGGGCGCGAGGCGGCGCGCGAGATCAACGTATTCCAGCTCATGGAGATGCGCTCGATCCTCGGCTTCCTGATGCTGTATCCGCTGGTCCGCGCCAAGGGCGGGTTTGGCGCGATGAAGACGACGCGACTGCCGCAGCACGTTGCGCGCAACCTCATTCACTACGGCGCACAGCTCGGCTGGTTCGTGGCGCTGACGCTGATCCCGATCGGCCAGGTGGTAGCCATCGAATTCACCATGCCGATCTGGACTGCAATCCTGGCCGCAACGTTTCTCGGCGAGCGCATGACCTTCTGGAAGATCGCAGCGATCGTGCTCGGGGTAGTCGGCGTCGTCGTGATCGTTCGTCCCGCCACCAGCGAGGTGAATCCTGGGCAGTTGATCGCGCTGGCGGCCGCAGTCGGGTTCGGAGTTTCGGTCGCGATGGTCAAGTCGCTCACCCGGACCGAGCAGACGCTCGCGATCCTGTTCTGGATGCTGGTGGTGCAATCGGCGGCTGGTTTGCTCCCAGCACTCTACGTCTGGACGTGGCCGCCAACCTATCTTTGGGGCTGGGTCGTGGTGATCGCGTTTTGCGGCACGTTCTCCCATTACTGCATGGCGCGCGCGCTGCTGCATGCGGATGCCACCGTGGTGATTCCGATGGATTTTCTGCGGGTGCCCCTGACCGCCGCCGCCGGTTGGCTGATCTACTCGGAACGGCTGGATCTGTTCACCGTGCTCGGTGCCGCGCTGATCCTCACCAGCAATCTGTTGAACCTGAAACCGAATCCGGCGCCTGCGCGCGCCCAAAACTAATTTTATTTGCCGGGCTGTGATCTAGATCACGCTAAGTCGCGTGTCGCAAAGGTAACGGATGGCTCCGGATTTGGTTGTTCGCCCTGCTTTTTTGTGGTGTGAAGCAGGCGATTCTTTGTAATGTCCAGCCAGCGTTACAGCCAAAGCCTTTTTGTCGATTCTGCAGGGGGATTCCTATGCGTTACCCAACCCTCATTTTGTCCGTCATTTGCATGGTCTTTACGGCCGGCGCCGCCAGTGCCGAAAAGCGCGTTGCCTTCGTCGTCGGTAATGGCGCCTACAAGAATGTCGCGCCGCTGCCGAACCCGTCGGTCGACGCGAAGGCGATGGCCGCGACCTTGCGCAATGTCGGATTCGAGGTGGTCGAAGGCTCCAATCTAACACGCGACAAGATGACCGAGCGGCTGCTCGACTTCGGCAAGAAGGCGCAAGGCGCCGACGTCGCGCTGTTCTTCTACGCCGGTCACGGCATTGCCATCTCCGGCACCAACTATCTGTTGCCGATCGATGCCGACATCAAATCCGAAATGGACGTCAAGCTCGGCGCCGCGATCAATATCGACCTCACGCTCGAGCAGACCATGGGCGACGCCAAGGTCAAGCTGGTGTTCCTCGACGCCTGCCGCGACAATCCGTTCGCGGCCAAGATCAAGTCGAACGCGGCGACCCGCAGCGTCAACGTGCAGACCGGCCTGGCCGAAATGAAATCCGGCGAAGGCACGCTGATCGCGTTCGCGACCGGCCCGGGCCAGACTGCGCTCGACGGCCAGGAAGGCAACAACAGTCCGTTTACGCGCGCCCTGCTCGCTAATCTCACCCAGCCCGGCATCGAGATTCAGCAGGCGATGACCAAGGTCCGCGCCCAGGTCAACGAGGAGACCAACAAGGGACAATTGCCCTGGGGTCACACCAACCTGATCGGCACGGTCTATCTGAACGGCGCGCCCGCGCCCGGAGCCGTGGCGGCTGCGGCGCCGGCGGCCGGCGCTTCAAAGGCGTCGGACGTCGAACTGGAGTTCTGGCGCTCGATCAAGGACTCCAACAAGCCGGAAGAGCTCAATGCCTATCTGACCAATTACCCCAACGGTCAGTTCCGATCGCTGGCATTGTCGCGGATTGCGTCGCTTGAGAGCGGCGCCAAGGACGTTAACGCAACCCGCAACCTGAGCACGGGCATTGATCCCGCGACCTTCAAGGATGAAGCGAACCAGACCACCGAAGACCAGATCGGCCTCGACAAGGGCCAGCGCCGCGACGTGCAGCGCCGTCTCAACGGACTCGGTTTCGATACCAAGGTTACCGGCCAATTCGACGCCCCGACCCGCGCCGTAATCACGCGCTGGCAGGCCGCCCGCGGCTATCCCAAGAGCGGCTATCTCAACAGGCTGCAGCACAAGGCGCTGTTGACCGAGATC
>NZ_LLXX01000165.1:19870-49809 GCF_001440405.1 Bradyrhizobium valentinum
GCGGCCGCACCGACTGCGAGTTCCGATGAGGAGCGTCCCGCTCCCAAGCGCCGCGCCCCCAGCACCGTTCAGGCGCAGCCTCAAGCGCAGCCGCAGCAGCCGCCGCCGCAGCGCCAGTACAGCAACCCCGGCCCCGATCCGGCCGGCGCCGGACGCTTCATCGGCGGCGTCGTCGGCGGCATGCTGCGCTGACGGCGAGCGACCCATCTGCCAGAAAGGCCCGGGATCATCCCGGGCCTTTTCACTTTGCGCTTCGCAATTCGATGCGGACCACGGCGTTCTACTTGCCTGCTGCCTTTCGCAATGCCTCGTTCATGCGATCCTGCCAGCCCGGACCGCCCTCCTGAAACCATTCCAGCACGTCCTGGTCGATGCGCAGCGTGACCTGCTCGCGCACTCCGGGAACAGCGGCTTGTTTGGCCGGCGCCGGCGCCGCCACCTTGGCGGTCGCGCGCTTGAACGCGGCCTCGGCTTCGGTGCGCGCATCGTTCAAGGTTCTCGGCCGCCGCGGCTGGTCCGCCATCGCTAGATTCCTTCAAACAGTGCGGTTGACAAATAGCGCTCGGAGAACGACGGCACGATCGCGAGGATGGTCTTGCCGGCGCTCTCGGGCCTTTTGCCGATCTCGAGTGCCGCCGCGATCGCAGCGCCCGAGGAAATGCCGCCGGGAATACCTTCCATGCGCGCCAGCGCGCGCGCGGTTTCGATCGCCGTCGGGCCGTTGACCCTGACGATCTCGTCGATGACCGATCGATCCAGGATGTCCGGAATGAAACCGGCGCCGATGCCCTGAATCTTGTGCGGCGTGTGCTGCCCGCCCGACAGCACCGGGCTTTCCTCGGGCTCGACGGCGACGATCCGCAAGGTAGGCTTGCGCGGCTTGAGTACCTGTCCGACGCCGGTAATTGTACCGCCGGTGCCGACGCCCGCGACGAAGATATCGATGTTGCCGCCGGTGTCGTTCCAGATCTCTTCCGCCGTGGTGCGGCGGTGAATTTCAGGATTGGCGAGGTTCTTGAACTGCTGCGGCATCACGGCGTTGGGCGTCGTCCGCACCAGCTCCTCCGCCGTCGCGATCGAGCCCTTCATGCCCTGCGCGGCGGGCGTCAGGATGATCTCGGCGCCGAGGAAGGCCAGCATCTTGCGTCGCTCGATCGACATCGATTCCGGCATCACCAGTTTCAGCCGGTAGCCGCGCGAGGCCGCGACAAAGGCCAGCGCAATGCCGGTGTTACCGGAGGTCGGCTCGATCAGCACGGTGTCGGCGTTGATCACGCCGGCCTTTTCCATCGCGATCACCATCGCCGCGCCGATGCGGTCTTTCACGCTCGCGGCTGGGTTGAAGTATTCGAGCTTGGCCAGGATGGTTGCGCTAACACCATGCGCCTCCGGCAGTTTGCGCAAGCGGACGATCGGCGTGTCGCCGATGGCATCGACGAGGGAGTCGAAAACGCGGCCCCGCCCCGGACGTTGCACTGCACTCGCGGCTGGTGACGCATCCATCTCAACACTCCTGTGACGATCATGTGCGGGGAATTGGTGGTTGTCCCAACTTAGGAGGCGGCTGTGTCGATGCGCAAGCCGGAATCGCCGGGGCGAAGAGTTCGCTGCAATGCAAAACAAGAACGTCGCTAAATATCGCGAAATCAACGCATTTGTGTTGCTGCATCGTCAAAGATTTCAGACTATACTTTCGTCGTGAGCTGAGCCTGAGGTTCAGATCGCAAGGAGGTCACGATGCCAGCTATTGCTGAAATCCTGTCGACCCTAACGTCTAGGCCCGATCCGCGTGGATGTGACTTGCCGACGTGCCCCGTGTGTGCCGACACCATGGTGGCGGCGGAAGCTTCCGCCTACCTCAACGACAACGTGATCAGCTATCTCTGGACCTGTGACACCTGTGGTTACGGGTTCGTGACCAAACACTCGGTCAAGAGATTCGCCTGTAACTGACCTGTGAGCTCTATCGTGGAGCAATGTCACCGCGCGCCCAACCGGCGCGCGTTTGTTTTTGGAACGTCTCGAACGTGCCGCCAGCGATCGCTTCGCGCATGCCCCGCATCAGGTGCTGGTAATAGGCCACGTTGATTTCCGACAGCAGCATGGCGCCGAGCGTCTCTCCTGACCTGACCAGATGATGCAGATAGGCGCGCGAGATGTTGCGCGCCGAGGGCCATTCGCTTTCCTCATCCAGCGGCCGCGGATCGTCGGCATGGCGGGCGTTGCGCAGGTTGATCTGGCCGAAGCGGGTGAACGCCATGCCGTGCCGGCCGTTGCGGGTCGGCAGCACGCAGTCGAACATGTCGATGCCGCGCGCCACCGCCTCCATCAGATCCTCGGGCGTGCCGACGCCCATCAGATAGCGCGGGCGATCAACAGGAAGCGCTGGCGCGGTTTCCTCGATCATCGAAAGCATCACCGCCTGCGGCTCGCCGACCGCAAGTCCGCCGATCGCGTAGCCGTGGAATCCGATCTCGACCAACTCGCGCGCGCTGACATGGCGCATCTCGGGAATGTCGCCGCCCTGCACGATGCCGAACAGCATGTATCCATCAGGCGCGGTCTCGAACGCGCGCTTGCTGCGCTCCGCCCAGCGCAGCGACAGCCGCATCGCGCGCTCGATGTCGTCGCGCCCGGCCGGCAGCCGCACGCACTCGTCCATCTGCATCGCGATGTCGGCGCCGAGCAGCCGCTGCACCTCGATCGAACGCTCCGGCGACAGCTCGACCTTGGCGCCGTCGATATGCGAACGAAAGGTCACGGCCTTCTCGCTCACCTTGCGCAGGTCCGACAGCGACATCACCTGAAAGCCGCCGGAGTCCGTCAGCATCGGCCCGTTCCAGCCGGTAAAGGCCTGCAGGCCTCCCAGCGCCGCGATCCGCTCGGCGCCCGGCCGCAGCATCAAATGATAGGTATTGCCGAGCACGATATCGGCGCCGGCATCGCGCACCTCGCGCCAATGCATGCCCTTCATGGCGCCCGCGGTACCGACCGGCATGAAGGCCGGCGTGTGCACCACGCCGTGCGGCGTGGTCAGGCGGCCGGTGCGGGCGGCACCGTCAGTGGCGAGCAATTCAAAATGATTGGGAAGATTCATGGCGCTGCTTATTGCGTGCCCGGAACGGCCAATCAACCGCCCAGTGGATGAAATCTGACGCTTTTGAGACATCAAGCCGGCTTGCTTTCCTCTGAAGTTTCGTCAATATCGGCCGCATGACTGTCGTCGTGATCACGCTCGCGAACTTGTGGTGGCGCTCCACTTAGGAGCGGCACGGCTTTGTCATTCACCCAACCGTCGCCGCCGTTCATCGGCTTGCGAGGTTGCTTTCATCAAAAGTCCGATTGAACGGCGGCTCCTATTCTGGAGAACCGCGATGCAAGATTCGTCAGCCACCCTCCCTGTTATCTTGACCGGCGACAGAACAACCGGACCGTTGCACCTAGGGCATTACGTCGGTTCGTTGAAGAACCGCGTCGCCCTACAGACAACGCACCGGCAGTACCTGCTGCTGGCGGATACCCAGGCACTCACTGACAACGCGCACAATCTCGGTCGGGTGCGTGACAATGTCATTGAGATCGCGACAGACTACCTCGCTGTCGGCATCGACCCGAACCAGAGCACGATCTGTCTTCAATCGCATCTTCCGGCATTGGCCGATTTGACCTTGCTGTACATGAACTTTGTCACGGTGGCGCGGCTTGAGCGCAACCCAACCATCAAGGACGAAATTCAGGCGAGAGGTTTCGGCAGAGATATTCCTGCAGGCTTTCTCTGCTATCCCGTCGCCCAGGCCGCAGACATAACCGGCTTCAAAGCGACGATTGTCCCGGTTGGAGAAGATCAAGCTCCATTGATTGAGCAAACCAATGAGGTTGTTCGCCGCATCAATCGCCAAGCTGGTGTTGATGTGTTGCCAGAAGCCCACGCGCTTATTCCTCGCGTCGGACGTCTTCCCGGCATCGACGGCAAAGCCAAAATGAGCAAGTCGCAGGGCAATACTATTCAGCTATCGGCAACGGCCGATGAAATACGTGAGGCTGTCCGGCGTATGTTCACTGATCCAAACCATCTAAAGGCGTCCGATCCGGGTTGCGTCGAAGGCAACGTGGTCTTTACGTACCTGGATGCGTTCGACGAAGATCACATCACGGTTGAGGATTTGAAGGCACGCTATATCCGCGGCGGTTTGGGCGACAGCATTGTCAAGAAACGTCTGGATGAGGTGCTGCAGGCACTTCTCGCGCCAATCCGAGACCGTCGCCGCGCACTCGCTCGTGATCCCGGCTATGTGCTGCAAGTCGTTAAGCGTGGCACTGCGCGAGCGCGGGAGATAACTGATGCCACTTTGCGCGATGTTCGCGCCGCGCTTGGTCTATTCACACTGAATTAGTCGGACGGGGGCCAAGCCGAGCTTGTGTCTGGATTTGACACCTTTGGGACATGCCCGTCACCCAGAGAATGTCCGTTCACCGGGATAGACTGGAAGTCGCCGCGGTCCGGCCAAACCGACGCGAATGACCCAACGCGGACCTTTGATGCTCATATTCATTGCACGATGTGCTATTTGCGTCTTAGACGGAGATTATCGCTACTGCTGTTCGCGGCTATACGAGGAATAAATGTCCCAGTCTTTAAAGGTCGGCGATTTGGTGAAGAAGCGGACGGGTTACGCCTATCCGGGTGTTATAGTTTCAGTTTTCACGACCCAAGCTGGTGCAGTGCGCTATGTGGTCGAAGCTGATCATCCAGAATTCGCGGGGATGCTGCATATTTTCAATGCGGATCAATTGGAGCCTCGAGCCTAACGTCTGCTATTAAGTCATGCACGCTTGTTCAATTCTGCTGGCACTTTTGAGACATGCCGTCGGACTCTGACAATGTCCGCCTATCGGGGAAGACCGGAAGTGGTCGGCAGACGGTGTCGAGGGCTTTTCTTCAATCACTCGGCCGCTCTTAGTAGAGGCGGCGATGCCGCCGATAACCCGCAGGCTCTTCCGCGTGCGCGAAATATGGATTGATGACACACTGGGCACCGCGACCCGACGCCGACGCGTTGCACTGAGGCAGCGACGTGTAGCGGCATTCGTAATACGGGGTCCGGCCGAAGATATGTAAGCAAACGGGGTAGTTTGGATCGTATGTCTGAGCGCGCGCCGGCGCAGTCGTAGCGAGCGTCGCGCCTGCCAAAATCGCTGAAGCCAAAATGCGCATCAGAATCTCTTGCGGGACTGGCGGATGGGACCGCAGTGAGCACTTCCGCGTCCTCCGATTCCCTTGATGGCTATCTTCGACCACTAAGCAGACAGTCCCCCCGGAGGGTGTCAAATCACGTTCGCGCGCTGGCACACTGGTCGACGGATGGGTCGTCGAACTCGACCGCTCGCTTAAGGCGGCGCTTCCTCGGTATCGGAGCGCGCCTCAAGCGCGCGAGCCGGTTGCGATCCGACGATCCAGGCTAAGGTGACGTTCACGTTTGATCGATTTCGCGTGTGGGCGTGGGCACCAGGCGTCAGATTTCATTCACCAGTGCGCGCGCCGGAGCAGCCGTGTTCCACGCCGGACACAATTGAGCCGCCCGGGCGCCTCAGCCTCCCGCTTGTTAAACAAAACGATACCGTATAGTTTTATGAAGGACACGAAACGCCGCTGGCGATGAGGCCGACGGCGGCAAGTGCGTGTGTACGGTGACTGACGGAAATGCCCTTCCCCTCTTTCCTGACAGGATCAATCCTCTCCGACGGCCGGATCAGGATGACAGGCTCACGCCTGCTCAGGTCAGCCGTCTTGCTCTGCAGCCTCGCGGCTGCCGCCTGCACATCTCTGCCGCGGACGCCCTACAGCGCTGCGGATGCCTCTAGCTCCCGCGTGCTCGATATCGACGGCCTGCGGCGCTACACCGACGAACCCGTCACAAAATTCCGTTTCGAGAAAGACGCCCCCTCCTCAACCAAGACCTATCTCGCGCTCTCCGGCGGCGGCGCCGACGGTGCCTATGGCGTGGGCGTGTTGAACGGCTGGACCGCGGCCGGCACCCGTCCGACCTTCTCGGTCGTCTCGGGCGTGAGCACCGGCGGCCTGATTGCGCCTTTTGCGTTTCTCGGGTCCCAATACGACGACACGCTGAGGGAGGTCTACACCAGCGGCATAGCTTCGAGCCTGCTCGATGATCCCAGCATCATTCGCGTGCTCTTCGGATCCGGCCTGTTCGGCAATAAGCGACTGCGCGAGCTGGTGGCCCGCTATGTCGGGCCGGAGATCCTGGCCGCCGTTGCACGCGAAAATGCGAAGGGCCGAAAACTGCTCGTGGTGACGACCGATCTCGACACCCAACGCACGGTCGTTTGGGACATGGGGAAAATCGCCGCGGTCGGTTCGCCCGAGGCGCTGCGCCTGTTTCGCGACGTGATGGCGGCCTCCGCCAGCATTCCCCTGGTCTTCCCGCCCATCCTGATCGAAGCCGAGGGTCAGGGTCGGCGCTTTGAGGAGATGCATGTCGACGGCGGCGTGACCGCTCCGGTCCTGACGCTGCCGGATGCCCTGCTGTTCCAGGGACGTCTGCCCGGGAACAGCCGGATGAACATCTACATCCTCGTCAACAAGAAGCTCGAACGAGCTTTTGAGCTGGTATCCAACAGCACGCTCGACGTCGCTTCACGCAGCCTGTCGTCGATCACCCAGTCCCAGACGCGCTCGGTCATCTTCTCGACCTACGATTTCGCCAAGCGCAATCGGTGGGGCTTCCATCTGTCCTATATCGAGCGCGACTATCCCGCGTCGCGCTCAGAGGGATTCGACACCGCCTATATGCGCGCCCTCTATCAGCACGGCTATGAAAAGGCTGCGTCGGGCCGCGCCTGGACCTCGACGCTTCCGTGAGCCACGCAGGGAGCGGAACGACGATCTGCCTTGGCCACGTAGTAATAAGCCTTGTGCTGTAAGCATAGCTCACTGAACGTCTGGTTCGCTCCGAAGGCGACCGAAGTGCTACCTCGACGCAAAATGACGAGATGCGCGATGAGCCGGCATGGCCTTCTGTTCCTTCGAGGTCATCAGTCTCGATAACGCAGCGTCTCAACCAGTAGGGCGAAGGCTGCCGAAGATTGGCGCCGACTTGGGTACCAGAGATGGTAGCCTGAATACGGAAGGCACCAATCCTCAAGCACCCGCTTGAGACGACCTTTGGCGAGGTCGGGCTGCGCCATGCCTTCTGGCACATAGGCCAAGCCCAGCCCGGCTAAGGCGGCATTCAGTTCCTGGGCAGTCGTATTGTAGGTGAGTTGGCCATCAACACGCACCCTCAATTCGTGCCCGCCTTTTTCAAACTCCCAAGTATACAATCCGCCATCCGGCAGGCGAAGCGTGATACAATTGTGATTGATCAGGTCCTGCGGTTTCTTCGGTTCTGGCCTCGTCTTGAAATACGACGGCGCCCCCACGACCGCCATGCGCATGTCCGGCCCGATACGCACCGCGATGATGTCCTTTGCCACTTGCTCTCCACTTCGCACGCCAGCGTCATAGCGCTGAGCAACGATATTGGTCAGCCCATAGTCGATGATGATTTCGACTTTGATGTCGGGAAACTTCGGCAAGAGCTTCGCAAGCTTCGGCAGGAGAATTGCGTCGGCGGCATATTCCGTGGCCGTGATCCGAATCGTACCGGCTGGCTTTTCCCGAAGTTCCCTGATCGCCGCAAGCTCGACGTCGATCTCCTCGAAGCGCGGCCCGACGGTTTGAAGCAGGCGTTCGCCCGCCTCAGTCGGCGAGACGCTACGCGTCGTGCGGGTCAAGAGCCGCACTCCGAGCCGCGATTCGAGTTCACGGATGGTCTGGCTCAGCGCTGATTGCGAGATGCCAAGCTTTGCCGCCGCTTTCGTAAAGCTTCGCTCCCGACCCACCGCGACAAAAGCTCGGAGGTCATCCAAATTTCCCCGCTGCATTTATCAGCTCCGCTTATAGGTCTTTGCGGATTATAGGGACTAATCTCCATTGTGCCACGCTCTAAGTCTTGATCGTGCGGCGCGACGAGCCCTCTGACACGGAGCCACGAGCTCACGTTCAAATCGTCGAGGAGAGATTGGGAAATGCGCAAGCAAGATCGAACTAAAAATACAGCAGAACAGCAGGCCGGCTTGGATGTGGGTCGCCGTAACCTCCTGCAGCTGACCGGTGCCGGCGTCGCCGCGATCGGTGTGACTTCGGTCCTCAACATCCCTTTTGCAAAGGCTCACGACATGTCAAACGGCGCTGCCAACTTTTACGCCAGCGATAGCGTGATCGTGCAGAAGGTCACCTTCAAGAACCAATATCGAATGAACGTCGCAGGGACTCTTTTCGCTCCCAGCGGCCTCAACTCGAATGCAACAAATCCGGCGATCGTGGTGGGGCATCCAATGGGTGCCGTGAAGGAGCAAAGTGCCAATCTGTATGCCACGAAAATGGCTGAACGGGGATTCGTTGCGATGTCTATAGACTTGCCCTTCTGGGGCGAGAGTGATGGCCAACCCCGCAATGCTGTCTCGCCGGACATCTATACCGAGGCTTTCAGTGCCGCGGTCGATTTCCTGGGCACCCGACCGTTCGTCGACAGGAGCCGGATCGGTGCGATCGGGATTTGCGGCAGCGGCAGCTTTGTCATCAGTGCGGCCAAGATCGATCCGCGTATGAGAGCCATCGCGACCGTCAGCATGTACGACATGGGCGCCGCCAACCGTAACGCGCTCAGCCACTCGCAAACTGTCGAGCAGCGAAAGCAAATCATCGCAGCGGCTGCCGAGCAACGCTATGAGGAGTTCACCGGTGGTGAAACCAAGTACACCAGCGGGACGGTGCATGCACTGGCTGCAGACACTCCCGCCATTCAGCGCGAGTTCTACGACTTCTACCGCACGCCGAGAGGCGAATATACCCCCAAGGGCGGGTCGCCGCTCCTTACAACGCACCCGACGCTGACCAGCAACGTCAAGTTCATGAATTTCCACCCGTTCAATGACATCGAGACGATTTCTCCTCGCCCGATGCTCTTCATCACGGGTGACGTTGCCCACTCCCGCGAATTCAGCGAAGAGGCTTACAAGCTTGCAGCCGAGCCGAAAGAACTGGTCATTGTTCCCGGCGCCGGTCACGTCGATCTGTACGATCGGGTGAACCTCATTCCATTCGACAAACTGCAGTCCTTCTTCGATCAGCATCTCGCCTAAGCGAGTCGCCGCAGCGAAGACGGACATTCTGAACAGGAGCGTTGAGAGCCCTTCGCCGCTTCCATAAGACCGGTGATCCGCTGGCAGTAGCGCTTGCCCAAGCGGATCAAGTCAATTGGTCTCCGAGGAAAGCCCGAAAAGTAGGAACCTGCCGAATGCTGAATCTGCTCTTGAGAGCTTTCGTCATCACACTCGGATTAATCGAACCTGCAATGGCACAAGAGCGCATTCTGATTTCCTCTGACTGGGGCAAGGTCACTGCCGAGTTGGTCGACAACAACGCGACCCGATCGCTGGTCCAGATGTTGCCGCTCTCGATCGAAATGCGCGACCACCTCCGTCAGGAAAAGACCGGCAATCTGCCCTCGCACCTACCCGCGGTCGAGCGGCAACTCGATTTCTCGACCGGTACACTGGGACTCTGGAGTTCCAATCACTTTGTGATCTACTATCGGGACGGCCGCGTCCCTCAGCCCGGGATTATCTTACTTGGCCGAGTGACCGGTGACGTTTCGATGTTTGATCGGCCCGGTCCGGTCACCGTCCGAGTAGAACGCATGAGATGAGATTCTCCCCGCCGGCGAACCCGCCAAGGGGCTTATCGAACTAGAAGCAACTTTGTTGCTTCCTGAGCCACACTCTAAACCGTTGACGATATGGCCAATTCGGCCAGATTCGCGATGACGCCCCTCTTGCTGCGCGTTATAGAGCAATGACTGACATCACGACCGCGCAGGAATCAATGGGCATGGGATTGACTGCGACCAAGGCCAGACCGGCGAAACGAGACGTCACGAAGTCGCGCGGCGGTCGGCCGACGAAAAGCGCCGCCATTGAGCGCGATCAGCGGCTGATCGAGGTTGCCACCCGTCTTTTTTTGGACCGGGGCTACGATGCGACCTCGCTTGATGCGGTTGCGGAAGCCGCACGGGTCAGCAAGCCCACTGTCTATTCCCGCTACGGCGACAAGCGCGGGCTGTTTGCGGAAGTGCTGAGGCGCGAGATTGCGCGCTGGCTTGCGCCGCTTGCTGAAGCGGCGGAGGTGCAGCTCACGCGTTCCTCGGGCATTTCGGTCGAGCAGCGCCTGATAGAGGTCGGCCGCGAGATGCTGATGTTCACCTGCGGACCCGATGCCGTCGCGTTCAGCCGCATGATGACGTCACAGGCCATCAACTTTCCCGACATCGCCAAACTCGGCAAGGAAGAAGGCTGGTTGAAGGCCGTTTCCACCACCGCGCGGTTCTTTGATCGTTTGGTCGCACAAGGCGCGATGGACGTCGAGGATACCGGCATCGCTGCTGAGGTCTTTCTCGACGTGGTCGTTGGTCACACGCACCGCATGGCGACGTTCGGAACGCCGCTGGAGATGAAGTCCGCCGAGAAACGCATGCGCACTGCGATCAGGCTGTTCCTGGCCGGTGCGCTCGGGCCATCGAGCCGTGTACAGTCCATCCCCAAAGGAACCATTCGGCGGCGCCCTTCCCGCTGACAATTCCGTGAGAACGGAGTCTTACGCCGGAGGCGTTCTTGATCAAAACAAAACGATACGGTATGGTTTTGTTAAAGCGAGCGAGTTCCTGCTTTTCATCTGGTCCCGGCGGGGCTCGCGCCGCTTCGATCGCCGCAAACGGCGGTACTGCCCGTTTGCGACGTTCCGCGGCCGACCCGTATGCCTCCAAAGGGTCGGCCGCGCTTTCCTTCACGATCCGGCCCGTCCGCCGGCAGAGACAGCCTCAAGGATGGAGACTGCAAACGTGCGTTCGCCCTGTTGGAGACAGTTGCTCGCCGCCGTCCTGGTGGCGATCATCCTTCCTGCCCCGGTCTATGCCATCACGGCGGCGAGCGGCGAGCCCGCCTCGCTCCGCAATGAGGCCGGGGATGGTGCCGCGTCCGACCAGCAAGCGGTCAACCGCGAGCTGGAGCTGTTCCGCGGCTCCGTAGTCTCGCTCAGCCAGGCCATGGCGATTGCCGAAGCCCTGCATGCCGGCGCGACGACCGCCGATGTCAGCTTCGACGGCGCGTCCGAGTCGCCGGTCTACCGGATAAAGACCCTTCACAACGACCGCATCTGGCAACACGCGATCGACGCCACGACTGGCAAGATTGTCGGCGGCGAAGCCGCCCTGCCCCTGAGGGCGCTCGATGCCGAGGACCGCAGCAACCTCGTTGCACTCAAGACGATCCGGCACCGCTTGGCAGATGCCGTTCGCGTGGCCGAGCAGGCGGCGGCCGGCAAGGCAATCAGCGGCGGCCTGATCCGCGAACACGGCCGGCTTAATTTCGCGATCGTCGTTATGAGTGGCAGCGACCTGAAGGAGGTGATCCTCGAGCCTCCTGGCGCCGCAAGGCGGCGATGACGGGGCTCGTCTGGACACCGTTGCAGCCCGGATAAGGCTGAAAGCGGTTGACGGCGGCCCCAAGCTGCCGCATAAGTCCGCGCCATGACGACTTCGACCAAAGCGACCGCGAAAACCAAAGCACCCTCCGGGGGCTCGGGAGCCGTGCGCGCGTAGTCGAACGATCGCATTATCTGAACCGAAGCCCCGCCTGAAAAGGACCGGGGCTTTTTTGTTGCCCGCAAGCCATGATGCTCAAACAGAGGACAGACCCGTGAGACACGAACCCGTTGTTGCCATTGCCGGCGTAACCGGCGCAGTCGGCGCCGAATTCATCGCCACCATGGACAGGCGCGCCTTCCCGGTCCGCAAGCTCAAGGCGCTCGCCAGCGCCCGATCGGCGGGCAAGACCATCGACTTCCGCGGTGAGAGGATCGCGATCGAGGAGCTCACCGAAAATTCGTTCGAGGGCGTCGACATCGCGCTGTTTTCGGCCGGCGGCGGCATCTCGCGGAAGTTCGCGCCCGCAGCCGTGAAGGCCGGCGCGGTCGTGGTCGACAATTCCTCCGCGTTCCGGATGGACCCGAACGTGCCGCTGGTGATCCCCGAGATCAACGCCAATCGCATTCGGGAGCACAAGGGCATCATCGCCAACCCGAATTGCTCGGCGATCACGGCGCTGGTGCCGCTGTGGCCGATCCACCGGCAGAACCGCATCAAGCGCATGATCGTATCGACTTATCAGGCGGCAAGCGGCGCCGGTGCCGCGGCGATGGAAGAGCTGGTGGAATCGACCCGCGCCTATCTCGACGGCCGGCCGTTTACGCCCAAGGTGATCCCGCTTCCCTACGCCTTCAACGTGTTCAGCCACAACACGGCGATCGATCCCGAGACCGGCTACAACGACGAAGAGACCAAGGTGATCAAGGAGACCCGCAAGATCTTCGAGGATGACCAGATCGCCATCGGCGTCACCTGCGTCCGCGTGCCGGTGCTGCGCGCCCATTGCGAGGCGATCACGTTCGAATGCGAGAAGCCGATCACCGAGGACGAGGTCCGCGCCATCATGTCGAAGGCGCCGGGCGTCAAGATCGTCGACGACCGCGCGAAGAACTACTTCCCGATGCCGATCGATGCGTCAGGCCAGGATGACGTCCTCGTCGGCCGCATCCGCAAGGACCTCAGTGATCCCTCAGGCCGTTCGATCTCGATGTTCGTATCGGCCGACCAGCTCCTCAAGGGCGCGGCGTTAAATGCGATCCAGATCGCCGAGCTGCTGCCGCAGCGCGCGATGGCGTGATGCAGAGAGAATTGTAGCTGACGCTAACCCCTCATGGTGAGGAGGCGCGCAGCGCCGTCTCGAACCATGCGGCCCGGCTGGTGCCATTCATCCTTCGAGACGCCGCTTCGCGGCTCCTCAGGATGAGGTCTGACAGACGTAGTGGTGGGCACGCTTCGCTTTGCCCACCCTACGGCAGCTACGCAGCCGTCACGCGCCAGATGACGTTGCCGACATCATCAGCCACCAGCAGCGAGCCGTCGGGCCCAAGCGTGACGCCAACCGGTCGTCCGTAGGAGACCTTCTCGTCGGGAGCGAGAAACCCCGTCAGAATATCCCGCGGGGGGCCGGACGGGCGTCCGTCCTCGAACGGCACGAGGATGACGGCGTAGCCGCTCAGCGTGCTGCGATTCCAGGAGCCGTGCTGGCCGATCACCATGCCATCAGGAAAGCCCGGAAGCGTGCCTGATGGCATCCAGCACAGGCCGAGCGAGGCGGTGTGGCCGCCGAGCGCATAGTCCGGTTGGATCGCCTTCGCGACCATGGCCGGATCCTGCGGCACGCGATCGTCCACCGTCTGCCCCCAGTAGCAATAGGGCCAGCCGTAGAAGCCGCCGTCGCGCACTGAAGTCAGATAGTCCGGCGGTGTCTCATCGCCCAAGCCGTCGCGCTCGTTGACGACCGTCCAGAGCACGCTTGTGCTGGGCTCCCATGCGAGGCCGACGGCGTTGCGCAGGCCGCTGGCAAAGATGCGGCTCGTGCCATCAGCAAGATCGAGCTCATAGATCGCCGCCCGGCCTTCCTCCACTTCCATGCCGCTCTCGGCGATGTTGCTGAGCGAGCCGACGCCTGCATAGAGTTTTTTGCCGTCCGCGCTCGGCAGCAGGCTCCGCGTCCAGTGCCCGCCCGGCTTGAACGCCACGAGCTTGCGTCCCTCGGCAGTGATGCGGTCCGCGCCCGCGGCGTATGGAAAGGCGACCACGCCGTCGGTGTTGCCGACGTAGAAGGTGTCGCCGACCAGCGCCATGCCGAACGGCTGACTCAATCCCTCCATGAAAATCCCGCGGCCTTCGGCAACGCCGTCGCCGTCGCGGTCACGCAGTAGCGTGATCTGGTCGGCGCTGACGCCGAGCGCCGCGGCACGCCGCATCGTCGCCTGCATGGCATAGTGGAACACGCTCCTGGGCGGTCCTGCGATCTGGGTCGCCTCGGAGATGAGGACGTCGCCATTGGGCAGCACGTTGATCCAGCGCGGGTGGTCTAGGTCTTTCGCAAACGCATTGACCTTGAGCCCGGGTGCGGCGGTTGGTTTCTGCCCGTCGCTCCAGCCCTGGGCCGTCGGCATCTTGAGCGTCGGGATGGCGCCTTGCGGCCTCGCCTCCGGAATCTTCGGCGTGTTACCCCACGCCGGTGGCGGCGCCGCTCCCTGCAGCCGCCGCCACAGCAGCGCAACAGCGCCGATCAGCGCGACTATCCGCGCGAAAATGCCCGACATGTTCATGAAGTTCTCCACTTGACGGCGCGCACCCTATCCGACGCAAGGAAGCGTTGGAACCTCATCGTCGGCGCGCGAACTCGCTGGCACCTATGCGTTTTCGAGCCAAGGCGGCCGTGAGCACCAGACAGCGCGCGATGCCGATGCGTGGCGGGAGACGGTAGTATTACGATCTTGGCGGCATCGGCCGAATCGCAGAAACATAATCTTGGCGCTTTATTGTCAGAGCGCTTCCTCCCTGAACCTTTGCCCGCCGCACCGGCGGGCCTTTTTTTCAAGATGCGGCGGCTATCCGTGTTGTAACGCGGGCCGGAACGACGCCCAGCCGCGCCTCAATCCCGCGCGCGAAACAGCAGGCAGGCATCGCCGTAGGAATAGAACCGATATCCGCTGGCGATCGCGTGTGCATAGGCGCGCTTCATCGTCTCCAGCCCCGAGAAGGCCGACACCAGCATGAACAGTGTCGAGCGCGGCAGGTGGAAATTGGTCATGAGAATATCGACCGCGCGAAAGCGATAGCCCGGCGTGATGAAGATCGAGGTCTCGCCGTCGAACGGCTGAATGGTGCCGTCCTCGGTCGTAGCGCTCTCCAATAGCCGCAGCGACGTGGTGCCGACCGCAACGATTCGGCCACCATTGGCGCGCGCGGCGTTCAAGGCGTCCGCAGTACCGGCCGATATCGCTCCCCACTCGGCATGCATCTTGTGCTCGGAGGTCTCCCCCACCTTGACCGGCAGGAACGTCCCTGCCCCGACATGCAAAGTCAGCCGGTGCAGCTCGATGCCGCGGCCGCGCAGCGCTGCTTCCAGGTCAGGCGTGAAATGCAGTCCTGCCGTCGGTGCCGCGACGGCGCCCTCCTTCGCCGCGAACATGGTCTGATAGTCGGCGGCGTCCCGATCATCGGGCGTGCGCTTGGAGGCGATGTAGGGCGGCAGCGGCGGCGTGCCGAGATCGGCGATGGCCTGATCCAGCGCCGGTCCATGAAACGAAAATGACAGCGTAATCTCGCCCTCTTCGCCCTTGGCCTCGACCTCGGCGTCGAGATGGCCGAGCAGGCAGACCTTGCCTTCATTGCCGAAGCGAACGACGTCGCCGGGCGCGAGCTTCTTGGCGGGCTTGACCAGCGCGCGCCAGCGCGACCCGTCCAGCCGCTTGATCAACGTTGCCTCGATCTTCGGCTCGGTCTCGCGGCCGATGCGGCGTCCCTTGAGCTGGGCGGAGATCACCTTGGTGTCGTTGACGACGAGCTGATCGCCCGGCTCCAGCCACTGCGGAAGCTCGGCAATGGAGCGGTCGCGCAGCACGCCGTCGGGCTGCACCACCAGCATCCGCGCAGCATCGCGCGGGCTTGCGGGTCTGAGCGCGATGCTCGTGGCAGGCAGTTCGAAGTCGAAGAGATCGGTGCGCATGGCGCCGGTACGCCTCACTTGGCGTCATTCCGGGGCACGCGAAGCGTGAACCCGGAATCTCGAGATTCCGGATTGCCGCGCGTTGCGCGGCCTCCGGAATGACGGGTTGAATTTACGCCGCGTCCAGCGCCATCCGCGCCTTGACGATCTTGTCCGGGTCTTGCACCGGCTCGCCGCGCTTGATCTTGTCGACATTCTCCATGCCCGAGGTGACCTTGCCCCAGACCGTGTACTGGCCGTTGAGGAAGGAGGCATCGTCGAAGCAGATGAAGAACTGGCTGTCGCCGGAATCCGGGCTCGCCGCGCGGGCCATCGAGGTGGTGCCGCGCACATGCGGTTCCTTGTTGAACTCGGCCTTCAGCTTCTTGCCGGAGCCGCCGGTACCGTTGCCGAGCGGGCAGCCGGTCTGCGCCATGAAACCCTCAATCACGCGATGGAACACGATGCCGTCGTAAAATCCCTCGCGGACCAGTTCCTTGATGCGGGCGACATGGCCTGGCGCCAGGTCGGGGCGCATTTCGATGGTGACGGGGCCCTGGGTGGTTTCAAGGATCAAAGTATTTTCTGTATCAGCCATGCTCTTGTCTCTTCTGGTTTGGGTGGACGTTTGCGGGTTCTGAAAGTGACCGCGAAAGGCCGGCCGGCGACCGCACCGCCCAGTCCCTCGGTAAATGGCAACGGCGCACAGCGTTGCAATGTTTCCATTACCGCAATTCGGTACGCGATCCGGTCGTTCTCGCCGGCGTTTGCGGATTCATAGGTAATCCTTGGTTGACCGAGAATGGCACCCTCGCGGTTGAAACTCACGATGACGGTAATGTCCATCGGGTTGGCGCGCGAGGCCGGCGGCGGCCGCCAGCAGGAATACAGTTTGGCGTAGACATCCTTGATGGTGTCGAGCTGCTGCGGCTCAGCCGGTGCGTGCGCCGCCGACGCAAGCCACACGAGAGCGGCGGCAAACCAGACGTATGGCTTGCTGCGCGCCGAAATCATGGCCTCACTTGATGTCGGATGCGACCTGCACCTTCACCATCTTGTCGGGGTCGGCCACCGGCTCGCCGCGCTTGATCTTGTCGACCACGTCCATGCCCGACACCACTTCGCCGATCACGGTGTATTTCCCGTTCAGCGACGCACCTTCGGCGAACATGATGAAGAACTGCGAATTGGCCGAGTTGGGATCGCTCGTTCGAGCCATGCCGACGATGCCGCGCTTATACGGCACGTTGGAGAATTCGGCCGGCAGGTTCGGATGTTTCGAACCGCCGGTGCCATTGAAATTCTTGCCGTCGCCGGTCTGCGCCATGAATCCCTCGATCACGCGATGGAACGGCACGTTGTTGTAGTAGCCCTCGCGCGCCAGGAGCTTGATGCGCTCGGCATGCTGGGGCGCGAGGTCGTTCCGCAGCTTGATCACGATGCGGCCCTTGGTGGTGTCGATCACGATCGCATTCGCCTTGTCGAGATTGGCGGGCAGCGGCTGGGCGATTGCGGGGACCGCACAAACGAGCGCGGCAAGAACGGCGAGAATTCGGATCATGAAAGCTCCGGATCAAGAGGTTGGGTAGATAAGCGCCGACTGGGCGGCTAGCTGGCGAATTTGGCCTTGAGCTGGGCTGCGACCGATGACGGCACGAAAGCTGAGAAATCCCCACCCATCTGAGCGATTTGGCGTACCAGTGTGGCGGTGATCGGGCGGACCGCCGGGGAGGCCGGAACGAAGACCGTATGCACTTCGGGCGCCATGGCCTCGTTCATGCCGGCGAGCTGCATCTCGTAGTCAAGATCGGTGCCGTCACGCAGGCCGCGAATCATGATGGTGGCGCCCGCCTTCTGGGCCGCCGTGACAGTCAGGTTGTCATAAGTCGCGCACTCAAAGGCACAGCCAGCCTTCTGGGCGATGGGTCCGCATACTTCCTGAAGCATAGCCAGGCGTTCTTCGGTCGAGAACAACGGCTTTTTGCTGGAATTGACCGCCACGGCGACGATCAGGCGGTCACACAGGGTGACGGCATGCCTGACCACGTCCAGATGGCCATTGGTGACGGGGTCGAATGAGCCGGGATAGAGCGCGATACGGGGCATGGGCCCGTCCTACCCCGCCGCGGGCGGTCCGGCAAGCCGGGCCCGGTTCCGCCCTGGTGCGGCTTTTTATTTCGGATCGGCCAATGAACCAGTCCTGGGGCCCGGGCGTCTCCCTGGGCGGGCCGGCAATGTTTCGTCCGCCAATGGACGACGAAACAAAACCCGGCCGGGACGAAACCATTTCCGGGGCCGGTGAAGACGGCCGGAAACTTGCGCTGGCTACAAGTCCACCCAACGAAACGACGGGCCGCGAAGGCCCGTGACAGGGGACCGTCATGATCAAGGCTTTTTCCGCAGTCGCTGCTGCCGCGTTCATTGCTGCCGCGCTGACCGTATTGCCCGGCTTTGCCCCCCAGGTCGAAGCCAGCGTACCGCAGGCGCTTGCCAAGGGTGACCGCCTGGATATCCGCACCGTCGGCAAGGATTGCTCGCAGCAGGCCTGGCCGAATTTCGAGGCTTCCTGCCTCCGCGCCGCCGGCTCCAAGTCGGTAGTCCGGGAAGCCCGCCTGGTTACCGCGGACCGTACCCCGTAACGGGCGCAGTTTTCGTTCCAATCACCTCCAAGGAACGCTCTGATGGCGAGTAGGGATGCCCCCTGCTCGCCATTGGCGTTCTCAAACCACTACGAGCTGCCGTTCGGCATCAAGGATGACCCTTGTTCCGAACTTCTGACATTCCCGATCGAGTCGCTGCTGGATCCATTCAATGTCCCGCCATGGTGGAATGGAGAGACGAAAGTTCTTGATCTGCAGAGGAGTTAGTTTGAGCGCATGGAGGCATCCGCTCGCCGGATCCAGATCGGCGAAATACATCAGCGCGAGGTCGTCACGGTAGCGCTCGTAACCAGGTATCCCTTCATAGTCGTTCAGAAAATCGCCGCAGCCATAGAGAATGAGACGATCCCGATAGATTTCGATCGCTCTCGGATGATGCGAAGAATGCCCGTGAACGATCGATACGCCTGCCTTGTCGATGAGGGCCCGGGCCAAAATCTCCTGCTGATCCGGAATGTGATATCCCCAATTGGATCCCCAATGGATCGAAACGACCACGAGATCGCCCGGCCTCCTCTGCGCCATGACCTGGTCAGCGACCTCCAACGCACCCGCCCCGCACAGGTCAGGCAGCAAGTTGATGCCTGGAGCGTCTGACGTCGCAGCCCACTCGAGCGGGACGCCGCTTGATGTCGATCCGAATGAAAAGATCAGGAGCCGCGCATTGGCAAGGTTAAGCACTGTGGGTGCGCGCGCTTCGCGATCGTTGCGTCCTGCGCCCGTCGCTTTGACGTTGAGTTTCTGCAGACTAGTCAGCGTCTCAAGCAGCCCGGCGCGGCCCCAGTCGAGCACATGGTTGTTGGCCAATACACAGCAGTCGATCTTGGCGGCCGCGAGACATTCTGCATTCTCGGGGCTCATGCGGTAATTGATGCCTTTGCTCGCACGGTCGTTGCTGCGGGTGACAGCCGTTTCGAGATTGATGATCCGCGCGTCAGGCTGCATGCGCTCCAATTGGTCCAATGCAGCGCCCCAAACGTAGGACGACCCGGCGCGCCGTGGAATGGGTCCGTTTGCCTGCTCGGCAAGTTGCACGTAGCTCTCCGCCGATCGCAGATAGTGTTCGTAAATCTCGGGGCTGCAGGGGTGCGCCAACACCTGATCGATGCCGCGGCCGCACATGACATCTCCGCATAGAAAGAGCCGCACCGACTTCCTGTGCGCAGCCGGCAAATGTCCTTCCTCGGGCATGAAATGCTGCTCCAATGTCCGCGTCAGGCGTGAGATCCAGCGAATGCCGCCATCACCTCGGCCAGCATCCGCTCCTCCTCTCCCGAATAACGCGGAGAAAAGTGAAACGGCTCGACGCGGCGCACATTGGCCTCCCGCGCAATTTCTCCGGCAGCCGTGGTTGTAAGGTGGCCCCGGTCCCTCGCCAATCCGGCGTCCGCTCCGGCAAATGCGGCCTCAATGAACAGGATGTCGGCGTTCTGAACGAGCGCCACGATGGCGGCACGATTGGCCGGCGTGTCGGCGACATCGGTAACATAGGCAATTTTCTGGCCGGCAGCGACCGTCAAGAGATCACGCAAGCTGCCAAGTGGTACAAGACGATCATCCGATGTCGCCGGTCCGTCGATATGGACCAAATGATCGTCCGCGCGACGCTCGACAACGGCCTTCTTGAGGGAGCGCAACCACGGACCAACGGGAAGTCCGCGCTGCGACAATCGGTTCTTCCAGATGTTCACATGCGCCGCTTCCTGCAGGGCAAAGGCAAGGCAGGGCGTCCCGTGTTCGAGGATCGCGGCCGATACGCGATGGGTCGGTTCGTCGCAGAGCACGCCGGCAGGGCTTTTGTGCGAGACTGACGGCTCCGCGGCAAACGCCTTCTTCAGGCGGAACCGCGTGCTGGACAGGGAACTCGGCGTTTCGAATTCGCTCACAACGAAAACAAGATCGCAAGGATAGGCTTCGATCAGATTCCATCGATAGGCCTGAAGCTTGTGAAAGACGCGCTCCGCGAAGCCGGGTGGACCGTAGAGCTGTACCGTTTTCTCGCGGCCGACCAGCAAACGGAGCAGATGGTCGAAGCCAACGAAATGGTCGATATGTGCATGCGAGACGAAGATTTGATCGACACGTCGTATCTTCCGCGCTGACAGAGAAGAGATTTCTCCGACATCGAACAGCAGGCTGTGCTTTTCGAACAGCGTCTCCACATAGATCGTCGGGTCGCCATAACGACCGTTGACGAGGCTCGGATGGAAGATCGGTCGCATCGCAAGCTACTCTGCCGCGGGTTTTCCACGCATCTCGGGCGTCAATCTGCCTTCATCGCACCCTTTGTTTACCGGCCGGATTTTAGTCAATGTCCGATGAACTTCCCGGATCTAGTCAGAGTTATCAGATTTTGCACCGGGCAAGCTCGAGCCAGACCGGCGCAATAGTCCGAGCCGATGTCTCTTGCAGCCTGATGGAGAGAGCCATGAAGCTCATTTCAAACGCCTTCGCCGACGGAGGGGCAATTCCTCGACGCTTCACCTGCGATGGAGAAAACCTGTCGCCACCTTTGCAATGGTCCGGCGCACCAGCCGGAACGCGAAGTTTCGTCCTGCTGTGCGACGATCCCGATGCGCCCGCAGGCACATGGCATCATTGGGCGGTTTACGATCTTCCGCCAGTGCTAACGGAGCTTGCGGACGGCGCCGCGAAGAACATGAAAATGACGCAGGCGGTCAACGATTTTCGGAAAGTGGGCTATGGCGGCCCGTGTCCGCCTCAGGGCCATGGACCTCATCATTATCATTTCCGGTTGCTCGCCCTCTCGACGGACCACCTTCCGGCAAAAGCCGGTGCGTCCTGCCGTGATATTGAGCGAGAGGCGCGCCAGCACGCGATCGCAGAAGCTATCCTCGTAGGTTTGTATGAGAGATAGGCCGGCAGAATTGGCGTTCTGACCATCGTTCCCGTTTTCCCGTCGCTCCTAATACCTTTACTTGCGCCAAATTCTTCCGCCTGGCTCAGGCGCGCGGTCTCGTCTTGCCGGAAGGTCGCGTCGTCCGGCCGCCTGCCACGCCCGGATTGCCGACGCGCTTCAGTACCGACGACACGACATATCGGCCGGCGGGATGGATGCTTTCCGATATTTCGAACAGCCGGCCGTGCGAATCCAGATATCGCCGGATGACTTCTAGCGCGGGCGATCCTGCTTCTGCCCCCAACGCCCTAGCAAACTCGTTCGGAATCACGGTCGCCGCAACGGTTTGATGCACTTCGGAGGCGATCACGCCGTAACTGTCGGCAATCATGTCGCAGACCAGGCGGCGGTCTTTCCTGATGTTGCTGACGGCATCCGCATAGCTCTCATCGACATAGCAATCCACCCAGGCCAATGGCGGGCTCTTCGGCTTTGTCGATGCACGGACATAGGCGATCCGCATCCAGCGCGAACCCGGCTGACAGCCAAAGCGCCGCGCCGCCTTGCGATCCATCACGACGGTGTCGATGCTTCTGATGTCGCGCTCCGTCGCCGCGGCGAGCGCAACGAGATCGCTCAATGAGCCGAGCGTCTGCTGAAAACTCTCTTGCGGACGTTCGCGGGTCTCAACCCGCGTGCCGGAGCCCTTCCGGCGCGACACCGCCCCAAGCTCGGTGAGCCGGCGCATCGCCGCCCGCACGGTCTGCCGGCTTACATCGTAGCGCGCGGCAAGCTCCAGTTCGGTCGGTATCAGGCCGCCGATGGGGTACTGGCCCCGGTGGATCGCCTCCAGCAAATCGCGGGCGATATCCTCGTAGATTGGCATGTCGAACGGTTCTCGCGGTCGGGGCGACCCCATAGCACGGCTTCGGTGGACCCGCATCCCGCGCTTGACAAATTTGTACGTATCAATCATATGGCCGTACATATTAACGGGAGTGAAACAAGCGCGTGGCCAGCACCATCTTCGACAGCGTCCTCTATCGCGACGTGTTCTCGACGCCGGCCATGCGGGCGGTGTTTTCCGACGACGCCCAGCTTCGGGCCTATGTGCAGGCAGAAGTGGCGCTTGCCACCGCGCAGGGCGAAATCGGCGTGATTCCGCGCGAGGCGGCCGAGGCGATCGCGCGCCAGGCCCCGGCGATCGCGCTCGACAGCGAGCAGTTGAAACACGACACCGAGAATGTCGGCTATCCCATCGTCGGCCTGGTGCGCCAGCTCTCGCAGCACCTGGGCGAAGCCGGCCGCTACCTGCATTGGGGGGCGACCACCCAGGACATCATGGACACGGCGACCGTGCTGCAACTGCGCGAAGCGGTTGCGCTGATCGAGGCCCAGCTCGCCGAGGTCATGGCCACGCTCGCGGGTCTCGCCCGCCTCCATCGCGATACGCCGATGGCGGGGCGAACCCATCTCCAGCAGGCGCTGCCGGTCACGTTCGGGCACAAGGCAGCGATCTGGCTCTCGGCGCTGCACCGCTCGGCCGCTCGGCTCGAACAAGCCAAGCCTCGCGCACTTCAGGCGCAACTCGGCGGCGCGGCGGGAACGCTGGCTTCACTCGGCGCACGCGGACTGGATGTACGTGCCGCCTACGCGCGCGCCCTCGGTCTCGCCGAGCCTGACATCACCTGGCACGTCGCCCGCGACGGGCTGGTCGAGTTGGTGCAGACGCTGGCGGTAATCTGCGGCGCGCTCGGCAAGATCGGCTATGACGTCATGATCCTGATGGCGACCGAGATCGGCGAGGTGTTCGAACCTTTTGCCTCGCATCGCGGGGCGTCCTCGACCATGCCGCAGAAGCGCAATCCGATCTCGTCGGAAATTCTGCTGGCGAACGCGAAAATGTCCCGCGACGCCGCGTCGCTGATGCTAGATGCCATGGTTCAGGATCTCGAGCGCGCCACCGGGCCCTGGCATTGCGAATGGCTGGCGCTGCCCCAGGTCTGTCTTCTCACGGCCGGGTCGCTGGCGCAGGCGCAATTCATGCTTTCCGGCCTGATCGTCGATCCGGCCGCGATGAAGCGAAACCTCGATTCCACGCGCGGCCTGATCGTCGCCGAAGCTGTCATGATGGGGCTGGCGCCCGCGCTTGGGCGTCAGCTTGCGCATGACGAGGTTTACGCCGCCTGCCGCGATGCATTCGACCACGGCGACGCTCTCCTTGAAGCATTGCTGAGGCGGCCAGCGATCGCATCCGCCCTGCCCCGCGACCGGCTCGCCGCCTTGTGCGAACCGTCCAACTATCTCGGAACGGCCGGCGCGATGGTGGACCGCGTGCTTGCCCGTCAAATCAATCGATAAACAAAGCGACATCTGGGAGGACCGGACATTATGGCGACCCGCACCCTTGACCGCCGCGCCGTCACTTTCGGTCTGGCAGGCGCGCTCTGCATGCCGTCGATCCTGCGTGCCCAGACGAGTTACCCGGACCGGCCGATCAACGTCATCGTGCCATTCGCCGCCGGAGGGCCGACCGACGCGATCGCGCGCATCTATGCGGAATTCCTCTCGCGTGACCTTGGACAAACGCTGGTGGTCGAAAACGTCGCCGGGGCCGGCGGCACGATCGGCTCGACCAGGGCGGCGCGCGCGACACCTGACGGCTACACGATCCAGATCGGCCAGGCCGGCACGCACGTGTCCAGCGTCGGGCTCTATCGCAACCTGAAGTACAACCCGATCACGGACTACGAACATCTGGGATTGCTCGGCGATCTTCCGCAGGTGCTCATCGTCAAGCGTGACCTCCCGCCTGATAACTTCAAGGCATTCGTGGATTATGTCCGCGCCAACGAGACGAAGCTCAACGCCGGCACCGCCGGACCCGGCTCGTCGGCGCATATGGGCGCGGCCATGCTGAACGTGCGGCTCGGCACCAAGGTCAATCTGGTCTCGTATCGGGGAACAGGCCCAGCAATGAACGATCTGATCGCGGGCCAGATCGACTACATGGTCGAAGTGTCGCTCACGGCGCTGGCCCAGATCGAGGCAAAGACCGTGCGACCGCTGGCTGTCTTCCGGTCGGCGCGGATTTCCACATTGCCCGAGGTGCCTGCCACGAACGAGTTCGGCGTTGATGGCCTCGACTTCCCCGTCTGGCTCGGCTTCCTCGCACCCAAGGCAACGCCGCAACCAATCGTGGAGCGGTTGAACGCATCGATCCGCAAGGCAACCCAGGACGCGACGTTGCGCGCGCGCCTGGCTCCGCTCGGCCTGGAAATGCCAGAGGAAGCGACCAATACCCCAACCAGCTTCCGCGACTACGTCCAGTCGGAAATCAATCGCTGGGTGCCGCTTATCCAGAAGGCCGGGCTCACGATCGACTGATGCGCATGCGCGTAGCCCGGATGCAGCGAAGCGGAATCCGGGAACGGTATCGCCTGCGGATAGGCGAACTGATGATCGTTGGAGATGGAAGAGGCGCGCTCCCGCGTTGAATTGGCTATCATCCAGTCAGATCACCGAGCGCACGCCGCAACCTGCGCCTCCGTAGGGCAATCGAACGACGTCGCCAGGCCATCTTGGCGGGCGGCGGCAGCGCCACCATCGCCGCGGTGGTCAGGACTGCCGAGTCGCGTACTCTCGGCGCATCATCGCTTCCTGCTTAGCCAACGGCTTGTCCTCGTCTAACTTCACCCGGGCGCTGCGCGATCTTGGAACGGGCGGCAGTTGATGAACGCTCCCACGAAACGGCCGCGGAAGCGCCGGTACTTCTCGCAGTCCAATCCCGACTGTCTCGGCATTCCTGAAAAACGGCCTCGATTCGGTTTGACGAACAGGAGCGGGGCTACCCGCTCCGCTGATGACGGAGTCGTCGTTACGGGTCCGCGTGACAATGCTCGCATGGAACTATGCGGCGCGGGTTTTGCTTTTTCCCAATCGGGCGACCTTTGCCTTTTTAGTGGATTTCGTCGCAACCAATCTCGTGTCGGTGGGGGCTGCGGCGGCAGCGTTGCTGCCTGAGCTTTCAACTGATGTCGTGAGAATTTCGCGTTGAGCATTGAGCCAATAGATGTCCGCCTGGCCCTCGGGTTGACCATCGGCGATCCAGAGGTGGTAGGCACGTTCGCGAATGGCCTCTTCCAGATTTGGCATGGGATTCTCCCTTCATGATGCGCCCAGCCCCGGCAGGCAAAGTCTCGCTCCGTAGGGTTAATGAAACCTTAACTGCTTGTGTCGATTGGATTGCCTGGTCGGATTGCCATCAGCCGGTCTCTTTGAAGCGCGGCGGCGGGTGAGGGACGAGCCTGCCGCCGCCCGCCAGCGCGATCGGGTCGTCGAACTTACGGCCCCAGCCGATGAACACTCTGGCATCTCCTCGCCCCGGGGTATCCAACCCGAGGCGACTGGGCGGCGCAGGGCTGCGCCAAAGCCGCAGCTATGTGACCAGCATGGCCTCGCTCGGGAGCAGCGCGGATCAGGCCGGTCGTGGTCGGCATGTGGGTTTTCTCTTACACTTGGCGCTCGAAAAATTTCCTCGGGTACGGCCGCGAGTTTCTGCCAGGGCGAGGATTGATCGTAAGAAATGCCCACATCGGAAAGCCCCGTGTCCGTCGAGGCGTTTTTTGGCCGCCCGGCAGCGGTCTGTTCGCAGCAGATGCAACCCGGGCAGCGGCGTTTGGTGCTTGATACACCAAACACTCGACTAATCCGTGAAAACGACCACGCATATTCACCGCCGTTCCGCTTCCAGGCACATCCACAGCGTTCCCGAGGAGCGTTGCGCCAGGCAATTCTTGCTTGCGCGCCCCGACGAGATACATGCCCTTGGCTGCGGTACAGGGGGCTGGATTGAGCCAACGCGGTTTTCTCGCCGGAGCGCGCACACAAGAGAGCTCCTCTGTCCGTGATGTTATGAAAACTGAACCGTTCGGAAACCCGGCAATCTGGATGTACCAATTTTGGTAGTACTGCTAGCTGTCAGAACCGATCCGGCTCATGTTCGTGGCTAGGGAGCAATCCCGATCCCGATGCCGATCCCGATAATCGCCAGCGATACGACGATCACCAGCACGTCAATCGTCAGCCATGTGGGTATGCGCTTTGCAGGTTGGGTCATAGCGTGCGCCCTCCGCAGCCACGTTATGTACCGGAAGAGCGCAAGTGGCTGTGAACGAGTTCACATGTTTGAACAATCGCTGCCGCCGTTGCTAGGCTCCCGTGTCAATAGCGCTCACGACCCAAGCAGACCACGGACGCCCTTTCCCTTTGCAGGCTTAAGCCGATACGATGGCTTATCCGGAAGGCTTGGGGCAGGCAATGAAAGCAGGCGGACCAACCAGATCGAGCAGCCACGCGACGACCACGGCAAAGCGCCGCCCTGCGCCAAAAGCGGCGCGCGCCTCCAGCCCCGCAAAGACGAAAGTCGAAAGTCCCGCCAAAACGGAAATCGAGCAGCTTGCCCTCGAACTTCAGGAAGCCAGGGAGCGGCAAGCCGCGACAGCCGAAGTCTTGAGCCTCATCTCGGACTCGCCGACCGGTATCCAGCCGGTGTTCGACAGGATCATCAAGAACGCAGCGCGGCTTTGCCAAAGCGTGTTGAGCGCCGTCTATCGCCGGGATGGAGATCATGTCCATCTGGTCGCGTACGACCAGTTCTCCCCGGAATCGGTGGCCGCGGTGCGCAAGGCCTACCCTGCCCCGCTAAGCAGCAACAACCTGATCTCGGTCGCAATCCGCGAGCGCCGCCTCGTGCACGAGCCGGATGTGCTCGTCTCCGGCGGATATAGCGAACTGCAGAGCACATCAGGCTATCGCAGCATCCTAGTGGTGCCTATGTTGCGTGACGAGGTCGCGATCGGCGCCATCGCGGTCATGCGACTTGAGCCGCAGCTATTTCCTAAGGCGCAGGTCGAGCTCCTGAAAACCTTCGCCGGTCAGGCCGTCATCGCCATCGAGAACACGCGGCTGTTCGCCGAGGTACAGGAACGCACAAGGCAACTGTCGCAATCGCTCGAAGATCTCCGCGCCGCGCAGGACAGTCTCGTACAGACCGAGAAGCTGGCCGCGCTGGGACGGCTGGTGGCGGGCGTAGCTCACGAGATCAACACCCCCGTCGGTACCAGCCTGACCGTTGCCTCGGCACTCCTGAACAAGACCGATCGGTTTGAAGCCGATGTCGTGAGCGGCGGCGTGCGCCGGTCGACCTTGGCTGAATTCATTGCGGCAAGCCGGGAGGCGGCATCGCAAATCATGATCAACCTCAATCACGCGATCGATTTGATACAGTCGTTCAAGCAGGTCGCTTCAGATCGCAACGTTTCGGACCGGAGAGCCTTTGATCTCGGCCAGGTGACCGAGCAGGTCGTTAAGGGATTGCGGTTCGGGCTGCGCAGAAATCTTGTGGTCAGCGTCGAATGCGAGGCCGACCTCGCCATGAACAGCTATCCCGGACCTTACGGCCAGGTGCTCACCAACCTGGTTCTCAATTCCGCGGTGCACGCCTTTCCGGACGGCGCACGAGGATCCGTCCACATTGCGGCACAGGCGTCGGGCAAGCACAACGTTGAAGTGCTGTTTTCAGACGACGGCTGCGGAATGAGCTCGGAGGTCAAGCGCCAGGTGTTCGATCCATTTTTCACAACCCGGCGCGACCAGGGCAGCACTGGCCTCGGATTGCACATCGTCCACAACATCGTGACCAATCGCTTAGGGGGCCGGATCAATCTGGAAACCAGGCCTGGCGCGGGAACGAAAATCCGGATCATCGTGCCGCGCGAAGCGCCGTTTGCCGCGGAATGATGCGTATCAGCGATCGTCCGCACCGCCGGTCGTTGCGACTACGTGCGGTCTGACGCCTTTCGCGTGGCTGCAGGACCGGCACCCTGGCCTCAATCTCGTTTCCGGACCAAAATGATTCCGTCCCCTTGCCGGATTTGAGCCGCATTGTGACCCAGGTCACGGCCAAAGATCGTTTCCGTGGGGGCGCAATCCGGGGGTTCTTATGTCCGGTCATATGCGATCTTGCATCACCGCCTTTGTCCTTCTCGCAGGTCTTCCGACTTCGCCTGCGTCTTCGAATCCTCTTGCAGACTTGTTCAAGATCCCTCCTCCCCAGCCGGCCCCTGAGCCCGCTTCCGCGGAAAAGGAAAGGGAGTGCTTGCCGCGACCCGGTACGTCGACGGCGGAGGGGCAGCGCTGGGTCTATCGTTCTGAGGGGCGCCGCAAATGCTGGTTCCAGGCTGCCGAGGGGACCGCGACGGTGAAGCAGGTTCGTCATCGCGCCGCGAAGCCTCGGACCGCGGCTGTCGAGGAGAATGAGGCCGCGCGGCGCAAGGCGGTCATGGATGCGCGTGCGGAGCTGTTGCGCTCCGCACCAGCGGAAACGTCTCAGCCGACGCAGCCCGCGCCCGAGCATAAGGTGGTCGATGCCGCTTCCCTCCCGACCACGGGGGCCGCAGCCTTCGTGCCGCCGGCACCGGTCGCCAACCGCGCGACCGATCAGCTCACGCTTGACCAACCCAGGTCGCGCCAGCTCGATGCGGAGACGCTTCTGGCAGCCGCGCCAGCCGCCAGCGACGCTGTTGCCGGCTCCGTGCCTCCTGCCGCGCCGGTCGCCTTTCCGAACGCCGAGGCGGCCGATGACGGCCGCGGCTGGATGGCGACCTGGCTTGGCGTGCTGCTGATGGCGCTGGGCCTCGTCGCCATCGTAGGCTCGAGCCGGACCCTCCGGGAAGCCATGCTGTTTGCGCGATTTGATGCGAGGACGAGTCGGCGCGCAATGGAGTCAGGAGCGCCAGTTCGAAGGCGGGCGAATGACTTCCTGTCTACGCCACCAAGCACACTATTTCAGAGATAAGCCGGAGCGCCCCTACCACGAGCGCAAGTGCCGGCATGCCCCGTTGTCCATGATTGCACATGGCAGAGCCGGAATGATGTGCAGGTTCGTGCCGGTCGCGGCGGAGCCCGGCGCGTTAGCAAGTCGGTTCAATTGTGCGACTGGGCTATGGGGCCGGCGCTCTCGCGAGGGTTGGAGGCGACTTGCGGTAGGGCAAGGGTGAAGGCATCGACCAGCCGACGTCGCCAAGGTTGCGTTAGCATCGATAGCTTCCCCTCGAGCAGAGCTGCCCTTTCCCGGGCTCCCACGCTTTCGGTGCTGACTTTGAGCAGTTCGGCCAAGAGCTTGTTGGTGCGTTCGCATTCTCTTTCAAAGTCGGCCCGATGGCCGCCGGCAATCACCTTCATCTCTGCCAGCTCAGTCTGCAAGGTTTCAATTTGTTGCTTTAAGGCGGTGACCAGTTGGTGACCGGCCTGCGCTTGCGGCTGACGGGATATTGGGGAATGGCTGAATTCGCTGAGATCGACCTGGACAAGCGTCTTGCCGTCGTTGGCGCGTGAGCGCGGCCATCGGTGTCGCTTCACCAGAGCACGGGCGGCCTCTGGGGAAATTTTGAGCCTTTCGCCCAGCTCGGCATACGTCAGCATCTCGACGGGCATGATATTCGCTCCCGTTTGGCCGGACGGTCACCACCCGGACACAGCAAATAGTATCAATCTATGGTTAAGGACTGGTTTATCGTGAATGGGAGCGCTGACGGCGTAGCCCGGATAAAGCGGAGCGCAATCCAGGAAAGTCTCATCGGCGGATGGGCTGATCCCAGGTTGCGCGGAGCCTGTCATCGGGCGCGCATTCGCGCGACCCGTTGGCTCCATCCGGG
>NZ_LLXX01000166.1 GCF_001440405.1 Bradyrhizobium valentinum
CAAGTGGGGGAGTTTGCGCGACCACAGGTGGGGGAATTTGAAGTGACCGTCCGGGCTGAACTTCTCACGCACTCTGTCGATCACCTTGAACCGGCGTGGGATCTCCTCCAGCGTCGAGGTCACGCTTTCGCCGAGCTTCGACAGCCGAGCCGATCCGCAGCAGGGACATTGCGCCGGTGCCGGCAGGACCACGCGCTCTCGCTCGATGTCGTCGGGAAAGGGCTGGCGCACCGGCCGCTTGCGCTCAAACGAACGCACCGTCTGCGTCTTCCCGGCCGCCTTCTCGGCAGCGAGTTCATCTTCAGTCGCGGCCGCCTCAAGCTTCTCAAGCTCCAGCTGATCGAGTAGCCGCGCCGACCGCTCCGAGTGCGCGCCATAAAGCGTCCGTCGCAGCTTCTCGATTTCGAGTTTGAGATGGGCGATCAGCGCTTCGGTGCTCGATTGCTTCGCCTGAGCATTGGCCGCTTCAGCAAGCCTGGCTTCCGCCACAAGCCTGGCCGCGCGCTCGGCCAGGATCATTGCATGCGCGGCGGCAAGATTGTGCTCGAGCCAGGCCAGGCGGTGGGCGGGTCAAAGACTTTGAGTTCCTGCGGCGCTGCGACCAATCGACGCCAAAGTCGCGGCCCGCAAGCTGTCCTTTCCAGCACTGGGGGGACCAATCCGCTCCGCTACCGGCTACGATTAGCATCAGCGGTGCGTTCACCCGTCGGGCTATACGCAAGAGCGTCGCCGAATCGAGATCACTCATTTTGGCAATGCCGTCCGGATGCGAATGCCAATCACCGAGATAGTCGAGGTCGCCGCAACTTGCCTCGAAAGCGCGGTTAATTTCACTCACCTGCCAAGCGTGATCCGGAATGAAAGATTGCCGCCCGTGAATGGCGCGCGGGCCGGGGCCCCGCAAATCGACGACGATGTGGTACTCGCCGGACCGCCAGCCAAGAAGGATGCCGCCATTCTCGAGTGGGGACAGCTCTCGTGCGTGCCTGCACATTAGCCGTAGCACATGTGAGGAGAGCCAGACGATCACCGGGCGGCTCCGCAGCATTTGGGATGGGGCGGGCATTGAAATGCTTCCCACTGGGGCAGCATCCGTGCGTCTCGATCATCCTTGAGCGCCAGTATAGCCACGTCCCAATCGCCAGGATCGTAATTCCCCTCCGAGAGGAGCCCCACGGCCGTGCGCACCATTTCCAGAGAGATCTCCTGCAGATCGAAGCCACCGCCCGTAAATGTAGGAGCGTTGCAGCCGACTGGGATGACGACGCCGACATCATCGACGCGTGGTTCTGGTATGTGCTGCTTGTCCTTCCAATGCTCGTTGAGGCACACGAAGCAACTTGCGGAAGCTGGAAGGAATCGCGCGACCACGCCGCCTGCGACGCCGAGCGTCGCATAGCCCACTACGTACGGCACCCGGAATTGTCGACAGTAGTGGGATAGCGCAAGCTGCACCTCTGGTGAGGCCGTGGCGTCGATCACGACATCGGCGGAACGCAGCTCATCGAAGACTGGGGTAAGGACGTTTCGCAGGTGGCGCGGAATGCCGACCGGTTCGGTAACGGCCGTGCCGAGGCCCCCTCTACGGTTCTCGCCTTCGTCCACGAATAGTTTGATGCGATGAAGTTCGCAAGAGCGATTGCCTTGCTGCTTCCCCAAACGATTCGGCCCAAAGGCCACCGCAAGCTTTTGCCGGGCTGAACCGTGTCGAATCAAGAAGCGCAATCTCGCCCACGCCGGCGCGAGCCATTTCGAGGCCCGCGAAGCTTCCGATCGCCCCGGAGCCGACGACAAGAGCATTTTTCGTGAGAAGAGATAGTGCGACGGGCAACCGGGAAAATGTGTCATCCTTGCTGGCGCGTTCTCCGCGTATGAGCCTTGTTTCGTCTGCACCGGTTTTTTCGTTCGCGAGGCCACGCCTTGTCGCCAGGAACAGCCACCCCGCGCCATTCTTCTGCGAACGGTATTCGGGTTCCTCCGGGAACACGATGCCGGTGACGGAAAAGGGGTAACGCGCAGCGTCATTGACCTTCTGCACGCTGGTCGGCTGCAGCACCGCCTGTCGGGCAAGCTCTTCTTCGGCAAAGCGAAGCAGTTCTCCGGCGTCGGCGTTTGCGGGGGCGTAAACTTCACCCACCGCGCGGTAATCACCTGAGCACCTTCGGGCTCGGCCGGAAACCCGAACCGCTTGCCGATCGCCGTGCCGGTGCTGGTTTTCAGCTGCCGCAGGACTCCTTCGAAAGCAGCGCCGTTTCTCTTAGTGGATCGACTGGCGCAGGCCACCTCCATCAAACCATGCTGGCCTGAGGGTGGCCCCGCCTGACCGTCAAAAAGGATGACGGAGTCCTCTTCCGAGGCTCCCGCGAAGTAGGGCATCAATGGGTCGGCGACCTGCTCCTCGAGCTCGGCCGCATCCTCCCAGCGCCCGTCTTTTCTGGCCGCGAGGGTGCGCAGGAGATGATCCAGTCGCTCCTGGACGAAGTCGGCGACCAGCTGGTTGGAGTCCCATTGCGCCGATTCCTGCGTCAGCAGGCACAGCTCGCGGCTGAGGGGGGTTTGATGCCGCTCGAAGCTCTCGTTCGGCGCGGCCACCGCGGGGCGGAAAAAAGGGTGCAGCGGAGAATACCCGATGCGCAACAGCATCGGTGCGGACTGCCCATCCACCGGCCAGTCCGCTTCCAGGATCAGGACCCCGTTCCCCTTGTGAATAGTTCGCGGCGTAATGCCCAGCCGTGCGAAAGCGGCCAGCTCGGCATTGAAGATCTCCGGCCAGATCGTCCACCAACCCTGGTTGGCAGCGGGATGATTGTGCTTAGCCAAACTTAGCCCACAGGACGATGTCCAGGCGGCTATGCTGGGGCGCGGCGGACCCTTGCCCGGCGTCTCGCTCGGAGGTCCGGGCGGCACGTCAGGATGCTCCGGATGTGGTGGCTTTGGCGGCTTAGCCATGCCTCATTCCTTTCGTTGCTTCGCTTAACTGATCAACTCTGAGTGCACCGTATCGTTCGCAAATCCGGCGGCATCGTTGTTCTCCTTAGCGCTAACTAAAAATAGAGACAATGTCGCCGGAGGAAGAAGATCAAAATCGTTGGTACGCTTCGGACAAAAGTGAAGCGTCACGAATACAGCGACGGAATAAAGACGCGTTCTGCACGTTGTGTGCAGATATATTCCTTTCGCTTCAGCTCGGCCGATATCGAATCGGGGGCTAACATTTCGCGCGTCTTGATCAGGTAAGGGGCCACCTCGTGGCACTCAACGACCCGCAGAGCCATGCGAACAAATCCATCGCCAAATCAGAACGGTCCATCAGATTAATTGATGTCTCTCACCAGCCTATTCCTTCCCAACGATACTCGGGCGGAACATATTGGGGCGGCACAAACGACTTCCGCCTAAGATAGGGTCATGGCATTTCCAACTAAGTGCGATGGCGGACGGGCAGGGTCTTCCTGCGCTCCTCCAGCTCGGCTGCGCGGCGTCGCGTATCTGACCTATGAGGCCCGGACGGCTTCTTCGTCAAAGGCGAAGGGTGAGGTCATCGGGACGCACGTCGATTATGTTCAAATGGTAGAGCCGGAATGAGCCCGGTCGAAAGCATCTTCCAGGAATTTATTGATGCCATCCAAACCGCAACCACGGCGGATGAATTCGAGCGCGTCGCAACGCGGCTAACACAGAGGCTCGGCTTCCAGCGATTTGCCTATCTGCGCCTGACCGGCGAGACGCCGATGTTGATCTCGTCCTATCCAAAATCCTGGACCAGCCGGTACTTCCAGCTTGGATATCAGCAGCTCGATCCTGTGGTGCGCCGCGCACGTGCCGAGCACGCGCTGTTCAGCTGGGGAGGCGAGGCGTCAGCCCTGGCCGGAAATCGCGAGCAGCGCCGGTTCTTCGATGAAGCGACGACCTTCGGGATTAGATCAGGCATCACTGTGCCAATCAGGAGTGGATTTGGACGGATGGCTGCATTTACGCTGGCGACGGGCGACCGCGATCTTCACCCCGAGCTGCTCGTGGCCGACGGGAAGGATCTGGTACACCTCGTCGGGTTGCACTTTCATTGTTATGTCGCCGCCAGACTTGACGTACTCTCTGCCAGTAAACTCGCCGCAAGTGAACTCACTCAGCGCGAGCGCCAATGCCTTGCCTGGACCGCGCGCGGAAAAACTGTCGCCGATATCGCAGTGCTGGTCCAGATTGCACCGCGAACTGTCGTGTTTCATCTTGAGAACGCGCGCCGCAAACTAAGTGCAGTATCTATTGCCCAATGCGTCGCCGAGGCCATGCGACGTGGTTTGTTGTCCTAATCATCCGCACCCTCCGATTTCGCGCGCGAGATGCACAAGAGACCTGGCGCTCGTCGCGCCAACCTGATCTACAGCCCTGTTCGATCTGGATGCTGAGTATCTACATGGATCGCGCACGCTCGTGGTTCCCGACGCGAACGGGGTTGTCGGTGGAACAGCTGACCGTATTCACGGCATGGTCCTTGTTCGCTTCTAGCCACCATGATGGCTTGAACATCATCATGAACGCTCTCTTACGAGAGAGCGTCATTAATAGGAATAAGCAAGGGAATGGTCGGGCCTCGACAAGGCTTGAAGAGACCAAAAGGCTCCTTGTCATTGAAACGGGTATCGAACGAAAACGTCTCTTCGTTACAGCCAGCTAGGATTCAACAAACAGCTTGATGCAGCTACCGTGTGAGTAGCGGTGTTCCTTCGGCGCAAAATCTCAAGACCTCTCTTTCAAAACTGGCCCGTGCAATGTCGTTTTAGAGGTGCCGCGATAGTCTCATGCGCATTAAGCGGCTTCCGGAAGGGCGGCCTTTTTACAAAGGCGGACTAGCCAACGGCAAAAAGCACGAGCGATTTCGGGATTGTCACTGCGATCGACCGCATAGGCCCGATATTGCATGCCGCTGGGAGTACGTGACCCTAGTATCACCTGTAGGACGCCCCCGCGCACCAGATCGCCGACAATAATTTCGGGCGCTACCAGAAGGCATTTTCCCGTCATGACCGCCGGCAGAGCAAGGTAATTGTGATCATATCGCGCCCCCGACCTTATGTCTTTAGAGGT
>NZ_LLXX01000167.1 GCF_001440405.1 Bradyrhizobium valentinum
TCTTCGTCACCTTCGATCCGCATCGCGGCTGGCGCAACGTCAAGATAACAGACCGCGCCGTGGACTACGCCCACTGCATGCGTGAACTCGTCGACGTCCATTATCCCGATGCCGCCTGTATCCGTGTCGTGCAGGACAATCTGTCGATCCACACCGCCGGCGCGCTGTATCAAGCATTTGCGCCCGCCGAGGCCCGTTGCATCCTGCGTCGCCTCGAATTCCACTTCACCCCGAAACACGCCAGTTGGCTCAACATGGTCGAGTGCGAGATCAGCGTGCTGCAGCGCCAGTGTCTCGGCCGCCGCATCGACGACCCCAAACGGCTCCGAAAAGAGATCGCAGCATGGCAACGGCAGCGAAACAAAGCACGAGACCGCATCAAATGGATGTTCACAACCGACAAAGCCCGCGCCAAACTCGGCCGCGCATATCCAACCATCGCCAAAGAGTCAAAATTACTGTGATGAACCACTAGCACTATGCTCCTGGAGCTGCTTAAGGCTGGTGAAGGAAGCGCCGCTAAGCGACTGCCCCTGCAAGACCGAAAACCAAACCTCGACCTGATTGAGCCAGGATGCGCTTGTCGGCGTGAAATGAAATGTCACATTGGGGTGGGCCTTTAGCCAGTGCTCGTTCTTGTGGGTGTTGAGGTTGTCGAGGATGACGTGAAGCTGGCGGTCCGGAAAAGCCGAGGTGACGCTGTCCATGAAGTCGAGGAACTCGACACGGCGCCGCCGTTTTGAATGCGTCGCGATGATCTTTCCGGTCGCAACCTCGAGCGCCGCAAACAGCGTTGTCGTGCCATGCCGCGTGTAGTCGTGGCTCTGACCGGTCAAGGCGCGACCATTGGGCAACTTCAGATAACCTTGCGCTCGCTCCAAAGCCTGGATTGAAGGCTTTTCGTCCACGCATAGCACGATAGCCTTCTCGGGCGGGCGACGTAGAGGCCGACAACATCGGCGGCTTTGGCCGTGAAGTTCGGGTCGTTGCTCTCGCACCAGGACTTGCGAGCCACGAGGTCGATCTGGTGGTTGCGCAGGAACCGCCAGACGTATTGGACGTCAACATCGCCCAGCGCCTCGGCCAGCAGCGGCCCGGTCCAGCGCGCAAACCCTTCCGGTGGCTGCTTGTCCAACAGCCGCAGAATCCGCTTGTCGGTGGCCTTCGTATAGATCGGCTGCTTGCCAGGCCGCGGCCTCTCCTGCAGCCCTTCAAGGCCAAGGTCGGCATAGTGATGCCGCCACAGGCTGACAATCCGAGGCTGGACCCCGACTTCCTTGGCTATCGACCGCGTGCTGCGCCCGGCCGCCGCCAACAAAACTATCCGCGCCCGCTTCAAATCGCGCTGCAATGTCGCCGGCGAACGACAACGCGCCTCCAGGACCTTGCGATCCTTCCTCGAAAGGTGAACTTCTCTTGCCTCGGGTATCATCCCGATCTTGAATCACGACTCACCCTCTAAGGAGGGTGGGTACTAGCTGCTCGTGATGGCAACGCCGAATGCACCCAGTGGGAGGAGCTGCTGCGCAAGCTGCGCTGCATATGTTCAGGCTCTCATGCTCGAGTTGGTACGCCGCTATGGCGACTCCTGGCAGTGCGTTGCAAACACCTCTTCCGGTTGCACACGCTGCAACGCGCCCGCTCGATCAGGCAAGCCGATCGAATTGGGGTAGAGCTTCCATCGGTAAACCTTCGTATAGCAGGTCCCCTCTTTTCTATACCGATCGCCCACCTCCGTACAATTGAACATGTCATCGACCTCCGTCAGCTATCGGGAGCCGTAGAATGTAGATGGAAAATGCCTCCGCTATCGCCGAATGAATTGATTGCGCGATGCAAAGCTGGAGCAGCGAAGTGCCTTTCATAATAGGTGGCCGGCAGCTTATACCTATGTTCGGCAGCTCGGCCTATCTCTCCTGAGATGGTCAGCGCCTTGCTCACCTTGTTCAAGTATAACCGGCACATCATGAAACTTGGCCCTAAGCAACTAGTCAGAGGTATGTTTTCTTCTCGGTCTCCCCAGGTCGGGGACGACGCTCGCACGTTTGCTCCAGCAGCACTCCGATATTGCACCCCGCCTGAACCGCTGCCTAATGCTGGCACTTGAACCGTTCGAAGAGTGGACCGCGACATCTGGCAGGAATGCCTTTGATGCTGGCCGGGATCCCCGAATTAATGACCATGATGAGCCGCTGTTTTTCTGATGCAGCTTGCACTAGTACTTGGTCGCAGCGGGTGTTCCCAGTCAAGCGGGTGTCCGGCTCATCGGAACAAGGGATATCGAGAGGTTTGATACATTGCCAAAAATAACTGGATCGACTGTGCCCGGGGCGCGCACGCCGGAGGCAAACGATCGAGATCTAGGTTTAGATTTCGCGAAAGGAGTGCTCATCACTTTGGTGATCGTCGGTCACCTGATCCAATATGTCGTCTACCGAGATGAAGGCTTCTGGGAGTCGCCATGTTTCAAATGGATCTACATGTTCCACATGCCACTCTTTATGGCGATAAGCGGATATCTTTCTTGGCGAGCGCTCTTGCGAAAGTCATTCACTCAAGCCATCGGTGATCGTGCGATGCAGCTCTTGTTGCCCATGCTGTTTTGGTACGCTCTCCTAGAGACAGCCAAGTTGGCCGCATTTAGCTCGTCTGCAAACGAACCAGGCAGCGTTTTGCAGTTTCTAAACGATTCCGCGGGCACATACTGGTTCATCTGGGCTGCTTTTGTTTCTTTCCTTCTAGTCAAAATTCTTTCGATTTTCAATCGTCGGTCGCCATGGATCCTATTCCTATCAGTCATACTAGTCGCACTTGCACCTGTGACATTTTCCATATCACCTCTCATAAGGTATACTTTCCCGTTTTTCTGCCTAGGAGTCTCTTTTGCTCAGTCGAGAGAATGGTGGACGAGCATAACGCGATCTCACAAGCCGCTCTTAATCACGTTTCTCTCCATAGCGGCTTTGGTGTGCTTTCTAGCCTGGCGCAAAGACACTTACATCTACAACAATCTCGCCCTAGTGCACGATATGCAGTCGGCAAAAAACGTACTTCTGATGCTTCTTGGCTCCGCAGCGGCCTCAGCGATCGTGATCGTGCTCGTCCTCCAATGCTGGAAAGTTGGCCGCTCAAATCGAGTCACCCGCTTTATCACCGTGGAACTGGGACAGAGCACGCTGCTGCTATACTTGATACAAGGTACGGTCTTTCGTCTCATGGATTCGATACAATACGGGGAACTTTGGGATCTCACGACTAGGTTGGCCGTCGCGGGAATTCTTGGGGGAGCGATTGTTGCCGTCGCGCTAATGGTACGCTGGATCGTGCGCGACATTCCCTATCTATCTCAGCTCGTTCTTGGAGCGCCACCACGCTCGGCTTGTCTAAAGTATCAGCCCGCAGATAATTAGCTGCAGTCGAGATCTGAATCCTGGAGAGCCCGACTCCTGGTTGGTCTCCTCGCAGCTTCTGCCATTGGTTGTGGTGACGTGATGGACCTTGTTGACGTGTGTCGTCATGCCGCTGGAGCGGAGATCGCTGATGCTGGCGCCCAATTCCAGGGCAGGAGCTCGTCCAGCCGATGAGCCGGATGGGCGGGGATGCGGGCAAGGACATCGGCCAGCCAGGCTTGCGAATCGACGCCGTTAATTCTTGCCGTTTATGCCGCCCGCCGAACTATGCCGAACGGGTTTGGTATGGCACGCCGTTGTCACGCTGGCACCGTCGATCGCGTGCACGGCAGCCCCATTCCATTCGACTAGTCTGGTCGTTCAGAGCGCTTCCAGAAAGGCGAGCAGGCGGTCGTTCGGCTGGAAGCGGGTTCGCTTGCCGCGCTCGTACGGCTTGAGCTTCGCCAGGGCAGCTTCCTTGAGGGCGAGGTGGGCGTGCAGGTACGTCTGCGTCGTCTCGACCGATTCATGACCGAGCCACGGCGCGATCACGGAACAGTCGACGCCGGCTTGCAGCGGTTCCATCGCAGCGCTGTGCCTCCTATGTCTTGGTCGATATAGCAGGCACTGGACTAAACCGCTCCGCGGTAGGCAGCGATGACGGCGGCCTGAAGAAGGAAGCGGCACAGAGTGCGCGGCAGCGGCATTAACGATCCTTCGCTGTGCGTCGCGCCGTCCGACCCGTGGCCTCGCTGAACAGGTGGCGGGGGATGTTGATTATCGCAAAACGTCGCCGTTCTTCCGGGTGCGTTTCAAAATCTGCCTCCACAAAAATCTCGACGGTCTCCTCACTGGCATGAACTTCGACGCGTACCGGCGCGTCTTCAAACTCCACTTCATATCGACGACCATTCTTTCCTCGGATAATCGCGTGCGCCATTTCTATGCTACCTCCGGCCCTGCTTCTTGAGCTTCTTCACTCGGTGCTTCTGATAATCCAGAACGGCCGCTGCAAGTGGCATCGAGCGCGGCACGCGCACATGTGTGAGGGAGACGACAAGCGCTCTGCCTGTTTCTTCCGAGCGAGACAAATGGCAGATGATACCGCCCTCGTCACCGGCGTATGACAAATCCCAGACGACGTGGTGCATCCGATCAGCATCGGCAACATTCTCGGCTTGCAGATATTCGATCAACGATGGTGCCAGTTCAACGTCAAATGGCGCAGCTGCCTTGAGTGCGGCGAGCAGCCGGGTGGTCTTCTCCGGATTGTCGAGCATAGGTCGTCCATCTTTAACGGGCGAATCAGAGAGCCGACGATCAGCGATGATAGGGAATATAGCTCAACAGAGCCATATTCGCTATCCGTCGCACAACTCGCCTTCCTCCCATTGCTGGTTGACCCGATCCAATAGCGACGACCTCACGGGCATTACCCCGCTTCCTCGCTAATACAACACAGTCCGCCCCTCTCCGGCGCATCACCGCTTCGCGGTAGGCGACTCGTGGCAAGCTTCGGTACCACCATCTGATCTTCCTGCATTCCCGACGAAGTTCGATTGCGAGATGCTGGAGGCGCTGCTTGCAGCGCTTTCATATCGCAAAGGAGCTTCCCATGACGGTTCTTCGACAACGGATGACTGAGGACATGCAGGTGCGGAATCTGTCGCCGCATGCACAGGCATCGCATCTCCAACAGGTATCGCTGTTTGCACGTTACTTCCGTATGTCGCCGGATGCGCTGACCCCCGAGCACATCCGGACTTATCAAATCTACCTCACGAACGAGAAGAGGTTGGCCCCCAATTCAATCCATACGGCTGTCGCGGCGCTTCGGTTCCTTTACAGGATTACGCTCAAGAAGGACTGGACCTTTGGAGAAGACATCCCGCTTCCAAAAAAGCCGCAGAGCCGCGCGGGTCGGTACCGCTCTCCCGCACGATGCAGAAGCCCCGGGCATACACCCCCGCAACGAAAGGACCGAAGTACGCGACAGCTCAAGTACGCGGGTGATGCCGCCCGCCGCTCCGCGGAAAGCGCCAAATGAGCTACAAGGCCGGCTTTGCCAACGGCGGCCGCGTGAAGGCATACCCCAAGATGTAGTATGGCGCCGGCAGCGGCGAGGGCCTTCTCGAGAAGACAAAGTACGGCGACAAGGCCAACCCGCGGAAATGATCCTGGTGCAGCATCTGGTGCCGGCGACGAGCGGCGATTTTGGCGTTGCCCTTGCCGATCTCGACATAAACCTTCGTATCGTTCCGTCGCACCTTTGGATGCTCGACGATTACCTGCGTTCAATTGAGCTGCTGATGGCTTTCATCCTAGGCTGCATCCTGCCCTCCTTGGCGTTTCCTCCCTAGACTTCGGCCGCTTGTGGCAACGCAGGCGGCCTTTTCCTTGTCCGATGCGCCTGATTCGCATGGCGCTCCTGCATTTGGCTCGGAAACAAGTGGGCGGGCTGTAAATGAGCGTCACCATCGCCATCAAGCTGGCCGAACGTCTTCAGGCCCAAGCTTGATGAGCTGGATAGGTGATCGATGCCATCACGTCGGATAATCTCAAAGATTGGGGCCGGTATCAGCGCAAGGTGGTGCCGCAAGGCGCCCGCCGACGCGCGCACGGTGCTCGCTGAGACGATGGAAGACATCCTGAAAGAGTAGGAGGCGAGGGAAGGGATGGTATGCGTTTCGACACGGGAACGGCGCTCGGAGTCGGAGGACCAGAAGACCGAGCTTATGAAGCTCATTGTCGATCTGTGCAGCATCGAGCTGCTGAACAACAACGGTCTTGGTCGGCATCTACATCGAGCCGGAGAAGACCAAGGGCGGGCTCATCCTGTCGACCGGCGCGATCAAGGAATCAGTCTGGCAGGGCACCGTCGGCCTGGTGCTCAAGAAGCGCAAGACCGCCTTCAACGATGAGCCGGAGACCGGCACCTATTTCCACGGCTAGGACGTCAACGTCGGCAATTGGGTTGTATTCCGGTCCGGCGATGCTCGCGCGTCCGGATCAATGGCGTGGATTGCTGCATGGTCGAGGACACGCTGCTCGACATGGTGGTCGACAACCGCGACGTGATCACACACCCATGATAGTGATACGGTTTGGCAGAGCCTTCGGGCGCACTGAACGAGAGCGCCCGTTTTTCAGCTTTGAGACCAATGTCCGCGACTTGACGCAACACACACCCAGTACGAAGCGACTGTAGAACCTCCAACTTTCAAAATCGGCACGCCGCTTGCTTCGTTCGGGGCACCATCACCGGTCGGAGGCGGGGCGGTGCTGTAAGGGCGGACTCGGCACTTCCTCCGTGGCGTCCCGGCCGCCCCGCCAATTTGCTGTGAGGCGACATGAAACAGCATGTTCGGGCGGCTGCAACTGCGGTCGCAGCCGCTCACGCTCCGCCGTGATGTCCTTAGCGTGTCCGAACACGAAGCCACCAACTTTTCCTCCGGGGTTCACCGATGATGTCCGTCGATCGCCTGGCCACCCGGCTCGCGACGCGCCTTGCATTTTTTTGTCGCCGGCTTCGGCATTGCGGCCTGGGTGCCGCTGGTGCCGTTCGCGAAGGAGCGGCTGGCGGTCGATGATGGAGTTCTCGGTTTTCTGCTGCTCTGCCTGGGCGTCGGCTTAGTCGTCTCGATGATTTTGAGCGATTTGTTGTGCGCGCGCTACGGCAGCAAACCGATCATCCTGATCGGCGGCTTCGGAATTGCGCTCATCCTGCCGTGGCTCGCGGTTGCCAGTACGCCTCTGGAGCTCGGGGCCGCGCTGGTTGCCTTCGGCGCCTCGCTCGGCTCGATCGATGTCGCTGCGAATGTCAATGCGGTCGAACTGGAACGTGCAGCGAAGCGTCCGCTGATGTCCGGCTTTCACGCGCAATTCAGCATCGGCGAATTTGCCGGCTTCGACGCGATGACCGCATTGGCTGGCTGCACGTTGGAGCTTTTTCATCAACCCTAATGTGCTCGGCCATCGTGGCGATCGCGACGGCGCTGACCTGGCCGCGACTGCCGCCAAGCGCGCAGCAGGGATCGCTGTTCGTCATGCCGCATCGGCCCATTCCCGCAGGTAGGCGATAACGGAAGCCTGGTCACGACACTGCGGTCGTCGCTGACCCCAGTTCTGGGTGCCCGCATATCGAGCTTTCATCTGGCTCGCGCTCCTGGTTTGAGACGGCGCCAGCTCAATCGCTTCGCGGCGCGCATCGCCGGATTCCGAGTTTGGCTCTAATCCGCCATAGAAGAGCGTGTCACAAATTCTGGGGTTCTCTCGATAACGACCGAGTAACTTTGGAGTCACGTACACCGCGCGCAGGTGCGAGCGCTTGCGAAGCGTCTCCATGGAATAATGACCCTCGGTTGATGCATGTCAATGCGACAGACCGCAGCGCACGAGTAGAAGCAAGAATCGCCGAACGATCAAGGATAGATTTGATGATCGATTTCGCTGTCCGTCGCGATTTGCCAACTGCGGCGCTGCTCGCGTGTGGCCGCGGACCACAATGCAAAACGCGGAGATTTCAATGACCGGCGGGATCAACTGCGGTCTCAACGATGAGGCTGAATGGTAACACCTGCGAGAAAAATGCGGTGCATCGCGCGGTCATTTCGGATGCCTGTTTCATGATGCAGCCTTGTAGTCTGTTAGTCGCTGAATTAGGCGCAACGACTTCGATGCTGGCGGCGGCGTCGCGCGCTCGACGGGCAGCGAACATTCACGTGGCCGCGCTTTGAATGAGACCGTGACGTTTCCGACGGAGACTAGCAGATGCGCTTGATGAGCTTTGCCACGCCTGCCGATACAACAGGCGAACCGAGCGCCAAATGAGTTCATTTTTTCGGCGGCAGCTTGCCGATTATGTTGAGTATCATCGCGCCCCTTGGAATTGCGCCATGCATGTCTTCGGCATCGTGTTCCTGTTCCTGGCTGCCGTTCTTCCGCTCAGCCAATGGTCCATCGCCGCGTTCGGGATCCAGACCAGTGTGGCGGCCATCGCTACCATACCGGTGCTCATCTATTGGTTCCTGCTTGACTTCGCGCTTGGAGCCGCGATCCTTGGGGCTGCGATCGTATTGCTTTCAGCCGCCGCCATTTTCGTGGTTCAGGCAAATACTGTCGGAATGTGGTCGCTTACCGCTATCCTGATTGTGATTGGCAGTGCATCGCAGGTTATTGGGCACCAGGTGTTTCGAACGTCGCCGACCGGCACTGGTCGACAATCCGATCCATCTGTTGCTCGGACCGATGTTTTCAATGGCGAAATTGTTTATCGTGCTCGGATTTCGGCGCGATCTGGCCGTCATCATCGACGAGCGTCCGCAAGGCCCTTTGAGTTCGTCGTGAACCGATATGCGCGACGTTGCCGAAGGTCTCATCGTTGCCGTGGGGCGCGGACGGGCTGGACATCGCTCATGCTCGGTGGCGAAGCGATCCCGCTGAAACAGATTTTCGAACTCATGGCGGCGATCAGAGGCCGTCGCGCGCGGCGGCTTGAGGTGGCCGGCCGAGTTGCCGAGATTGGCGCTGCAGTGCTGGAACTTATCGCCGATCACGTGACGCGCCGATCTCATTCCGATAAGGCCGAAGGCCTTCGTATCACATTGCGTGCGGAGGCTATCGAGCAGAAAGGCGCAGGCCGATGCGCGCATTTCTCCACCGCAGAATGCTGTGCTGTGCTAGTTGGGCACCTCGCAGGGGGGAATAGGACACCTATCAGACGCCTGCAACAGCATCGCCCGCAGCAGCTTCTCCGGCGGGATCAACGACCGCCCAATCGGCGAATAGAGCGACGCAAGCTCGCGCTATAGCGCCGACAGCGCCTCGCTCCCGATGGATGATCGCAGCGCGTGATCACGCCGCACCCGCGCCTCCAGGTCAACGTAGCTGAACAGCTCGCCAGTTGATTGTCGCCGCCGCGCACGCACGATCTCCGTATCTCATCGGAGGCAATGAATCCCGCTCGCCGGTAGGCGGCGAGCGCCTTTTTCAAAGCATGCTAGACTGGTACCTCAACACAGAAGTCTTGACTGGTCGGTTTGGCATTTCCAAGAGGGATAGCTGCTCAGGAGCGACCAGCATTTCGTTGCTGCGCGGCGAGCCGGGCTGCCGCGTCATGAGACCCGCTCGTTTCAGGGGCAAGACCATCTGGTGGACCGAAAGTGGGACCCCGAAGTGCCGTTGAATATTCCAAATGTACGCGCGTGTAGAGCCCCGACAGCCTTCAGCGAGCTTTGCTCCTCGCGCCCGTCAAGAATGGGGAGCGGAGGAAACTTCGCTCCTTTCCCTCTCGGTGGAACTACGCGCTCTGCAGCTCACCCGCTCGAGCAGTGTCCCCCGGTTTCCTCGCGCGAGCATCGCTCGACATCATCTTGTATGCTCCGCCCAACCAGCGACAGCACGGGCCCATGATCGAATCCGGCGCATCTTGCGCCATCGGCGTTGATCAGCGGGCGCCTTATCAGGAGCGGATCACTCAGCATCAGCGCGAGTGCGCTCGCCGCGTCGCTTGTTTCGGGATTAATTTCGCCTGACTTAATACGCCGCGCGGCGCGGTTGAACCAGGATGCGACCGGCGTATTGCCGAAGAAGCGGCGCAGTTCCTCCGCACGCCACGGCTCCTTCAAGATATCCTTGGCAATCACGTGGTGGCCCGCGGCCTTCAGCGCCTGCATCTGGCGCGCGTTGGTGGCGCAGCCGGGTTTGTGATAGAAAATGATCGTCGTCATGGCGCGGGCCTATTTGAGCACACTGAGCTGCACGACCGGCGTGACGCCGCCGCGTTCGAGAATGGTATCGGCCTTCTTGCGAATGGTTTCCAAGGTCAGCGGCTTGACTAGAACGCCGTGTGCGCCGGCCTTGACGGCTTCGACCGCGTCGGATTTGTCGCGATGATCAGGATCTGAGCGTCGGGAAAATGGGCCGCCAATTCGCCGATCACGCCGGCCCCTCTTGCTTAAAATAAGAGGCTCCGAGCAACACCACATGCGGTTTTAACCAATCGATGCCCCTGGCAAAGGCCTCTTCTGGCGTTGCAAGCTCATGCGTCTCGATCTCATCATGCAGCATGAATTGCAATGCCGCGCGGGTGATCTCGTTATCGTCGACCACGAACACCCGTCGCAGGTCCACTGCTTTCGACGTTTCGACACCAATCTGCACTGTTGCTCTCCTGAAAATCCGCTCCGACAAAGCGGCTTGCAAGAGCGTTAGCACTTTCTGTTCCGTGCATGAATGCATTGAAATGGCTCGCGCTAAGCCGGCGTTTTCCCGTTTTGATGCTAGCGATCCTTGTCCGGCTTCTGACAGCGGCACGAATCCTGTCACGTTCAAAACACCTGGTTTCATCCACCGGCTCCCGAATTTTTCAAAGTGTAATCAGAAACTTAGTGAGCGTGGACAGGGTTGGCACGGCGGTTGCTATCAGGATGCAGCAACACTGACTGAGGGCTGAGTGCACGCAGACGCGCAAGACGAGCGCTGCTCTCCTTCCCTTGAACCCGTGTGCCTCGTTTCTGAGCGAGAAACAAGCTCGCGCGCGAGGCAGCGCGCAATCTTTGGCAAATTGGTTGATGGAGAGCAACATGGCTTCACTGAGACAAATCGCGTTCTACGGCAAGGGCGGTATCGGCAAGTCGACCACCTCGCAGAACACGTTGGCGGCGCTGGCCGAGATGGGCCACAAGATCCTGATCGTGGGCTGCGATCCCAAGGCGGACTCGACCCGCCTGATTCTGCACGCCAAGGCGCAGGACACGATTTTGAGCTTGGCGGCGAATGCCGGCAGCGTCGAGGACCTGGAACTCGAGGACGTGATGAAGATCGGCTATCAGGACATCCGCTGCGTTGAGTCGGGTGGTCCGGAGCCGGGCGTCGGCTGCGCCGGCCGCGGCGTCATCACCTCGATCAACTTCCTGGAAGAGAACGGCGCCTATGAGAACATCGACTACGTCTCCTACGATGTGCTCGGCGACGTCGTCTGCGGCGGTTTTGCGATGCCGATCCGCGAGAATAAGGCGCAGGAGATCTACATCGTTATGTCTGGCGAGATGATGGCAATGTATGCCGCCAACAACATTTCCAAGGGCATTCTGAAATATGCCAACTCTGGCGGCGTGCGGCTCGGCGGCCTGATCTGTAACGAGCGGCAGACCGACAAGGAACTGGAACTGGCGGAGGCGATGGCCAAGAAGCTCGGCACCCAGCTGATCTATTTCGTGCCGCGCGACAACGTCGTGCAGCATGCGGAGCTGCGCCGCATGACCGTGCTGGAGTATGCGCCGAAATCCCAGCAGGCCGATCACTATCGCAATCTCGCGACCAAGATCCACAACAATGGCGGCAAGGGCATCATCCCGACCCCGATCTCCATGGATGAGCTCGAGGACATGCTGATGGAGCACGGCATCATGGAGGCGGTTGACGAGACCATCATCGGCAAGACCGCAGCCGAACTCGCAGCCGGGTAAAGGACACACCGACGGAGGCCGGCCTTCCCAATGCTCAATAAGGAGGTCGGCGTTCCGGCGAAAAATGTCGTGACCAGCATCACGATGCAGCGAAGCATACTTGATCACTGTGGAAAGATCGGCAACCCATGTTCGAAGCGCAATTGTTTCCGCTTATGGCTGCCAGAGCGACTGAAGCGAACGGTGAGCGGCATAGGGGAATTGCGACCTACCGCCTGCTCACTGGGGCAGACCCCGCAGATGTCGACATAACCAGTGACAGCAATTTCGATCGCCACGTGCTGGCGTCCATTCTGGCGGCCGCCACGATGGATGGTGGTCTGGTTTCCGAGAAGGTCGGTCTGACCAGCCACGAGCTAGCCGCGTTGCTGGAGCAGTACTTCCCGTCGATCCGGATAAACCGCGAGGAGTTGCTCTTGCGTGTCAAGCGCAATGAGAGCGACGAGGCGGCAATGTTGCGTGATCTCCTGCTCGCGCAACGCTCGACCGAAGGGGACATCGGCAACTGGCTAGCTGGGATGATCGCGCGTCGCGCAATCGAGCCAAATCACTTGTGGGAAGATCTCGGATTGCGCGGTCGTGGCGAACTATCCCGGCTGCTAGGCCGCCATTTCGCGCCGCTAGCCGCGCGCAATACCAATAATATGCGCTGGAAGCGCTTCTTCTATCGCACGCTGTGCGAGGACGACGGCCTTGTCATGTGCACGACGCCGGTGTGCACGCAATGCAACGACTTCAACCTCTGCTTCGGCGATGAAAGCGGCGAGAGCCGCATGGCCGAGCGCCGGCGCGAGGTTCTGCTGCAGGCGGCTGTCCCGGTTGCGGCCGGCACCTGGCCAATGTGAGCGACTTCGGATGGATCGTCCGTTGGCCAGACTTCCGGACGCCGGGGATCGCGCGGACTTCGACGAGGTGCAGGTGGGACCGGCCTCTGCCCATCTCAGCGGGCGATGTCCCGACGCCGGCTGGAAGGATGTGTTGCTCAAGGCCGGGCTGCGACCGACGCGCCGGCGCCTGATCTTAAGCGAGCTGTTGTTTGCCAGAGGCGCCCAGCATGTCACCGCAGAGATGCTATTTGCCGAGGCGCGCGAGACCGGGTTTCCGATCTCATCGTCTACCGTCTACAACACTTTGAACCAGTTCACCCAAGCCGGCCTGTTGCGCCGGATTTGTCTTGATGGGTCGCGATCGTTGTACGACACCAACACCTCGCCGCATCCGCATTATTATCTGCACGGCGAGGATATCCTGCTCGATATTCCCGATGCGGATCTCCTGCTTGTGAATGTGCCCGAGCCGCTGCCAGACCACGAAGTCTCCTGCGTCGATCTGATCATCCATCTGAGCCGCAAGCGGAGTTGATGCCATCCCATCGCGCCGTGACGTAAGCGGACGCGTCGACTTCGCCACTGTCGCGTTTGCGACAATCCGGCTGGTGCCGAAAAATGTGCGCTTGTCCAACGGCTTGTGGCGGGTGCCGGCGTGGCATGCGCATTGCTCAGGCCTTGCTTTGCCAAAGCCAACAAGGAGCCTCCCATGATCGCCGCCGCCTCTGCCAAACAGTCATGGTCCGAGACGGCATGGGGAAGTCCGATCGTGCTCAACGACACGACGCTGCGCGACGGCGAACAAGCGCCTGGCGTTGCCTTCACCACCGACGAAAAGGTGGCGATCGCGCAAGCGCTGGCGCGGGCCGGAGTCACCGAGATCGAAGCGGGGACGCCCGCGATGGGCAGTGAGGAGATCGCCGCCAGCCGCGCCATCGTTGATGCCGGTCTCCCGCTCACCACCATCGGCTGGTGCCGGATGCGTGAAGCCGATGTCGATCCGGCAATCGAGGCCAAGGTGCCGATGGTCAATGTCTCGATTCCTGCTTCTGGCGTGCAGATTGCCGCCAAGCTTGGCGATAACCGCGAACTAGCGCTGGAGCAGGTGAGGCGGGTGGTCAGTTATGCGCGCGAGCGTAGGCTTGAGGTTGCCGTCGGCGGCGAGGACTCCTCCCGCGCTGACGTCGATTTTCTCATCAAGCTGATCGCCACCGCAAAAGCCGCCGGCGCACGGCGCTTTCGTATTGCCGATACGCTCAGTGTGCTCGATCCGGACTCCACCTATGCGCTGACGGCTCGTTTGCGCGCGACCACCGGTCTCGAGCCCGAATTTCACGGCCATGACGATCTCGGGCTCGCGACCGCCAATACGCTCGCCGCCATCAAGGGCGGCGCGAGCCATGCCTCGGTGACCGTCATCGGGCTCGGCGAGCGGGCGGGCAATGCGCTGCTGGAAGAAGTCGCGGTCGCGCTCAAACAGCTCTACGGGCGCGACACCGGCATCGTGCTGCCGGAGCTGGAGAACGTCGCCGCGGTGGTGGCCGCCGCAGCCGCATGCACGATTCCTCTGAACAAGGCGATCGTCGGTGAGCATGTGTTCACCCACGAATCCGGCATTCATGTCGATGGCCTAATGAAGGATCAACGCACGTATCAGTCGCTCGACCCCAATTTGCTCGGTCGATCCAACCGTATTGTGATCGGCATGCATTCCGGGCCGTCGTCGATCACCACGTTGCTTGACGAATTGCAGCTCGCCGCCAGCGCCGAGGACGCAAGACAGATCCTGTCGCGGGTGCGAAAACATGCCATCGAGCACAAGCGGCCGGTCGCGTGCGAGACGGTGGTGGCGATCTGGCGCGACGTCTGCGAGCGCTCGTTGACCAATGGTGCGTGAGGGGGCCATGGTCGGCATTACCGCCGATCACGTCGAAACCGCCGGCGTGCCGCGCAAGCCCTCGCTGATCCGCGAAGACATAGGCCATGGAGGCGATATGCAGCGCCGCCTACGCGAAGCAGCGTCGCAAGGAGATGACCAGCCGAAGCCGGGTCCCGACCACAGGCCGGTCGACCTAACCCAAAGGAGATTTTTCGATGAGCAACACACAGGCGACAGTCGGCATCCTGGATCGGCTCAACAAGGCCTCCTCGGCCGAAGATTTTTTTGCGCTGCTTGGCGTCGATTACGACCCCAAGATCGTCAATGTCGCGCGCCTGCACATCTTAAAGCGCATGGGACAATATCTCGCCAAGGAAGTATTCGAAGGTGGCGCGGAGGCCGAGGTCACGGCGCGGTGCAAGGCGGTGCTGGAGCAGGCTTATGCCGACTTCGTGGCGTCCTCGCCGATCGACCAGCGGGTGTTCAAGGTCTTGAAGGATGCGGTCGCGGAGCCACAGAAACCGGCGGCCTTCGTGCCGTTGAGCTCGCTGAAATAGCCTCATACATCAGTTCAGATCTGCCTCAAGCCATGTCGGCGCGGCGCGTTGTGCCATCTTCCTCTTCATGCAGATCAACTCTGTACAGCAATGCGCGAAGCGGCGCTGTCGCATTCGCGACGTATGTCGGAATTGTACTGTCGGCGATGTTAACGGCCAGTCTTTATTTTCTCAAGTCATTGAATGGACGTCTAATTTTTTGATGGCCCCAAACTGGTACGGCACTTGCTGTTCTCTGGCCAAGTCCGTCATTGGTGCCGACTACACAGAATTGTTGCCCTCCGAGATGAGATATGGAGCAAGACCAATCATGTTGCCGTTACTGCTCGCCGCTCGCGCCGGCATCCTCTTATGGGTCACGCTCGCGTTAATGCCGTTCGAAGTTGTCTTTGACGCCATTGAGGCTGGGATTGACCGTGAGATGGCCGCCAATGGATAACTCGCGTTCCACGCTACTTCTGGAGAAGGCATGCACAGTATCGTTTGCACCAAGCAGGTTCCCGATTCCGCGCAGATTCGCGGTCTATCCCGTGACCAACGCCATCGTGCGTCAGGGGGGGCGAGCATCATCAGCCGATACGCCTTGTTCGCGCTCGAGGCCGCGCTCCAATCGCGTGACAAGTTCGGCGGCGAGATCGCCGCGCTCACCACGGTGGACGCGGAGCGCCGCGCCGAACGCGGCGTGCAGATGTTGCGCACAAAGCTGCCCTGCCTGGTCAGCCATGGCGGAAGCAACCAGCCAGATTTGCAGCGCCGTGATGACCGCCGCCCTGCGCGCGGCGCTAGGGCCGGTTGTAAAATGGAGCGCGCAGGAGGCCGGCGTCGAGGAGTCTCGAAATGCGTCGTGCCCGGCTCGCCGACCATCGTCAAGCGCGCCGTTGCGCCGTCGCCACGCGCCGAGAGGGCCGGGCTGGTGGAAGCCGCCAAGCAGCCGACGGAGGTGCTGATGAAAGCCATCTTGAAGGGTCAACCCAAGCTAGAGACCGATCTTGTGGCGCAGGCGCGCAGGTTCTGAGGGGAATTCAACGCCATGAGCAACATCACCAAAGCTCCTACGCCGGCCGCGGGCGGCCGCGCAGGAATCAAAAAAGAATTGCCCGAGCACTTTAAGGCCTACAAGCACATCTGGGTCTTCGTCGAGCAGGAGCGCGGCCAGGTGCATCCCGTCTCCTGGGAACTCATGGGTGCGGGCCGCAAGCTTGCCGACAAGCTGAAGGTTGATCTCGCCGCGGTCGTCATCGGCCCGGAGGCCGAGACCACGCGCAACGCCGCGCTCGAATCCTTCTGCTACGGCGCAGACCTAACCTATCTCGTGACCGAGAATGTGCTTTCGGAGTATCGTAACGAGTCCTACACCAAGGCGCTGACCGATCTCGTCAACACCTACAAGCCAGAGATCCTGCTGTTGGGCGCCACCACGCTCGGTCGCGATCTTGCAGGCTCGGTAGCTACTACGCTACTGACGGGTCTCACCGCCGACTGCACGGAGCTCGACGTCGACGCGGATGGTTCGCTTGCGGCCACGCGTCCGACCTTTGGCGGATCGCTGCTTTGCACGATCTACACCTTGAATTACCGGCCGCAGATGGCAACCGTCCGCCCGCGCGTGATGCCGATGCCAGATCGTGTCGCGCGCGATGCCGCCCGCATTATCATGCATCCGCTGCGCCTGCTCGAAGAAGACATCGTCACCAAGGTGCTGTCCTTTGTGCCGGACCGTGATTCGGCCAAATCCAATCTCGCCTATGCCGACGTTGTCGTCGCCGGCGGGCTGGGGTTGGGCTCGCCTGAGAGTTTCCAGCTGGTACGGCAGCTCGCCGCCGTGCTCGGCGCCGAATATGGCTGTTCGCGTCCGCTGGTACAAAAGGGCTGGGTCACCTCGGACCGGCAGATCGGCCAGACGGGCAAGACCATCCGGCCAAAGCTCTATATCGCCGCAGGCATTTCCGGCGCGATCCAGCATCGGGTCGGCGTGGAGGGCGCCGATCTAATCGTCGCCATCAATACCGATAAGAACGCGCCAATCTTTGACTTTGCCCATATCGGCGTCGTCAACGACGCTATGCACCTGTTACCAGCGCTGACGGCCGCATTTCGTGCACGGCTTTCACCGCATTCGCGCGACCGGATCGCGAGCTAGAGGAGGTTGTTGTGATCGAGGAGAAGTTCGATGCAATCGTGGTCGGCGCCGGCATGTCGGGCAACGCGGCGGCTCTGGCCATGGCTCAACGCGGCATGAAGGTGTTGCAGCTCGAGCGCGGTGAATATGCCGGATCGAAGAATGTTCAGGGCGCAATCCTCTATGCCGACATGCTCGAAAAGCTGATCCCGGACTTCCGCGATGACGCGCCGCTCGAACGTCATCTCGTCGAGCAACGGTTCTGGATAATGGACGATCGCTCCCATCTCGGCGTGCACTACCGCTCCGAAGACTTCAACGAGGAGCGGCCGAACCGGTACACGATCATCCGCGCGCAGTTCGACAAATGGTTCTCCTCGAAAGTGCGCGAGGCCGGCGCGACCGTGCTGTGCGAGACCACCGTCACTGAGCTCGCGCGGGACGCCCATGGGAAAGTCATCGGTGTTCGTACGGATCGCCGCGACGGCGAAATCCACGCAGATGTCGTGGTGCTGGCCGAAGGCGTGAATGGCCTTCTCGGTACGCGTGCGCGCCTGCGCGAGCGGCCCAAGCCCGACAAGGTGGCACTCGCGGTTAAGGAAATGCACTTTTTGCCGCGTGAGACCATCGAGGCCCACTTCAATCTCAAGGGCGACGAAGGCGTCGTCGTCGAAGCGGCCGGCACCATTTCCAGTGGCATGACCGGAATGGGCTTCATCTATGCCAATAAGGAGTGCATCTCGATCGGCATCGGCTGTATCGTCGCCGACTTTCAGCGCACCGGAGAGACGCCATATGGGCTGCTCGACCGCTTCAAGCGTCACCCGTCCGTGGCGCCCCTGATCGAGGGCTCGGAGGTCAAGGAATACTCCGCGCACCTCATTCCTGAAGGCGGCTACAAGGCGATCCCGCAGCTCTATGGCGATGGCTGGGTAGTGGTGGGCGATGCGGCGCAGCTCAACAACGCCATTCATCGCGAAGGCTCTAACCTCGCGATGACTTCGGGCCGCATCGCGGCGGAAGCGATCGTCCAGGTGAAATCGCGCAGCCATCCCATGACCGCGGCAAATCTGTCAGTCTACAAGAAGATGCTGGACGACTCCTTCGTGATTAAGGATCTCAAGAAGCACAAGGATATGCCGATGCTGATGCATACCAACTCGCAAAACTTCTTTCTCACCTATCCGCAGCTCGTCTCCAGGGCGATGCAGAACTATGTACGCGTCGACGGTACGCCGAAGGCTGAGAAAGAGAAGGTGACATTGAAATCCTTTGTCAATGCGCGGTCCTGGAGCGGTCTATTTGGCGATGCATTCCGCCTCGCCCGTGCCTGGCGCTAACCAGCCAAAATCGAAGCCAAGGAAGCTGAAATATGAATGTTGAGACATCAGTGCGCGTCGAGGACAAGCTGTTCTACAACCGCTATCTCGTCGACGTCGGTCGTCCCCACATCAAAGTGCGCGCACACACGAAGCCATCCCCGCAGCTGCTTGCACTTTTAAAGGTCTGCCCGGCGCGCTGCTATGAGCTCAACGACAAGGGGCAGGTCGAGGTCACCGTCGACGGCTGCATCGAGTGCGGCACCTGCCGGGTCATCGGCGAGCCCACCGGCGACATCGAATGGAGCTATCCGCGCGGCGGATACGGTGTGTTGTTCAAGTTCGGATGAGAGCTGCACGGCAGGCGTAGTGTGATCGCCCTTTTATTGAGACGATCTCACGGCAGATCCATGTCTCCGCGCCCTGCTTGTGCGGAGAGACCGTATCGATTGCGGTAGCTGGTGACGTGCCCGGCGCACGGAACGGTCGCGGGAGCTTTGCCTTGCATCAGATGTCCTAGCTTTTCTGCGCGCCATCATTGGCGCGCTGATTAGAAAGACCTGGATCTTCCCGCCGCTGCACGCGGGAGAACCTCATGTGCGTTGCTCTCGCCTCGTCAAAGCCTGATCCAACGCAGCAGGCGGCGCCGCGAACGCCGGTTTAGTGGGAACCGGCGCCGGTAGGCGGCAGCAGCCTATCTCATCAAGAAGGGCGGGACTATCGGGCGAGAATGTCGTCCTTCGAGAAGACGGAGCAGTTCGGTGACAGCAGCCATGCCCATGGCGAAGGATGGCTAGGTCATGCGCGGCGGGGCGCATGTTCGAGGAGAATTCCACTTGCACCTACGAACTGCTGACCTCCATTTCGCTAGAGCAGGCACCGGCCAAGTCGGCGTAGGAAGAACTGATGGAGGACCATGAAGAGTTCTTCTGGAATGATAAGGCGCGCCAGCTTTCGGGCGGCGAGATCGTCAAGGTGTCCAGTTTTGGTCTACGCGAGAAAGATGGGCTCGAGCTGATCGCCCCGCTGCACCGCCACTGATCAACGGAGCGAAGCAAGGAACATGTCATGGGACGTGTGAACGAAAAGGTCATTCTGGTAACCGGCGGAGCTCGTGGGATGGGTGCAGCTCATGCGCGCCTGCTTGTCGCTGAAGGCGCCAAGGTCGTAATCACTGATATTCTTCATACAGAAGGAGAGGCTCTCGCGGCTGAACTGGGCACTTCCGCCGTCTATGTGCGTCAGGACGTCACCCAGCCGGAGGAGTGGGCTAGGGCGGTCGCGACCGCCGAGAGCAGCTTCGGCGCGCTGCATGGGCTGGTTAACAATGCTGGAATCGCCAGCATGGCCCCGATCGAGCAGTTCCCGCTCGATCAGTGGAACAAGGTTATTGCCGTCAATTTAACCGGTGCGTTCCTTGGAATGCAGGCGGCCCTGCCGGCAATCCGGCGCGGGGGCGGAGGTTCGATTGTCAACATCTCGTCCGTCGAGGGGCTGCGGGGCACTGCCGGGCTTCATGCCTATGTTGCTTCCAATTTCGGCGTGCGGGGCATAACCAAGTCTGCTGCGCTGGAGGCCGCGGCCTCGGGCGTCCGCGTCAACTCGATCCATCCCGGCTTCATCACCACGCCGATGACCGAGAGCTTCGATCCCTCCATTTTCCCCATTCCGCTGGGACGGGCAGGCCGGCCGCAGGAAGTGTCGCAGGCAGTCTTGTTCCTGCTCAGCGACGAGTCCAGTTATCTTACCGGTTCCGAGATCGTCATCGATGGCGGTCTGACGACCGGCGTCCCACACAAATGGCTGGCGCCCGAGTATTTCTTTTGATGAGCACCAACTGATCGTCCACGCCAGGACAACAAGACGGCGCGGTTCGTCGTGTCAGCTCTCGGGATCTTCGGAGGTGGTGTCTCAGTTTGAAATTAGACCACCCAAGTGCGGTGCCTCTTCTCGGCTTCGACCGAAAAGGCAAGTTTTGTCGGCTCGCAGTCTGCGACTTTGCCGTGAACGAATTTCAGGCAGAAATTGAGCTTGTCCAAAAGCTCTTCGGCGGCCGCCACAACGTCCGACATGCCGGATAGTGATCGGTGGTGATAAACCGCATTCCGCGCCTCCCGCACCTTCTCAAATCTGGCGGTGAAGTCGGCTGCACTTAGCGGATGGAATTTTGGGGAGAATACCGCCCAGTGTTCCTCAACAAGCTGCCGTATGTGGGCCAAATGACAATCGTGCATAAACTCGTAGCCGTTCGCCATTGCATCAATCGGCCCATTGGGGAACTGCTTGCCCTCAATGTCCAAGATGACCGTGCCGATTCTAAAGGCCGCATGACGGGCTAGTGGAACGCCGCCGATCTGGGCAATATTCTTGGCTCTCCCGCCCCTCTTTAGCTCCTCGTAAATGGCGCGCCACCACCGTGGATGCTTGTAGTGCTGCTCTAAGGTCACTGCGACGATTGAGCGCAAAGCGTTCTCGAAAGAGTGAAAGACCGGGAACAGCTGGGCGTGTTCAGCCACTTTGCGGTTATATACGGAGAAGATCGCCGGTCGCCAATCATTCGGGAGGTATTTTAGTATTTCACCCTTGGTTCCCGCCTTGACTTCGATCAGTGAGGCCTCAAGTAGGTAGGGACTTACAAGGGTCAAATCAGACTGAAAATCCTCAACCTGGCTGGGCGTTGGGGAGAACGGCAAATAGTCGGTAAAGAACTTCGTTAAAAATTCGTAAGAGATATCTGGCATTTAGACTGCGACCGACTATTTTTTTAAGGAACTTGACAGGGGAGCACGAGTTAGCGATAAACCTGACCACTCCGGGAGTGATGGCGCGTTGCGACATTTGCCGTTGGGCCGCTACCTGAGTCTAAACATCTTTGAAAGAGGCTCCCGCATAGGGGGCCTCTTTCGCCGTTTAAGCCCTCATAACTTGATGAGATGAACAAGCGATTTCTTCAAGACCGAGACGACGCTTGCGGAAACCGCTGTAAGTCCATTCTTTTGTTCGGTCGCGCTGCGGGTCATTCTTCTGTCCCGGCCACCCATCACTCAGCCGCCGCGCGCAGGGGCGGTCAAGGCTGGCCGCGTTTGCGGCCACCGCACGGCTTGGCCTTGACCGGCCCGAGCACGGCGGCATGCTGGCGTGGAACGGGATTGCATTCCTGGCTGGCACTGCCGTCAGCGGCGATTATGGTTGTCGGGCGCGGGCGACCTCGTGGCGAAGCGTGACGCATCGGCTGCAAGCGTCACCGGACTGCCTATTTTGTCCTGTCGAGCTGAGGCGCCCGCGCGCCGGATTTTGGCCGCCGCGGTTTCCATTGTGACACGAACCGTTCGTAGCTTTGCTCTGCCTGGGCGGCAATCAACATCTCGCGGTCGCGCAGCGACTTGATGTTGTAGGCATAGGCTGGTCCACGCCGGTTGCCTTTCTGTTGCGGATATCCGGTTTGAAGTTGCATCGCGCGGGTCTTGTTGGCGACCAGCGCTGGGCGCGCCCACAGGTAATCTTCGCCCCTCGTCAACAAATGCCAGCAGAGCACAGTGAGCTTGCGAGCCACGGCCACCGCGGCGATCTGATGGCCGCGCCGGGCGCGGATGCGCACGAAAAACGCATGCAGTGGACCGGGCGCCTTGGCCGCGGCCCAGGCCGCCTCAACCAGCATGGCGCGCGCGTGAGAACGGCCGATCTTGCTGATGCGACCGTGATGGGCGACTCCCAGTCCCGACTGCCGCACCCGCGGGTTCAGCCCGAAATAGCTCACCAGCTTCTGCGGGCTGCTGAACCGGCTGATGTCGCCGATCGCCGCCACGATCCCGGCGGCGACTGCCAGATTCACGCCGGTGATCGTCATCAATCTGTTGACCGCGGGATCGTCGCTGGCGTCCTGTGCGATCTCGCGGTCGAGCAGGGCCAAGTCTTCGGCCAGCCGGTCAAGCTCACGAACGTGCCGATCGATCGCTGCGCGCTCATCGTCCGGCAACTGTTGAGCGGCCAGCCACGCCCGGCCGCGGGCGTTGAAAAGATCGGCGTGCGGGCACTTTGCGATCAGGTGCGCATGCAGGATCGAATGCACTTCATTCTTGAGCCGCGTGCGATGCCGCACGACCTGGTAGCGCCGCGCCACCAGCCTGCGCTTGCGTTCGGTCGCCGCATCAGGCGTCCAGATCTGCGGCAGGTAGCCCGCTGCCTGCAGGCTGGCGAGTGTACCGGCGTCGATCTTGTCAGTCTTGACGTGCGCCTGAGCGATCGCCTTCACCTGCAACGGATTGGCGATAACCATCCCACTCAGCCCATTTCGATCACGTTCAATCACAACTAATACCATTGATTCAACTTCTCTTTTTCTCTTGTCGTAGTTTGGCGCGCCATGGCATATTGAGGTCGATTTTAAGGGGATTAGCGACCCTTGAGACCCCAATCGCCGACCCCTGCTAGCCGTCTAACGACCCCACCTGAGAACCGACGGGAGAGCCGAGTGCCAAGTCTTACTGATGGAGAAATCCGCCGCGCACTAAAGCAGGTGGAGCAGACCGGCAAAGAGCTCAGCCTCGTCGATGGAGAGGGGCGCGGAACGGGACGATTGGTCCTGGTGATGAAGCCAATGCCTACTCGCATCACAGCAGACTGGATGGCACAGAGACGGGAAGCGCCTCAAAAAAAAGCTAGGCTCCTATCCATCAATGTCTCTCAGCAAAGCCCGCGAAGTTTTCACTCGCGACTTCGCTGACATAATCCAGAAGGGCCGCAGCATCAAACTCGCTGGCGACACCCGCCCCGGCACCGTGGCCGATCTCTTTGAAGCGTACGTTGCCCACTTGAAGGCCTTAGGAAAATCGTCATGGAAGGAAGCCGAGAAGAGCCTCAATAAGGTTGCTGACACGCTTGGCCGCAATCGGCAGGCTCGTGACATCGAGCCAGAAGAAATCACGGATCTCATTCGGCCAATCTATGACCGAGGCAAACGTTCAATGGCGGACCACGTCCGCAGCTACATTCGGTCTGCATATAGCTGGGGAATGAAAGCCGAGCACGATTACCGGAGCACATCCCAACGGCGATTCCGTCTTGTTTACAATCCGGCCCCCGGTATACTCACTGAGCCCAAGAAAGTCGGAACGCGTTGGTTGGATGAAGAAGAGTTCGTGCATCTCTATCGCTGGCTCGAGTGCCCAGACGCGCCGGTCCATCCGCCCTATACCCGCGCCGTGCGCATTCTCATGCTCACAGGACAGCGGGTCGAAGAGATCGCGCGTCTTCATGTTGATCAATGGGATGCCAAGGAGCGAATTATCGACTGGTCAAAGACAAAAAATGGCAAGCCGCACGCCATTCCCGTCCCTGACGTCGCGGCTGAACTGATCGAATCGATCAAGCCAAATGCTCACGGCTGGTTCTTTCCATCCGCAACTGACCCTACCAAGCCGGTTAGCCATGGGACTCTTTACTCATTCGTGTGGCGCCAGCGCGAACGCGAGGTCATTCCGGTTGTCACTAACCGCGATCTGCGTAGAACTTGGAAGACACTGGCCGGACAAGCCGGGCTGTCAAAAGAGATCCGTGACCGAATACAAAATCACACTCTTCAGGATGTCAGTTCGAAAAGCTACGACCGCTGGAACTATATGCCAGAGAAGCGGGCAGCGATGAAGAAGTGGAACGGCTTCGCTCAGGTCTTGCTCAACAAGAAGCGAGCCAAGTCGCGAAGACAAGTGCACGCGCACAACGTCCAAGACGCCGTTGACAACACTACGCAGCAAGCTGCCTAATTGTTGGAGAGTTTGGAAGAAAAAGCAGACTGTTCCTCTGGAGAGTTTGGAAGAACAATCTGACTATAAGGCACCAGGTCCGGATGCCGTAAGCGGCGACGCTCCCGACGAAGGGGAATAGGGAGCGGTCATGGCGGACAAGGGATCAAATTTTCAACTATGCGATTTTCAGGTTCACCCTGTCCGAACGTATGATGCGATTAATTTGACCTAAGCGATTGCGTTCTGCTTCGTGCGCATGGCGGCGGCCCAATCAGCAAGCGTCTTTATGTCCGCCATGATCTCGTCGGGAGGCGGAACCGAGGCGTCCCTGCCGCGTGAGGGATCATGGGCCTCGACAAGATCGCTGCATTTTTTTAAATTGTTTCGGTAGACGTCGACGTCGGCGGCTTCAACTGCGGTTACCCGTCTAGGGTTCTTGGCGTCGATATAATCGCGATGGCGTAAGATCACTCCGGCGAAAAGAACATCTTCGAGCCCTCGCTCCCAGGAGGCACGCAAGCGATTATAAATTCCAATCGCAGCGTCCCGGTACTGCTCTTCGTCATTCGCGTCGTAGAGTGCCCGCGCAGCGCGCCCGTCCTTTTCCAGTTTATCGATACGATCCTTCAGCGAAGCATGTTGCCATGGGAGACCGTCCGTCACTATGCCCGTGCCTGATGGCCCGCGTGAGAGGCTGACGAGCTTTGCCCGAGCGCCGTGCCTCGCGGCCTTGTCGTGCAAGTCGTTTACGAACACCATGTCGTGAGTAAACACGATGATTTGTCGCTGTTTGCATTCTTTCACTAGCCGTTCGGCCACCTTGTCCCGCCAACGATGATCGAGCGATGTGACCGGGTCATCGAATACCAGAGCCGATTTATGAGAGGCCGTGGCAAGCTCTGCCAGGAACGCTGCGAGGGCTACACAGGTTTGTTCGCCCTCGCTGAGAACGCTATGGACCTTGGCTTTCGGATTTGCGAACAGGCGCACTTGATAGTTAGGTGAGCCGTATTGGCCGCCCGACCGGACTATCTCTACTCGTACTTTTTCTGCCGCAAGGCTGACGATTTCGGATTGGAACTGATCACGCATCTTCGGCGTAATCACGTTGTCCGCGATGTCATTCCCTAGCTTCGTGATAGCATTTGTTGCCATGTCGTCGGTACACCGACGTACGATACGAAGTGTGCCAAGGCGCGCGACCTCCATCCGGACATTGTCCATAAGTGCCGACACGGCGTCTCGGTCAGCGAGCCCATCTCGCTCTTTGATCAATTTGGCTCGGCCTACTTCCTGGGCCGCGTCATCGAGTTGAGACGCATAGTCCTGGGCAGCCGTTTCGATAGCTTGCAATTGCTCCTTCGGGGAGCTGGCGAACGAAGTGAGAGTCAGTTGCATTTCCGTCGAGAGACTCCCGAGGCACTGGCGTCGGCGCAAATCGGCGCTAGCGATAAAGCGCAATACGGCCCGCGCGACACCTGGCGTCTGAACGGCGAGGCGGCGGCGCATCGACCCAATGACGCGAATGTCGAGCTTTGATTTTTTGAAAGAAGCTAACGCCGAATTGAATGCAGTTTCAGAAGCGTTGGCTTGAGCTTCCGCGTCAGCTTTGATGAACGACTCAAAATCTTGAAGGCGGGCTTTGGCCTCGGCTGTCAGCGGTTGATGGCAAAGCACGCAGATTTCGTGTTCGCTATGCGGGAAAGCTTTTCCCGGATAGGCGGCATGCTCCGAATAACGGCGCGCGGCCTCCCAAAGCGCCCGCCATGTAGTGCCGCCGACGCCGGCAACGGAAAGTCCTCCGAACGCTTTATCTGCTGCTGCAGTCGCTGCCGCTCGTGTCTCACGTGCAATGTCGGCCAGCGACTTAAGTTTCTGCAGTGCTTCATCCGAGTATGCGACGGCGTATCCGTCGAGGGCAAGAATGAGTCTACGTACGTCGTCGGCGACAAGCCTTTGGGCGGCGGCAGCTTCCACTGGATTCTTTTGCAAATCCTCACGCAGTCTTGCCAGCCGCAAGCGCTCTTCCGCCGTCATTTCGCCCAAGGTTTCGAGCGTAGCCAGGTCCGTATTGTACGCGAGCGCCGATAGAATTTTACCGACATCGGTCGTCAGATTCCAAGTTGGCGTCGCGAACACCGGGTGGCGTGCTGCACTAAGCTGGGCTTCCTCGGCGACGAGAAGCTGTTTCAGTTTCTGGCAGACACCGGCGAGATCGTCCGAAATATCCAGACCGAATGGCCGAAAGGCAACTTCGTTCTTTTCCTGCACATGGACCGAGCCACAGTCTCGGTCAAACACGCTGATCGCAGACAGCACGTTATGCGGGCCTGCAGTATCCGACCAAGCAACGGGATCGGCTGCGATGCCGTCCTTGAGAATGCTAAAGCTGGCAGTGGCTTTTCCCGTCGGGGCCGGTTGATACGCATCAGGCATGATTTCGCCCGCTTTTCGCGCGCGGCAGGCACGTTTTAATACGCGTCCGTAACCGGATTTGCCTGCACCATTAGGACCGTAAACTATCGTTAGGCCAGCTGTTTCAAATGGGAGAGTTTGCCCAGGCGCAAGTTGATTCACGCCGACAATGTCGGAAAGGCTGCTGATTGTAACGGACGCGCCGTTTGCGGGATTGGCCGGTAGATGCGCGACTTCCAGCGCTACAGGCTCTAGATCGCAGCCCGTCGCGCCATGCTCCTTTTTGCACAGCGCGAGAAGTTCGGCGATAGCCGCATCGTTTGGTGTTCCTACCGCGATGATGCGCCGCAAAGCGTCGCGTTGCCACATTGGCCGATCTACAGACCAGTCGAGAATAGTTTCGAGAACGGTGCGTGGAGCGGCTGTTGTCGTCATCGACGCCCCGTCTTGTCGGAAAACCAGTCCCTATGTTGATCGTCGGCCACTCCGTTTGACATTTCATCCCGCATGCTTGTGGTTTTGGAACGGTCGTCCAAACAGGCCGACTCATAAGCCGTGGAAGTAGACTACAATCGGCCACTAAAGGGCGAGTCGTTATTGTATTTTCATAACTATCGTCCTCAGGTTGTAGGACCCAAGGTTAGAGGGAGTGGTCGGGGCAGCAGGATTTGAACCTGCGACCTGAAGTTCCCGAAACTTCCGCGCTGCCAGACTGCGCTATGCCCCGTCACTGGCCGGGATCGGCACGCTTGTCCGGGGTGGCTGTATTGGCCGGATTTCTGACCAAGTGAACATTTTTCACGAAATATGGATTGAGAAATTGTTTTTCATGAGATATGGTAGAAATTCGACCGGTAGCGAGTTTCGTGAAGGAAATTCGAGATCGGAGAGCGTTTTTCAGGAAATTTTGATTGAGCGTGCAATTTTCAGGAGCAGTGAGCGTTTTTCATGACCGGAGGCTGCCGGAGACGGCCGCACCGGCGGGCTACGCTGCCCTGATCGACGCTTACAAGCTGCCCGTTCCTATCCCCCGGACCCTTTCGGCAATCGGGACCAAGCACCGGGTCATCGAACAGGGCGGCTGGCGCATCTATACGCCGCGCCACGCCCCTGAAGCCTCCCTTGAGGGGCACCTGACCTTTGCTCTCAAGAACGAGGGATTGGACCTTGCCGTCCTGAAGCGGCTTTTCCTCGCCGTGAAGGAAGGGGAGATTGCAGAGCTCGTAAGGCAGAAGCCGACCGGCCTCTACACCCGCCGCATCTGGTTCCTGTACGAGTGGCTGCTTGGCCGTGAGCTGAAGCTGCCGCCCGCCGACAAGGTCTCCTATGTGGATGCCGTCGATACCGATCTCCAGTTCGGTGGTACGGGAGAGAATTCGGCTCGGCATCGTGTTCGCAACAACCTTCCCGGCACGCCGGAATTCTGCCCGCTCGTGTTCAAGTCTGCTGCGCTGAATGAGTTTATCGCGCAGGACTGGAAAGAGCGCGCGCGCGCGGTCGTCAGCGAAGTTCCGAAGGACCTGCTCGCGCGGACCGCTGCGTTCCTTCTGTTAAAGGATTCGAAATCCAGCTACGTAATCGAGGGAGAAAGACCGCCTCAGGATCGTATCCAGCGATGGGGTCGCGCCATCGGCGAGGCAGGCCGTGCGCCGCTCGACGAGCAGGAATTTCTGCGCTTGCAGAACATCGTCATCGGCGATGAGCGCTTTGTGAAGATGGGCTTCCGCCAAGAAGGCGGCTTTGTCGGTGAGCACGACCGAGACACGCAGCGACCCATTCCCGATCATATTGACGCCCGGCATGAAGACATTGCCTCGCTTATGGCGGGTTTGATTGCGTTTGATCATAGCGCCGAGAACGATCTCGATCCCATAATCGCCGCAGCGGTATTGGCATTCGGGTTCGTCTACATCCATCCGTTCGAGGACGGCAACGGACGCATCCATCGTTACCTGATGCATCACGTTCTCGCGCGCCGAGGGTTTAATCCTGCGGGACTGCACTTCCCCGTTTCGTCGGCGATTCTCGATAGGATTACAGAGTACAAGACTGTGCTGGAGAGCTATTCCAGCAGGCTGCTTCCCTGCGTCCAATGGGAAGCTACGCAAAAGGGCAATGTAACGGTCCTCAACGATACGGCTGACTTTTACCGTTTCTTCGATGCCACGCCTCATGCGGAGTTTTTATATGAATGCGTGCGCCAGACGATTGAGCAGGATCTGCCGAACGAGACGAGCTTTCTCCGTAACTTCGACGCTTTTCGTGCAGGCATCGAGAGCATGATCGACATGCCGGAGCGAACGCTCAATAACCTGTTCGGCTTTCTGCGACAGAATCAAGGAAGACTTTCAAAGCGGGCGAGAGAGAACGAATTTGCCGAGCTCACTGAGGATGAAGTCGCCAAGATTGAGCAATTGTACGCGGATTCCTTTGGCCAAAGCGGAGCCCTAAGTGACTGACGGTGCATCTTGTTCAGATACAGGAAAGCCCACTCCTTCCAGCGGTGGTACGTCCCTTGAAGGGGATGGCTCGTCATTGGAGGGGGGATGAAACGCATCAAGATCGACAGCGTAAAGCCAGGGGACATTCTCTTTACAGCGCGCCCTGGAAAGATCAGCAAGACCATTCGCGTCACGACCGCTGGTGTAGTATCTCATGCAATGATCTGCGTGCAGCACGGCTCCTTTATCAACTCGACTTCGAGCGGAGTGCAGGCACGTAATCTGCAGCGTGAGTTATTTGAAGACGATGAAAAGGCGTTTCACTTCCGTCTGAAAAATCCACCTGATCGCAAGGTGCTTGAGCAGATCGTTGACTATGCTCGATCTGAAATCGGTGCGCGCTATTCCATAAGCGAAGCGGCACGGTCAGTCGCTGCAGTCCGCAGGCCGAGATCAAGAAGACAATTCTGCTCCCGTCTGGTTGCGCGCGTAAGCTCTACGGCGACAAGCGCGGCGACGAGATGCCCGATTGGGTGGCCGACAAGCAGAAGC
>NZ_LLXX01000168.1 GCF_001440405.1 Bradyrhizobium valentinum
CGCGGCCCGTGGCTGCCGTGGCTGCGCAGTCCGTGGCTGCCGTGGCTGCGCGGTCCGTGGCTGCGCGGTCGGTTGCGCGGCCGGCAGCTGTTGCGCATCTTGGGGATATTGCCGCGTGTGCTAAGTCCCACGGCCCTAACGGCCTGAGTCGACGGGGATAGCGACGCCGCGCAGCGCGACGTTGATCCCCGTCGATGGCACTGCCGCGCAGGCACCAGGCGTGCGGCACCAACGGGCTCAATAGCCGATTTTCCCAAGGTCGCCTTCGGGTCAATCGCGTCGGCTTGGCCTTCCGTCGATAACTTCCGGACTTTCCCTGTAAACGGACGTCGTCAGGGGCAGTGAGCATGTCTCAAAAGTGCCAATTTGCGACGTTTTCGAACTGAGTCCTATCATTTCCGCTCTTCCCCGATTAGCAGACGTTTTAAGAGCCGCCCGGCAAAGCTGCCACAAGCGGACTCAGGGAACACCAAGGTTATTACCCGGATGGCCTAGTTGTGCCGTTGCAACGCTTGGAGTGCGGAGATTGCTCAGCCGCAGGCTCGAGTGTGCGCAATCGGGCCGTTGCCTCCCGCGCTTCCAGGCCCTCGGTCGACTGGTCAAGGTTGATGCCCGCGAGCGCTCTGGCTTAGCGCTTCGGCTTCGGCAGCACCATCCTGCCCTGTGAAGCAATGCCATCCCACTTGGCGGACCAAGCGACTTCCGAGGCGGAGGGGTGCTCGGTGTCTCTCTGATCTCGAGCACCCTGCAGCGCAAAAAGGGCGCCTTGGGGATCGGCACATCGCGCGATCCAGCAACCGTCTGGCAATTCGATCGGCCCCTGGAGGATGCGGCCTCCGCCAGCATTGACGCGCTTGGCGGCCGCGCCGATGTCGTCAACGTTGAAGTAATATAGCCAACACGGTTGCGGCACGTTCGGAAGCTTGGTGAGCATCCCACCGATCGTCTGCCCGGCCGCCGAAAACGATTGATACAGGTCTGCCGGATCGGTTTCACCGTATGCTTTCTGCCAGCCAAAAAGCTCGCCGTAAAAATCAAAGATCTTGTTCCTGTCTTCAGCCAGCAACTCGTGCCAGCCCACGCGGCCCAGCTCGTCCAGCCCGCCGGGTTGCCGTTGGCCGTACGTCAGTCCGCTGACCAGCGCAAAAGTCGCCTTCTGCGGATCGGCGACCACTGAAACCCGGCCGATATTGCTGTCCGTTGGCGGCAGCAGGACAGCGCCTCCACGACGCCTGATCTGTGTGGCCGTCGCATCCATGTCATCGACCGCGACGTAGCCGACCCACCTCGGAGTTGCCCCCAATCGCCGCCCCTCTTCCGGGAGATCCATAAGCCCACCTTGTATTAGCGCGAAGGATTAAAGTGGCCTTGTTCCGTGAGGAATGGCCCAGCC
>NZ_LLXX01000169.1:0-191 GCF_001440405.1 Bradyrhizobium valentinum
GGCAAGGCGCTGCGCCAAGAGCCGCGAGCCGGCGGCGGTGACCGTGCAGTCGATCGCATCGAGCAGCGATCCGCGCCGCTCGCCCGCCAGCGTGCGGGTCAATTCGAGGTTGGCGCGGGTCGCGGGATCGATCGCCATCGTCGTGCCGGCGGCCTCGCGCGAGGGCGGCGATAGCGGCGGGGGGTTTTCGC
>NZ_LLXX01000169.1:287-33206 GCF_001440405.1 Bradyrhizobium valentinum
GGTCGCCTCCAGCCGCGACATCGCGGAGAGACCGTCCATGGTCGCGACCGCGAAATAGTCGCAGAGCCGCCGCTCGGCGGTGGCACCGTCGAAGACATCGCGGGTGAGCGGCGTCACGGAGGGCAGTTCGCGCAGCAGCGGACCGAGGTCGGCATCGCCATAGAGCGCGTCGGTGACGATGGCCTCGTTCGGGTTGATCCGCGCCAGCGTCGCGGCGAGTTCCGCGGTCGAGCATTCCGTGACCATGAACTCGGACGTGGAGATGTCGATCCAGGCGAGCCCGATGCGATCGCCGCCGGAAGAGGCGCGGGCGCGCGCGATCGCCAGCAAATAATTGTTGGTGCGGGCATCCAGCAGCGTGTCTTCAGTCAGCGTCCCCGGCGTCACCAGCCGCACCACGCCGCGGGCCACCACGCTCTTATTGCCGCGGGCGCGTGCCGCGGCGGGATTCTCGGTCTGCTCGCATACGGCGACGCGGTGGCCGGCATTGATCAGGCGGTGCAGATAATCCTCGGAGCGCTCCACCGGCACGCCGCACATCGGGATATCCACGCCCTGATGCTTGCCGCGCTTGGTCAGCACGATCCCGAGCGTCCTGGAGGCGATTTCGGCGTCCTCGAAGAACAGCTCGTAGAAATCGCCCATCCGGTAGAACAGCAACAGCCCGGGATGGGCGGCCTTGATCTCGAGATATTGTTCCATCATCGGCGTGACGCGCGAATTTGCATCAGCGGCGGGAGTGGCCTCGGGCGGTGCGGGGGCGGGGATGGATTGCTGGATTGTCATCAAAGCGTTTTCAAGTGAAGTGGGCACCGGTTCGCGTGAAGAAAACGCGTCAAAAAGTGAAGCTGGAGCCGGCCAAGGCTCCAGGGCGGCAAACTACAAAATTTCGCCGCGCGGTCCTATTCCCATACCCGCGTTGTCAGAGTTTTCCACGCATCACGCCAGCGTTGAGGGCATGACGGCCCCGCCGCGGGATGGGCTTGCCTCAATTGACCTGTCGCGGGCACGCTCCTAAAACTCGCCATCAAACCTAGCGGGTTAACGCCTAAGGCACGGCATTCAGGGAGAGTTTCTATGCGTGATGTATTCATTTGCGATGCCGTCCGGACCCCGATCGGCCGTTTCGGCGGCTCGCTCGCCAAAGTGCGTGCCGACGATCTGGCCGCGACCCCGATCAAGGCGCTGATGGCTAAGCATCCCAATCTCGACTGGTCGCAGGTCGATGAGGTGTTTTTCGGCTGCGCCAATCAGGCCGGCGAGGACAACCGCAACGTGGCGCGGATGGCGCTGTTGCTCGCGGGCATGCCGGAATCGGTTCCCGGCCAGACCCTCAATCGCCTCTGCGCGTCGGGCCTCGATGCGGTCGGCGCCGCGGGCCGGGCGATCCGCGCCGGTGAAATCGATTTCGCGATTGCCGGTGGCGTCGAATCGATGACCCGCGCGCCGTTCGTGATGGGCAAGGCGCCGGAAGCGTTTGCGCGCTCGGCCGAGATTTACGACACCACCATCGGCTGGCGCTTCATCAATCCCTTGATGAAGGCGCAGTACGGCGTCGATGCGATGCCGGAGACCGGCGAGAACGTCGCCGAGGAATTTCAGGTGTCGCGCGCCGACCAGGATGCGATGGCGATCCGCTCGCAGCAGCGCGCAGGTGCTGCGATCGCTTCCGGTTATTTCGCCGAGGAAATCACGCCGGTGTCGGTGCCGGGCGGCAAGGCTGGACCTGTGATCGTCGACAAGGACGAGCATCCGCGCCCCGAGACGACGCTGGAGGGTCTCGCGAAACTGAAGCCGATCGTGCGCAATCCCGGCACGGTGACGGCGGGCAATGCGTCCGGCGTCAATGACGGCGCGGCGGCGATGATCCTCGCCTCCGAAGCCGCGGTGAAAAAGCACGGGCTGACGCCGCGGGCGCGCATCCTGGGGCTAGCCTCGGCCGCGGTGCCGCCGCGCATCATGGGCATCGGCCCGGTGCCGGCGACCAGGAAGCTGATGGAGCGGCTCGGCTTCAAGATCTCTGACTTCGATTTGATCGAGCTCAATGAAGCCTTCGCCTCGCAGGGCATAGCCTGTTTGCGGCAACTGGGCGTCAAGGACGACGCCGACTTCGTCAACCCGCACGGCGGCGCGATCGCGCTCGGCCATCCGCTCGGCATGAGCGGCGCGCGGCTGGCGCTAACGGCAGTGCACGGCATGGAGAAGCGAGGCGGGAAGCTTGCTTTGGCAACCATGTGCGTCGGCGTCGGCCAGGGCGTTGCCGTCGCGATCGAAAAGATTAATTAAAACAGTGGTTTGGGGGAGCGAAAAACAGTCCTTTCCCGAATTAGTTATGTCATATAATGATCCGCAGCGCGGCTGACCGACGCGACGCGAGGGAGGAATTCATCATGACATTGGTTTATCCGGTGCAAAGTCTCGCGGCGCATCCGCCGCGGCTGTCTCCCGCCTACAAAAGCACGGTCAAGCGCTCGCCCTCCAAGCCCTTGATTCCGATGCGGCACACGCTGTCGGAATTGACCGGCCCGGTCTACGGCCACGAGACGGTGCGCGAGAACGATCACGACCTCACGGTTCACGGCAAGGGCGAGCCGATCGGCGAGCGCATCATCGTGCACGGCCATGTGCTCGATGAGGACGGCCGCGGTATCCCGAACGCGCTGGTCGAACTGTGGCAGGCCAATTCCTGCGGCCGCTATGTCCACGTCGTCGACCAGCATCCTGCGCCGCTCGACCCGAATTTCACCGGCGCCGGCCGCACGCAATCTGACGCGCAAGGCTATTATCGCTTCATCACCATCAAGCCCGGCGCCTATCCCTGGGGCAATCATCACAACGCCTGGCGGCCGGCCCACATCCACTTCTCGGTGTTCGGCCATTCGTTCGTGTCGCGTTTGGTGACGCAGATGTATTTCCCCGGCGATCCGCTGTTTCCGTTCGATCCGATCTTCAATTCGGTCACCGACGAGAAGGCGCGCAACCGCATGATCTCCGCGTTCGATATGGAGAACACCAAGCCGGATTGGGCGCTGTGCTACCGCTTCAACATTGTGCTGCGCGGGCAGAGCGCCACGCCGATGGAGAACAGTTAAGTGCAACAGGCCAAACCGGACGGGATCACCCCGTCGCAAACCGTCGGTCCGTATTTCGCTTATGGCCTGACGCCGAACGGCAAATACGACTGGAACGACGCGTTCAACAACAACCTGGTGACGCCTGACACGTCGGGTGAACGCATTCGCATCGAAGGACAGGTGTTCGACGGCGACGGCGCGGTCGTGCCGGATTGCATGCTGGAGATCTGGCAGGCGGACGCGCAAGGGCGCTTCTCCGACCCGCAGGACAAGCGGGCGCTGACGAATACGTCATTCAAGGGATTCGGCCGCATAGGCACCGATGCGAAGGGCGGTTACACCTTCGACACCATCAAGCCGGGGCTAGTCGCCGATCCCGACGGCAAGCCGCAGGCGCCGCACATGGTGCTTGCCGTGTTCGCGCGCGGCATGCTCCTGCATAATTATTCGCGGATCTATTTCGACGGTGAGGCCGCCAACGCCACCGATCCCGTGCTGGCGCTGGTGCCGGCTGACCGCCGCTCGACGCTGATCGCGACGCGGCAGCCGGGCAGCGGCAACGCGGTCTATCGTTTCGATATCCATCTGCAGGGCGACAAAGAGACGGTGTTTTTCGACGTATAGCCGCAATTATTCAGACGAGGCGGCGCGACAGGCAAGACTTCGCACATGATGACGCTTCGCCAGGTCGAGGTGATCCGCGCCGTGATGGTGACCGGCACGATCGGCGGCGCTGCGAGGCTTCTGAACGTGTCGGCGCCCGGCATCAGCCGGCTGGTGAAATATACCGAGAAGTCGCTCGGCGTCCGCTTCTTCCAGCGTCAGAACGGGCGCTATTTCCCGACGGCGGAAGCCCGCAACATCTTCGAGCAGATCAACGGCGTCTACGAAAAGATGGATGATCTCTCCGAGATCATCTCCAAGATCGGCCGCGGCGATCTGTCCGAGCTGCGCATCGGTTCGGTGCCGAGCATCTCGCAGGTCATGGTGCCGCGCGCGATCGAGCGGGTGCGGCGCCGCTACCCCGAACTGCGGATCGACATCAACATCCTCAAGATCGAGGAAGCGGTTGATTATCTGTTACTCGGCCGGGGCGATTGCGTCGCCATGAGTTACCGGCTCGAGCATCCCGGCCTCGATTTCCTGCCGCTGGCGTCGGGCGAGTTGTTCTGCATCGTGCCGGCCGGGCATGAGCTCGCCGGATGCAAGCAGGTCTCGGCCGCGGAGATCATCCGCTATCCGCTGATCGGGATCGATCCCAACGACCCCTATGGACGGATCATGGCGGAGATATTCGCCCGCAACAAACTCGACTACGACATTACCATCCGCGCGCGCTTCGGCACGACCGTGTGTGCGCTGGTCAAGGCCGGTCTCGGCATTGCCGTGATCGACCAGTTCACTGTCGCCCATGGCGGTTATCCCGGCATCGAACTATTGAAGATCGTCGAGCCGACCAGATTCGATACTTACATTGCGGTGAAGCGCGGCGCGCCGCTCTCACTGCACATCGAGCATTTCATCGACTGTCTGCGCTCGGAAATGCGGGCGGTCGGGCCAAGTAAAACAGCGTCGCGAAAGCCCGATTCGAGGTCTCGCAAGAAATAACATGATGTTATCTATCCGGCATAAATGGGTAATTGTGTTAGGTCGGCAAAGGGCTATCGTCGGGCCGGATCGGGACGTGTCCCGAGCCTACCGCTGCCGCTAAAGCGCATTGCACCTGATGATGAGAACATGAGCCCTGCCGCCCGACCTCTTGCTCCGGCCGACCGCCGCTTTCTCACCGGCCTCATCGGGGCGCCGATCGCGCATTCGGCGTCGCCTGCGATGCATGAGCGGGCCGCCGAAGCGCTCGGCGCGCATTGCCACTACCAGCTCATTGAAGTCGCAGGCGCTGGCAGCGAGGAATTGCGGCGGCTGCTCGACGGCGTGCGCCGGCTGGGCTTTGCGGGCGTCAACGTCACCTTTCCGTATAAGGAAGCGGTTGTTTCCCTGCTCGATGAATTGTCGCCTGGGGCGCGTGCGATCGGCGCGGTCAACACCGTCGTGGTCAGGGATGGTCGGCTGATCGGATACAACACCGACACGACAGGGTTTGCCCGGGCGATCGCTGAGCTTATCCGAGATCCCGCGCAGAGCCGCGTCGCCGTGATCGGTGCAGGCGGCGTCGGCAAGGCGATCGCCTTCGCACTGGTGCAGACTGGCGTGGGCGAGATCAGGATCTTCGACACGGACCGCGCCAAGGCCGACCAACTCGCCGCGCAGTTCAAGAGCCAGGGCGAAGCAAGAGCTGCCGACAGCGTCGAGGACGCGATGAGCGGCGCTACCGGGGTCGTCAACGGCTCGCCGATCGGCATGCTGCCGAACCGTGGCACGCCGATCCCGGACACGCTGTTGCACAAGGACCTGTGGGTGGCCGATGCGGTCTACACGCCGCTCTGGACGCCGCTGTTGAATGCGGCAAAGGCAGGGGGTGCCGAGGTCATGACCGGGCGCGAGCTCGCGATCTATCAGGCCGCCGACGCATTCGAACTGTTCACGGGACTGAAGCCATCGACCGTCGAGATGGGAAATGCATTCGACGCGGTGATGGCCAAACGCTACGCTAAAGTGAACGCAGCCTAAAACGCGGCCGGTCACAAGGTCGCTTGTTGTAACGAGAAGAGGGGATGGAAATGAGATCTGGAATTTTTGCTGGGCTCCTGCTCGCCACCGTGTCAGCAGGCGCAGCCTTCGCGCAAGGCGCACCGATCAAACTCGCCAATGTCGCGGAATTGTCCGGCGGTGGCGCAACCGTCGGCAATAACTGGAAGAACGGTATCGACCTTGCGATCGAGGAAGTGAACGCCAAGGGTGGGTTGCTCGGCCGCAAGCTGGAAGTCACGCATGCGGACTCGCAATCGAATCCCGGCGTCGCGCGTGCGCAGGTGCAGAAGGCGCTCGACAACGAACCCTACGTCCTGCTCGGGCCCGGCTATTCCGGCTCGGTCAAGGTCACTTCGCCGCTCGCCGCCGAAGCCGGCATCGCGCAGATCATGGGCGGCGAAGCCGCCGAACTGACGCAAGGCGGCAACAAGTTTCTGTTCCGCACCTCGTTCGGCCAGCAATCCTCGATGCCGAAGGTTGCCAAATACATCAACGACGAGCTGAAGGCGAAGTCGGTCGCGATCGTCTGGGTCAACAATGATTTCGGCAAGGGTGGCCGTGACGTCATCACCAAGGAATTCGCCAAGTACAACATCAAGATCGCGGCTGACATCTCGACCGAAGCCGGACAGGCCGATTTCGCCGCCGACGTCAGCAAGATCAAGGCCGCGGCGCCCGATGCTGTCTTCGTCTATGTCAACGAGGAAGAAAGCGCCCGGATGCTCAAGGAGCTGAAGCGCCAGGCGATCACCGTGCCGTTGGTCGGCGAGACGACGCTGGTCGGCCAGAAAGTCGTCGAACTCGCCGGCGACGCCGCAAACGGCGCGCGTGGTCATGTCGGCTTGACCACCGATGCGCCGGTCGATCTGGTCAAGGCTTTCAGGGAGAAGTTCGTCAAGAAGTACAACTACGTCCCTGATCATAACGGGCTGAAGGGCTATCTCGCGATCTACATGATCAAGGCCACCACCGAGAAGATGGGCAAGGTCGATTCCAAGGCGTTCGCCGACAACCTCCACGGTCTCACCATCAAGGCCGCGAGCGAGCCCGGCATCCTGATGGATGTGACCTTCGATGAGAAGGGCGACATCGATCGCCAGGGATTCCTGGTCGAGATCGTCGAGGGCAAGCAGGTCGTCAAGCAGGTGTTGCCGAAGCTGAACTGAGCTATGGCACGGGTGGCGCGCGGAAGAACGCGCCCCCGTCGCGATCAGGCATTGCGAAACAGCATTGATATCGTCCGCGTGTGACGGTGAGGGGAGAAGCATGTCCAATCTGCTCGATCTGCTCGTGGCAGGCCTTGCGACCGGGGCGATCTATGCCCTCGTTGCGGTCGGTTTCACGCTGCTGTGGCAGACGTCGCAAACCATCAATTTCGCACAAGGCGAATTCGTGATGTTGCCGGCGTTCCTGATGCTGGCGGTGATGCATGCAGGTGCGCCGTTCTGGCTCGCGATCATTCTCGGCATCCTGCTGTCGCTGCTGCTGCTCGGGCTCGGGTTCAAGCTGCTGCTGGTCGACCCGATGCTGCGGCACGGCGTGCTGCCGCTGGCGATTGCGACCATGGCGCTGGCGATCGGCATGAAGGAAGCGGTGAAGCAGTTCTTCAGCGCCGAGGCGTCGCCATTCCCCTCCATCGTGCCGGCGGGTGACGTTTCGATCCTCGGCCGGGTGGTCTCGTTGCAGAGCCTCGGCGTGCTGGCACTCGCGATCGCGGTCGTGATCGGCCTGACCGCGCTGTTGAATCGCACGTCGATCGGCCATCAGATGCAGGCGACCGCGCAGAATCCGACGGTCGCCCGCATCATCGGCGTGCCGGTCGAACGCATGATCCTGCTGACGTTCCTGATCAACGCGTTTCTGGTGGCGTTGGCTTCGCTGCTGATCACGCCGATCTATCTGGCAAAATTCTCCTCTGGCGAGGTGCTGGGACAGGCGGCGTTCATCGCGGCGATTGTCGGCGGCTTCAACCAGGTGCGCGGCGCCATCGCCGGCGGGCTCTTGATCGGCGTGGTGGACAATCTGGCCGCCGCCTATGTGTCGACACAGTACCGCGCCGCTGTCCCGCTCATCCTGTTGATCGTAATCATTCTGTTCCGCCCGCAGGGACTGCTCGGCCGGCCCGAGGAGCGCACGGTATGACGGCCACGGGGAAATATCTGCGCATTGTGCTCGGCATCGCTGTCATCGCGGCCCTGATCGTCGTGCCGATGAACTTCAATCGCTATGGGCTCTATATCCTGAGCCAATGGGCTGTCATGACGATTGCCGCGATGGGGCTCAATTTGACGCTGGGTTACGCCGGTCAGATCTCGCTGGCGCAGGGTGCCTTCGTCGGCATCGGTGCCTATGCGGCGGCGATCATGACCACGCAGGGCATGCCACTGATTGCCGCGCTCGCTGTTGCGATCGTGCTGTGCTTCGCCATCGGCTGGATTCTCGGTTATCCCGCGCTGCGCGTGCAGCATCATTACCTTGCCTTCGTGACGCTGGCGTTCTCGACGCTCGCGTTCCTTGTGTTCCGCAACGAGGACTGGCTCACCAAGGGTATCTACGGCATCTCCAACATTCCGCGGCCGAACGTCATGGGCTTCGCCACCAACCGGCCGCTGCCGTTCTATTATTTCTGTCTCGGCTCGCTCGGTATCGTCTCGCTGGCGATGTGGTGGCTGATCCGCTCGCCCTGGGGCCGCGCCTTCGTGGCGCTGCGCGAAAATCCGGTGCGGGCGCTGTCGCTCGGCATCGACACGCGGCGCTATACGCTGATGGCGTTTGCGATCGGATCGGCGCTCGGCGGCGTCGCCGGCACGCTCTATGCTCCGCTGACGCAGTATATCGATCCGGTTCCCTTCAACCTCTCGCTATCGCTCGATCTGTTGATGATGGTGATCGTCGGCGGCTCAGGCTTCTTCTTCGGACCGTTCCTCGGTGCGATGATTGCAGTGCTGCTGCCGGAGTGGCTGCGCTTCACGCAGGGCTACTATTTGATGCTCTATGCGGTCGCCGTAATGCTGCTGTTGATCTACTCGCCGACCGGCATCCTCGGCATTCTCGACCGCTATCTGGCCGAGCGCCGCACCAAGGTGGCCTCCGCGCTGCGCGCGGTCGCCAAATCCAGGCTGGAGACGGCGCCATGACCGCAGTGCTCGAGGTCAGCAACATCAAGAAGAGCTTTGGGGGCATCAAGGCCGTCGACGGCGTCAGCTTCGACGTGCAGGAGGGCGAGATCCTCGGCCTGATCGGCCCGAACGGCTGCGGCAAGTCCACGCTGTTCAACTGCATCCTCGGGCAGCTTGCACCAACGGACGGTGAGGTGAAGGTCGACGGCAAGGTCGTCACCGGGCTGCGGCCGTCGGAGCTTAATCGCCTCGGCGTCAGCCGCACCTTCCAGCTCCTGCAGGTGTTTCCGAAACTGTCAGTGCGGGAAAATTTGATCCTCGCCGGGCAGGAGCATCAGGGCAACATGATGTCGCGGCTGTTCGGCCCCTCCGATGCGGGTCTGACCGCGGTGGCCGACCAGATGATCGGCTTCTTCAAGCTCGACCATCTCGCCACCGAAGCTGCGGGCGGCCTGTCCTACGGCCAGCAGAAGCTGCTTGACGCCGCCATGGCGTTCATGGGCGGTCCGCGGCTGGTGCTGCTCGATGAACCCGCCGGCGGCGTCAACCTCACCATGCTCGGCGACCTCAAGGAGCGGCTGGCGGCGATCAACCGCGAGAAGCGCGCCACTTTCGTGGTGATCGAGCACAACATGGAGTTCGTGATGTCGCTGTGCACCCGCGTGATGGTGATGGCGGAAGGCAAGCTCTTGGCGATGGGCACGCCGGCGGAAGTCCGCGCCAATCCCGCCGTCATTGAAGCCTATCTAGGCCACTGAGGGATCGATCCATGAGCGATACCATCCTGGATGTTCAAGGCCTCGTCGGCGGCTACGGCAAGATGACGATTCTCAATGGCACCAGCTTCTCGGTGCCCGCGGGCTCCATCACCACCGTGATCGGGCCGAACGGCGCGGGAAAGTCCACGGTATTCAAGGCCATCTTCGGCCTGTTGAAGCTGCGCGAAGGCAGGGTCGTGTTCAGGGGGCGTGACGTCACCGGGCTAAGCCAGCGCGAACTGCTGACATCGGGCATCTGCTACGTGCCGCAGGGCCGCAATATCTTCCCTGAGCTGTCCGTGCGCGACAACATCCAGCTCGGCGCCGTCGTGGCAGGACGCGACATCACCGATCTGCCTGATCGGATCGAGGCGGCGCTGGATAAATTCCCGGTGCTGCGCAAGAAGGCGACGCAGCAAGCTTCCACGCTGTCGGGCGGCGAGCAGAAGCAGCTCGAAGTCGCCCGCGGCCTGCTGCTCAACCCACAACTGGTGCTGATCGACGAGCCGTCGATCGGGCTTTCGCCATTGATGGTGCAGCAGACCTTCAACATTTTGAAAGACCTTCGCGACCGCGGCGTGTCGATCCTGATGATCGAGCAGAACGCGCGCTCGGCGCTGGAGATTTCCGACTACGGCGTCGTGCTCGAGCTCGGCCAGACCCGGCTTGTCGACACAGCGCAGCGCGTGCTGAACGATCCCCGCATCGGGCAATTGTTCCTGGGCGGCGCCATGACGGAAACCGCGGCATGAACAAGCGCTCGATCGCCACGGTATCGCTGAGCGGCGCGCTCGATGAAAAGCTGCGCGCGATCGCTGCGGCCGGCTTCGACACCGTCGAGATCTTCGAGAACGACTTGCTGTCGTTCAGCGGCAGCCCGCGGGACGTCGGCCAGATGTGCCGGGATCTCGGGCTTTCGATCTGCGCCTTCCAGCCGTTCCGCGATTTCGAGGGCATGCCGGAGCCGCAGCGCGCTCGCAATTTCGCGCGCGCGGAGCGCAAGTTCGACCTGATGCAGGAGCTGCAGACCGACTTGATGCTGATCTGCAGCAACATTTCGCCGGCCTCGCTCGGCGGCATCGACCGCGCGGCCGCCGATTTCCGCGAACTGGGTGAATGCGCCGCCGCGCGCGGCTTGCGTGTCGGCTATGAGGCGCTCGCCTGGGGGCTTCACGTCAACGATTACCGCGATGCCTGGGAGATCGTGCGGCGCGCCGACCACAAGTCGATCGGCATCATTCTCGACAGTTTTCACGCGCTGGCACCGTCGTTTCCGACGATGCCGATTCAGTCGATCCCGGCCGACAAGATCTTCCTGGTGCAGCTCGCCGACGCGCCGAAACTCGGCCTCGACGTCTTGTCCTGGAGCCGGCATTTCCGCTGCTTCCCGGGTCAGGGCGACCTGCCGGTCGCGCGGTTTGTGGAAGCCGTGCTCGCCACCGGCTATGCGGGCCCGCTGTCGCTGGAGATATTCAACGACCAGTTTCGCGCCGGCTCCGCGGTCCGCACCGCGACCGACGGGCTGCGCTCGCTCATCTTGCTCGAGGATGACGTCCGCGGCGCGGCGCGGGGCGCGCCTGCCATGCCGCTGCAGCCGAGGGCGCGCAGTCGCGGCGTCGGCTTCATCGAATTCGCCGTCAGCGAAGAAAAAGGCCGCGACCTCGCGGCGCTGTTCGGCCAGCTCGGTTTTCGCAAAACCGGCGCTCACCGCAGCAAAGATGTCGAACGCTGGTCGCAGGGCCATATTGATCTCGTGATCAATTGCGAACCTGACAGCTTTGCGCATTCGCATTTTGTCGCGCATGGCTCCGGCGTCTGCGCCATCGCGGTTGACGTCGACGATGCCGGCCGGACCATGGCACGCGCGGAGACGTTGCAGGCGCGGACTTTTTACCAGCCGGTCGGGCCGGGCGAACTCGAGATTCCCGCGATCCGCGGCGTCGGCGGCAGCCTGCTCTATTTCCTGGAGGATGCCGGCAAGAATTGGGACCTCGATTTCGAGCCGCTGCGCAGCGATGCGGCCGGTGACCAACTCGATGCCGTCGACCATATCTCGCAGTCGATGCCTTACGACGAGATGCTGTCGTGGCTACTGTTCTACACCGGCATACTCGATCTGCAGCGTCTGCCGCAGATGGAGATCGCAGACCCCGTGGGGCTGGTGCAGAGCCAGGCGCTGATCAATGGCAATCAGAGCCTGCGCGTGGTGCTCAACGGCTCGTCGGCCACCCGCACGCTATCGGCCCGTTTCATCCACGAATTCTTCGGCTCCGGCGTGCAGCACGTCGCGTTCTCCTGCGGCGATATCTTCGCCGCGGTCGCCGACATGCGCTCGCGCGGTGCGGACTTCCTGAAGATTCCCGACAATTACTACGACGATATCGAAGCCAAATATGGCCTCGACGCCGCGACCATGGCCGCCCTTCGCGACAACCAGATTCTGTACGACCGTGAAGGCGAGGGCGAATTCTTCCAGGTCTACACCCACGCGTTCGACGATCGATTTTTCTTCGAGATCGTCGAGCGCCGCAACTATCACGGCTTCGGCGCCGCCAACGCCGCGATCAGGCTCGCGGCCCAGACCCGGGAATCGCGGCCGCTGACCATGCCCAAGGCGTGACACTTCGGAATGGAAAACAAGAAGACTGAAAAGGGGAGCGAGACAATGTCGATCAAAGGGAAGGGAACGCGTGCGGCACTGCTGCTCGCCGCCTTCGGTTATCTGACGCCGGCGCTGGCCGATTCGCTTTCCTGCGACGACGGCATCAAGGCCGCCTTTCGCCCGGACGCCGACACAAAGGTCGTCGCGGTTCGGCTGGTGAAGAAGGGCGAGGAGCTGAAGGCGCCCGACGCGCCGCAGCCGGTGACGGCGGCGGCCGACCTTTGCCTTGTAAAGTTGCTGGTCGGCCCCGGCGCTACGGCGGAAAAGGACAAGAACGCGCGCTCCTATTCCGAGGGCATCGGCATCGAGGTCTGGCTGCCGACGCATGCGAACTGGAACGAGCGCATCCGCAACTATGGCGGCGGCGGATGGGTCGGCGGCGGTCACCGCTATGCCGACAAGATCGGCAGCAAGGTGCCGGCGATCGTCAACGCCAACATCGGTTACGCGTCCGGCACGACGGATGCGGGCCAGCCTTGGTATCAGGATGGCTCGTTCGCGTTTCTGTCCAACGGCAAGATCAACGTGGAAGCGCTTCGTGACTTCTCCGTGCGGGCGATGGTGGAGCAGGCCGTCAAGACCAAGGCGCTGGTGAACCTCTATTACGGCAAGGCGCCGAAATTTACCTACTATGACGGCCACTCGCAGGGCGGCCGGCAGGGCATGAAGCTCGTGCAGGAGTATCCCGAACTTTACGATGGCTACATGATCGCGCAGCCGGCGCTGAATATCGCAAAATTCGGAACCGCGGGACTGTATCCCCAGATCGTGATGAAGACCGAGCTCGGCTTCACGTCGGCGAACAAGATCGAAGCCGCAGCCTTTGCCGCCAAGGTCGCCGCCGCCAACAAGCGCGCGGTTGCCGTCTGCGACAAGGCCGGCCTCGGCTTCCTGCTCGATCCATTTGCCTGCGACTACAATCCCGCGCGCGACACCGAGCTGCTGTGCGCGCGCGAGGCCGGCGAGGGTGTCACCGGAAATAACGCCGACGCCGCCACCTGCATGAGCCTCAAGGAGGCAAATGCGTTGAACCGGATCTGGTACGGCGCCACCAGCGACGGAAGTTTCGATGTCGCGCAGAGCGCCGACGCACGATCCGGCAAATCGCTCGGCAAGAACCAGCTCTGGTGGACATTCACCAAAAGCACCGGCATCGGCAACCTGATCACCAGTGCTTCCGCCTACGGTGTCGCGTTGGCGCTGCAGGATGTCAGCTACGCGCCCGATGCCAGCACGGCGTCGTCAGGCGAACCGATCACGAACGGCTCGACCAATGTACGCAACAAATGGATGGAGCTGGATTACGCCGGCCTCGCCGACGCCGTGAACAAGGGCGTGGCGTTGCAGCCGACGCTGTTCAGCGACCTCATCACGGACAAGGCGGACCTTGGCAAGCTGCGCGATCTCGGCCGCAAGGTCGTCGTCCATACCGGCCTTGTCGACGATGCGATCCCGCCTGCCGGCAACATCAATTATCACGAGCGCGTGGTGGCGGCGATGGGCGGGCATGCCGAGGTGCAGAAGTTCATGCGGATGTATTTGCTGCCGGGTTCGGCGCATAGCTCGCAAGGTCGGGCCTATACCGTCGGCGGCAAGAACGACAGCGTTCCGCTGCCGAAACTGCCTGGTAACGCCAACCAGACGCCGACGCGCGAGCAGGACCAGTTCTTCACGGCGCTGGTGGATTGGGTCGAGAAGGGCGCCGCGCCCGGCGAAATCCTGCTGACCTCGCGCGACAAGAGCCTCAGCTATCCCGTCTGCGTCTATCCGCTGCGAACAACGTGGAGCGGCAATGAGGATGCAAAGCAGGCGGCAAGCTATAGCTGCCGGTAGCTGTCCATGTGCCGCCGTGGATTATCCGAGGTCTCGCCCGCTTACGACGTTGTCGTGATCGGCGCCGGCGCCGCCGGCATGTCGGCGGCGCTTTTTTCCGCCATTCAAGGCGCGAAAACGCTGCTGGTCGAGAAGACCGAGTTTGTCGGCGGTACCTCCGCGCTTTCGGCTGGATCGATCTGGATACCCAATACGCGCCACGCATCGGCCGCCGGGGCGACCGATAGTGCGGCGAACGTCGAAAAATATCTGCAGCAGATCGTCGGAAACCATGCCGACGCTGCGCTGCGCGCAGCCTTCCTGAAGGCGGGTCCGGCGGCAATCGAGGTTCTGGAAAATCATTCCGACGTGAAACTACGCGCCTATGCCTGTCATCCCGACTATCGCTCGGAGCTTGAGGGCGCGGCGCTCGCCGGGCGCGCGCTGGAGCCGTTGCCGTTCGACGGGCGGTTGCTCGGCGAGGCGTTCAAGCTGATCCGTCCGCCATTGCCGGAGTTCACGCTGCTTGGCGGGATGATGGTCGACAGGATTGATATCGGTCATCTGCTGTCATCGACGAAATCGATCGGATCATTGGTGCATTCCGTACGGCTCGTTGCGCGTTACGCGCACGACAAAGCGAGCCATGGCAGGGGCACGCGGCTCGTGATGGGCAATGCGCTGGTTGGCCGGCTTCTGTATTCTTTGATGCGTCAGGACGTGGATATCCTCACCGGTGCATCGCTCGCGAAGATCATCCGGAAGCCCGACGGTCCCGTTACGGCCGCGAGTTTGACCTCGGAGGGAGTCTCGCGCGAGATCGGCGTCAACGGCGCGCCGATTCTGGCGGGAGGCGGGTTCAACCTTCATGCCGGGCGGCGTCTCGCGGCGCTTGGAACTGAAGCCGGCTGGTCGTCCGTTGCGGCGGGCTCGAGCGGCGATGCGCAGGACAAGGCCATTGAGATCGGTGCACGCCTTAGCGAGCGCGATGTCAGCGCTGCATTCTGGGCGCCCGCATCGATCCGGCGGCGGCGCGACGGATCACAAGCGGTCTTTCCGCACTTCGTGCTCGACCGCGCCAAACCGGGGACGCTGGTTGTCGACAGCAACGGGCGTCGGTTCGTCAACGAAGCGATCTCCTATCACCAGTTTGCGCTGGAGATGTTGGCGAAGGGAAAATCGGCCATCCCGGCGTTCCTGATCGCGGATGCGGTTTCAGTCCGAAAGTATGGTCTTGGCATGGTGCGGCCTGGTGGTTGGGGCGCTAGAGCTGCTGTCGCCGACGGCTATCTCAGCGCCGCCGACACCATCGAGCAGCTTGCGCTGCGATTGAACATCGATCCCGGTCAATTGCGCGAGACGGTCGACAAGATGAACCTGTATGCGCAAACTGGCCTGGATCCCGAATTCGGCAGGGGAAGCACGGTGTATCAAAATCACAACGGTGATGCTTCTGCAGGCGGGGCCAATCCCAACCTTGGCCGTATCGCGACGGCTCCTTTCTACGCGGTCAGGCTTTATCCTTCCGATATCGGTACCTCGTCCGGACTTGTCACGGACGAGGCTGCCCGCGTTCTCGATGCCGGCAATCAGCCGATTGCCGGCCTCTACGCTTGCGGCAATGACATGCAGTCGATCATGGGAGGAACCTACCCCGGACCGGGCATCACGCTCGGACCGGCCATCGCGTTTGCCTATATCGCGGCGTCGGACGCGGCTCGGCGCGTGGGAATCGAATGATGCCGTCGTTTTCGCTTGCCGCGCTAACCGCGCTCGAACTTGCACCACCCGAATTGATCGACGTCGCCGCCGCCTGCGGCTACGACCACGTCGGACTCCGTCTTCTGCCTGCGATGCTCGCGTTGCCTATCCGCTGATGGAAGATGACGCGGCTTTGAGGGAAACCATCGCGCGGCTGGCTGCGACTGGTGTGACCGTTGCGGACCTGGAAGTGGTTGCCATCCGGCCGGAGACGGAAATCGCGGCGTTTTCGGCGTTCTTCGAGGCCGGTGCGCGTCTCCGCGCCAGGCATGTTCTGGTCGCCGCATACGATCCCGACCTGGACCGGTTTGCGGATCGCTTTGCCGGATTTTGCGAGGCTGCGGCGCCCTTTGGCTTGACCGCGGATCTCGAGTTCATGCCGTGGACGAGCGTGCCTGATCTTGAGACTGCCGGGCGAATTGTCGAACAGGTTGCGCAAGCAAATGCCGGGGTTCTGGTGGATGCCCTGCATTTCGACCGGTCGCGAAGCTCGATCGGCGACATCGCAAGGATCCCCTCCGGCAGGTTTCACTATTGGCAATTATGCGACGCCCCGGCCGAACGGCCGGCGACATCAGAGGAAATGATCCACGCCGCTCGAAATGAGCGGATGTTTCCCGGAGAGGGTGGCCTCGATCTCGTTTCGCTGGCGCGAGCCATGCCGCCGGATATCGCAATCAGCATCGAGGTCCCGACCGCGACGCTCGCGCGGACGGTGGGTGCTGAGGCGCGGGCCCGGCGCGCACTCGAAGGGGCGAGGCGCATCGTCGCGGCGGCGAGGTAATTGCCTTGGATTCGGTTGACAGCCTGCTTATGACGGAAGGTGACACCACATCGTTGTTACTAGGCACGACGTGGAATGGCGGGGATGCGAAGCAGGCTTCGAGCTATAGCTGCCGGTGAGCTGACGGGTTAGGATTGGGTCGTCCGCGGGGCGGAGCACCCGATTACCCATGATCGAACCCAATAGAGCGCGCGAAGTGCTGGGCCTGCTCGGTTTTTTGCTGGTGGCAACCGCGCAGGTCTCCAACATGATCCTGGCGCGCGGCGTGGCCGGAAGCGTGCCGCCATTCTCGATCGCATTCTTTCGCTGGAGCATCGTGGCGCTCGGGCTGTTGCCGGCCGTGGTGATGGCATTGCGGGAAAAGCCTGGCCTGTTGCCGGGGCAGACGCTCGGCATCGTGACGGCTGGTTTTCTCGGCATGTTCATCTGCGGCGGCCCGGTTTACGTTGCCGGCGTTACGACCTCGGCGATCAACCTGGCGCTGATCATGGCGCTCGCGCCGCTTGCGGTACTGCTGTTCTCTTTCATTTCGGGACAAGAATCGATCCATCGAAGCCAGATCATCGGCATGCTGCTGTCGCTGGCTGGCGCGGCGCTGATCATTACCAAGGGACAAGCTGCCGTTGGAGCCGGCGTGGTGACCGGCGACCTGCTCGCACTGATGGCGATGCTGGGCTGGGCCGGATACACCTTGCTGCAGAACCGTGTCGGCAGCGGCGTGAGCTTTCTGGCTCGGATCGGCCTGTTCGCGGCAGCCGGCGCGCTGTTCTCGCTGCCATTTGCCATCCACGAAATGTGGTCTGCGCCTGCTGCTGCATTCAGCGGACGGGCGGCGCTGGTCTATCTCTTTGCAGGGCTGGTCCCCGGGCTTTTTGCCTATTCGGCCTATGCCTATCTCGGCGCGAGGTTCGGCGCGGTGTCGACGTCGTTGAGTCTCTATCTCGGGCCGATCGTCAGCGCGGTACTGTCGATCCTGTTTCTCGGGGAGGCGCCGACGATGATCCATCTGATCGGCGGCGCGCTGTCGCTCGGCGGCATGTGGTTGAGCCTGCAGGCCAAGCAGGGCGGGTCATCACCCTAACGCGACATCGGTTCGGTCAATATCAAGGCATTCCTTTGCGCTCGATGCGCGCATTTGCCGAACTGAAGCGTCGCCCGCTCCGTGACGGGCTGCCTTCGCGGCCACTTGACAATAAGCTATCAGTTATATAATATATTTGTTATATAAGTTATCTGAGATGAACCATGTCGAACCTCGACGCCGCCTTTTCCGCGCTGGCCGACCCGACACGGCGGGCGATTCTGGCGCGCCTCGCGTTGGGTGAGGCCACGGTCATGGAGTTGGCCGAGCCGTTCGAGATGACGCAGCCCGCGATCTCCCGACACCTCAAGGTGCTCGAAGGTGCAGGTCTCATCCTCCGCCGGGTCGAAGGCACGAAACGGCCGTGCCGGCTGGCGCCGACGGCCGTCAACGAGATCGACCAATGGCTCGGGATGCTGCGCCAGGCCCTGAGCGCGAACTACAACCGGTTGGACGACGTTCTGGCCGCCATGAAAACCAACGAGTGAAAGGCAGTCTGATGAGCAAGTTGACGCTTAAGACCGAAGGCGACACCCATGTCGTTGTTACCAGGCACTTCGCCGCCACGCCGGAGGCTGTGTATCGCGCGCACACCGAACCGGCGCTGATCCAGAAGTGGCTGCTCGGTCCGGAGGGCTGGACGATGCCGGTCTGTATCAACGAGGCGCGCCCCGGCGGCAAGATCCGCTACGAATGGAGCGATGGCAAGGGCGGTGGCTTCTACCTGACCGGAGAGTTTATCGAGACGGTGCCGTTCAGCCGGCTCGTTCACGTCGAGCGGATGCACATGCCCGACCCGACGCCGGACAATCATGTCGAAACGAATTTTGCACCCGACGGCACCGGTACATTGATGACCATGCGGATGACCTTGCCCGATGCAGCGACGCGGGCCGCCATGCTGTCGACCGGCATGGAGCATGGAATGGAAGCGAGCTACGCGCGGCTCGACAAGCTTTCCGCATAGACCATGCCGTAACGCGAGAGCCTCGAACTGAAGCCCTACTCCATCACCGCATGATCAGGCACGGCCGACTGCGCGCGCAGGGTGGCCTTGCTGGAGCCGATCATGATCGCGAGCGGGATAGCGCAGGCAGTAAAGATCATCACCATCTGGTAGTCGTACGAAAACGCGATGATCTGGGCCTGCGCCTTGACCATCATGTCAGCCATGGCGCGGCCCTTGTCGGTGGCGAGATCGATCATGCCGGTTACGTTGGGCATCTGCAGGGCATGATTGAACGGATTGATGTGCTCCGACAGGACCGCGTAGGTGTAGCGCGTGCCCTGCGTCAACTGCGAGATCACGAGCGAGATTCCGATCGAGCTTGCGACATTGCGCATCAAGGTCAGCATCGAGGTGCCGTCGGTGCGCAGATGATTGGGCAGCGTCAGGAACGCCACTGTGGAGAGCGGCACGAACACCAGGCCGAAGCCAAAGCCCTGGACCACGCTGATGATCATGATCTCGGTCGCCCCGGTCTGGTCGGTCCAGCGGGTCATGTAGAACAGCGACAGGCAGGTGATGCCGAGTCCCGAGACGATCAGCGTCCGCGCCTCGATATGGCGCATCATGCGGCCGACCAGCATCATGGCCACGAACGTGCCGCAGCCGCGGCTCGCCAATAGAAGCCCGGCCGTGATGATGGGATAGCCGATCACGTTCTGCAGGAACGGCGACGACAGCGCCATGGTCGAGAACAGCACCAGGCCCATCACGGCCATGAACACGCAGCCGCCGACGAAATTCTTATCCTTGAACAGTGCGAACTGGATGAACGGGTGTTGCGTCGTCAGGGAATGCGCCAGGAAATAATAGAAGCCGACGGCTGCTATGATGAACTCGGCGATGATCTCATTGGATTCCAGCCACCCGAGCTGCTCGCCGCGGTCGAGCGCAAGCTGCAGCGCGCCGATCGCGATCGCCAGCGCGGTGAAGCCGAACCAGTCGAAGCGCAGCGCCAGGTCCTTTTTCGTCTCGTCCATGAAGATCACGAGGCCGAGCACGGTGATGATGCCGAACGGCAGGTTGACGAAGAACACCCAGTGCCAGGAATAGGTCTCGGTCAGCCAGGCGCCGAGCGAAGGGCCCATGATCGGCCCCATCATCACGCCCATGCCCCAGATCGCCATCGCTTTTGCCCGCTCATGCAGCGCGTAGGAATCGAGCATCACCGCCTGCGACAGCGGCACCAGCGCCGCGCCGAACACGCCCTGCAGCAGACGGAACAGCACCATCTGGGTGATGTCCTGCGCCAGTCCGCACAGCACCGAGGCGATGGTGAAGCCGGCCGAGCAGATGATGAAGATACGCTTGCGGCCGAAGCGGTTGGCGATCCATCCGACCGGCGCGGTCATGATCGCGGCGGCGACGATATAGGAGGTCAGCACCCAGTTGATCTGGTCCTGCGACGCCGACAGCGTGCCCTGCATGTAGGGCAGCGCGACGTTGGCGATGGTGGTGTCCAGCGCCTGCATGATGGTCGCCGTCATGGCGCAGATCGTCACCATGTTCCGGCGCAGGCCGGGAACGGATGCCGAAGGCTGGCCCGGCGTCGCCATGGCGCTATTCGTGATCCTGGTTGGCCGCTGCCGGCGACAGGCCGAGCAGGGCCGACAGCGAACGCCGGTGGTTGGTGTCGATGGTGGCGTAGACGCTCATGCCGGCCTTCAGCTTGCGAACGAACTTGTCGTTCTTGTCGAAATAGATTCGCACCGGCACGCGCTGCACCACCTTGACGAAATTGCCCGAGGCGTTCTGTGGCGGCAGGATGGCGAACTGCGCGCCGGTGCCAGGCGAGAGCGAGCCGACCGTGCCCTTGAACGGGTGGTTGGGGAAGGCATCGACTTCGAGCGTGACGGACTGGCCGACTGCGACATAGGTGAAATCGGATTCCTTCGGGTTGGCGTCGACCCAGGGGTTCGAGGTGTCGATGATGCTGAAGACGGGCGTGCCGGCGGTGACAAAGCGGCCGAGCTGGATCTGCTCGACCTGGGTGGCGATGCCGGCCATCGGCGCGCGCATCACCGTGTGGTCGAGATTGCGCTGGGCCTGGTCGAGCGCAGCCTTGGCCTGGGCGTAGGGCGGGAATTCGTCGAGCGGTAGCTCGGGATTGCCGAGCAGTTGCGCCTTTGCCGTGGCGATCTTCTGCTGCAGCAACTGGAACTGCGCACTGGCGGTGACGAGGGCGGTGGACGCATTGTCGAGGTCGAGCTGCGAGCCGAAATTGTTCTTCACCAGCGCAGACTTCCGTTCGACGTCGCGCCGCTTCAGGTCCATGCCCTGCTGCGAAAGCTCGCTCATCTGGCCGTAGATCTTGAGATCGGCGATCAAATTGTCATAGGTGACCTTGGTCTGCGCCAGATTGGCCTTGGCCTGCGCCACGGCGAGGCGGAACGGGACAGGATCGATCTCGAACAGAACGTCGCCCGGACCAACCTGCTGGCCCTCTTTCACCACGACCTTCTCGATCTTGCCGGAGATGTCGGGCGTGATCAGAACCTTCTGGGCGCCGACATAGGCGTCGTCGGTGGTCACGTAGCGACCGCCATTGAGATAGAACATCACGCCGGCCACCAGCGCAGCCAACGGCAACACCACGAGCAGCAGGAAGCGGCGGTAGCGCCGCATGCCGGCCATCAGCCGGCGGCGTGGCTCGGCCGCGAGTTTCGGCCGTGCCGTCGGCGATGCAGGATTGCTCTTCTGCTCGGGCGGGAATTTGAGGACGGGATCAGCCATACCGCTGCTCCTTTCGCGGAGGTTCGTCCGCCGGATTCTGGATCGCGTTGCGAACGTTTTCCTTGATCAGGTCGAGTTGGTCGAGCAGGCGGTGGGCGTCGGCAGGGTTGATACCATCAAGCGCGGTTGCTGTCAGTTCGGAGCGAAGCCCGGCGAGCTTGCCGAGCAGCGGCCGCGCGGCCTTGCGCAGGTAAAGGCGGTTGACGCGGCGGTCATTCTCGTCGCCGCGGCGTTCGATCCAGCCATTGTCGCAGAGCTTGTCGATCAGCCGCGTCAGCGTGATCGGCTGCATCTCCATCTGTTCGGCGAGCTCCGATTGCTTCAGGCCTTCGGTTCGCTCGACCTTGGCAAGAACCGCCCATTGCGCGCGGGTGATGCCGTAGCGCGCCGCCTGCCTGTCGGCATAGGCGCGCACCATCCGCTGCACCTCGCCGAGCGTGAACAGGAAGTTCATATCCACGGAACCGCGCATGGCTCAGCCTCCATAAGCTTGCGATATAATAAGCTTGCTTATGAACTCTGCATGCGGAGTTAACAATGGCCTGATCCGCTTCCAGCACATGGCTGGGAACCAACGGATCCCCGGGCTTTGGGATTGGCCGTCAAGCTGCTACAAAACACCGGCAATGACCCTGACGAAGCCGACATTTCCCGCGCCGGACCACGATCACGGCCGCTGCACTGCGGAAGCGATCGCACATGCCGAACAGGTCTGCGCGCGGCGGGCGCAGAAATTCACCCCGATTCGGCGTCAGGTGCTGCAGGCGCTGCTGTCGAGCCACCGCCCGCTTGGCGCCTATGAGGTGATCGACGAACTCGCCAAATCGATGCCGCGACCGGCGCCGATCACGGTCTACCGCGCGCTCGATTTTCTGATGGAAAACGGTCTCGTCCACCGTATCGAAAGCCGCAACGCCTTCCTCGCCTGCGCGCATGACCATGACGAGACCTCGATGGTGGCATTCCTGATCTGCGACCATTGCGGCTCCGTCGGCGAAATTCCTGCGGCCCCCGTGGCGCAAAGCCTCAATGCGGCGGCGCGCGCATCGGGTTTCGCGCCAAAGCTCTCCGTCGTCGAGATCGCCGGCACCTGCGCTCACTGTCAGAATAAATAGAGAACACGGCACATAAGCCGGCCACGAGGATAGATGTCGTCCAAGCCAGTACAACTGTCTGCCGGGCGTGCGCTCACCCCGGGGGCTATCGCCTTGATGCTGATGTTGTGCCTGAGCTGGGGGTTCAACCAGATCGCGGTGAAGTTGGTGTTGCCGGACGTGCCGCCGATGCTGCAGGCATTGAGCCGCTCTGTCGGCGCGTTGCCGGTGTTGCTCGCGATCGGCTGGTTTCGTGGTGTGAGATTCTTCGAGCGCGACGGGACGCTATGGGCCGGCGTGAGCGCGGGCGTGATCTTCGGTATCGAATTCGTGCTGATCTATCGCGGCTTGCTGCTGACATCGGCGTCGCGTGCAGTGGTGTTTCTGTATACGGCGCCATTCTTCGTCGCCCTCGGCTCGTATGTCTTTCTCGGCGAACGGCTGCGGGCGCCGCAATGGGGTGGCCTGGCCCTGAGTTTCGCCGGGGTCGCGCTGGCGATCGGCGTCCCCCAGGCCAATGTCGACGCGAAGGTCTTGCTGGGCGACCTCCTGATCGTCGCCGGCGGCGCGCTCTGGGCGGCCACGACGCTGATCGTCAAGACCACCGCGCTGATCAAGGCCCCCGCGGAAAAGGGGCTCGGCTATCAGGTGGCGCTATCGATCCCGATTCTCGCGTTCGCCGCGTGGATATCGGACGAAACCATCACCCACGTTCCCGGGCCGCTGTCGCTGTCGCTGCTGGCCTATCAGGCGTTCTGGGTGGTGGGTCTGACGTTCCTGTTGTGGTTCGCGCTCGTGAAAACCTACTCAGCCAGCAAACTGTCGGCCTTCACCTTCGTCACGCCGCTGTTCGGCGTCGTCGCCAGCTATTTCATCATGCACGATACGCTGACCATCGCCTTCGGCGTCGCGGCGCTGCTTGTCATCGCAGGGCTCTATCTCGTGAACAAGCCGGATCCAAAGGTCACGCCGGACCCAAACGTGCCGGCGTGATGCTGTTGCACCAAACGCTTCTCCGAATTCTCTAGACGGCGCTCAGAATTGCTTTTGCCCGTTCAATCGCTATTCGAAATAGCCGCGCCCAATCAGGCGAATGTTCGCGTGCACTCACGCGGCGAGGGGGTAGGACTCGCCAGAATAAATGGCAAAGGCCTTGGCTGCGGCTACAAGCTGTTGCTTGGTAATATTGCAGGAGTGCGCAAACTCAATTTGCAGCTTCGGGCTGACTTCGCCAAAGAACGAGGACATGTGCCCAGGCGCTGCTTTCGCGGCTTCGGGGTGGAGGAGATAAAAGGCAAGCGCCTTCGCATCCAGCGGCTTGCTGTATGGCGCATTGACGGTAGTTAATACCAGGGCGGCGCTCTTCATCTTCTCACCTTTGAGACAAGATTGGCCCGATAGTACTGCTTGTCAACGGCGTTGCGCGCATTACGTCAACGAACCTTAAAGGGTGCGGAACGCTACCCCGTCTCGATCGGCAGCGACGTATCCTTGGCCCATTCACCCATCGACCCGTCATAAAGGGTGAGCTTGTCGTAGCCGAGCTGGTAGAGCAGGAACAGGTCAACCGTGGCCGAGATGCCGCCGCCGCAATAGGCGACCACGCGCTTGTCCTTGGTGATGCCCTGGGCCTTGAATTTGGCCTCTGCCTCGCCGAGCGGGACGAAGGCCTTGGTCCGGGGATCGAGCAGTGTGGCTGCGGATACGTTGCAACTGCCGGGCACGCGGCCGGGGCGGCCGTAGCGGCTCGGCTCGAGGCCCTTGTGGAATTGCGGACCGAGTGCGTTGACGACGACGGTGCCTCGCTCGGACGTGGCGGCGAGCGTTTGGTGCTTGTCGATGAAAAATCCGTCCTTCGGTTTGGCCGTGAATGTCGCCGGCGGATATCCCTTCGCCGGCCCGGTTTCGAGCGGGCGGCCTTCGAGCTTCCATTTGTCGAAACCGCCATCGAGGACCGCGACGTTCTCGAAGCCGAGCGATTTGAGCATCCACCAGAACCGCGTCGCCCACATCGGCGTGCCGATGCTGTACAGAACCACATTGCGGTCGCCGGATATGCCGTGACGGCCGAATGCCGTCTCGAGTTGCGCAACATCCGGCATCATGAAGCGGAGTTCGGTGTTTGGCTCTGAGAACTCGCCCTGCAGATCGAGAAAATCCGCCCCCGGAATATGCCCGGCTTGAAAAGTGTGCCGTCCGGGCACGGCTAGATAGGGCAGGCTGGAGCCTTCGGGGGCGGGTTCGAGGTAGGTGGTGCAGTCGAACAGGCGCAGATCGGGCTGGCCCAGAATATCAGCGAGTTCCGCCGTGGTGATAAGCCCGTTACGCCCTGACATTGTTGGCCTCCCGTTATTTTCGGCCGATGCTACGGCCCGCATCGGGCCATGAAAAGGCGGCCGGGCGGTGCGCTCGCCCTTTCAATTCGGCGATTCCTGTCCAATATAGCTGTCAACGGAAGCCCTGCTTCCGGCCGCCGTGACCGGCCTAAGCCATTGAATATACAACGCAAAAATCCGAAACGTGACGGGGCGCACAGACCGTTCGCCACCCCCTTGGTGAATGTCACCAAAACCTGATATTCGAGGCCCCATGAACAAGCCCGAGATAATCCCGCAAGACGACGTCGCCGGCCCGAAGGCCCGGCATAAAACCACCCAGGTCATGGTCGGCAATGTTGCCGTCGGCGGGGGGGCGCCGATCGTCGTGCAGTCGATGACCAATACCGACACCGCCGACGTCGAAGGCACGATCGCGCAGGTCGCGGCGCTGTCGCGCGCCGGATCGGAAATGGTGCGCATCACCGTCGATCGCGAGGAGGCCGCTGCCGCCGTTCCGCATATCCGCGACGGCCTGCGCAAGCGCGGCATCGCCACGCCCCTGATCGGCGACTTCCACTATATCGGCCACAAGCTGCTCGCCGAATATCCGGCCTGTGCCGAGGCGCTCGACAAGTATCGCATCAATCCCGGCAATGTCGGCTTCAAGAACAAGCGCGACACGCAGTTCGCCGACATCATCGAGATCGCCAACAAGAACAACAAGCCGGTCCGCATCGGCGCCAACTGGGGCTCGCTCGACCAGGAACTGCTCACCAAACTGATGGACGAGAACACGGCCTCAGCGAACCCGCGCGACGCCCGCGCGGTGACCCGCGAGGCCATGGTGCAGTCGGCGCTGCTGTCGGCTGCCCGTGCGCAAGAACTCGGCATGGCCAAAAATCGCATGATCCTTTCGGCCAAGGTTTCCGCAGTGCAGGACCTGATCGCGGTCTATCAGGAGCTGGCGCGCCGCTCGGATTACGCCATCCACCTCGGCCTCACCGAAGCCGGCATGGGCTCGAAGGGCATCGTGGCGTCTTCCGCCGCACTCGGCATTCTGCTGCAGGACGGCATCGGCGATACCATCCGCATTTCGCTGACGCCCGAACCCGGCGGCGACCGCACACTGGAAGTGCAGGTTGCGCAGGAACTGCTGCAGACCATGGGCTTTCGCACCTTCGTGCCGCTGGTTGCGGCATGCCCGGGCTGCGGCCGTACCACCTCGACCACGTTCCAGGAGCTGGCGCGTTCGATCCAGGATTTCATCCGCGAGGAAATGCCGGGCTGGAAGACGCAATATCCCGGCGTTGAAACGCTCAACGTCGCGGTCATGGGCTGCATCGTCAACGGCCCCGGCGAATCCAAGCACGCCAATATCGGCATCTCCTTGCCTGGCACCGGTGAAGCACCGGCAGCGCCTGTGTTCGTCGACGGCAAGAAGTTCCGCACCCTGCGCGGGCCCACGATTGCCGCCGACTTCAAGGCGCTGGTGATCGATTATATCGACCAGCGCTATGGCAAGGGCAGCAAGGCGCCCGAGAGCGCGGTAACCGCGGCGGAGTAGTATTTCTCCGTCGTCCCCGCGAACGCGCGCGAACGCGGGGACCCATAACCACAGGACTTCGTGGTTATGCCGGGCTGTAGCTCCAGCTTTCACAACAACGTGCTCCTGTGGTTATGGGGTCCCGGCTCAAGGCCGGGACGACGTCTACTGCATTGCGCTCCGCATCGCCTGAGCTACGATGATCCCAATCAAGAACGATTGGGAGAATCGCCGATGTCTTCGTTGTCCGGCAAGCAAGGACCCCGCTATCGGCACACCGCCGGAGAATCTGATCCCTACGAGACCATCGACGTCGAAAAGCTGACGCCCATCATCGGCGCGGAGATTTCAGGCGTCGATATCGGCAAGCTCGTTTCCGACGATACGCGTTCCAACCGCCAGATGGACGAGGTCCACCGGGCGCTGGCCGAAAATCTCGTGATCTTCTTCCGCGACCAGCACATCACCCCGCAGCAGCACCTCGCCTTCGGACGCAAGTTCGGCGAATTGCATGTGCATCCGGCGGCGCCCAACGAGGGCGATCCGGCGCTGATGAAGATCTACGCCGACAAGGACTCCCCGCGCGCCAATGGCGAAGGCTGGCACAGCGACGTGTCCTGCGATGCCGAGCCGCCGATGGGATCGATCCTCTACATCAAGCAATGCCCGCCACGCGGCGGCGACACGCTGTTCGCCAACATGTATGCGGCCTACGAGGCGCTGTCGGACCGCATGAAGATCTATCTCGACGGGCTGACCGCGCTGCACGACGGCGAGCAGGCCTATCGCGGGCTCTACGCCAACTATGGCGTCGCCGACCGGCCGGAATATCCGCGTGCTGAACACCCTGTGGTGCGCACGCATCCTATCACCGGCAAGAAGGCGCTCTACGTCAATCGCGGCTTCACCCGCTATATTGTGGGTATTCCCCGCGATGAGAGCGACGCCATGCTGGCCTATCTCTACCAGCACGCGGAAAATCCGCTATTCCAGTGCCGCTTCCGCTGGACGGAAAACGCCATCGCATTCTGGGACAATCGCTGCGCCCAGCATCGCGCAATGTGGGATTACTGGCCGCACACCCGCTCCGGCACGCGGGTGACGGTGAAGGGCGAGCGGCCGGTATGATCAGGGACGCGTTGACGCCTTCTCCGGCGTGCGCCAAGCTTGGGCAAAAGCAATAAACATCCGGAGGACGTCGCATGCTCCGCGCCGAAGACAACAAATTCCTGACCGAGAGCGGACCGGGAACGGGCATGGGCGAGTTGCTGCGCCGCTTCTGGATTCCGGTGCTGCTGTCGAAGGAATTGCCGGAAGCGGATAGGCCACCGAAGAAGATCGTCGTCATGGGCGAGGAGCTGCTCGCGTTCCGTGACACGCGCGGCGTGGTCGGCGTCATCGATCAATATTGTCCGCATCGCGGCGCCAATCTCTGGCTCGGCCGCAACGAAGAATGCGGCATTCGCTGCGTCTATCACGGCTGGAAGTTCGACACCGACGGCCGCTGCGTCGACATGCCGACCTCCTATCCCGATCTCAACGCAAAGGACCTGATTCGCATCAAGTCGTATCCGGCGCGGGAATGGGGAGACATGATCTGGGCCTATATGGGCCCGGCCGGGCAGGTCCCCGACCTGCCCGATCTGGAAATGGCGCTGCTGCCGGCCTCGCACCGCTACGTTTCGAAGAAATGGCAGGACTGCAACTGGGTACAGGCGCTGGAAGGATCGATCGACACCGCGCATTTCACCTTTGCGCATCTGTCGTTCGAGAAAGAAGAGAACGAAATCCTCGATATCAAGAAGCACTTTGTGAACCCGTTGACGCGGGTCGCGACCGATCACATGCGATGGATCGCCGAAGACCCGCGCCCCGTGATCAAGATCAATCCGCACGAGGCCGGCCTGACGGTCGCGGGCGGACGGTTGACCGGCTCGGACAATATCTACTGGCGTATCGCCCAGTTCCTGATGCCGGTGCATTCCTATGCGCCGAGCTCGATGCCCGGCGAGAATATTTTCGGCCAGAGCTTTGTTCCAGTGACGGATACCAATTGCTGGATATTCACCTATGCGTGGAATCCGGAGCGCCCCCTGACGCAGGCCGAGCGCGACGGCTACGACCGGGGCAACGGCGTGATGGCCGTGGTCGACGAGAATTATGTTCCGCTGCGCAACAAGTCGAACGACTATCTCATCGATCGCAAACTGCAGAAGACCAGCAGCTACACCGGCATCAAGGGCGTATCCGAACAGGACGCCGCCGTGCAGGACAGCCAGGGCCCGATCGCCGACCGCACCCGCGAACATCTCGGCCCGACCGATCTCGGCATCATGCATTTCCGCAAGCTCGTCATGGATGCCGCCCGCGCGCTGCAGCAGGGCGAGGCGCCGCCGCACCTGAAGCATCAGGACCGCTACGCCGTGCGCTCCGGCGCCTGCGTCACCAGCAAGGCAAAGGACCTCACGGCAGTCATGATCGAGCGGTTTGGCGATGCAGCCGGCTATGTCGGCGGGCCCGGCAGGAATGCGGCGGCGGAGTAGCTGCGCTCTCTCGGCGACTCGTCCCCGCCTAGTGCGCAATTGCGCACGGGGCGCGGAGACCCATGACCAAAGGCTTGCGTTGTGGAAGAAAACCGTCGACCGACGTGCCGGATAATTACCGCCGCGGCGCATGGGTCCCCCGATGTGCAATTGCACATCTGAGCTCGCGCTGCGCTTGGCCAGGACGACAACTATAGCGCAATCTTCCGGAACTCCCGGTTGCTCAGGCTTGCTTCCTCAAGGTCGAGGTCGCGCTCGATCCGCCGCCTGGTTTCATCGGTAATCTTGCCGTCGCGGAGCAGGACGTGGATGAATTTCCGTTCGGCTGCGATCAACTCGCGCGTCAGGGCGGTGCCGGCCGCCGAGACATCGTAGGCGTCGGGATCGAGCGAATCCGGCAGTTGGTTGGTGCGGCTCTCGTGCCGCGCGCGCAGCAGTTTCACGACTTCGTCGGAGAGCCGGCGGTCGTCGGTGATGGCATCCAGCGACTGGAGCGCTGCCGCCAGTACCTCGCGCCGCGCCGCGATCTCCGCTTCATGCTCGGCTCTATGTTCGTCGCGGCCGTCTCTGGTGATGTCGAGCCATCGCGCCACCAGCGGCAATCCGGAGCCCATTCCGACCAGGGTGATGAAAATGACACCGAAAGCGACGAACAGGATCATGTCGCGATGGGGGAAGGCCTCGCCGCTCGGCAGGGCGAGCGGCAACGCCAGCGCCGCGGCCAGCGACACCGCGCCGCGCACGCCGGTGAAGGAAATCACGAAAACGGTCCGCCAATTCGGAGCAGGGTCGCGTTCGCGAATGCGCTTGCTGATCAGGCGCGGCAAATAGGTTGCCGGATAAACCCAGGCAAAACGCGCGACCACCACAATGATTGCGACCAGCGCGGTGGCGATCAGGATATCCTCAAGCGGAAACGCTTTCGATTTCTCGAACAGCAGCCGCATCTGAAATCCCGTCAGCAGGAACAATAGCCCCTCGACCAGGAAAATGATGAGGTCCCAGAAGAAAATGCCCTGCAGGCGCGTCGCCGACGAGATCAGCAGTGGACCGTTCCAACTGATGTAAAGTCCGCATGCCACGGTCGCGATCACGCCGGAGCCACCGAAATGCTCGGGAATCCAGAAGGCGAGATACGGGGTGATCAGCGACAACGTGATCTCGACCTGCGGATCGCGCGCGTGGTGGCGTGCGCGCAAGGACAGCCAGCCCACCGCCACGCCGAACACGATCTCGCAGACGACGATCACCGCGAAAGTGCCGGTCGCCTTTGGCAGCGAGAACAGCCCGGTTGTGATGGCTGCCGCCGTGAACCGATAGAGGATCAACGCCGTGGCGTCGTTGGCGAGCCCTTCGCCCTCGAGCACAACGAGAATGCGGCGCGGCATGCCTAGTTTGCGGGCAATTGCCAGCGGCGCGACCACGTCCGGCGGCGCGACGATGGCTCCGAGCAGGAAGCCCACCGCCCAGGGGAGCCCGATCAGGTAATGCGTCGCGGCAGCGACCGCGAAAGCGGTGAAGATGACACAGCCGAGCGCCAGCAGGATGATCGGGCGGAGGTTGGATTTGAACTCGCGCCAGCTCATGGCGACGCTGGCCGAATAGATCAGCGGCGGCAGCACCACGAGCAGCACCAGTTCGGGCGGCAATTCAACGGTTGGCATGCCCGGCACGAAGGCGAGCGCGATGCCGGCGAGCATCAGCAGGATGGCCGGCGCGACATTGATTCGCCGCGCCAGCAGCGCGGTCCCTGCCAGCACGGCGAGCAGGATCAAAAAGATTTGAAACTTGGCTTCCATGATCGCCCCCATTCGCAAGGAAAAACCGCGAGGTCAATGCAAGGCGCGCGGCGGTTCACGAAGGTGGAGCGATCCGGTTTCCAGAGCCGGATATTTCGCGCAAGGGCGTGCCGCAGGGACGCCATGCGCATGGCCTGCTGGCGCGAGGGGGCGGAACGTGATTGAGGGCTTCTTTCCGGCTGGACTGATGAGGTCGCCAGCGGGGATATTACTCGCGCAGATCGTAGCGATAGGATTTCGAGACGATCTTCCAGCCGTCGCGCAGTTTCATCGCCACCAGATAATCGGTGAAATAGCGCGGCGGCAATTGGCAGCGCACCTTGATGAAGGCGGTCTGATCATCCGAGCGGTCGATGGTGACGATGAAATCCTCGCGCGGCTTGCCTTCGGCCTTGGCGGAGGGACGCTTGCGCACGCGATCGAGCCAGTCCGGCACGGTCAGGACCTGCAACTCGCCCTTCTCGAGCCAGCGCAGATCGGCGGTGGAGTCGAAAATCGCGCCGAGCTTGTCGGCGTCGCCTTCATACAGGCCATCGAAATAGTTCTTGACCACGGCTTCGACGGTCGATCGGTCAGGGCTCACGGCAATTCCTCCCGGCGAAAAGAAATTTGTTCGAGTTGAATTAAGCCACGAACCGGCGCATTGCGCTATGGTGAGTTCATCACAGGTGCGAGGGATTGCAGGTGGCGGGTTCAGCAAAATCGAATGCTCGCATTCTTGCCGGAGAATGCTTCTGTCGCGCGACGCGCTATGCGGTGGCGGACGAATTCGCATACGCCTTGAATTGCCACTGCTCGGATTGCCGGCGCACCACAGGTTCGGCATTCAAGCCGTTTGCCGGCATCGCACGTGGCAAGTTTGATGTCACCAAAGGCAAAGACAACATCATGATCTATGGCGACGCGGCGAACCACAACGCGCATTGCCCCGAATGCGGCTCGTTGCTCTATTCGGTGGTGCGTGATGGCGCCTTCGTCCATGTTGCCATGGGCACGCTGGTCGACGATCCCTCAATCCGCCCGATGGCCCACATCTTCGTCGGCTCCAAGGCGCCCTGGTTTGCGATCACAGACGACCTGCCGCAATATCTGGAACACCTCATGCCAGGCTAAGCGCCCCGCTCCGGGAATACATGCTCGCCGCCGGGGGTCTATATCTCGTCGGGGAACCCGGCAGAAAACATGATCGGCCAGGGGCCGAACCGCCGGGGCGCTGGCCCCGACTAACGATGAGATGAGGGTGCGATTCACGTCTGCGTGGTTCGTGACTTAACTCACAAAGCCGGGCTGCGCCTTCTGGTAGGCAGGCCTGCGTGGTAGAAGGTGCGAGGCTCCGGAAGTGTCATGATGAAATCTGGATCGCTGAAATTGCTTCGATGGGCCGCTGCAGCGGCGGCCTTCCTGTTCGTTAGCGAGCCGGCCTTTGCCGAGAAGCGCGTGGCGCTGGTGCTGGGCAATTCCGCCTACAAGAATGTCGCACCGCTGGCCAATCCGATAAACGACAGCGCCAAGATCGCGTCGACGCTGAAGGACGCAGGCTTCGATGTCGTCGATTCCCGCCGTGACATGGCCGCAGCCGAGACCCGTCGCGCCCTGCGCGACTTCGCCGATCGCGCGCGCGATGCCGATATCGCGGTGGTCTATTACGCCGGCCACGGTATCGAATTGGACGGCGCGAACTACCTGATTCCCGTCGATGCGCGGCTGGAACGCGATACCGACATCTATGACGAAGGCCTCTCGCTCGACCGCATCCTGATCGCGATCGAACCGGCCAAGAAGCTGCGGCTCGTGATTCTCGACGCCTGCCGCGACAATCCGTTTGCCCGGACCATGAAGCGCACCGTCGCATCGCGCGCGATCGGGCAGGGCCTCGCCAAGGTCGAGCCGACCAGCCCGAACGTCCTGATCGCCTATTCGGCCAAGGCCGGTTCCACCGCGGCCGACGGTGACGGCCAGAACAGCCCGTTCACGACGGCGCTGTCGCACCATTTGACGAAGCCCGGGCTCGACGTGCGCCGCGCCTTCGGTTTTGTCCGCGACGAGGTGCTCAAGACCACCAACAACCGGCAGGAACCCTTTGTCTATGGTTCGCTCGGCGGTGAAGACGTGCCGCTGGTGCCGGCACCCGCGGCGGCCGCCCCTGCGACACCCGCCCCCAGCGCGCAGGCCGAAGCCCGCCG
>NZ_LLXX01000170.1 GCF_001440405.1 Bradyrhizobium valentinum
GGGTGTTCGCAAACTCAGCTTACCCCTGACCACCTGCCACCCCATAGGATCTACGAATTCTCCCTCACGCGCACCAGCAGCGCGAGGCCTGCAACGAAGAACACCACCAGCATCGCCATGCCGGCCTTCTGGCTCGCGGTAACAGCGGTGACCGCGCCGATCAGCAGCGGGCCGATGAACGAGGTAACCTTTCCCGTCAGCGCGAACAATCCAAAATACTGGGCGATGCGATCTTTCGGCGCGAGACGGATCAGCAGCGTGCGCGACGCCGCCTGCAGCGGACCGCCGGCCGCGCCGATCAGGCACCCGAGCACGAGATAAGCGCGCTCGGCCGCGCCGGAGAACAGCGCGCCGCCCGGCACCGGCGGGTCGACCTTTACGAACAGGATCGAATCCTTGTCGACCAGCAAAATGGCACCGAGCGCAAACAGCAGGATCAGCAAGCTGCCGGCGATGACGCGCTTGGGCCCGAGTTTGTCGTCGAGCTTGCCGCCGAGCCACGCGCCGAATGTGCCGGCGATGGCCAGCAGAATTCCAAACGTGCCGATCTGGATCGTATGCCAGCCGAAAGTGCCGGCGGCGTAGATGCCGCCGAAGGCAAACAGCGACACCAGCCCGTCGGTGTAGATCATGTTGGCGAGCAGGAATGTCGCCACCGATTTCTGCTTCGGCAGTTCGCCGAGCGTGCGCTTGAGTCCGCTCAATCCTTCGTGCAGCGCCTCGCGGATCCGGCGCTTCGCCGGATAATCCGGCGTGAACAGGAACATCGGTGTCACGAAAATGATGAACCAGATGCCGGTCAGCGGCCCGGTGATACGATCGCCCTGATGGCTGACCGGGTCGAGGCCAAACAGCGGCGCCAGGCCGAACAGTGTGCGGCCGGTTTCGGGACTGGCGGCGAGGAAGCCGAGCACGAGGATGAGGCTCAGAATGCCGCCGATATAACCAGTGGCCCATCCGGTGCCGGACAATCGTCCGATCTTGTCCGGCGGCACCAGCGTCGGCATCATCGCATTGTTGAAGACGGTGGCGAATTCGACACCCACGCTTGCGATTGCATAGGCGAGCAACAGCGGCGGGATGACGCTCGGATCACCCGGCTTTCCGAACCACATCAGGCAGGCGCCGATCACCAGCAGCGTGCCGAAGCCGGCGATCCACGGTTTGCGGCGGCCGCTGGCGTCAGCGATCGCGCCCAGCACCGGCGACAGCAGCGCGATCATCAGACCAGCAGCCGCGGTGGCGAATCCCCACAGCGCCTGCCCGCTTGCCGGATCGGGCGCGACGAAGCCCGCGAAATAGGGCGCGAACACAAAAGTGGTGATCAGCGTGAAATAAGGCTGCGCCGCCCAATCGAAGAAGATCCAGCTCATGACAGCGGCGCGGCCCGGATATTGCTGCGGTATTTTGGCGTCAATTGCCTCGGAAGCGATCACCGCCATGCCGGATATTTCCTTCAAAAGTGTCGCGAGGCGTTTTGCCTGTCAGATCCGAACCCATATAGCATGCGTCACCGACGCTCGGGGGATGTTGCCGAGCGTCACACGCACTCCAACTGCGGCGGATTTTCGATGGCGGTCTTTTCAATCCGGTGGCGCCGAGTAGCTGCCACACTCGTACTTGCATTTGTCTGTGGGACGACGGCCTTTGCGCAGGAACGCCGCTTTTACTCGCCCCCCGATCTCTCCACCGTTCGAGCCATTGCCGCCGAGCATGGCATGGTGGTGGCGCAGGAAAGGCTCGCCGCGCAAGTCGGCGCCGATGTCCTGAGGCAGGGCGGCAACGCGGTCGACGCCGCGGTCGCGACCGGCTTTGCCCTTGCCGTCACCTACCCGCGTGCCGGAAACATCGGCGGCGGCGGCTTCATGGTGATTCATTCGGCCGGACGCAATGAAGCCGTCGCCATCGATTATCGCGAGACCGCGCCATCAGCGATCACGCGCGATATCTTTCTGGGACCGGACGGCAAACCCGATAGTGACAAGTCGCGCAGTTCCGCGCTTGGCATCGGCGTGCCCGGCACGGTGGCCGGATTGGCGCTGGCGCTGGAGAAATACGGCTCGGGCCGTTTCACGCTCGCGCAAATCCTCAAACCTTCAATCGAACTGGCGCGCGACGGCTTCGTGGTCGCCGACGACATGGCCGACACTCTGTCGGATATGTACCGGAGGATGGGACGCTGGCCGAATTCGGCGAAGGCGTTCACCCGCGGCGATGGCACGCCATTGAAAGAAGGCGACCGGCTGATCCAGGCCGATCTCGCGGCAACCTTGTCGGCAATTGCCGATCAGGGAGCGCGCGGATTTTATGAGGGGCCGGTCGCCGAACGGCTGGCAAAGGCCGTCCGCGATGCCGGCGGCCTCATGACGGCGGACGATCTCAGATCCTATCAGGCGATGATCCGCAGCCCGGTGCGCGGCACTTATCGCGGCTACGACATTGTGTCGATGCCGCTGCCCTCCTCCGGCGGCACGGTACTGCTGCAGTCGCTGAACATTCTCGAGGGGTTTCCGATGCCTGATATGAAGCAGGGCTCCGCGCCTTCGCTGCATGTCATGATCGAAGCCATGAAGCGCGCTTATGCAGATCGCGCGCGCTACCTCGGCGATCCCGCCTTCGTCAATGCGCCGGTCAATATCCTGACCACCAAGGATTACGCGGCGAAGCAACGCGCCAGCATCGACCTTGCACGCGCAACCCCGGCGGCCGATGTGTTGGCGGTGAATCCGCGCGAGGGCAGCAACACCACGCATTATTCGATCGTCGACGCCAGCGGCAATGCGGTGAGCAACACCTACACGCTGAATTTTCCCTATGGTGTCGGCCTGGTCGCCGAGGGGACGGGCGTGCTGCTCAACAACGAGCTCGACGACTTTACCGCCGCGCCCGGCGCATCGAACGCGTTTGGCCTCGTCGGTTTCGAAGCCAATCTGCCCGGCCCCGGTAAGCGGCCATTGTCGTCGATGTCGCCGACCATAGTGCTGAAAGACGGCAAGCCGGTGCTGGTCACGGGTTCGCCGGGCGGCAGCCGGATTATATCGGCGGTGCTGCAGATCGTGGTCAACGTGCTTGACTACAACATGGATGTCGCCGCCGCCGTGGCGGCCCCGCGGGTCCATCATCAATGGATGCCCGATGAAGTGCGCGTCGAACGTGGCTTTTCCGACGAGGTGTTGGCCGAGCTCAAGGCGAAAGGTCACAAGGTCATCGAGCCGCTCGGCCAGACCTCCGCAAATTCGATCTCCGTCACGCCGAACGGCCTGCGTGGCGCGCCCGATCCGCGCACAAGAGGCGCGGCTGCGGTGGGGCAATGAGGACAGGTACTCGTGAGGGACGCACCGGCGGATAGGTTCCCTCCCCCCTTGCGGGGGAGGGCTAGGGAGAGGGGTAGCCGCTTGCTCGACTGTCTGACGAACAGCATGGACAATGCTCTCAACCTCGTCGATCGTCTCGGAGGGTCGTTGATGCAGGATCGCGTTTTGGCTGCCGTTAGCGCTCGTGGCTTACCCCTCTCCCCAACCCTCCCCCGCAAGGGGGGAGGGAGCCCAATCAGTGTGCCTGCATAACTGGAGGCTCTCATCATGACATCTCTCAAAGACAAGACGCTGTTCATCTCGGGCGCCAGCCGCGGTATCGGTCTGGCGATTGCGCTACGTGCCGCGCGTGACGGCGCCAATGTCGCGATTGCGGCGAAGACCGCTGAGCCGCATCCGAAACTCAAGGGCACCATCTACACCGCGGCGGAAGAGATCCGCGCCGCCGGCGGCAAGGCGCTGCCGGTGCTGTGCGACATCCGCGACGAGGCGCAGGTGATCGCGGCGATCGAGCAGACCGTCGCCGAGTTCGGCGGCATCGATATCTGCGTCAACAATGCCAGCGCCATCAGCCTGACCAATTCGCAAGGAACCGACATGAAACGGTTCGACCTGATGATTGATATCAACACCCGCGGCACCTTCATGGTGTCGAAATATTGCATCCCGCATCTGAAGAAGGCGGCCAACCCGCACATATTGATGCTGTCGCCGCCGCTCGACATGAAGACAAAATGGTTCGAGCATTCCACCGCCTACACGATGGCGAAGTTCGGCATGAGCATGTGCGTGCTGGGCCTGTCGGGTGAACTGAAATCCGCTGGCGTCGCCGTCAACGCGCTGTGGCCGCGCACCACCATCGCGACCGCCGCGGTCGGTAACCTGCTCGGCGGCGAGGCCATGATCCGCGCCAGCCGCACGCCCGAGATCATGGGCGACGCTGCGCACGCGATCCTGACCAGGCCGGCGCGGGAATTCACCGGGCAGTTCTGCATCGACGACAAGGTGCTGTACGCCTCTGGCGTCAGGGACTTTGAGCACTACCGCGTTGATCGCTCGGTGCCATTGATGTCGGACTTCTTCGTCCCCGACGACGATGTGCCGCCGCCCGGCGTCACCGTGCAGGCGCTGCCCTCGGTTGGGGCGGCGCAGACGCCGCGATAGGCGCCTTGGGAGGAGCAGCCGTGAAGCGGTCAGCGCCCGACCACGTACGGCCCGCCCTTTTCCAGCGCGCGTGCATAGGCCGGGCGGGCATGAATGCGTTCGAGGAACGCCATCGCTTTGGGATGGCCTTGCTCCAGTCCGCCGCGCGCGGCGGCGGCTTCCAGCGGAAAGCTCATCTGGATGTCGGCGCCGGTGAATTCATTGCCAGCGAACCACTCGCTCTTGGCGAGTTCGCTCTCCCAGTAATCCATGTGCTGCCGGAGCTGCGGATTAACCAAGGTGGTCAAAGCCGTGTTGGAGACCTTGCGCACCAGCGGGCGCAGCAGGGCCGGCGCGCGCTTCGGCATCAGCGTGAACAACAGCTTCAGGAGCAGCGGCGACATCGCGGAACCTTCCGCATAGTGCAGCCAATAGGTGTAGCGCAGCCGCTCCGGCGTGTTCGGCGGCGGAATCAGGCGGCCGTTGCCATAGGTGCCGATGATGTATTCGCAGATCGCGCCGGACTCGGCGATGGTGTTGCCGTTGTCGATAATGACGGGCGATTTGCCGAGCGGGTGGATGGCGCGCAGCTCCTTAGGCGCCCGCATGTCCGGCTGGCGCTGGTAGCGGACGATCTCGTAGGGGACGCCGAGCTCTTCGAGCAGCCACAGCACACGCTGCGAGCGGGAATTGTTGAGATGATGCACCGTCAGCATGGCCGTCCCCTTCAATTGGCGCGCCGTTGGTGCCAGCCGGGCGGCGGAAAGTCGAGATGGCCTTAGCCGTCGCTATATATTTACCCGGGTGATATTGACGTCCCGTTTTATCCGGGTAAATATAGGCTGACGAAAAATCCAGAGTTTGCTCCAATGGTTGAACCTACCCGCCCCCAATTCACGGCCTTCATCGGCCCGCAACGCCTTGCCAGCGGCCCGCTCGCCGAGGTCGCAATTGCGGTCATGAATGCCTCGCGAAGACCCGCGGCGCCGCCGATCATCATATTTGCTGACGCCACCGGCCAGCCGATCGATCTCGATCTTCGCGGCACCGAGCGCGACGTCATTGCCCGTTTGCCGCAACCGGCCCCGCATCCGGAAGGCGCGATTGAACAGACCGCGGCGGCGGAGTCGCGCGGGCGCGGGCGTCCCAAGCTCGGCGTCGTCGCGCGCGAAGTGACACTGTTGCCGCGCCATTGGGAATGGCTTGGGACGCAGCCTGGCGGCGCATCGGTCGCGTTGCGAAAGCTGGTGGAAGAAGCGCGCCGGGCCAATGGCGATGCGGATCGCACCCGCGCGGCAAGGGATGCCGCCTATCGCTTCATGTCCGTGATGGCCGGCAATCTCTCCGGCTTCGAGGAAGCGTCGCGGGCGTTGTTCGCCGATGACCGGCGGCGATTCGTCGGGCTCGTCGCCGCCTGGCCCGACGATATCCGCGATCACGTTGTCAAGCTCGCCTTCAGCGATCGCGCCGAGCCATAGGCGCGGCGTTGCCGACCGATTCGGCGGCTGATATGACGCGGGGCTATATTCCACAATATTACGATCGTCATAATACCGTGGACGCGCCGCCTGCCTTGCGCCACAATGCGCCAAAACATCAGGGAGACTGCTGTGAGCACAAATCCGCAATTCCTGTTCGATTTCGGCAGCCCCAACGCGTTCCTCAGCCACGAAGCGATTCCGGCGATCGAAAAGCGCACCGGCGTGAAGTTCGAATATGTGCCGATCCTGCTCGGCGGCATCTTCAAGGCCACCAACAACAGGTCGCCCGCGGAAACGCTCGCCGGCATCAAGAACAAGCGCGAATTCTACGCACTGGAGACCGAGCGCTTCCTGAAACGCTTTGGGGTCAAGCCCTATGTCTGGAACCCGTTCTTCCCGGTAAACACGCTGAACCTGATGCGTGCGGCGGTGGCGGCCCAGCACGAAGGCGTGTTCGAGAAATATGTCGAGGCCGCGTTCCATCACATGTGGGTCGAGCCGAAGAAAATGGATGACCCCGAAGTCGCGGCAAGGGCGCTGGCCGCGTCCGGCCTCGACGCCGCCAGGCTGCTGGCGCGCTCGCAGGACGCCGACGTAAAGGCCAGGCTGATCGAGAACACCCAATCCGCCGTCGAGCGCGGCGCGTTCGGCTCGCCGACCTTCTTCGTCGGCAAGGAAATGTTTTTCGGCAAGGAGCAACTGCGCGAGGTCGAGGAAATGATCGCCGGGAAATAGCCGCCCGGGTTCGACTGTTTGGCGAGAAGTGGTAAAGAAGCGAATGGTGAATAGCGAGTGGTAGAATTGATATGTGAAGTCCCTATTCGCCATTCCCTGCTCGCCACTCGCCCATGCCAAGACCAACAACAAAGGAAGCTATCGCATGCGTATTCTCGTGGTTGGCGCCGGCGCCATCGGCGGCTATTTCGGCGGCAGGCTGCTTCAGGCTGGAAACGATGTGACGTTCCTGGTCCGGCCGAAGCGCGCTTCCGAACTCGCAAGCGCTGGTCTCGTCATCAAGAGTCCCGCCGGCGACGTGACGCTGAAGAGCCCGCCGACAGTGCAGGCCGACAAGCTTGCCGAGAAATTCGACGTCGTGCTGTTGAGCTGCAAGGCGTTCGACCTGGAAGACGCGATCAGGTCTTTTGCCCCCGCGGTCGGCCCACAAACTGCGATCATCCCGCTGCTCAACGGCATGCTGCACCTCAACGTGCTGGACCAGAAGTTCGGACCCGACCGCGTGCTCGGCGGTCTCTGCGCGATCGCGGTGACGCTCAATGACGCCCGCGAGGTGGTCCAGCTCGCGCCGATGCAGTCGCTTAATTTCGGCGAGCGCGACGGCTCCCTATCGGAGCGGGTGCGTGCGATTGCGCAAGTGTTCGACAGCGGCAAGTTCGGCGCCGCGGCCAGCGAACACATCATGCGGGACATGTGGGAGAAGTGGGTTTTCCTCGCCTCGCTGGCGGCATCGACCTGCCTGATGCGCACTTCGGTCGGCAACATCCTGGCGGTGGCTGGCGGCAAGGATTTTCTGCTCGGCATGCTCGATGAATGCAGCGCGATTGCAAAGGCGTCGGGTTATGAGCCGACCGGCCCGTTCTTCCAGCGCACCAGCGGCTTGTTGACGACCGAGGGCTCGCCGATGACCGCCTCGATGTTCCGCGACATCAAAGCGGCCCTGCCGGTCGAGGCCGACCATGTGGTCGGCGATCTCGTCGCGCGCGCCGACGCCGCCAAGATCCCGGTGCCGAAACTGCGCATCGCCTACACGCACCTCAAGGCGTATGAAAAGCAGCGCTCCGCGTAGTCAGCTAAAGCACTCTCCGTCGTCCCTGCGAACGCGGGGATCCATAACCACGGGCCGTAGTTGCTGAACGAAATCGAACGACGGGCACTTCCTTAAATTGCGCTTTCGCGGCGTATGGGTCCCTGCGCGTTCGCAGGGACGACGAAGGACGTCAGAGATACGCGAGAAAATGCGCGAGCGCTTCGATCTCTTCCTCGCTGAGGGGATAGGCGACATCCGCCATCGCGGCCATGGCGCCGCCGGATCGCATACCCGATTTGTACTCGCGTAGCGCCTTGACGAGATATTCCTCGCGCTGGCCAGCGATGCGGGCAACCCCCTTGGTGCCGGCGTAGCTATCGGTGTGGCATGAAGCACAGCGTCGCCCGGCGGCAGCTTGCGCGCCCTTTTTCGAAAGCTCGGGATTGTCATCGGGTTTGGGCGCTTTCGGCGGTTCAAGCGAAGCGAAATAGGCGCCGAGGTTGCGGATGTCCTCGTTATTGAGCTGCTCGACGATCGGCTGCATCTGCTCGTTCTTGCGGGTCCCGGCGCGAAAAAACACGAGCTGCCACTGAATGAACTGGTCGGGCTGCGCCGCCAGCGAGGGAATGTTCTCGATCTGCGAAATGCCGCCTTCGCCGTGGCACCCGACACACAGTTCGGCCTTGACCTTGCCGGCGGCAACATCGGCGGCGTGCGCGAATGGTCCGCAGATCGTGAAAGCCAGCAGCGCGCCAACCATTGCACTTCGCATTTCAATTACTCTCCGCCGCGGCCCAAACAGCAAAGGCCGCGGTCGCTCGGTCCCGAGCAGCCGCAGCCTCTGCCAATTCACGCTCTACTTCTTGCTGTAGCTGATGCGATAGATCGCTCCTGCCCAGTCGTCGGCCACGAGGATCGAACCGTCCTTGTCCAGGATGATATCGTTCGGACGGCCGAGATAGCCCTGGTCGCCTTCGAGCCAGCCGGAGGCGAAGATTTCCTGCTTGGCGTTCTTGCCGTCGGCATCGACGATGACGCGCTTGATCCGGGCGCCCTGGTATTTATGCCGATTCCAGGAGCCGTGCTCAGCGATCAGGATGTTGTTCTTGTACTCAGGCGGGAATTGATTGCCGGTATAGAACTTCATACCCAGCGGCGCCACGTGCGCGCCCAGATTAACGACGGGCGGCGTGAATTCAGAGCATTTGTGACCCATGGCGAATTTCGGGTCCGGCATATCGCCCTGATGGCAATAGGGATAGCCGAAATGTTCGCCGATCCTGGAGATCATGTTGAGCTTGTCGCTCGGCATGTCGTCGCTGATCCAGTCGCGGGCGTTTTCCGTGAACCAGTATCGCCCCGAGCGCGGATCGATGTCGCCGCCGACGCTGTTACGGACGCCGAGCGCCCAGATCTCGGCATTGCCGGTCTTGGGATCGACGCGGCGGACCTGCGAGACGCTGGTCGGGGGGATGCCGATGTTGAAGGGAGGTCCGAACGGCAGGTAGAACCAGTCATCCTTGTCGACCGTGATGTATTTCCAGCCGTGCGCGATGTAAGACGGCATGTCGTCATACACGACCTTGCCGGCGCCAAGATTATCGAGATTGGCTTCGGCGTTTTCGTATTTGATCAGCTTGTCGACCGCGATGACGTAGAGCGCGCCATCGAGAAAGGCGAGGCCGGTCGGCATCTTGAGGCCCTTGAGGATGGTCTTGACCTCCTTCTTGCCGCCATTGTCCTTGATCGCATAGACATTGCCGAGGTCGAACGAGCCGACAAACAGCGTGCCCTTGTCGCCCCAGGCCATCTGCCGCGCGGACAGTACGTTGGATGCATAGACTTCGATCTTGAAGCCGTCCGGCAGCTTGATCTTTTTCATCAGTGCCGCCAGTTCCGCTTCCGAGGCGCCGGTCGGCGGCCCGGATGGCGGAGCGAGGCCCTTTTGTTCTTCGGTCTCGTCGCCGAGGAACCAGTCCGGCGGCGGGTTGGTCCAGAAGTCCTTGGAGCCGGACTCGTATTTCTTCAAGGCCTTCTGCTGCGCGTCGGCCTGGCTGGCCCCCGCGACAACGAGGACGGCTGCGAGCGCAAGAATGGATCGATTGAAAGCCGATTTCATCGCGTCACTCCCTATGCAGCCTGGCGGCTGCGCCTGTTATTATTTTGAAACGTTCGAGAGACGAACTTGGTCTGGTGAAATGGAACAGACTAAAAATGGTAGCACATACTTTGGGGCAAAGAAGCGCAGGCTGCGCCGCTCCGCGACGTCAAAGCAAATTGTGAGACGGATTGATAACTGGCCGCGTTCGATGCGCGTTTGCTTGCGCCCGTTGCATCGCAATATTCCTCGAGAGCGGAGCTCGCCGAGGTGGGCGGGCTTCCACAGGAGGGACAGATCGTGCGCGTGTTCGTGCTCGGTGGGACAGGCTCGATCGGCTTCGCAGTGGTGCGGGAAGTGGTGGGCGGAGGCTTGATGTGTTTAGCCTGGTGCGATCCCGCACATCCGCTTTGAAGCTCAGCACGCTCGGAGCCTGGCCGGCCTATCGCCGCTTCACCGTCAGTTTCGCCGCGCCTTTATTGTTTCGATAAAAGAGATCATAGAGCCCGGGAATGCCGAGCACGGCGTCGTTGACGAAGATGAACAGTTCGCCTTCGCGGGTTGGCTTGATGGTGGCTTCGATCACGGAATCGGTAGGATCAGGATCGAGAGAAGTCTCTTCCCCGCCGACGTCGCCATAGCGCAGAACGATCCGGAACCAGTCCTTGGTCAATTCGCGGCGCAGCGGCACTCCGAGGCCGAGCAGGATTCGCTGATTCCAGCTCGGCTGGTCAGTGGGTGAGAAGCCGCCGAACGGGACTTTGATAGCGGCATCGTACCATGGCTCCGACGGCACCGGCTCGACCTTCACCATGTATCTGGCTCCGCCGCCATCGAGATGAATGCCGGTCGGCTTGCAGAGGTCCGACGTCTTGAACTCGACGGGCTGCGCAACCGTTTCGCCCTTGGCAAGACCTTTCGTTCCCGCGCTCGGTGTGCAGGTAAAACCGGCAACATCCTGGACGTTGTAGAGCAGGCGGTTGACCAGGGCCAACCCGAGATAGACGAACAGCAGGGCAAAGAATGCAGGCGCCCATCTGCGCTTTATCCCCTCATGCAGTGCAATGTAAAACTTGTTGCTGCGAAGCCGGTAGACGAAATTTTTGGGCAGGCCCGACGGCGCAGAAGCAGTTTTTCGCCAGATCGCCCCCATGCGGTCGTCGATGCGCGCTGCTATTCGCATTCCCCACAGGTTGAGGAACGCGACCAGGCCAGCAAGCAGCAGGAAGGAAAACGGCGCGCGGGCATAGCCGTCGACCCACGTAGACGCGAAGTCCGGCAGAAAAGCCCCGACGAAGCGAATGATGTCCGAGACCCATCGGATCGGGCTCGTGAATTCGTCGGAGCGCGTGGCGCCGCTGATCAACGGAAAGGCCAACAGCCAGGCGGTGGCGCCGGCGGTAGCGAAATAGACCACGCGTCGTTTCCAGATTTCGTTCCAGACATGCTCCTGTGCGTCCGCGCGCTTCTTGGCCGCATCGCTGGTCTCGAACTCATACTGATCCGGCGTGACGATCTCGCCGTCGGCCTTCACGACGTCGTAGACGGCAGGCAGGCCGATGGGCGCGTAGGCGTGCGCATGGCTCTTGATTCGCCTGAACACGCCCTCGTGGATCTTCGGACGTTCGACCGTGACTTCGTCGTCTTCCTTTTTCGCGTATCTGTAATTGCAAAGCTGAACGAGCTTTCGTGGACCGTAACGGTAATAGGCGCCGAGGCCCGCGCGCGGATTGTATATTCGTCCGTCCTTGTCCGCTCTCGAAATGGCATTCTTGAACGCATCGGGATCGGCGGGTGGATCGCCGGTGTCGGACTTGAATTTCAGACCGCAGCGCTGCGCTTCGTTGAGCATCCAGATCAACGGAATGTAGGCCAGCGCATCATCCGGATACCCGCCGCCTACATTGGAATGCACGCCTGCGAACCAGACCTGGCTAATTTGCTCATCAGCGATGTGGCGCTTCCGGTTTGGATCGAATTCCGATGGCGGAATGATTTTTTCGTCCCACAACTCCGGATGAAACGTGGTTCGTGCTTCGTCAAGCGAAAGCGCCTGGCATGCGCGCAGGACGCATTTACGATTCAGCGCGTGATTGGGAAGTTCGAGCGGAACGATCCACCGGCTGACACCTCGCGTCATCTCGGCCATCGGCAGGCCATAGGCGGCGACCGTATCCCACACACCCACGAAGCGGATGTATTTGACCGTGCGATTGTCGCGCTTGTCGTACTTGATCGGGAAGAGGAAGTTGCGAATGGCCCGGTACCAGTCCTCGGGATGCCAGGGCCACACAGTATGGTAGCGCTCGCTGCGGTATTTCCGGTAGGCCGCGATGGCTTTCTTGTCGAGTTCGCTTTCGTTGTCGGCGGACACAAGGCCTTGATTGAGAATCAGCCCGATGACGACGCGGATCGTGAATGCGCCGCGGCTGAAGCCGAAGCCATAGAGGTTGTCGGTTTCGTCCTTGTAGTTGCGGCACGCGAATTTGTAGATGTCGACGACGTTCCGTTTCAGGCCAAAGCCGAATGCGCCCCCAAGGATCGCCAACGGCTTGAATGTCGAAGTGCCGACGCCATCGTCGTAGAAGGCGACCTGATCGTTTCCAGAAAGATCCAGCGCCTCAAAGGTGCGCCAGACGTTCGTGCGCCAGACCTTGGCCGCGGAATTGCCGGTGCCGTCGGACAGCAAAACAATGTTTCGGCCCATGAAATTGCCCCGCCGGGTGATGAAACGACCCTACAATCTCTGGTCTCAGAGCATTGCACGCCCCCCTCGAACGAAAAGAGAGCTGGATCACATCGGGGGACCAAAAAACGACAAGGCCGCCAAAGTGGCGGCCTGTCATTGGATCTAGTGTTTTGCCATAGAAGAAAATCTGGAGCGGGCGAAGGGGCTCGAACCCTCGACCCCGACCTTGGCAAGGTCGTGCTCTACCACTGAGCTACACCCGCATCCGAGATGGCGGCGATCGCTCGCCGTCAACGGCAGACCTATGCCAAATGCGGACCGTGAATGCAACAGTCCGCGCACGGTCTGAACCATTTCCGGTTAGTCCGATTTCTTTGGCAAATGGGCTCGAATCCGTCCGAAACAACGCCAAAGCGGCATTTATCGGCTTTCGGGGCGACGACCGGGGAACCGGGGCCCCCCGGAAGGCGCGCAATAATTCGATTCGCGGCGGCGGCCCCCACGGTCAGCAAGCTAGCAGCGCCTCGAAGCCCAGACCGATTGATTTTTGCGTCCAAGCCGCCATCTAGCGAACGAGAACTTGGTTCCGGACCGTGCTAGAAACGGCCGGACCCGCAGTCGATATTCTGCGTTTCTTCTCGAAACATCAGGCGAGGACACCGTGACGATAGTTGAGCAGGGCGGCGGCCCGGCACCGCAGGCAGCACCCGATCTGATCAAGGAAACGACCACTCAGACCTTCGTGAAGGATGTCATCGAGGAATCGAAGCGCCAGCCGGTGCTGATCGACTTCTGGGCGGAGTGGTGCGGCCCCTGCCGGCAGCTCACGCCGGTGCTCGAAAAGGCGGTCCGCGCGGCCAAGGGCAAGGTCAAACTGGTCAAGATGAACATCGACCACCATCCGGCTATTCCCGGCCAGATGGGCATTCAGTCGATCCCGGCCGTGATCGCCTTCGTCAATGGCCAACCCGCCGACGGATTCATGGGCGCGGTGCCGGAGAGCCAGGTCAACGCGTTTATCGAAAAGCTCACCAAGGGCATGACGGCGCCGGGCGAGCCTAATATCGCGGAAATCCTGCAGGAGGCCGAGGCCGTGCTGGCGGAAGGCGATCCCGCCGCGGCAGCCCAGATCTATGCCGAAATATTGGGTTTCGATGCCACCAATATCGCGGCCCTGGCGGGGCTGGCGAAATGCTATGTGACGACCGGTGCCGTCGAACAGGCCAAGCAGACGTTAGCGATGGTGCCGGAATCGAAGCGCAACGATGCCGCCGTCAAGGCGGTGCAGGCCTCGATCGACCTCGCCGAGCAGGCCCAGGCGGTCGGTCCGGTTGCCGAGCTGGAACAAAAGGTCGCTGCAAACCCGCTCGACCATCAGGCGCGGTTCGACCTGGCGACCGCGCTCAACGCGCTGGGCAAGCGCTCGGAGGCAACCAACCAGTTGCTCGAGATCGTCAAGCGCGATCGCAAATGGAACGACGACGGCGCGCGCAAGCAACTGGTGCAGTTCTTCGAGGCATGGGGCGGCGCCGACGAAGCGACCGTCGAGGGACGAAAGCGGCTGTCGACGATTCTTTTCTCGTAGGGCGTATTCCACACCAGTGGGACATGGTTTTGTGAAGAGAACCCGCACCAAACCGACGAACTGACCGGGACTGCAAATGCCGATCAATGCCGAATACCGCGGACCCGGCGAGCTTCCCGAAATTATTCCGGTGTTTCCGTTGCCGGGCGCTCTCCTGCTGCCACGTGGCCAGATGCCGCTCAATATTTTCGAGCCGCGCTATCTGGCGATGGTGGACGACGCGCTGCGCGACGGCCATCGGCTGATCGGGATGATCCAGCCGGATATTTCCCACAGCAGGGACGAGGCAAGGCCCGAGCTGTTCCGGGTCGGCTGCGTCGGCCGCATCACGCAGCTCGCCGAATCCGGGGACGGTCGCTACATCCTCGAACTGACCGGCGTCGCCCGCTTCAAGGTGGTCGAGGAAATCACTACGCTGACTGCGTATCGGCAATGCAAGGTGGATTTCTTTCCCTACGCCGACGATTTCGTTGCGCGCAAGGGCGAAGAGGATGTGGACCGCGCGGCCTTGCTCGACGTTCTGACCGACTTTCTCAACGCCAACAATCTGAAGGTGGATTGGGAGGGCATCGAGAGCGCGCCGAACGAGGCGCTGGTCAACGCGCTGGCGATGATGTCGCCCTATGGTCCGGCGGAGAAGCAAGCGATGCTGGAAGCGCCTGACCTGAAAACCCGCGCGGAAATCCTGATCGCAGTGACCGAAATGGATCTCGCCAAGAAGGGCACCAGCGGCGACACCGGGCTGCAGTAGCGCTTCAATACCCAGCCATCGCTAGCACGACAACTGCGCCGAGCGCTTTCCAGCCGAAGCCGCGGCCGCGCGACCACCAAGCATTGGCGGCCGCCGCAAAGGCGTAGACCGCGACGATCGTCACAACGATCCAGTGCCGCGCGCTCTCCGATCCAAACGAAGGCGCGGCAATCAGCAGCACGCCGCCGCCGATCCAGGCCACCGTGCCCGCCTGCCACACCAAGCGGATCAGGGTCCGCAGGCTTTCCGGTTGGATGGTCGCTTTGGCAAACACCTTGGTTTCCCCCAGCACGCCGTGAATCAGGGCCACCGCTATTCCGGCGACGCCAGCGCATTGCAGAACGAGATCGCGCATCGAAACGCCTCCATACAGTGCTGTATGGTTATGCGCCGCATCCTGGCGCCTGTCAATACAGTAGTGTATGGTGGGACATTGCGGAACCGGGCATGAACGATCAATTATCGGCGAAGGACTGGCTCGATCAGGGCCTGAAGACACTGGCGAGCCGCGGCTTCACCGCGCTGAAGGCCGAGCCTTTGGCCAAGGCGATGGGGGTGTCACGCGGCAGCTTCTACTGGCATTTCGCCGATATCGGTGCGTTCCATGCCGCGATTCTCGCGCGCTGGCACGAAGTGGCCGCCGAGCAGATCATCGCCAATGTCGAGGCGGCTTCGAAAGACGAAAACCCGCTTGCGGTGCTGTTGCGCCGGGTGTTCAGCGAGCGGCTGGCGCTGGAGCAGGCGGTCCGTACCTGGGCGAGCGTCGATCCCCGTGCCCGCGCCGCCGTCCAAACCATCGACCGCCGCCGGTTGACCTATGTGGAGGGCCTGCTGGCGCAGGCGGGATTGCCGCCGGAACTGGCCCGCGCCCGCGCTCAAATTCTTTATTGGACATTTCTCGGCTTCGCACTCTCGGACCAGCCCTTGCCGAAGGCGCGCCAGCAGGCTGTGCTCGACGAGCTGGTGCGGATGGCCACGTCATGACAGCGTCCAGTCGACTGTGCTAATGGGACCGCGATAAGTCGGAGACCAGCCATGAATACCCCCCCTGAACGCCTCGATAGCACCGTCGATCCGAAGCTGCTCGAGATCCTGGTCTGTCCGGTGACCAAGGGCCCGCTCGAATTCGATTCGACCCGGCAGGAACTGATCTCCCGCTCCGCCAAGCTCGCCTATCCGATCCGCGACGGCATCCCGATCATGCTGCCGGAAGAGGCACGGAAGATCGAATAAGGGCGAATGGGGAGTGGCGAATAGCGAATGGCGAAAACTTCCATTCGCCATTCCCCATTCGCCTCCTACAACGCCTCGCCCTTCAACAGCCGCGGCACTTCGCCTGACAATCCCGCGGCTTGGCGGATGAACAGGCTCTTCAGCGGCGGCGCGCGATCGACGAGGCCAAGCCCGATGTCACGCACGGTACGCAGCAGCGTCGATTCATTCGAGAACAGGAAGTTCAGCGAATTGGTGGCCAAGCCCATCGCCATGGTGTCGAAGCGCCGCCAGCGCTGATAGCGGTCGAGCACATCGGCCTGCCCGGGATCGATGCCGAGCCGGGCCGCGTCGACCACGACTTCGGCCAGCGCTGCGACATCCCTCAGGCCCATGTTGAGGCCCTGTCCCGCGATCGGATGAATGACATGCGCGGCGTCGCCAACCAGCGCCAGCCGCTCGGCGATAAATGAGCGCGCGACGAAATAGCCGAGCGGAAACGCGCGCGGTTTGTCGAGCGCCTTGATCTCGCCGAGGTGCAGCCCGAAGCGCTTCTCGAGCTCATCGTGGAATTCGGCTTCGCCCAGCGCAGTGATGCGTGCGGCCTCGGTGCGGCTTTCGGTCCAAACGAGCGACGAGCGTTTGCCGGTCAGCGGCAGGATCGCGAACGGGCCTGCGGGGAGAAAATGCTCTTCGGCGCGGCCATGATGATCGCGTTCATGGCCGACGGTGACGACGATGCCGGATTGATCGTAATCCCAGCCGTGGGTGGCAATGCCGGCGCGCTCGCGCAGTTTTGAGCGCGCGCCGTCTGCGGCAATCAGCAGGCTTGCTTCGATGATCTGGCCATCGGCGAGCGTCACCGTGACGCCATCGGCACGCGAGTCGTAGGTCGAGACTGCCGTTGCCCGGAGATCGACGCCTTCGGCCTCGGCACGCGCAACCAGCGCATCGATCAGGCGGCGGTTTTCGACCATGTGGGCGAAGGGCTCGCCGGGCTCGACTTCCCCCGCAAAGGTCAGGAACACCGGACGGGTGGCATCCTCTAGCCTGGAATCGGTGACGACCATGTCGAGGATCGGCTGGGAGTCCGATACCTGATCCCAGACGCCGAGCGCCTCGAATAGCCGCCGGCAGGCCGCGACAATCGCGGTCGCCCGCGGATCGCGGCTCGGCCGCACCGCCATGGCCGGATCGGCCACGACCACGGGAATATCCGCGCCCAGCCCCTGGCGGAATGCCAGCGCCAGCGCCAGCCCGGCAAATGCGCCGCCGCAGATGACAATGCTTCGCTGTGTCGCCATGCGATCCTTACCCGGTTACGCCGTCACATTAGACCAGACTTGCTACCTGATATTAGCTGGGCGAAACAGGGCCGAGAAACAAGGTCGCTTCTAGATCGTCATTCCGGGGCGCGCGGCAGCGCGAACCCGGAATCCAGAGGTTTGGCACGAGATTCCTGGTTTGATGCTCCGCATCGCCCCGGAATGACGCAAGAATTCAACTGAAAGTACTTCGCATGTCCAAAGGCCTGATTGACCTGATTTCCATCCTCGATCTCGAACAGCTCGAGGTGAACCTGTTCCGAGGCAACAGCCCGAAGACGAGCTGGCAGCGGGTGTTCGGCGGCCAGGTGATTGGGCAGGCGATGGTCGCGGCATGCCGCACCGTCGAGGGCCGCCTGCCGCATTCGATCCATTGCTATTTCATCCTGCCCGGCGATCCGCAGATCCCGATCATCTACCAGGTCGAGCGCCTGCGCGACGGCAAGAGCTATTCGACCCGTCGCGTCACCGCGATCCAGCATGGCAATGCGATCTTCTCGATCATGGTGTCATTCCATGCTGAAGAGGAAGGCGCCTTCAACCACCAGGACAAGATGCCGGATGTGCCGCCGCCGGAAAAACTCACAGCGGAAGAAGTGTCGAAGCAGCCGATGTTCAAGGAGATGCCGGAATTCATCCGCCGCTATTACGAATCCGACCGGCCGATCGAACTGCGCCCGGTCGAGCTTGGCCGCTATTTCGGCCAGAAGATCGACGACGGGCGGATCCATGTCTGGATTCGTACCGCAGCCAAGCTGCCCGACGATCCCGCGCTGCACCTGTGCGCGCTGGCCTACGCGTCGGATTTCTCGCTGCTCGACGCCGTGATGGCGCGCTACGGCCGCACCCTGTTCGACAAGCGGATGATGCCGGCCAGCCTTGACCACGCGATGTGGTTTCACCGGCCGTTCCGCGCCGACGAATGGCTGCTTTACGCGCAGGACTCGCCGAGCGCGCAGGACGGCCGCGGGCTGACCCGCGGCCTGATCTTCAAGCCTGACGGCACGCTGGTGGCGTCGGTGGCCCAGGAAGGCTCGGTGCGCCAGCGCAAGTAAGGTGCCTCCCTCTCCCCTTATACAGGGAGAAGGAGCGCGTCGACGTCCAGGCCTTAAGCGTTTGCCAACGTGCCGCGCTCGGCCAGCGCGAACTGCGACGCGTACCATTGCGCGTACCAGCGCAGCATCCAGGGAATGGGAATGATGAAGATGCAGGCGATCACGAACACGAGGGTTCGCCATAACACTTCCAGTCCGGACGCAGTGAAGATGACTTCGCGATGCGTGCCGTCGATATTGCGGCAGATCCAGCGCATCCAGGCCGTGACCACCCAGGCCCAGCCGACAATGGTGATGAAGGACAGATACAGCAGCACTTGCCAGCCGACATAGCCCAACGCGCTGCCATTGAAGGCGATCGGAAGCGGCTGGCCGTTGGAGCTCAGATTCGCAGCGACCCAGCGAATGACCATCCAGGACAGCACGGCCTGAATCGGAATCGAGAGATATTGAAGGTAATAGAGGTCGGCCGAGCCCACATAGGTCAAAATGCCGATCGCAATGAAGACGTACCAGATGTCGAGGGGCTGGCCGTTGAAGGCGAGGTTCGGCCGGCCTGGCACGTAAATCCGGGAGACGATCCAGCGATAGAAATAGGTTGCAACCCAAGGAGCCGGGATCACCAGCAGCATGCCGATGATGAATAGAAGGGCCCACCCAAGCAGGGGCCAAAGGCCGACATCGATCGATAGCGCACCGCCGCCGTAACCTCCGGCTGCAACCGGGGGCGGACCGCCGGGCTGCGCGAAAGAGGGCGGGCCTGATCCGCCGGGGACCAGGCCAGGAATGTCACCGGCGCGCTGCCATCCGGACATTCCTTCGGTCCAGACCAGCGTATCCGCCCCGACCATGCCACGGGTGATGAGGTCGCGAAGCTGGGTCTCCGGATGAGGGCCCTGTTGCTGGCCGTTGGATGCATAAAACCACGATCGGTTCGACATTTTATTCTCTTTGAGCCGTGGAGGGGAGCCGGGGGGCGGCTGGAGGGTGAAACCGCATTTTGGCGGACGATACCGGCGCCTGTACAGTGATCGATGTCACCAAGCGGAAATGTTTTCCCCTTCTACCTGCAACTTTTTTATGCCATTTGCCCAGAAAGATGCCAGATTTGCATCGGCAGCGAGCCGCTGGGCGGCCCGGCTGCCGCGTGCTCAAAAAATACCCAGGGAAATGAAGGCTGATCATGAAACTCGTCGTCGCGATCATCAAACCTTTCAAGCTTGACGAGGTACGCCAGGCGCTGACGGCCATCGGCGTCCACGGCATGACGGTGACCGAGGTCAAGGGCTACGGCCGCCAGAAGGGCCACACCGAAATCTATCGCGGCGCCGAGTATGTCGTGAACTTCCTGCCCAAGCTCCGAATCGAAATCGCGGTCGCCTCCGACGTTGCCGACAAGGCGATCGAGGTCATTACCGCGAACGCGCGTACCGGGCAGATCGGTGACGGCAAGATCTTCGTCACGCCGATCGATCACGCCTTACGAATCCGCACCGGCGAGACCGATAGCGACGCGCTCTGAGACATCGCTTAATTCAAGGCGCGGCGGCAACGACGCTGAACGCGCGAAGCCAAGAAACGACAACAGGCCGGGGGATTCCATGGGGGCACCATCGTATCGTGCAGCGAGGAAAGCTGCGCTCATCACTCTTGCTGCGAGCTCGCTCACGACTCCGGCCGTGGCCGCCGAGACGTCCGCTATCAATGCCGCCGACACCGCGTGGATGATCGTCGCCACCGCGCTGGTCCTGATGATGACGATACCGGGCCTGGCGCTGTTCTACTCCGGCATGGTGCGCAAGAAGAACGTGCTGGCGACAATGGCGCAGAGCCTCGCCGCCGTGGCGATGATCTCGATTCTCTGGGTGGCATTCGGCTATTCGCTGGCATTCGTCGGCGACGGTCCCTGGATCGGCACGCTCGATCGCTGGTTTCTGATCGGAATGACGATGGAGAGCGTCAACCCGGCGGCAAAGACGATTCCGGAAGCGCTTTTCATGCTGTACCAGATGACGTTTGCGATCATCACGGTGGCGCTGGTGGCGGGTGCGGTGGCGGACCGGATGCGGTTCTCAGCCTACCTGCTGTTCTCCGTCGGCTGGTTCATGTTCGTCTATGTGCCGCTCGCGCACTGGGTATGGGGCGGCGGATTCCTTGCCACCATGGGCGTGCTGGATTTCGCCGGCGGCCTTGTCGTGCATCTTTCCGCCGGCGTCGGCGGACTGGTTGCCGCAATGGTGATCGGCCGGCGTCAAGGCTATGGCAGCGAGAACCTCGCGCCATTCGACCTGTCGCTTGCCGTGATCGGCACCGGATTGTTATGGGTCGGCTGGTTCGGCTTCAATGGCGGGTCGGCGCTGGCCGCGAACTCGCGCGCGGTCATGGCGATCACCGCGACGCATCTGGCCGCCTGCGCCGGCGCACTGACCTGGGCCGCGATCGAATGGGCGACGCGGCGCAAACCATCGGTGCTCGGCATGATATCAGGCGCGATCGCGGGTCTCGGCACCATCACGCCAGCCTCCGGATTCGTTGCGCCGTGGCACGGCGTCATCATCGGCGTCGTCGCGGGAACCCTCTGCTTCTGGGCGTGCACCTGGCTCAAGCAGCGTTTGAAGTATGACGACTCGCTCGACGTGTTCGGCGTCCACGGCATCGGTGGATTGACCGGCACACTGCTCGCCGGCGTGTTTGCGGTGAACGCGATCGGCGGCACCGCGGGGCTGATCGAGGGCAATGCGCAACAGGTCGTGATCCAGCTCTATGGGGTCGTCGCCACCCTGGTGTGGTCCGGCGGCGTTACCTTTGTGCTGCTCAAGCTGGTGGGCGTGTTCGCGCCGCTGCGGGTGTCAGTGCAGCAGGAGCTGGAAGGCCTCGATATCTCGCAGCACGGTGAAGCGCTGCAGTAGCAGCCGAACTTACACGGCCAGGATGAAGACGCCGGCAACCATGAGAGGCGGGACGACCGGCGCGTCACGGCGTGTGACAAAGCCAATGAGTGCGGTGATGAGCAAGCCCGCTGTGACCACGACAAGATAGCTTCCCATGGCAAACCAGGGCAGCAACGCTATCAGCGTCTTGGCGACGCCGGATGGAACACCGATCATCCGGTGGACCACTAAGAGGACGGCACCTCCGGCGATGATCCAGCCGCCGGATGCCAGGAGGGATCGGTCGCTCCATCCCACGGCTCGATCAAGGACGAGCATCGCGAGGCCGCCGAGCAGCAGTATGAGGTTGTTGCCGTTGGTTGCTCTGCCGGTACGCAGATTGTCGATCATCAGCGGCAGGATGGCCAGCAGGAACCCCGCTAGTTTGACGATGAGCGGAAGCATGTCGAAGTGCATGGACGCCACTTTCCGCCCAGCGATCTGATCTGCGGCGAGGGGCACTCGCGCCACTGGGCGCGTCGATGCTACCGGCGAACTCGTAAAGCAACCCTTGACTGGCTCGGCAGCTTCGCGGCGGCGGTACCGCTGGAATGCTCGAAGGCAACGCGTAGCAGGTCCTGATCCAACTTTATGGGGTCGCCGCCACGCTGGTGTGGTCAGCCGGCGTCACCTTTGTGCTGCTGAAACTGGTGGGCGTGTTCGCGCCGCTGCGGGTGTCGCTGCAGCAGGAACTGGAAGGCCTCGATATTTCGCAGCACGGCGAGGCGCTGCAATAGGCCACCCACTCCGTTACCGTTTCTTTGCCCTGCCGCTAAGCAGGATTGTGTCGCTAGGCAGCACCTGCTCACGATTTGAGCAGGCCTGACTACACTTTGGGCGCGACGGAATGGCGCGGGAAAGTGCAATCCCCGCAAAGGGCGAAAAGGGCCGCATTCATAATCTGTTAGGGAATGGCTTCGATCTGGCACGGCATTTGATTCTAAGGGTCCTGGCTGTGCCCGCGTAGCGAACACCTCCGCGTGGTGAACCTCAGTCGAGAACGCCCGGCCGCTCTGAACCGGGCCCAAGCGGGGACCAAGACCCATGAAAATTGTTATGGCGATCATCAAGCCATTCAAGCTCGAAGAAGTCCGCGACGCCCTGACCGCCATTGGCGTTCATGGTCTCACGGTGACGGAAGTCAAAGGTTATGGGCGTCAGAAAGGCCACACGGAAATCTATCGCGGTGCTGAGTATGCCGTGAGCTTCCTGCCCAAGATCAAGATCGAGGTCGCTGTCGCCTCCGACCAGGTCGACAAGACCATCGACGCCATCACATCCGCTGCCAAGACCGGACAGATCGGCGACGGCAAGATCTTCGTCATCAACCTCGACCATGCGGTTCGCATCCGCACCGGCGAGGCGGATGCCGCGGCCCTCTGATTTCGCGCTCAAACCTTACCACTCAGGAGTAGATTCAAATGACGTTCAAACGTCCCTATGGCGCGGGACTGGCGGCCCTCGCAGTCGGCCTGTTCGCCGCGACCGCTGCTTACGCCGAGCCAACCGTCAACAAGGGTGACAACGCCTGGATGCTGACGTCGACAGTGCTGGTGCTGTTGATGACGATCCCCGGCCTCGCTCTGTTCTACGGCGGTCTCGTCCGGTCCAAGAACATGCTCTCGGTGCTGATGCAGGTCTTCTACACCGTCTGCATCGTCGTCCTGCTCTGGGCGCTCTATGGCTACAGCCTCGCCTTCACCGGCGGTTCCGACTTCATTGGCGGCTTCTCCAAGGCCTTCCTGATGGGCGTGACCCTCGAGTCGAAAGCGGCGACCTTCAGTGTCGACGCCAACATCACGGAGCTCATCTACATCTGCTTCCAGATGACGTTCGCGGCGATCACCCCCGCCCTCATCGTCGGCGCCTTCGCCGAACGCATGAAGTTCGCGGCGGTGGCCTTGTTCGTCCCGCTCTGGGTCACGCTGATCTACCTCCCGATCGCGCATATGGTTTGGTACTGGCCCGGACCGGACCTGATCACGGACGCGGCCAAGGCGCTCGCTGCGGCGGCTGACGGTGCGGCGAAGACCGCGGCTCAGGCCAAGCTCGACGAGATCAATGCCGACGCCGGCTGGATCTTCAAGAAGGGCGCGATCGACTTCGCCGGCGGCACCGTGGTGCACATCAACGCCGGTATTGCCGGTCTCGTCGGTGCGCTCCTGATCGGCAAGCGCGTCGGTTACGGCAAGGAGCTGATGGCTCCCCACTCGCTGACCATGACCATGATCGGCGCTTCGCTGCTCTGGGTCGGCTGGTTCGGCTTCAACGCCGGATCGAACCTCGAAGCCTCCGGCGGCGCCGCGCTCGCCATGACCAACTCCTTCGTTGCAACTGCAGCGGCGGCGATGGCCTGGATGTTCGCGGAATGGATCGTCAAGGGCCATCCCTCGGTGCTCGGCGCATTGTCGGGCGCGGTGGCTGGCCTCGTGGCGGTGACCCCCGCGGCCGGCTATTCCGGTCCGATGGGGGCGATCGTGCTCGGTCTCGTGGTCGGCGTCGTCTGCCTGTTCTTCTGCACCGTGGTAAAGAACTCGCTCGGCTATGACGACTCGCTCGACGTGTTCGGCGTCCACTGCGTCGGCGGCATCGTCGGCGCGCTCGGCACCGGCATCCTGGTGAATCCGGCCCTCGGCGGTACCGGCGTCATGGATTACGCCGCAGGCAAGATCGCGGACTACGACTTCGTCGCCCAGATGACCTCTCAGTTCTGGGGCGTCTGCACCACGCTGGTGTGGTCGGGCATCGGTTCGGCGATCCTCTTCAAGGTCGTCGACGTCATCGTCGGCCTGCGCGTCAACGTCGAGACCGAGCGTGAAGGCCTCGACGTCACCGAGCACACGGAGCGCGCTTACAACATGTAGGTTCTCCCGGGGTGCGATCCCTCGAGGATCGCATCCATAACTCCGGTTCGGGGCACATACCCGGCAATGCCCTGACCGTTGAGGGGCTCCAGCGCAAGCTGGAGCCCCTTTCTTTTTCTGAAACGGATTTGCCGAACCCGGGCCGGGCCGGAACTAGGTACGTGCGTCGCTTTCCGGCGTGATCGAGCGTCACGGACTAATCCCCGCGCGTGATCGCCATGATTTCATCCGTGGAGGGACCGGGTCCCGATATGCCGACCAGCTTGGCAAGGCGACTGGGTTCCCTCGTCGCTTCGACTTTCTCGATCACGATGCTGCCGTCGGTGGCACGCCGGAACTCGACCTGGCTTCCCGGAGCGATCCCGAGGTGCTCGCGCACGGGCTTTGGAATCGTCACTTGGCCCTTACTTGTGACTGTCGTTGCCATGGCAGCCCTCTGCAGCGGTAATACCGACCTTAGATATGGTAATACCGCGCAAATTGTACCGGTCGGCCGATGGTTAATCGCGTCTTAACCTCGCCGTATCTATGGTGGTTTGATGTGTTTCCGGTCATCGGGTAAGTCCCCCGACCGCTATTGAAAGTGCTGGCGTTTCAGACATGGCAATGACTGCCTCTTCCGGCGTGGCGCAGGGCGCCGGCAGCGTATCTGCCGGTCAGGCCGAGCGCTCCCCTTTTGCCAGGACGGCCGAATTGCTGGCGCCGTACCAGCCGGCCAAGCCATTGATTACGCTGTCATTAGGCGAGCCGCAGCACCCGGTCCCCGGCTTTGTCGGGCCGGTCCTGGCGAAACACATTGGTGAGTTCGGCCGCTATCCCCTCGCCAGAGGGATCGAGCCGTTCCGGCGCGCCGCTGCAAGCTGGCTGACCACCCGGTTCGACCTGCCCCGGCCGGTCGATCCCGAAAGTGAAATCCTGGTGCTGAACGGCAGCCGCGAAGGGCTGTTCTTTGCCGCGATCACGGCCGCCCGTTATGTCGGCCCGCGCAAGGGCAAGCCCGCGATCCTGATGCCCAACCCGTTTTATCCGGCCTACGGCGCGGGCGCCCGCGCTGCCGGTTGCGAACTGATCTACCTGCCGACCACGCTCACCAACGGATTCTTGCCGGATCTCGATGCGCTCGACGAAGCGACGCTGGCCAGAACCGTGGCGATGTTCATTGCCTCGCCCGCCAATCCGCAAGGCGCCGTCGCCTCGCGCGGCTACTTCACGCGGCTGAAGAAACTCGCCGACCGCTATGGCTTCATGATCCTGAGCGACGAGTGCTATTCGGAAATCTACACCAGGCAGGCGCCGGGCAGCGCGCTCGAATGCGCCGGGCCCGACTTCACCAACGTCGTTGCTTTCCAGTCGCTGTCGAAGCGCTCGAACCTGCCCGGCATGCGCGTCGGCTTTGCTGCCGGCGACCGAAAGTTTCTCGCGGCCTTTCACGAATTGCGCAATGTCGCAGCACCCCAGGTGCCGGTGCCGCTGCAGCACGTCGCGGTCGCTGCCTATAGCGACGAGGCGCATGTCGAAGAAAACCGCAGGCTTTACCGCATCAAGTTCGATCTCGCCGACCAGATTCTCGGCAGCCGCTACGGCTATGTGCGGCCCGCCGGCGGCTTCTGCGTCTGGCTCGACGTATCCGAGCGCGGCGGCGACGAGGCGGCGGCGGTTAAACTCTATCGGGACGCGGGCGTCCGCGTGATCCCCGGAAGTTATCTGTCGCGGCCGCAGAACGACGGTTTCAATCCCGGCGCAGGCTACATCCGTCTCGCGCTGGTTTCAGACAGCGAATCAACAGCCGAGGCATTGCACCGGCTGGTCGAAATTCTGGATTAATCGCAGGGCCCCATGAGCATGCCAGCGATCGAACGTGTTATTCCCCTGGTCGGCCATCTGCCGGTCTCGATCCGAGACGCGCTGGCGCGACGCCTGCGCGAGCTTGCCGGCTTGAGCTTAATCGCGCTGTCCGGCGTCGCGGCGGCAGCGTTGATGACGTGGTCGGTGCAGGACCCGAGCCTGAGCCACGCGACGTCACGTCCGATCCGCAACGTTCTCGGCTACCCCGGCGCGATCGGCGCCGATCTCTTGATGCAGATTCTCGGCCTCGGCGCGATCATGCTGATCCTCCCCGTCGCGGTGTGGGGCTGGCGCATGCTGACCCATCGCACCTTCGACCGCGAGGCGCTGCGCCTTGGATGTTGGATTCTCTGCACGGTGATCGCGGCAGGTTTTGCAAGCTGCTGGCCGCATGGCGGAGGGTGGGCGCTGCCGACCGGCCTTGGCGGCGTCGTCGGTGACGCGCTGGTGCGCGCGCCCGCCGTGGTATTCGGTCCGGCCGGCTTCACCTATCGTCTGGTGCTCGGCATCATTTTGTTCGCGGCGATGTTCGCGGCCTTTCTGTTTGCCAGCGGCTGGGGCTCGCGCGCGCGGGATGAAGAGCTGACGCCGATCGAGGACGATGACGCGCCCTTCGTGGAAGAAGGGGATCGCAGTTCGGTGTCGCTCGGATGGGTGTACCATGCTCTGATGAGCGCAAAGGCGCGGCTCGGATGGCTGTTGAGCGCGGCCTACCGCTCGCTTGTGTCGAGTTCGCCGCCGCCTCGCACGGCATCGTTCGAACGCCAGGAACCGAGCCTCAGCGGCCGCGCCGCACCGGCACTGGCCCCGCAGGAAGAAGAATTCGAGGACGAGGAAGAAGAGGAAGACGAGGAAGTCCCGGCCGCTCGCGCTCCGCGCAAGAAGGCCGCGCCGCGTGCGCCGGCGCGCAAGTCCGAGAAATTCGAACTTCCTTCGGTCTCGATGCTGACGGCGCCCAAGGCGTCTGACCGGCAGCCGCTCAGCAAGGCGGAACTGGAGGCAAATTCGCGCGCGCTGGAAGGCGTGCTCGGTGATTTCGGCGTCCGCGGCGAGATCGTCAAGGCCAATCCCGGCCCGGTCGTGACGCTGTACGAACTCGAACCGGCGCCCGGCATCAAATCCTCACGCGTCATCGGCCTTGCCGACGATATCGCCCGCTCGATGAGCGCGCTTTCCGCCCGCGTCGCCGTGGTCGCCGGCCGCAACGCCATCGGCATCGAACTGCCGAATGCGCATCGCGAGAAGGTTTATCTGCGCGAATTGCTGACCACGAAGGACGAGTCGCACGCGAAACTGCCGCTCTGCCTCGGCAAGAACATCGGCGGCGAATCCATCATCATCGATCTGGCGCGCACCCCGCACATGCTGATCGCCGGCACCACCGGCTCCGGCAAATCGGTCGCCATCAACACCATGATCCTCAGCCTGGTCTATCGCCTGCGGCCGGATCAGTGCCGCCTGATCATGGTCGATCCCAAGATGCTCGAACTCTCCGTCTATGACGGCATTCCGCATCTGTTGACGCCGGTCGTGACCGATCCGAAGAAGGCGGTGGTCGCGCTGAAATGGGCCGTGCGCGAGATGGAGGAACGCTACAAGAAGATGTCCAAGCTCGGTGTGCGCAACATCGACGGCTACAACCAGCGCCTCGTCGAAGCCAAGGGCAAGGGCGAGGAACTGACGCGCACGGTACATACCGGCTTCGACAAGGAAACCGGCAAGGCGATCTACGAGGAAGAAAAGCTCGACCTCGAACCGCTGCCCTATATCGTCATCATCGTCGACGAAATGGCCGACCTGATGATGGTGGCCGGCAAGGACATCGAAGGCGCGGTGCAGCGCCTGGCACAGATGGCGCGCGCCGCGGGTCTCCACGTGATCCTCGCCACGCAGCGTCCGTCGGTCGACGTGATCACCGGCACCATCAAGGCAAACTTCCCGACCCGCATCGCATTCCAGGTCACTTCGAAAATCGACAGCCGCACCATTCTCGGCGAGATGGGCGCCGAGCAACTGCTCGGCCAGGGCGACATGCTCTATATGGCCGGCGGTGGCCGCATCAGCCGCGTGCACGGTCCCTTCGCCTCCGACGAGGAAGTCGAGAAGGTCGTGCGTCATCTCAAGACGCAGGGCCAGCCGGAATATCTGGAAGCGGTCACCGCGGAAGAGCCGAGCGAAGAGGACGGCGCGGTGTTCGATTCCACCGGCATGGGGGGCGATGGTGGCGGCGACCTGTTCGCGCAGGCGGTTGCGATCGTCAAGCGCGACCGCAAGGCCTCGACATCCTACATTCAACGCCGGCTGCAAATCGGCTATAACCGCGCCGCGTCGTTGATGGAGCGGATGGAACTCGAAGGCATCGTTGGACAGGCGAATCACGCCGGCAAACGCGAAATTCTGGTCGAGGAAGAAGAGGGCGGATTCTAGGGTGCCAGCGCCGAACGGGATTCGGCGCAACTATTTTCACGGAAAAACGATATCTCCTAGGCTCGAAAGCACGATAAAATGGCTGGCAGCGGGATACCTCGTCGAATAGAGATCTGAAATATCTGATGACACAACAACACACCCATCGCGGGCTGCGCTCCGGACTGGCTCTTTTGATCGCCACATCCATCGCGGGCTTCGCGACGCCGGCTCTCTCGCAGACGGTGCCGGTTCCGAAGCCCGCGCCCAAGACCCGCGACGGCAACGTGCAGATGAGCGCGCAGGAAAAAAAGGGGCCGATGACCACCGGCGCCACCCAGGCGCCGCCGAACCCGGTGATTCCCGACCCGCGCCGCAACGTCCCGGCCAATGTTTTTGCAACCTTCGATGCCAACCAGAAGGCGCAGGCTGCTCGGGTGAGTTCCTATCTGTCCTCGCTGCAAACGCTGGTCGGAAATTTCGTCCAGGTCGGGCCCGACGGCAGCAAGACCAAGGGCGATTTCTACATCCAGAAGCCGGGCAAGGTGCGTTTCGAATATGAGGATCCGAGCCCGATCGCCATTATCGCCGATGGCTCGTCGCTAGCCGTGCGCGATACGAAGCTTGCGACCCAGGACATCTATCCGCTGTCGCAGACGCCGCTGCGCTTCCTGCTGTCAGACCGGATTGATCTGCTGAAGGACACCAATGTCGTCAACGTCACGGCCGATGACGTCTACATCAGCGTCACCATCGAGGAGAAGCAGGCCCTGATCGGCACCAGCCGGTTGATGCTGATGGTCGGCACCAAGGACGGCCAGCTCAAGCAATGGACGGTGACCGACCCGCAGGGCTACGACACCACGGTTGCGGTCTACAATCTGGACTCGTCCAAGAAGGTCGACCCCGGCCTGTTCAAGATCGACTTCACCAACTACTTTACTCCAGCGAACTGAACGGCGCGCTTTCTTCCATTCTTTCTGTGGAGAGAACAGAATCCGCGCCCGGAACCGTGGTAATACACGGCCTTCATGCGTTTTTCCCTGACAACGTGGAATATCAATTCGGTGCGCCTGCGCATCGACATCGTCGCCAAATTCCTCAAATCGGCGCGGCCGGACGTGCTGTGCCTGCAGGAAACCAAATGCATCGACGACGCTTTCCCGCTGAAGCGCTTCAAGCGTCTCGGCTATGAGCATATCGCGCTGAACGGGCAGAAGGGCTACCACGGCGTCGCCATCGTCTCGAAACTTCCGTTCGACGCTACCGATATCAGGACCTTCTGCGACAAGATCGATTCGCGTCACATCTCGGTGGCGTTCGGCGAGAAGGCGCAGCTAGCGAAGCCGGTAGTGCTGCACAATTTTTATGTTCCGGCCGGCGGCGACATTCCCGATCCGGTGCTCAATCCGAAATTCGATCACAAGCTGAAATTTCTCGACGAGATGAAGGCGTGCGAGCCACTGCATCCGCGCGGCGACGACCGGCATATCCTGGTCGGCGACCTCAACGTCGCACCACATGAGAACGACGTGTGGTCGCACAAACAGCTTTTGAAGGTCGTTTCGCATACGCCGATCGAATGCGAGAAGCTGCTCGCAGCACAAGCCCATGGCGAATGGTTCGACGTCGCGCGCGAGCGGATCCCGCTTTCGGAAAAGGTATATACGTGGTGGAGCTACCGCGCCGCCGACTGGACGGTGGGCGACCGAGGCCGGCGGCTCGATCACATCTGGGTCTCGCGCGCGCTCAAAGACGGCGTCACCGATTTCAGCATCACCCGCGATGCCCGCGGCTGGCAGCGCCCGTCCGACCACGTACCGGTGACGGTAACGCTGGAAGTGTAGCGGTCAGATATTCAGCTTGGCGCCGGCCATCAAAATATCGCTGGTGAGCTGGCTGGTGCGGGTCGCGAGTTCGTCGCGCAGACGGCGCGCCGCGGCAGGATCGCTTTCGAGCACGCGTTGAAACAAGCTGCGCGCCACCCGGATCACCGAGGAATGATCAAGCGCGACCGCGCTGGACGGCCGTTTCATCGCGACGATCAGCGCCAATTCGCCGATCAGGGCGCCGGGACCGGCAACGACTTCGGCGCCGCCGTCCTCGACGCGGATCGAACCGCGCTGAACGATATAGCCCGCATCCGCCTCGTCGCCGGCATTGAACAGATAGTCGCCGGGTGAGAAATCGCGCTGCTCCGAACCGATCGCCAGCATGCGTAGAGCCGTCGTTCCCAACAGGCGTAGTGTGGGGACCCGCTCGAGCAGGGCTACATCATCTTCGATCGACATGGACCGTTGACCGGGATGCGCGAAAATTACGAATCGTGGCTGCGAATCGTATCACGGCACCAGCTTGTAGCCACCGGCTTCCGTCACCAGGATTTCCGGGTTGGCCGCATCTTTCTCGATCTTCTGCCTGAGACGGTAGATATGGGTTTCGAGCGTGTGCGTAGTGACGCCCGAATTGTAGCCCCAGACTTCCTGCAGCAGCGTCTCGCGTGACACCGGCAACTGGCCGGCGCGATACAGGAAGCGCAGGATCGCGGTTTCCTTCTCGGTCAACCGCACCTTCCTGGCATTGGCGGCGGTCAACATCTTGGAGCCGGGCCGGAAGCTGTAGGGACCGACGGAAAACACCGCGTCCTCGCTGGCCTCGTGCTGGCGGAGCTGCGCCCTGATCCGGGCGAGCAGGACGGCGAACCGGAACGGCTTTGCGACGTAATCATTTGCGCCCGATTCGAGCCCCAAGATCGTGTCGGAATCGGTGTCGTGGCCGGTCAGCATGATGATCGGCGCCTTGAAGCCGCCCTTTCGGAGGCTGCGCACGACTTCCCTTCCGTCGGTATCCGGCAAGCCGACATCCATCAGCACCAGATCTGGGGAATTGGCCTTGGCGGCGCTGGCGCCCTTGGCGCCGGTATCGACCGCGGAAGCTTCGAACTCCTCGTGCAGCGATAGTTGCTCGACCAGCGTGTCGCGCAGATCGTTGTCGTCTTCCACGATCAGGATCTTGCGGGCATTGGGCATAGGATACGATCCTCTTGGGGCAGGCGGCGGACACAAGTGGAAGCGTCTCAAGCCGGGTCTTGGTCGATGGACAACCTGATTCGCGGGCAAACTTTGCAAGCAAGCCGGGTCTTCAGGCACTGATTCGCATTGAGGTAAGAGATTGTTACAGTTTCACAAGCCGAACCGCAGTCTATCCCAAATTTGAGGCGCGTTTGGATGAATGTCCTGTAATGGCGCCAAATGGGGCAATTGTGGGCCGGGCAGGCAACCCCTGAATTCAGGCATTGGCATGGAAAATAACGCTATTTCAATCACTTATCCGACAACAGCGCGTGATCGGCCACTTTCCGCAATTCGAGTACAAAGGGCTGCCGGCGATCCGCGCCGAGGCTGGCTGACGGCGGACGGCTGGACCGTGCCGGTGGCACTTGGTCGCGGCGGGATCCTTGCCAACAAACGGGAGGGCGACGGCGGCACCCCGCGGGGTACATACCGTCCGCTGCAACTGTGGTGGCGCGCCGACCGCCATCCCAGGCCGCGGACCTATCTGCCAGTCCGGCCGATCCGGCCCGAAGACGCCTGGTGCGAAGATCCGCGGGACCGCCGTTACAATCAGCCAATCCGCCTGGTCCGGGATCAGGCCGGTGACCGGCTGACGCGAGAGGACCACCTCTACGATTTCATTGTCGAAATCGATCACAACAGCGCGCCGCGAATCGCCGGCCGCGGCAGCGCCGTGTTTCTGCATCTGGCGCGCCCCAATTTCTCGCCGACGGCAGGGTGCGTTTCGATGACGAAATCCGCCATGCTGCGGCTGTTGCGGCGAATGGGCCCGCGGACGAAGATCATGATCGGCTGATGGGGAATCAAAACATGCTCGACAAGAACGCGATAACAGCCGCGTCAAAGACGCTGCACGATCACTGGCGCGCCGGCACCAAATTCTCCGGCCTCGACGAATCGCTGCGGCCGCGCGACCGCATTGAGGCCTATGCGATCCAGGCGGAAATCGAAAAATATTCGTCCGAAAGTTTGTTCGGCTGGAAGATCGCGGCCACCAGCGAAGCCGGACAAAAGCACATCAACGTCGACGGCCCGATGGCCGGGCGCATCCTGGCCGAGACCGTAATCCCTGACGGTGGAACGGCTTCAATGGCAGGCAATGAAATGCGCGTCGCCGAACCCGAGTTCGCCTTTCGCATGCGCGTGGATCTGCCGGCGCGCTCTACGCCCTACACGACGCAGCAGGTCCTCGACGCGGTCGACACGCTGCATCCGGCCATCGAGATTCCGGATTCGCGGTTCGACGATTTCGTTAGCGCCGGCGCCGCGCAGATCATTGCCGACAACGCTTGCGCGCATCTGTTCGTCCTCGGCCCGGCGGCAAACGCAGACTGGCGCACGCGCGATCTCGTCGAGGAGCGGCCTGTTATCACGATGCGCGGCCAGCAATTCACCGGTCACGGCAAGAACGTGCTGGGCGATCCCCGGATCGCACTGACCTGGCTCGCCAATGAACTGCGCCAGCTTGGCGTGACGCTGAAGGCCGGCCGCGTCGTTACGACCGGCACCTGCCACGCACCGCTTCCGATTCAGTCGGGCGATTTTTGCGCGGCTGATTTCGGCGCGCTTGGCAAAGTGTCGGTGGGATTTGAGTAAGCCTCATTCGCACTCGACGTCGTCCCTGCGAACGCAGGGACCCATAACCACCGTCGCTCGTTGGCACTGATGCTAACTACCCCATCGCCTTACCGATAAGCCGCGGCGTATGGGTCCCTGCGTTCGCAGGGACGACGGCACAGACTTTTACCGCGCGCCGAAAATCGCCGAGCCGACACGCACATGCGTGGCGCCGAGCAGGATCGCAACCGCAAAGTCGGCGCTCATGCCCATCGACAGATTTTTCAGCCCGTTGCGTGCGGCGATCTTGGCGGTCAATGCAAAATGCGGCGCCGGCGCCTCGTTGACCGGCGGGATGCACATCAAGCCAGAAATAACCAGACGGTATTTGTCGCGGCAACTCGCGATGAAGGCGTCGGCCTCGCCGGGCGCGATACCGGCCTTCTGCGGCTCCTCGCCGGTGTTCACTTGAATGAACAATTCCGGCCGTTTGTTCTGCGAATTGATTTCCTTGGCCAGCGCTTCGCATATGCTGGGACGATCGACCGAATGGATGGCGTCGAATAGCGCGACCGCTTCCTTCGCCTTGTTGGATTGCAGCGGCCCGATCAGGTGCAGCGCGATCCCGGGATGGGCCGAGACCAATGCCGGCCATTTCGCCTTGGCCTCCTGCACGCGATTTTCGCCGAACACGCGCTGTCCGGCATCGATGACGGGCGAAATGGCTGTGGCGTCGAACGTCTTCGACACAGCGATCAGCGTCACTGATGCGCGCTCGCGGTGCGCCTCCTTGCACGCGCGCGCGATGTCCTGCTCCACTTGAGCCAGACCGTTTGGTAAAGACTTGGTTAGCGGCGTCGCCATCTCTCTCGCTTCATGTCGTATTTGGGCCCGCAGATTTTACGGCATTTCCTCGAATTTTACCAAGTTCGGGAAAGGCTTTTTGAAACCTTCGCTCTAGCTTGCGGCGTGGGGGGCAGGGATGTCTGGCGTTATTTTCAGCCGCAACCGCATCAAACTCAAGAAGCTTCTGGGAATCCGCGCTCGGCTTGCGATGCTCGCCGTGATGCTGGTGGCCCCCTTGATGCTCGAGCGCGTCCGCTCGCTCGAAGACGCGCGCGCCAAGCAGATCACGATCGCTTCGGAAGAATACGCCAACATTACCCATCACAGCGCCGAGCACCAGCGCGAGGTGATCTCCTCCGTCGAGACGATGCTGAAATCGGCTGCCTACATCCGTGCCTCCAGCGGCATCGGACGGAGCTGCGAAATCCTGCGCGCCAGCCTGCCCGCCAACCTGCCCTGGATCCGCAGCATCATGCTCGTGAGCAAGGAAGGCGTGGTGCAGTGTTCCACTCTGAACGTTCAGGTCGGCCTCAATATTGGCGATCGCGAATATTTCAGGAAGGCGCAGGAAACCCGCGATTTCATTTTCAGCGACTATCTGTTCGGCAGGGTCAGTAATCGGCCGATCATGATGGCGGCCTATCCGGTCTCGGCGATCAATCCCGAGGAAGATTCCGTGGCGGTCGCCGGCATCAATCTCGATTGGCTGTCGAAGATCATGGCCAACCTCGGCGGACGGCCGGGCATTTCAGCGCTGTTGATTGACAGCACCGGCGTCGTGCTGGCCGCACCGCCGGACCAGGCCAGCATGATCGGCCGGCCGCTCGACAACGTCCCGCTGCTGTCGGCCATCACCTACAAAGCGCTAAGTTCCAACTCCGATACGGGCTCGATTTCCTTCACCACCACCGACAGCTCCAAGCGCACCGTCAGTTTCGCACGTATTCCCGGGACGCAATCGCGCCTGATCGTCAGCATCGACGAGGACAGGGTGACGGCCGCGATCAATCGCGACATCCGCACCGCCTATCTGCAACTCGGACTCGTCTGCCTGTTCGTGCTGCTCGGGGCACTGATCGGGGCCGAGAAGCTCATCATCAATCCGATCGAGGTCATGACAGGCATGGCCAAGCGGTTCGGCGAAGGCGACTGGTCGGCGCGCGTCTCGCACAGCCGGCTGCCGTCGGAATTCATGCCGCTTGCCCGCGCCTTCAACGCGATGGCCGCCCAGCTCAGCCAGCGCGAGCGCGAGCTGGTCGCGACCAATGACCGGCTCACCGTGATGGCCTCGATCGACATGCTCTCTGGCCTCGCCAATCGCCGCGGCTTCCAAAGCCGGCTCGATTTCGAGTGGATGAAAGCGCAGCAATATCGTTGCGAGCTGTCGCTGTTGATGATCGATGTCGATCACTTCAAGCTTTACAACGACACCTATGGCCACCCCGAGGGCGACGCCTGCCTCACCCGGATCGGCGAAACGCTGGCCGGCATCGCTGCCGACACAATGGGCTTTGCCGGCCGCTATGGCGGCGAGGAATTCTGCCTCTTGCTGCCGAACACCAGCGCGCAGAAGGCACTCGAGATCGGCGAAACCGTGCGCGCGACCATTCAGGGCCTCCGCCTGCCGCACATCACCTCCAGCTACTGCACCGTCACCGTTAGCGTCGGCGTGGCCGCGACACTTCCGAGCGACACACAAACCCCCGGCGAGCTGATCGAGGCGGCCGATGCCGCCCTCTACGCCGCCAAACACCGCGGCCGCAACACCGTCGTCGAGCACGGTTTTGCCAAGCTGGTGGACGAGGTCGGGATGGCCATGGCGGGGTGATCGCTACCACCCTCGCCCACCTGCCAAATGGCCGTTCCGCATCTCCAAGCCGTTGACCCCGCCGCCGCTTTTGTGGCCTAGTCCGCCGTCCTCTGGACCGGACCCGAATCCACAAAAAGCCCTTAAGATTCCATGACCTCCGAACGTTACAACGCCCGTGATTCCGAGCCGCGCTGGCAACGCCAGTGGGACGAAAAGGCGATCTTCGCCTCCAAAAACGACGATCCGCGGCCGAAATATTACGTGCTCGAGATGTTCCCCTACCCGTCCGGGCGCATCCATATCGGGCATGTCCGCAATTATACGCTTGGCGATGTGCTGGCGCGGTTCATGCGCGCCAAGGGGTTCAACGTCCTGCACCCGATGGGCTGGGACGCTTTCGGGCTGCCGGCCGAGAACGCCGCGATCGAGCGCAAGGTCGCGCCCAAGGCCTGGACCTACGACAACATCGCCGCGATGAAGAAGCAGTTGCGGTCGATCGGGCTGTCGCTCGACTGGAACAGGGAATTCGCGACCTGCGATCCCAGCTACTACAAGCATCAGCAGAAGATGTTCCTGGACTTCCTGCGCGCGGGCCTGGCTGAGCGCGAGAAGCGCAAGATCAACTGGGATCCGGTCGACATGACCGTGCTCGCCAACGAGCAGGTGATCGACGGCCGCGGCTGGCGCTCCGGCGCCGTCGTCGAGCAGCGCGAGATGAACCAGTGGGTCTTCAAGATCACGAAGTACTCGCAGGAGCTGCTGGACGCGCTTGATAGCCTGGACCGCTGGCCCGACAAGGTCCGGCTGATGCAGCGCAATTGGATCGGCCGCTCCGAAGGCTTGCTGATCCGCTTTGCGCTGGACCCGGCCACGACGCCGGCGGGCGAATCTGAATTGAAGATTTTCACCACGCGGCCCGACACGCTGTTCGGCGCCAAGTTCATGGCGATCTCGGCGGATCATCCGTTGGCTCAGGCCGCGGCTGCGAAGAATCCAAAACTCGCCGAGTTCATCGCGGACGTGAAAAAGATCGGCACCGCACAGGAGATCATCGACACCGCCGAGAAGCAGGGCTTTGATACCGGCATCAAGGCCGTTCACCCGTTCGATCCGAACTGGAAGTTGCCGGTGTACGTCGCGAACTTCGTGCTGATGGAATACGGCACCGGCGCCATCTTCGGCTGCCCGGCGCACGACCAGCGCGACCTCGACTTCGTCAACAAGTACAATCTCGGCAATACGCCGGTGGTCTGCCCCGAGGGCCAGGACCCGAAGGCGTTTGTCATCACGGACACCGCCTATGATGGCGACGGCCGCATGATCAATTCCCGCTTCCTGGATGGCTTGACCATCGAGCAGGCCAAGGAGGAGATTGCGAAGCGCCTGGAAAAGGAAATGCGTGGCAACGCGCCGGTCGGCGAGCGCCAAGTAAACTTCCGCCTGCGCGATTGGGGCATTTCGCGTCAGCGCTATTGGGGCTGCCCGATCCCGGTGATCCACTGCCCGAAATGCGACGTGGTGCCGGTGCCCGACTCCGATCTGCCGGTGACGCTGCCGGAGGATGCCACCTTCGACAAGCCCGGCAACGCGCTCGACCATCACCCGACCTGGAAGCACGTCACCTGCCCAAAATGCGGGGCTAAGGCCCAGCGCGAAACCGACACCATGGACACTTTCGTGGATTCGTCCTGGTACTTTGCGCGCTTCACCGATCCCTGGAACGAGAAAGCGCCGACCACGCCTGATGTGGCCAACCGCATGATGCCGGTCGATCAGTATATCGGCGGCGTCGAGCACGCGATCCTGCATTTGCTCTATAGCCGCTTCTTCACCCGCGCGATGAAGGCCACCGGTCATATCGGCATGGACGAGCCGTTCGCCGGCATGTTCACGCAAGGCATGGTGGTGCACGAGACCTATCAGAGGGCCGACGGCACCTATGTCACGCCGGCCGAGGTGAAGGTCGAAGCGATCGGCGGAGAACGCCGCGCCACCATGATCTATGGCGGCGAAGAAGTCTCGATCGGGCCGATCGAGAAGATGTCGAAGTCGAAGAAGAACACCGTCGACCCTGACGACATTATCGCGACCTATGGCGCCGACGTCGCGCGCTGGTTCATGCTGTCGGATTCGCCGCCCGACCGCGACGTGATCTGGAGCGACGAGCGCGTGCAGGGCGCCTCGCGCTTCGTGCAGCGGCTGTGGCGGCTGGTAAACGAATCCGCGGAGATCGCGAAATCGGCGCCCCCGGCCCGGCCGGCCTCGTTCGGCGCGGATGCGCTTGCCTTGCGAAAAGCGGCCCATGGCGCGCTGGACAAGGTGTCGTCCGGGATCGAGCGGCTGCATTTCAACGTCTGCCTCGCCCATATCAGAGAATTCACCAACGCACTGGCCGAGGTGCTGGGCCGCGGGGGCAAGCCGGCGCCGGACGTTGCCTGGGCGGTCCGGGAGGCCTCGGTCATCCTGGTTCAGTTATTCGCTCCGATGATGCCGCACCTGGCCGAGGAGTGCTGGCAGGTTCTGGGGCAGTCCGGGCTGATTTCGGAGGCCAACTGGCCCCAAATCGAACGCGATTTGCTGGTTGAAGACACCGTCACGCTGGTGGTCCAGGTCAACGGCAAGAAGCGGGGTGATGTTACCGTGCCACGGGTCGCCCAAAATCCGGAAATTGAGGCTGCCGTTTTGGCGCTCGATGCGGTAAAGGTCGCTCTCGGCGGCAAGGCCGTCCGCAAGGTAATCGTTGTTCCCATGAGGATCGTGAATGTCGTTGGCTAGGACCCGGATCGCTGTCCGGCTCATCGCCGTCGCCGCTCTGGCGGCGCTCACGGCCGGCTGTTTCCAGCCAATGTACGCCGAACGTAACGACGGCAAGCCTGGCCTGCGCGAAAAGCTGATGGGCGTTGAAATTCCGCCGGTCGATAAGCCAAATGCTTCCCGCGAAGCAAGGATCCAGGTGGAGATCCGCAACGCGCTGGCGTTCAAGCTTTACGGCAATGCCACCGGCATGCCGCCGACCCATCGGCTGGTGCTGCGCTTCAACACCACCCGCAGCTCGCTGATGATCGATCCCACCACCGCGCTGCCCTCCAGCGAGAACTACGGCATCGACGCGCAGTACAATCTGATCGATCTCGCCACCAACAAGTCGGTCATGACGGGCACGACTTTCTCCCGCGTGTCCTATGACATCCCCGGCCAGTTGCAGCGCTTCGCTCGCGCCCGGGCCTTCCGCGACGCCGAAGATCGCGCCGCGCAGGAGATTGCGGAAAACATCCAGACCCGGCTGGCTTCCTACTTCTACGCCGGCACCTGATCCCGTTGGTCGCGCTCCGCGGAAAAGACATCGACGCTTTTCTTGCCCGGCCCGACCCCGGCCGCCCGATCATCCTGCTTTACGGTCCGGATGCCGGCCTGGTCCGCGAGCGTGCCGATGCGCTAATGGCGTCCGCCGTCGACGATCCCAACGATCCCTTCTCGCTGGTGCGATTGGACGGCGACGAGCTGTCGGCCGAACCGTCGCGGCTGGTCGATGAGGCCATGACGATACCGATGTTCGGCGGCCGCCGCGCCATTCGCGTGCGCGCCGGCTCGCGCAATTTCGCTGGCGGTATCGATACGCTGGCCGATACGCCGGTGAAGGATTGCCGCATTGTGATCGAGGCCGGCGAGTTGCGGCCGGAATCGCCGCTGCGCAAGGCCTGCGAGCGCGCCAAGACCGCGGTCGCCATCGCCTGCTATCCCGACACCGAGCGTGACCTCGCCAGATTGATCGACGAGGAATTGCGGACTTCCAATTTGCGCATCGCCTCGGATGCCCGCGCGGTGCTGATGTCGTTGCTCGGCGGCGACCGCCAGGCTTCGCGCAACGAGCTTCGCAAGCTGGCACTCTACGCCCACGGCAAGGGCGAGATCGCGCTCGATGATGTCATGACCGTCGTGTCTGACGCGTCCGAACTGAAGCTCGACCCGATCGTGGACGGTGCCTTTGCGGGCAAGCCGGATCTGGTCGAAAGCGAATTTGCGAAGGCCATGGTCGCCGGTACCTATCCAGGCGTGATCATCTCCGCCGCGCAGCGCCAGGCGGCATGGCTGCACAAATCGGCGCTTGCGGTGGCTGAAGGCACGCCGGTCTCGACCCTGCTCGAAAGCGGCTATCCGCGCCTGCATTTCTCGCGCAAGGGCGCCGTCGAAATCGCGCTGCGCAATTTCAACACGGCACGACTGGCCGCCATCATCGACCAGCTCGGAACGGCCGCCCTCGACATGCGCAAACAGGCCTCGCTGGCGTCCGCCATCGGACTACGCACACTGCTCTCGATCGCGGTAAACGCGAAGCGGCGGGGGTAGCTCTTCTCCCTCGCTCCGCTCTTGCGGCGCGCGCCGGCAACAAAATCGCGAAAACAACCCCATGCAAAGCAGGATGGGGCCGGCTTAGCCCCCCTTCGTCAACCGCCGCATCACCTCGTCGAGCTGTTCGAGGTTGCGATAGCTGATCTGGACGGAGCCGCCGGGGTCGCGGTGGTTGACGGTCACGGTAAGACCGAGTGCATCGCTGACGCGCTTTTCCAGCGCGATCGTGTCGGGATCCTTAACCTTCCCGCCGCCACCGCCCCTCGCCTTTTGCGGCTTGCGTTCCGGGACACCCTCCTCATGCGCCAGCGCCTCGGTCTGGCGTACGTTCAACCCCTCCTCGACAATGCGTTTCGCCGCGGCCAGCGGATCGGGCACGCCGATCAGGGCGCGGGCGTGTCCCGCCGACAATTGGCCATTGGAGATAAAGGCCTGCACCTCCGCCGGCAGCTTCGTCAGCCGCATCATGTTGGCGACATGGCTGCGGCTCTTGCCGACTTCCCTGGCGATGTCTTCCTGGCTGCGTTTGAATTCGTCGGCCAGCGCGTGATAGCCCTGCGCCTCTTCCATCGCATTGAGGTCTTCGCGCTGCACGTTCTCGATGATCATGATCTCGAGCGCGTCGCTGTCGCTGACGTCGATCGGAACGATCGGGACTTCGTGCAGGCTGGCGAGTTGCGCGGCGCGCCAGCGCCGTTCGCCGGCGATGATCTCGTAGCGATCCTGCGCGCCCTTCACCGGACGCACCACGATCGGCTGGATCACGCCGTGCTGCTTGACCGAGGAGGCGAGCTCGCCGAGTTCGGTATCGGAAAAGGTCCGGCGCGGATTTCGTGGATTGGGCTTGAGGAATTCGATCGGCACCTTGCGCTGGTTGCGCGGCCGTTCGACATGCGCGGCCTCGCCGCCGACATCCCCGATCAGACTTGCGAGACCACGACCCAGTCGCGAACGCGTTTCGTCGGCCATCGCCGCCAACTCCCTAGGATTCACTTCAGTACTCCGGAATTGAAACTTTTGTCTTTGCCGTAGGATGGGTAGAGCGAAGCGAAACCCATCATCTTCGTCGCGCATCGTGATGGGTATCGCTGCGCTCAACCCATCCTACATTTCGTTCAATGCGTTCTCAGCTCGCGCTCGCGCTGGATCACTTCCGTCGCCAGCTTCAGATACGCTTCGCTGCCGACGCATTTGAGATCGTAGACCAGCACCGGCTTGCCGTAGGACGGCGCCTCGGAGATGCGCACGTTGCGGGGGATCATGGTGTCGTAGACCTTGCCGCCCATGAACTGCCGTACGTCGGCGACGACCTGGTTCGACAGGTTGTTGCGCGAGTCGAACATCGTCAGCACGATGCCGTGGATCGACAGGTTCGGATTGAGCGTCGAGCGCACCTGCTCCACCGTCTGCAGCAATTGCGACAGACCTTCGAGCGCGAAGAACTCGCATTGCAGCGGCACCAGGATCGCGTCGGATGCCGCCATCGCGTTGACCGTGAGAAGATTCAGCGACGGCGGGCAATCGATCAGCACATAGGTGTAATCGGTGTCCGGCGCAGCGTTCTTGTTCAGCGCGGCGATCGCATCGCGCAGGCGGAATGCGCGGCCGGGCGTCGTGCCGAGTTCGAGCTCGAGGCCCGACAGATCCATGGTCGAGGAGGCGATGTGCAGCCGCGGCACCGCGGTGGCAACCACTGCGTCACGCAACGGCGCTTCGCCGATCAGCACGTCGTAGGTCGAGCAGTTGCGGTTACGGCGATCGATGCCGAGACCCGTAGAGGCATTGCCCTGCGGATCGAGATCGACGATCAGGACTCGCTCGCCAATCGCGGCGAGTGCGGTGCCCAGATTGATCGCTGTGGTGGTCTTGCCGACGCCGCCCTTCTGGTTCGCGAGCGACAGGATGCGTGGATGCGGCGGTGGAGTAGGATCCCTATCTTCTTGATATAATTGATCTAATTCGCTCATGCCCGATCGCCATGTGTGATCGCGGAGGGGTTGCGCCGCTCGATCCGATCGAGTTCGACGATCCAGCCGTGCCCGCCCGTGCGGCTGGAATGGAGTCGCGGTTCAATATTCCAATATTTAGTGGCTTCAGTCAATTCAGCCTCTACATCTTGGCCCTTAAGAAACAGCGCCTTAGCACCACTCCTTACAAACGGTTCCGCGAAACCGACAAGCTGATGTAACGGAGCCAGCGCCCGCGCAGTGATGCAATCGACGCGGCTGCCGATTCTATCCACAATATCCCCTATCCCCGCCAAATGCACGGTCGCGGTCGCAGAAGTTATGCGGACTGCCTCGCGCAGGAAGGCTGCTTTCTTGGCATTGCGCTCGACCAAATGGACGTTGGCGCCCGGCGTCTCGGCCAACGCACAGGCGAGCACCACGCCCGGGAAGCCTCCGCCGCTGCCAAGATCAACCCAAATCTTCGCGGAGGAGGCAAGATCTAGGAGCTGAAGCGAATCGGCAACGTGTCGGGTCCAGAGATGCGAAAGCGTCGATGGCGCGACGAGATTGGTTTTGGCCTGCCACTCCACGAGGAGACTAACGTAGCGATCGAGCCGCGCCTCTGTTTCACGTGAAACGGGGGTGAGAGCCAACGCCGCTGCTTTGTCGTTTGCAGAGGGAAGAGCTACGGATTGGACTTTGCCCATATCTGGAATGCTGCCTGCCATCAGCCGTCATTGCGAGCCACCCGGTCGGCGCGAAGCGCCGCCGGATGACAGGCTCCGCGAAGCAATCCCCTCGCGGCAAAAAGGGGGAGGATGTATTGCTTCGTCGCTTGCGCTCCTCGCAATGACGATCGCCTTGATTCGCCCTGCCCCGTTTCACGTGAAACAGATTGTTTACGCCGTCGCCTGCGAATTTTTGCGCCGCGCCTCTCGACGCAGATACGCCGCCAAGATACCCAGCGCCGCCGGCGTCAAACCATCGAGCCGGCCCGCCTGCCCAACCGTCCGCGGCCGCGCCGCCTCAAGCTTGGAGCGCGCCTCGTTAGAGAGCCCGGGCACATCGGCGTAATCGATATCGGTCAGGATCAAACCCTCGTCTCGCCTGAAGGCATCGACGTCGGCAATCTGGCGCTTGAGATAGACATCGTATTTTGCGTCGATCTCAAGGTGCACAGCAATCCTCGGGTCAATGGCCGAGAGCTCCGGCCAGATGCCGCGCAGCGCGACCCATTCAATCTCCGGGTAGGCCAGCAGCTCAAACGCCGATCGGCGATGGCCATCCCTGTTGAGCGCAAGCCCGTGCTTGGCGGCTTCATTGGGAGTGATCGTCAGCGACCTGGCCAATGACTTGGCCGCAGCCAAGGCGGCCATCCTGTCGCGATGCCGCTGCGAGCGCGTCTGTCCGATACAGCCCAGAGCGATGCCCTTGTCGGTCAGGCGCTGGTCGGCATTGTCGGCCCGCAAGGTCAGACGATACTCAGCCCGTGAGGTGAACATCCGATACGGCTCGGTGATCCCCCGGGTCACGAGGTCATCGATCATCACACCGAGATAGCCATCCGCCCGATCGAACACGATAGGATCGGCGCCGCCCGCCGCCAGGGCCGCGTTGAGGCCTGCGACAATTCCCTGAGCCGCAGCCTCTTCATATCCCGTCGTGCCGTTGATCTGTCCGGCCAGGAAAAGACCCGGCAGGCGCTTGGTCTGCAGCGTCGGCTCAAGTTCACGGGGATCGACATGGTCGTATTCAATGGCGTAGCCCGGCCGGACCATCTTCACCCGCTCAAGTCCGGGAATGCTCGCCAGGATCGCGAGCTGAACTTCTTCCGGGAGCGAGGTCGAGATGCCGTTGGGATAGACCGTGGAGTCGTCGAGCCCTTCCGGCTCCAGGAAGATCTGATGGCCGTCGCGATCGCCGAACCGGACGATCTTATCCTCGATCGAGGGACAATAGCGCGGGCCGCTACTTCTGATCTGGCCGGAATACATTGGGGAGCGGTGCACGTTGGCCCGGATCACCTCATGGGTCGCAGGCGTTGTCCGGGTGATCCCGCACTGGATTTGAGGCGTCGTGATCCGGTCGGTCATTACCGAGAACGGCTCCGGCGGGTCATCGCCGGGCTGCATCTCGACGGCAGACCAGTCGATGGTCGAACCATCCAACCGCGGCGGCGTGCCGGTCTTCAGTCGTCCAAGCGTAAAGCCAGCCCTCTCGAACGAGACCGAAAGCCCCATCGCCGGCGCTTCCCCGACTCGTCCGGCTGGCCAGTTCTTCTCGCCGAGATGGATTAGACCACGCAGGAAGGTCCCGGTGGTGATGACCACCGCCCCGGCGGAGAGTTCACGCCCCTCGCCTAGCCGAATGCCGGTCACCCGGCCGTTCGAGACTATCAGCTCATCCGCCTCGCCTTCGATCACGCTGAGATTGGAAGTCTCCCGGATCGCGCCCTGCATGGCCGCGGCATAAAGCTTGCGATCCGCCTGGGCCCGCGGCCCCCGGACTGCCGGACCCTTGCGACGGTTCAGCATCCGAAACTGGATCCCTCCGGCATCGGTCACTCGGCCCATAAGGCCATCCAGGGCGTCGACCTCGCGGACCAGATGGCCCTTGCCGAGACCACCGATGGCGGGATTGCAGGACATCGCTCCCACGGTCGCAAAAGAGTGGGTCACCAACGCCGTCTTGGCGCCCATGCGCGCAGCCGCGCTCGCGGCCTCACAGCCGGCATGGCCGCCACCAATGACGATGACATCAAAAGAGTCCGCCAAGGAAATCATGGCGCGACTTTTATCCTGGAGTTGGAAAACGCGGAAGGAGAAATTGCCGAGGTTGTTTCACGTGAAACAAGGACTCCCGGAACCGGCCAATGTTTCACGTGAAACAGGCCGCATAGTTAAGGAAGTCCTACTTACCTACACAGAACTCGCGGAAGATGGCGTCGAGAATGTCCTCGACGTCCACACGCCCGAGCAGCCTCCCCAGGGAGTGTGCCGCCAATCGAAGTTCTTCAGCCGCCAGCTCCTCGCCCTGCCCAACCACTGCGACACTGCGTCGAAGCGAGGTCGCCGTCTCTTGCAAGAGTTTCCTTTGCCGGGTTCGGCTGATCAGTCCGCCGTCGGTGCCACCAAAGTAGCCCTGGGCGAAACCGACCAATGCAGCGATTAGCTCCGGCACGCCGTCGCCGCGGCTCGCCGAAATCTCGAAGCTTCCCGGCCCCGGCGGCTCGGCCTCGGCCAATGGCCGACCCGCCTCCTGGAGATCGATCTTGTTTCGCACCTTCCAGATTGGTGCGACTCCATCGTGATCGATCGCTTCCCGCGGCGAGTCGGAAAGCCACAGCACGAGGTCCGCATCCGCCGCCCGGGCGCGGGCGCGGCGAACACCCTCCTGCTCGACCGGGTCGTCAGTCGCCCGAATACCCGCGGTGTCGATCACCGTCACCGGATAGCCGTCGAGGTCGAGCTGCACCTCGATGACGTCGCGCGTGGTGCCGGCATGCGGCGACACGATTGCGACCTCACGACGTGCGAGCTGATTCATCAGCGTCGACTTGCCGACATTCGGTGGGCCGGCGATCGCGACAACGAGCCCATCGCGCAGGCGCTCGCTCCGCCCCTGCCCTGCAAGGACCTCCTCGATCTCAGCCAGCAGCGCTCTGACCTTCGCCAACGCCGGTGCGATCAGCTCCGCCGGCACGTCGCCCTCATCAGAAAAATCGATCCCGGCTTCGATCAAGGCAGACGCTTCGATGATCCGCGCGCGCCAGTCGCGCGCTCTGTCGCCCAGCAGCCCCTTCAATTGGCGCAGCGCCTGGCGCCGCTGCCGATCAGTGTCGGCGTGGATGAGATCGTCGAGTCCTTCGGCTTCGGTCAGATCGAGCTTGCCATTCTCGAAAGCGCGCCGGGTAAATTCGCCGGGCTCGGCCGGACGAACGTCTTCGAATCCAGACAGCGCCGCGAACAACGCGGCCAGCACCGCACGCCCGCCATGGACGTGAAATTCCGCAACGTCTTCCCCGGTCGCGCTGGCCGGGCCCGGGAACCACAACACCACGGCATCATCGATCGGCCGCTGGCCGATATCCCTAAGCAGCGCGCGGGTGGCCATTCGCGGCGATGGCAATTTGCCCGCAAGCCCGGCCATGACCCTGCCGGCCCGCGAACCCGAGACGCGCACCAAGGCAATCGCGCTCGGTGGCCGGCCCGACGACAGTGCAAAAATGGTCTGGTCCCGCGGATGCATGGCCTATTTGTGCGGGAGGTTTTGAAAAGGCAACGCCATTCGATTCGGGACCTGAATTTGCAAGCCATGCTGCTGGTCTACCGCGGACGGGCACGGCAAAAATGCTGCAAAACCCGGAAAGGAGCTCTCCCCTGACCTGCAGATCCAAATAAGTCATATAAAATTCAATAGCTTAAATGGTTAAGCGATCGCTAAGCCCGATTTTCCGATGCTGCATTCGCATCGCAGCGACGACCGCATGAAAAAGGCGCCTCGTGGTACGAGACGCCCTCCCCAAAGCCACGGCCTGACGGCTTAGGTATTCATGGAATCGAAGAACTCCGAGTTGTTCTTGGTATTGCGGAGCTTGTCGAGCAGGAAGTCGATCGCGTCCATCGTGCCCATCGGATTGAGAATCCGGCGCAGCACATACATCTTCTTCAGGAGCTGCGGATCGGTGATCAGCTCTTCCTTGCGGGTGCCGGAGCGCGAGATGTCGATCGCCGGGAAGGTCCGCTTGTCCGAGACCTTGCGATCGAGGATCAGTTCGGAGTTACCGGTGCCCTTGAACTCCTCGAAGATCACTTCGTCCATTCGGCTGCCGGTATCGACCAGCGCAGTCGCGATGATCGTGAGCGAACCGCCCTCCTCGATATTTCGCGCAGCGCCAAAGAATCGCTTCGGCCGCTGCAGCGCGTTGGCGTCGACACCGCCGGTCAACACCTTGCCGGATGACGGCACCACGGTGTTGTAGGCGCGGCCGAGGCGCGTGATCGAGTCGAGCAGGATTACGACATCGCGGCCGTGTTCAACGAGGCGCTTGGCTTTTTCGATCACCATCTCGGCGACCTGGACGTGACGCACCGCCGGTTCATCGAAGGTCGACGACACCACCTCGCCCTTCACCGAGCGCTGCATGTCCGTGACTTCTTCCGGACGTTCGTCGATCAGAAGCACGATCAAATAGCATTCGGGATGATTGGCGGTGATGGAGTGCGCGATGTTCTGCATCAGCACCGTCTTGCCGGTGCGCGGCGGCGCCACGATCAGGGCGCGCTGGCCTTTGCCGATTGGCGCTACAATGTCGATCACCCTTGCAGAAAGGTCTTTTCGCGTGGGGTCTTCGAGCTCGAGCCTGAAGCGTTGGTCCGGAAACAGCGGAGTCAAATTGTCGAAATTGACTTTGTGCTTGGACTTTTCCGGATCTTCGAAATTGAGCGTGTTGACCTTGAGCAGCGCGAAATAGCGTTCGCCTTCCTTCGGGCTGCGGATGTGGCCTTCGATGGTGTCGCCGGTGCGCAGGCCGAAGCGACGGATCTGCGACGGCGAGACGTAGATGTCGTCGGGGCCAGGCAGGTAGTTGGCATCGGGCGAGCGCAGAAAGCCGAAGCCGTCGGAGAGAACCTCGACGACGCCTTCACCGATAATGTCGATTTCCTGGATCGCGAGTTGCTTGAGAATAGCGAACATCAGCTCCTGCTTGCGCATGGTGCTGGCATTTTCGACCCCGCTCTCTTCGGCGAACGAGACAAGCTCGGCCGGCGTTTTCGATTTGAGGTCTTGGAGTTTCATTTCCCGCATTGGGGTGGTCCTGTGGAGTGTCTTTGAAGGGATGCGAGGTGGCTTTAGAAAAAAGCGGACACGAAAAATGGAAGGTCCGCAGGTCTAAGCAAGGAAAGCGCCGGTGAGGCTTCAAACCTGATGCGGCGGCCGGTCTCCAATGAAGAAACCGGAACGCAGCCACATCCGCCTGCGTGGGGTGGGATTTCGCTAATATAGAAAATCAGTTGCCGCTTCGCAAGCAGGTGAGAAACCGCCGGATCGACGAAAGCTGCGGCTAGAACGGCTTGACGATCACCAGGATGACGATGAATATCATCAGGACGGTCGGTACCTCGTTGATAACACGATAGAATTTTTGGCTTTTGGTATTCCGGTCGGCCGCAAAATCCTTGACCCAGCGGGAAAAAAAGCCGTGGACACCCGACAGGACCAGCACCAGCGTCAGCTTGGCGTGAAACCAGCCGGACGTGTACCAATGCCCGCTCCAGGCCAGATAAAGCCCAGCCAGCCAGGTAATAATCATCGCAGGGTTGATGATCATCTTCAGCAATCGCCATTCCATCACCTTGAAGGTCTCGGACTGCTTCGATCCGACCTCGGTCTCGCAGTGATAGACGAACAGCCGCGGCAGATAGAGCATGCCGGCCATCCACGAGATGACGGCAATCACATGCAGCGCCTTGATCCACTCATACATTGCAGTCGCCTCGACCTTGCCAGTCCTGGAACGTTCGGATCATTCCGACGTTGCGAAGAAAGCTCCGCCAGTGGCGGGAGCGAGACATATCCTCAAAGCTCCGCTTCTCTAAACTAATAATTTTAGAATCTTAGGTTTGAGTCTAAGTGACCGTGATTATGACTCACACAAAACGGTCCCGCCTTTTTGAAAGGCTTGTTCACATCCATCACCAGTTTCGGCCGAATCCTGGACCATCAGGATAACGCCACTTGCATCAATTGCTTGCGCCGGTTTGTGGCCAGCTTATCAAGAGACAAATCCACATCTTCTCACTATCATTGTCGCGAGCGCGTGGAGTTGTCCTCTCGTGAGGCCCTGTGAAGAAAGACAAGGGTTATCCCTGAGGCGGCGATCCAGCACCGGATATCTCGGTTAAGCTCCACAGGGATTCACAGGATACACAGGGGTTTTGGTGCCCACGATAGGCAATTATTTTCATCTTCATCTGGTCTCGGATTCGACCGGCGAGACCTTGATCACGGTGGCGCGCGCGGTGGCTGCGCAATACGCCAACGTGACGGCGGTCGAGCATGTCTATCCACTGGTGCGCAGCCAGAAGCAGCTCGACCGCGTGCTCGACGAGATCGAGGAGGCGCCGGGCATCGTGCTCTTTACGCTCCTGGAAAAGGATCTGGTCGGCCGGCTGGAAGCCAAGTGCAAGGACATCAATATCCCGAGCCTCTCCATTATCGGGCCGGTGATGCAATTGTTCGAAGCCTATCTTGGCGCGGCAACGACGGGCAGGGTGGGCGCCCAGCACGTTCTGAACGCAGAATATTTCAAGCGCATCGATGCTCTGAACTACACCATGATGCACGACGACGGGCAGCACGTCGAAGGCCTGGAAGAAGCGGACGTCGTTTTGGTCGGCGTATCCCGCACCTCGAAGACGCCGACTTCGATCTATCTTGCCAACCGCGGCATCCGTACCGCGAACGTGCCGCTGGTGCCGGGCATTCCGCTGCCGCACCAGCTCGAGACGTTGAAGAAGCCGTTGGTCGTCAGCCTCCATGCGACGCCGGAGCGGTTGATCCAGGTCCGGCAAAATCGGCTGTTGAGCATGGGGGCCGACTCCGGCAATGACGATTACATCGATCGCCAGGCGGTCGCCGACGAGGTTGCCCATGCGCGCAAATTGAGCGCCAAATTCAGTTGGGCGCAGCTCGACGTGACGCGTCGCTCGATCGAGGAAACGGCGGCAGCCGTCATGAAACTGTTCAGCGACCGCCAGCGGCAGCGGCTTCCCGAATGATGTTTTCGCCATGACCATCTGGCGTGGAAAAGAGCCGCTGATATTGGCCTCACAGAGCCGCGCACGGCAGATGCTGCTCGCCAACGCCGGCATTGCCTTCAATACGGTTCCCGCGGATATCGACGAACGATCCGTGCAAGAGAACTCCGGCCTTTCCGCGCCCGGCGAAATCGCAGGCCTCCTCGCGCGCGAGAAGGCGTTGTTCGTGTCGTCGAAAAATCCTGGCCGTTACGTCGTCGGCGCCGACCAGACGCTGGCTTTGGGAAACCGGCTGTTCAGCAAGCCGGCGGGCCGCGCTCAGGCCGCAGAGCAGCTACGGCTGCTTGCCGGCCATACGCACGAGCTGCATTCGGCCGTTGCGGCGGCCCGCGACGGCAAGATAGTGTTTTCCGATGTCAGCGTTGCCGGAATGACGATGCGGCGTTTGGACGAAAGCGAGATCGAAGCCTATCTGGATCAGGCCGGGCAGGCGGTAACGACCAGCGTCGGCGCCTATCAGCTCGAAGGGCTCGGAGTACATTTGTTTGAGCGTATCGAGGGCGACCATTTCACCATTCTCGGCCTGCCATTGTTGCCGTTGCTGGCGTTCCTGCGCGGCGAGGGCCAGCTCAATGTCTAGAATGGAAACGGCGATCTGATGCGGATTCTCGGACTGACCGGCTCGATCGGGATGGGAAAATCCACCACCGCCAAATTGTTCAGCGAGGCGGGCGTTCCGGTCTACGACGCCGATGCGGCAGTTCATAAAATCTATGAAGACGAGGCGGCGCCCGCGATCGAAGCGGCGTTTCCCGGCACGACGGTCGGTGGCAAGGTCGATCGCGCAAAGCTGTCCGCCAAGGTGGTGCACGACCCCGCCGCCATCAAGCGGCTCGAGCAGATCGTTCACCCGATGCTCGGCGCCTCCCGCCAGAAATTCCTCGATGATGCCGAGAGATCCGGGGCGCCGGTCGTGGTGATGGATATCCCGTTGTTGTTCGAAACCGGCGGCGAGAAACGCGTCGATGCCGTCGTCGTGGTCAGCACCGATCCGGCGACCCAGCGCGAGCGCATTCTCGCGCGCGGCACTATGACCAATGAGGCGCTCGACGCCATTCTGGCGCGGCAACTGCCCGATGCCGAAAAGCGCAAGCGCGCGGATTTCGTGGTGGATACGTCGCATGGATTGGACCCGGTGCGCACAGCCATCCGAGACATTCTGGTCGAGGTCGTTAAGATGCCGCAGCGGCGGACTTGATTCGCCTTACGCTCCGGTTCCCAGAAATCCATGCGCGAAATCGTTCTCGATACCGAAACCACAGGCCTCGACCCGCTGCGCGGCGACCGGCTGGTCGAGATCGGCTGCATCGAAATCTTCAACCGCATGCCGACCGGGCAGACGTTTCACCGCTACATCAATCCCGAGCGTGACATGCCGGCGGAAGCCTTTGCCGTGCACGGCCTGTCCACGGAGTTCCTCGCCAGCAAGCCGCTGTTCACCGAAGTGGTTGAGGAGTTCCTGGAATTTATTGGCGACGCGCCGCTGGTGATCCACAACGCCTCGTTCGACATCAGCTTCATCAATGCCGAGCTGGACCGCGTTAAGCGGGTGGCTATTTCGCGCGAACGGCTGGTGGATACGTTGTTATTGGCGCGACGCAAGCATCCCGGCGTGTCGAATCGGCTGGACGATCTCTGCTCGCGCTATGCGATCGACAATTCCCGCCGCACCAAGCACGGCGCGCTACTCGACGCCGAACTGCTGGCCGAAGTCTATATCGACCTGATCGGGGCTCGGCAGTCACAACTGATCCTGGCGTCGGAAACCCGGGTCACGATTACCAGCGGGGTTGGTGACACGCCGCGCCGGCAGCGCGAGGTGCCGCTGGCGCCACGAATCACCGAGGTGGACCGCGAGGCCCATCGCGCCTTCATCGCCACTTTGGGCGACAAGCCGATCTGGAACGATTTTCTGCCGGCAGCGGTCTAGCGGCTTTTGGCCGCTGGGCTGCTTGAATTCGGCTTTAGCTTGGCTTGGCGCCTGAAGCAGCCTGTGCCGCAGCCTGCCGCTCCATGTTCTGGCGGTAGAGACCGACGAAATCGACTGGATCGAGCATCAGGGGCGGGAAGCCGCCGTCGCGCACTGCCGTCGCAATGATCTCGCGCGCGAACGGGAACAACAGCCGCGGGCACTCAATCATCACCAACGGGTGCAGGTTTTCCTTCGGCACGTTGACGATGCGGAACACGCCGGCATAGGCGAGTTCGAAGCTGAACATCACCTTGCCGGCATTTTCAGCCTTGCCCTCGATCGAGAGCGTCACTTCGAACTCGTTTTCCGACAGATTATTGGCGGAAACGTTGATCTGGATGTTGATCGCCGGCTGCTGCTGTTGTGGCGCCAGGGAGGAGGGGGCGTTCGGATTCTCGAACGACAGATCCTTGGTGTACTGGGCCAGCACGTTGAGCTGGGGAGGGGCCTGTTCGGGAGGCGCGCCGTTGCCGTTGGTCATGAAACTCTCTCCTGAAGCGCTCGCGAGCGCAGCCCGGGTTCGTCTGAATTCATTCGATAGGCGGAAAAGCCTTTTCCGGGCGAGTGGCTATCATAGCCCCGCCTCGTTCCACAAGGACGATGGGCCGAAGGCCGACCCGCTCGACGGCGAATTGTGGCGGATATGCCTAATATCGTCCGGGCGGGCGCCTAATATGTATCCTAAATAATTGAATATGCGTGATTTCCGGACACGATCGGGTTTCCCCTTACGGTCAAAACGCGCTACAATTGGCCCGCGCCAAAACGCGCCATTGGCCGGGCGCAGTTTCATGCCTACATGCTGCAGTCTCAACGATGATGTAATCTCTGCCGTTCTCAGGGAAAACGAGTAAGAGAGCCTATCATCAGGGAACGCTCGCCCGCCGGGCCCGTTGCCGGCGCTAGAACGAGAAAGCGAATACGACGTGGATATTTACACCATCATCTTCCTGGCGCTGGCGGTCTTTATCTTCCTGCGCCTGCGCAGCGTCCTCGGACAGCGCACCGGAAGCGAACGGCCCTATGATCGGGCTGCGCCCACCGTCGCGCAACGGACGCAGGACAACAAGAACGTCGTTCCGATGCCGGGCACCGTGATCGATCAGGCTCCGCTGGCGCCGAACGCCGATGTAGCGCCGGCCGATCGCTGGAAGGGCATTGCCGAGCCGGGCACGCCGCTCGCCGGAGGCCTTGATGCCATTGCCACCCAGGACTCCTCGTTCGATCCGCGACACTTCCTCTCCGGCGCCCGCGGCGCCTACGAGATGATCGTGCTGGCGTTTGCCAATGGCGACCGCCGCGCGCTGAAGGATCTCTTGTCGAGCGAGGTCTATGAGAGCTTCGAGGCCGTGATCAAGGATCGCGAGAAACACGAGCAAAAAACCGAAACGCGGTTTGTTTCGATCGACAAGGCCGAGCTGGTGGGCGCGGAAGCCCGCGACCGCTCGGCGCAACTGACAGTTCGTTTCGTGTCGCAGATGATCTCGGTCACCCGCGACAAGACCGGCGCCATCGTCGATGGCAACCCCGATAAGGTCGCCGATATCACCGATGTCTGGACATTTGCCCGCGACACGAGCTCTCGCGATCCGAACTGGAAGCTGGTTGGCACCGGAAGCGCGGCCTGACGCGCGACGCCTTGCCGGGCTCGCGTTTGGCGTGTTCGCTTTGGCGTGTTCGCTAGCTCCGGTGGATGCCCTTGCGGGGCGTCACGTGCGTTCGCAAAAGCCTTTGCATCCGCCGTCCGTCCGTCACCTGCCATACCCACAGCTTGAATTTCCGTTTCAGATTAACGGCGGCCAGTATGCACCGGCCGCCTGGTCCGAGATCGCGGGCTGGAGCGAGGACGATCATCTCGCCGCCTACAAGGCATTTCGCGTAAGCTGCAGGCCGATATCGGCGCAGCAAAAGCCGCCTGCCGATCCGAAGGCACTCGGCACCTCGCTGCGCGATCCCTGCCGTATCGCCAGGGGGCTCGAGCTAGCCGACGGTGCGAAGGCCAGGGCTTTCTTCGAGGAGCATTTCCTCCCCTTGCGCATTTCGCGGCTTGGCGAAGGCGAGGGTTTTGTCACCGGCTATTACGAGCCGATCGTCGACGGCTCGCGCACGGAGAACGAGGTCTACAAGGTGCCGGTCTATCGCCGGCCGTCCAATCTGTTCGTCCGCGGCACCACACAGAGCTCGGCCGGCTTGCCCAACAAGGGCCAGGTATTCCGCAAGATCGGCCGCCGTAAGCTGGTGCCCTATTACGATCGCGCCGAGATCGAGGACGGTGCGATTGCCGACCGCGGGCTCGAAATCTGCTGGCTGAAGGACCAGACCGACCTGCTGTTTTCGCAGATCCAGGGTTCGGCGCGGGTCAGCCTCGACGACGGCTCGACCGTTCGCATCAATTACGACGCCCATAATGGCTATCCCTATACGCCGGTCGGCCGCATCTTGATCGAGCGCAACATCATCCCCAAGGATCAGATGTCGATGCAGAAGATCCGGGAATGGATGGAGCAGAATCCTAATGAGGCCGATGAACTGCGGCGGCAGAACAAGTCCTATATCTTTTTCCGCGAAGTGCAGCTTTCCGACAAGGACGAAGCGGTTGGTGCCCAGGGCGTGCCGCTGACGCCGGGCCGGTCGATCGCGGTCGACAAATCGCTGCACGTCTATGGCACGCCGTTCTTCATCGAAGGCGAACTGCCGATCGAATCTGAGCGATCGAAGACGCCGTTCCGGCGGCTGATGATCGCGCAGGACACCGGCTCCGCCATCGTCGGACCCGCGCGCGCCGATCTCTATTTCGGCGCCGGCCTTGAAGCCGGCAAGGTGTCCGGCCGCCTCCGCCACAATGCCCGCTTTGTCATCCTGGTGCCGAAGAGCCTCGATCCGGCGGCGCGCGGCCGCAAGATGCCGGTGCCTGACGAGCGGCCGTCGGAGAAGATCGCAAAACTGTTCCCGCAAACTGCTCCGTCGAAGGATCCGTCCAGGGAGCAGAAGGGCATCGAAAAGCCGTCCGACGTTACTGCGGGGACGAATATCAAACCGGCGACGACGCCCGCGGCCGGGCCTTCGCAAGCCGCGGCCATCCAGGCAGCCGTGGCCAAGCCGGTGCCGCTTCCCGAGCCGCGGCCGAAGGTTGAAGCGGTTTCCGTAAAGCCGCATCAGCGTCATTTGCGCCGTTATCGCCATCGTCGATGAAACGCCGGCCGTCGAGCTTGATTCCCGAACTGCCGGAGCCGCCGCGACGCAAGCGTGGCCTGAGCGAGGAGGAGCGCGCGCTGTGGGAGAACGTCGCCAAGCAGATCAAGCCGTTGCGCAAACGGCACCGCATCGCAAAGCCATCGGCCGCCTCGACGGACGCTGATCCCAAAGTCGCGTCGAAACCGGCCGCTGCGCCGAGGCACGATGCGCCGGCGCGAATCGTTGCTCCCTCAAAACCGGAGCCGCCGCCGCTGGCGCCGATCGGCCGCCGCGAGCGGTCGCATCTGTCGCGTGGCCGCAAGGAGATCGACGCCCGGCTAGATTTGCACGGCATGACGCAGACGCGCGCGCATCGCGCGCTGTTCGGTTTCCTGCAGCGCGCCCATCATGATGGGCTGACCTTCGTGCTCATCATTACCGGCAAGGGCAAGGTGGGCGCTGAGTCCGAGCGCGGCGTGTTGCGCCGTCAGGTGCCGCAATGGCTCGGCCTGCCGGAATTCCGTTCGCTGGTGGTCGGCTTCGAGGAAGCCCATATCGGCCATGGCGGCGAAGGCGCACTGTACGTCCGGGTGCGGCGGGCGCGGTAGCCCGGGGCAGGCCGATCCGCCTGCGGCACCGCTCCCGGATTGCGCGGAGCCTGTCATCGGGCGCGCAATCGCGCGACCCGTTGGCTCCATCCGGACTTGTATGGGGATATGGTTGTCAAGGGGAATGATTGATCAGGGCATGTATTGCTCC
>NZ_LLXX01000171.1 GCF_001440405.1 Bradyrhizobium valentinum
CCGAGCGGGTGCTGGAGCGCGACGGGCTGCCGGGCCTGACGCTGCGGGCGGTGGCGCGCGAGGCCGGCGTGTCACATGCGGCGCCGACCCATCATTTCGGCGACCTCACCGGGCTCCTGAGCGAACTGGCCGCCATCGGATTCCGCAGGTTCAACGCCGCCATGATTGCGGCGGGCAACACTGAAACGCTCCCGCTGATGAAGGCGATGGCCCGCGCCAAGGCCTATGTCGCCTATGCGCAGGCGCGTCCCGGCATGTACGGGCTGATGTTCCGCACCGAGCGGCTCGACATGACGCGGCCCTCGCTGCACGAGGCGGCGACTGCCTCGTTTGAGGGATTGGCGACCGCGGTTAGCCTCAGCCGCAACGAGAAGCTCACCGGTGAGACGCTGGAGGCGCTGTCGCTCGACCAAGCCGCGGCGATTGCCCGGGCCTGGTCGCTGGTGCACGGCTTCACCACGCTGCTGCTCGATGGAAGGCTAAAGGACATCCTGCACCGGCTGCCCGAAGGCACCGGCGTCGATCAGCTCCTGGACGCGATGTTGCGCTCGACCGTGAGCCGACCGCCGGCGGTATAGGACAGCGGTTTGGGGGCGAGTTCGCTCGCGTCGGGATAGACCTGCGCGGCGAGTTGCGGCTGGTGTCCCGCTCAGCAACCCCTGCAAATCTTGGTTTGCCGCGCGAGCCTTGCGTCGGCTTCCGCGTCTTCGTTGGGTTGCCGCGACCAATCGTCATACCGCGCTTTGGCGTCCGATCTCGGTGCGGCTTCGTTCAGCGGACCCAGGATTATCTCGCTATTGCGCGCGGTCCTACGCTTCGGCTTGGACGGCCCGGCTTGCTCGCCATCTGCCGTCGGCGGTTCACCCAACCCATCCCAGGCGATCGGCGCGCCTGCCGTCGGTGTTGTCGAGCAGCCGGTGCCGGAGACGCAGCAGCCGGTGAGGGCGGAGCCGGCAACCAGCAGAACCATGAATCTCGTTAGCATCGTTGCTCCAGTGTGGCCGCTGTTAAAACCCGTGACATCAGAATATTAGGCACTGAAGGCGGTAGCTTTGACGTTAATGCGGCGAAAACACGCCGGCCATGGGTCAGCGCTTTGCAAGGCTGACGGCGGCGCCTTTTTCACCGATCACCTTCACTTCGTCCTTGCCGCAGTTGAAATCGCGGGCGAATTCGTCCGCGGCCTGGCGGGCGAGCTCGTTGGGATTGCGGTTGGCCTGGCCGTCGATATAGGCGACATGGCAGACCGGCCCTGGCGGCAGCCGGGTCACCGCGAGCATTGGTTTCGTGGTCGGGCTTCCGGTCTTGTCCAAGGCGTTGTTGTCGGCAATCAGCCAGCGCTGAATGATCGCGAACGGCCTGCCATCCACCGCGCGCCATTCGACGGTGTGGGCGGTGGAATTGAAGGGGGCAAACCAGGTCTCCGCGGCCGGCTCTTTGGCGGCGGCCGCATGGTTGGGCCCGACCGAGACGGTTTCGCGCAGGTCGTCCACGCTGATCAGCACCACCAGCCCCGATTTGCCGGGGCACACCTGCGTCGTGCTGCCGTTGGAATCCTCGGGCTTGCCGATGGTGCGGCAGTCCTTCGGCGCTGATGACGTGTAGCTGCTGCTGAATGTTTGGGCGTTGGCCGGTAAAATCAGGCCAAATGCAGCCGCCAATAGCGTCGTGGCGGCCGGCACGATGAGCAGCCGACGGGGGACGCGTTTCATCTGCATTTCTCGCATGGAACTTCCAGGATGAGACGTGCGCAATCTGGGGAAGGTTCATGGCAAAGGTGCGAAATACCTGACATTGCCGCGGAATCGTCCTAGAACGGCGGCTCAACATTCCTCGTTTTCCGAGCCTGTAGTCATTCAGTCGTCATGCCCTCCATTCCTTCGAACAAACCCTATCGCGTTGGCCGCTCCCGCACCGGGCTTGGCCTCTTCGCCACCAAGCCGATCAAAAAGGGCACCAAGATCATCCGCTACTTCGGGCCGCTTCTTGATTCGAAAAAGAAGGAAGAGGACGCGATCGAGAACAAATACCTGTTCGAACTGAATAACCGTTGGACCATCGACGGCTCGGTGCGCAAGAACATCGCTCGCTACATCAACCACGCCTGCAGGCCCAACGCGGAATCGGACGTCAAGCCGCGCAAGCGCAAGGTGTTCATCCGCGCCATCAAGGACATCGAGCCGGGCGAGGAGATCAATTACGACTACGGCACCGATTATTTCAAAGCCTATCTGAAGCCGATCGGCTGCAAATGCGACGCCTGCGAGAAAAAGCGCAAGAAAAAGCGCGCGGAGGCGCGGGCGGAGAAAGCCCGCCTGAAGGCCAAGGCCGAGCGCAAGGCGCTGAAGAAGGCGGAGAAGCTCGCAATGGCGGAAGCCAGGCTGAAGGAAAAATTGAAGGCGAAGGCTGAGCGGAAGTCGAAGAAGCTCAATGGCCATGCGCTGAACGGCAAGTCCCCGAATGGCAAGTCCCTGAACGGCAAGCATCTGAACGGCATCAGCCGCGCCAGGGTTGCCGGCAGGAAACCGGCCGGCCGGAAAGCGCCGGTCTCCGCGCCCGCGCCGGCTCTTCAGGCTTAGGCCTCACCCACCGGGCGTCACGCGCCGGCTTTTGCGCACCGATTTCGGCAGCAAAGCATTGCCGAAATCCACGCGCGAGCGTTGAACGATCGTGCCGGTTTCGTCGACCACGACGCGAAACAGCCGGTGTTCGGAGAAGAAGGTCAGGCGATGTCGGCCGGAGTCGGCATCGATCCCACGCTCGGCAAGGCTGGTGATCCTGCCCGCGCGCATCTCTTCCCGCAGCAGGGACGGCGCCAGCCCGAGGCCTTCGGCGACGATGGAGGCGTCGATCTGCACGGCGCCATTTTCGAACTCGATCGGTTTCATGCGTTGCACCTGATGCTTCGTTGCGGCCGTCATGCGTGCGCCTGATACCGCCTGGCCGGCGCGGGATAGGCGCATTCCGCCAGCGTCGTGGCGTCGAGTTCGCGCATGAAGGCCTCGCGGGCGGCGGCGAGCTTCGCCTTCAGCCGGCAGCGCGGTTTCAGCACGCAATTACCGCCATCCTCGCGAAAACATTCGACCAGCGGCGGCCCTTCCAGCGCGCGCACCACTTCGCCGATGGTGATCGACTGGGCAGGGCGGGCTAGCATGAACCCGCCGCCGACACCGCGCTGCGTCGAGATAAAGCCGCTATCGGCGAGGTCGCGCACCACCTTGGCCAGATGGTTGCGGGAAATACCGAACTCGGCCGCGATCTCGTTGGTCGCGAAGGAGCGACCGGGCTCGCCCGCCAGCCGCATCAGGGCGCGCAAGGCAAAATCCGTAAACGACGTCAGGCGCATGGGAGGCCTTTCAAAAGATCTGCTTGCAAATCATCTATAGCCGTCTAAATAGGTATTTGAAATACCTATTTAAGGGCAGGCGCGGAAATGGAAGCGATCGCGGCAGGGCCGGAGCGGCGCGAGCGGCTCACGGCCGAAATCATGGAGCGGACGGGCATTGACGAGGCGATGATCGAGCGCCTGGTGCGCGGCTTCTACGCCAAGGTGCGCGCCGACGCGGTGCTGGGGCCGATTTTCGAGGCCCGCATCAGGGATTGGGAGCCGCATCTGGCGCAGATGTGCGCGTTCTGGTCGTCGGTCGCGCTGATGACGGGGCGCTACCACGGTACCCCGATGGCCAAGCATCTGCCGCTGCCGGTCGACGCCGATCATTTCGATCGCTGGCTCGAACTGTTCGAACAAACCGCCCGCGAGATCTGCCCGCCCGAAGCCGAAGCGCACTTTGTGGAACGGGCGCGTCGGATTGCGGCCAGCCTCGAACTCGGCATCGCCGGCACCCACGGCATCATGCTCGGGAACGGGGAACGATTTCGACGCAACCAGGCAGGAGCAAAGTAATGGCCTATCGTGCACATATCGTCACCAACAAGGAGCAGGCCGATCCGTATTCCGGCAGCAGCCTGGTGCCGATGCTCGTCATCGGGCTTGTATTGACCTTCGCGGGAATGATCGCGGCGTTGGTATTGAGCTGAGGGTTACTTGCGTCATTCCGGGATGGTGCGTTAGCACCAGACCCGGAATCTCGAGATTCCGGGTTCGATGCTTCGCATCGCCCCGGAATGACTCTGAGGTGCTTACGCCGTCACCGTCTCACTGCTCTTGCGCAGGCCGACGTACTGCAGCTCAGCAAACACGCCGGTCGCAATCGCCTGCGCGACGATGAAGACCTGACCAAGCAGGTTCGGGCTCACCGCACCTGAGAACAGCAGCGCGATGCTGCCGAGCGTCCACGCGGCATTCCCCACGATCACGAGCAACACCAGCGCCTTTGCCACGGTTGACCGCGAGGCGAGCCAACCTACCAGCGCGGTATAGGCGATCAGGAATAGCCCGGTTTCGCGCAACAACGCCTCCGGCAGATTGAGGAAGGGCGCGAGCGCGCCGGCGCCGAGCGTCAACGCGACGGCAGCGACACCGCTGAAGATGGCGTCGGCGAGCAGGGCGCGGCTCAGGAATGGGGACGGACGGATCATGACGATTCTCCTTTGCATGGGGTTGTTTTCTAAGAACGTGGATCAGCGTTGCAGCAGCGACCGGAGCTGACGCACCAGCCGCGTCGGGCAGAGCGCCTTGCCGACCCTGTTCTCGATCGTCTGCACCTGCACGAACACGAAGACGGTGGTGTCGTGCACCAACGGCTGCGGCATGTTCAGCGAACGCGCCAGTAACCAGGTAGCCAGATTGACCACCCAGGGGACCACGGTGGCGACGAGGCGGAAGAGGGAAAGCATCAGCATGGGTCATCTCCTGTGCCCCAAGATGATCCAGCCCGTGACCCGTTTCGATTACCTCGGACGTAAGAAGGCAGAGTGTTCGGAGATGTCCTAAGATGTTCGCTGGCATTCGCACATGCTCAGAAACCCTTGAAGAATAGGGGTTTTCGCGTACATTGCTGTTCGGCACTGTTTGTTCTTATTCGCGTCCAGCCGCCGATTTTGTTGGTATTCTTGTTGGTATCGGAAGAACAAACGTCGCCGCACAATTCCGATCTTCCGATCTTCCGATCTTCCGAGACCCGAGAAACGAAGCAGATGGCACGCAGTCAGGTTGGCGAGCACGCGAACCCCGAGCAGATCAGGACCGACGTCGATTGTCGCGCCGCCAAACCGAAATTCGAGAACGGCGCTTGGACTGCCACCAAGATTTCTGACGTGACAGGCGGCGGGCTCTACCTCTTCATCAAGCCGGACCTGAACAGGCCGGGCAAAGCCGCCTCCAAGCTCTGGCAGATGGCGTATCGCTTTCACGGCCGACAGAAGACCTACTCCATCGGGCCTTACGGCGATGGCAACGACGGCACCTTCTCACTCGCCACGGCACGTCAGAAGCGCGACGCCGCAAAGGCGCTGCTCGCCCAAGACCCACCAGTCGATCCCTCCGTCGAAAAGCAGTTCGAAAGACATCGTCAGGCGGCCGAACGCCCTTTCGGCGTGTGGATCGATGAATGGCTCGCAGAGAAGAAGACCGAGAAGATCAAGCGCGGCAGACGTGTCACAGTGCGCAGTCCTGAAACCATCGCGCTGCTCGAACGATGGGCTGGTTATCTGAAGGATCGTTTTGGCAAGCTCTATCGGAAAGACATCAAGCGCCCCGACGTTCTCGCTTTCTTTCGGGCGATGCAGGCTGAAGGCAGACTGGAGACCCGTGACCGAGTTCACAGTATCGGTTCGCAGGTTTGCGACTACGCTGACCTCGAAGGGGATGGCTACAATCCGTTCCGCGCCTGCAAGATGCAGCTTATTGTCAACGTCTCGACGCCGCGGCCCGGCGTCACCGATCCGCAGGATGTGGTTCGCCTGTTCAGGCTGATCATGCCGACATGGGCGAAGGCCAGATTTGGCGACGTGGTCGGTGATGCCCTTCGGCTCGATGCACTGACCATTCCGCGCCCCGGCATGATCAACAACATGGAATGGTCAGAAGTCGACTGGGATACCGAACGGTGGACTATTCCTGCTGCTAAGATGAAGACCGGCTGGGATCATGTCGTGCCACTGTCGCGACAAGCCCTCGCTATCCTGCGACGCGTGCGGAAAATCACCGGTAATCGGCGTTACGTGTTCGCTTGTGCCGAAGATACACCATTGTCCGGTAGAACACTCTGTTGTCGGCTGCGTGCGCTCGGCATCGACACCAAGACCGAACATTGCGCCCATGGCTTCCGCACTACGTTCTCGACCCTTTGTCACCATGAGGAGATCAAGGAAGCCAAGGCGTGGGATGGGGACGTCATCGAGTTGCAACTTGCGCATCTCGAAAGTGACTCGGTAAAGGCGATCTACAAACGGCACGGACCGCTGGCCCTGATCGGCTCGCGCACCAAGCTGATGCAGCATTGGGCTGACCGGATCGATAACTTTGCCGGTCCAAAAAAGATTGTGCCGATCAAGGCAATCCTTGAAAGCTGCGCAAACTAGCTAGTTTCTGTCGCGAAACGCCCGGATTTGGGGGCGCCGATCCAAGTTATGCCGATGGATTGGGCACAAAATGACGGAGAGCAACGGGACCGGCAAGCTCGGGACAGATGATTTTTGAGTTGGTTTCAGGTATTGCGCGCCGGCTGTCAGCTTGAGATGCGCTGAGCCGTGGCCACTTTGAGTGACCGGGGCAGGCCTACGGGTCTATCAAGCAGCTCTTCGCCTGCGCGACGATCCTGCCATCAGCATTGCGGCAATCCTCATGAGATTGTTGGCGAGCACCGCGGCGCCGACCCACAGTTCGAAGCG
>NZ_LLXX01000172.1:0-39054 GCF_001440405.1 Bradyrhizobium valentinum
CGCCGTCATCCGGTCCACCAGCCCGCTGATGCCCGGTGGGCCGAGATCCAGCGCCGCGCCCGCCTCGCCCATCAGCACGCCGTCGCGCTGGCCCAGAACGAACAGCAACCCCGACTGTGCAGCCGTAACGCCGCTCTGCTGGGTTTGCGCCGCGATCCAGCGCTGCAGCCGGCGCTGCGCGACGTTGAGCAGGAACACCAGGCGATGCTCGCGGCAGGCGGTCATCTGAGTATCGAATTCGGGATTTTATTTCGCATGCGAACTATCTACGTCGGCATCGGATGATTGTCACCATGATTTCTAAACCCGGTCTTCGGAAAATGGCGATCGGCGCCTCGCTCGGATTTAAAAATCGCAGCAAAGCCAATGTGCTAGAAAGAAAATCGATTTTCGATTGACGCCTTCAGGTTCGCCCGCCAATCTGCGCCGCCATGAGCAGTATCGGGTTGAGTTTTGGTGAGAACCCTGCCGGCGAACGGCCTCGAAGCCTGACGTCTGCCGTTCAGGAGCGGCTGCGCGCGGATATTCTCTCGACCCGGCTATTGCCCGGCCAGAAGCTGCATATCGCCGGGCTCGCCAAGCAGTTTTCAGTCAGTCTCGCCGCGGTGCGCGAAGCGCTGTCGCGGCTGGTCGCCGACGGGCTGGTGCAGGCCTCCGACCAGCGCGGCTTTCGCGTCAGCCCGGTATCATCAGCCGACCTCAAGGACGTGACGCAAACCCGCGTCGATATCGAAGGGCTGGCGCTGCGCCGCTCGATCGAACGCGGCGACCAGGAATGGCTGTCATCGGTGGAGCGGTCTTTCGCAACGCTCTGCGCCGTTCCCCATACCTATCCTGACGATCCGACCCATCACTATGAGGAATGGGTGGTGCGTCACCGCGTCTTCCATCGGACACTGGTGAACGCCTGCGGATCGCAATGGCTGCTCGGGTTTCGCGATGTGCTGCACGAGCAGAGCGAGCGCTACCGGAGGCTCGCGATCCGCCGCAACACCGAAAAATCCCGCAACGTCGAGGCCGAACACGCGGCAATCGTGCATGCCGTGCTCAAGCGCGATGCAGATGCCGCAGTCGCGGCGCTTTCGAAGCATTTCATGACGACCATGCATCTCGTCGAACTCGCCACAGCGAAAGCTTCCGGGGGTGGCAACGCCGGCTGATCGTTCGCTCGAAGACCAAATCAATCAAGAAAAACGCAAAGGGAAACGTCACATGAAAATCACGCGACGGCATATTCTGGCAACGATCACGGCAGCCACGGTGCTCAGCGCACCGGCCATGGCCCAGGCCGCCGAGACCGTCCGCATCGGCCTTCCCACCAAGACCTATTGGCCGACCACGATCGCGGAAACCGCGGTGCGCCAAAAACTGTTCGAGAAGGAAGGCATCGCGGCCGAGCTGACAATCTATCGCGGCGGTGCCGAGACGTTCGAGGCGATGGCGGCGGGTGCCGCCGACGTCATTCTCGACGCCACCTCGCTGGTATCGGCCGGGCGCAAGAAGGGCGTGAACTCCAAAGTGCTCGCCAGTGCCGCCACGGGCTACTACGGCTGGCAGTTGATGACGCTTTCGAAATCGACACTCGGCGTCAAGGATTTGGCCGGCAAGAAGGTTGCGATTACCTCGGCGGGCTCCGGCTCCGACCTGTTGGCGCTGTGGACCCAGCAGGACAAGAAGATCGAATTCACCCGCGTTCCCGTCGGCGGCGGCGGGCTGGTGCCGAACCTACTTGCTGGGAACGTCGACGCGGCAGTGGTCTACTCGCCGCTGAGCTTCCAGATCTCCAGATCGGGCGAAGCGCGCACCATCCTCGACTTCTCCAAGGAGGTGCCGCCGAACCTCGCCGCAGGCTGGATCGCGCTCGACAAATACGTGCAGGACAAGCCGCAGATGGTGCAGAAGACGCTGAATGCGCTCTATGGCGCGCTGATGTTCATGCGCGCCAACAAGGAGGCTTCCGTCAAGCTGATCACCGAGCTCTATGAAATTCCCGCCGAGATCGCGGCGCTGGAATATGAGAACACGATCATGAAGCTGGAAACTGACGGCAGCATGGACGGGCCGAAAATTCCCGAGCAGCTCCAGCTCGCGCTCGACATGGCCAAGGCTGGCGGCATGAAGGACCTTGGGCCGGCGGCGGAGATCATCTCGACGCAGTTCAAGCCGGTTCCGACCAAGTTCTGAGTTGGCACGATGCGAAGCGGGCTAGGCGTAAAGGCGGCGCGGATCGCCATTGTGGTGGCGCTGTTTGCGATATGGGAAATCCTGTCGCGAACCGGCATCGTCAACCCGCGCCTGCTCCCCTCCGCCTCCGACACGCTGGCAACGCTCGGCGATCTCCTGCAGCGGGCGAGCGTGCGCAAGGATCTGGCGGTCACCGCGAGCGAGGTGGTAACCGCGTTCGCGCTCGCCGTTCCCGTCGGCGCGCTGATCGGCTTCCTGATCGCGGAGAACCGCTATTTTGCCGAGGTGGCAAAGCCCCTGCTGTTCTTCGCATTCAGCATTCCGAAATCGATCTTCCTGCCGATGTTCATCCTGGTGTTCGGCGTCGGCTTTGCCCAGAAGGTCGGCTTCGGCTTCTTCTCGACCATATTCATCGTGATCATGTCGACTACGACGGCGGTGGAGTCGGTCAAGGTCGAGCATCTGACCGTCGCACGCTCCTATGGCGCGACGCCGATGCAGACTGCGTTCCGCGTTTATCTGCCGAGCATGCTTCCCGTTCTGCTGGAAGCGCTGCGGATCTCGATGATCTTCAATCTCACCGGCGTCATCCTCGCCGAAATGTACGCCTCGCGTGACGGCATCGGGCATCAGATCGCGACCTGGGGCGAAAACTTCCAGATGAAGCAATTGTTGGCCGGCGTGGTGATGATCGCGGCCATCGCGATTGCCTTCAACGAACTGGTCAGATGGGTGGAAACACGATGCAGCCATTGGCGAACATAACCCCGCTGAAGCCGGCCGGCGCGATCGAGGTCCGCAATGTCGGGCAGGTCTTCAAGACCACGACGCAGGACGTCGTCGCGCTGGAGGACGTGTCGCTCGATGTCAAACCTGGCCGCTTCGTCGTGCTGGTCGGCCCGAGCGGCTGCGGCAAGTCCACCCTTCTGATGATGATGGCCGGCCTGCGTCAGCAGACCTCGGGCACCATCACCATCAGCGGCGCGCCGATCCCTGAGCCCGATCCGAACCGGGTCGGTGTGGTGTTTCAGGAAGCGAGTCTCTTTCCTTGGCTGACGGCGGAAGAAAACGTCGAGTTTCCACTGGCGCTCCGCGGCATCGCGAAAAGCGATCGCCGCACCAGGGCGCAGGATGCACTGAAACTGGTCGGCCTCGACGGCTTCGGCAAACGGCATCCGCATGAACTATCCGGCGGCATGAAGCAGCGCGTCTCGATCGCGCGCGGCCTGGTGCAGGACCCACCGGTGCTGCTCATGGACGAGCCGTTTGCAGCGCTCGACGAACAGACCCGCATGACCATGGGCGACGAATTGCTACGCATCTGGGCCGCGACCGGCAAAACCGTAGTGTTCGTCACCCACAGCCTGACCGAAGCCGTCTATCTCGCCGACGAAGTGATCGTGATGTCGCCGCGGCCCGGCCGCATCGTCGACCACCTGCAGGTCCCGCTGCCCCGCCCGCGCACCTACGAGATGTTGAGCGGCGACACGTTCGGCAGCCTGCGCGACCGCATCTGGCGGCATATTCGCAAATCGGCGTGAGGCTGACATGAGTGCGGCAACGCTTCGCAGATTGATCGTGATCAGCCTCATCGCTCTGTGGGAGATCCTGCCGCGCGCCGGCTTCATTCCCGAGCTGTTCCTGCCGTCGCTGTCGTCGACGCTCGCGGCCGGTTGGAACGAGGCAGGCGAGTACGGCCATGCCCTTGCCGTAACGCTCTACGAGGTCGCGATCTCGATGGCGTTCGCCTGCGGCGGCGGCATTCTCTTCGGCGCCGTCGTCGGCAGCCTGCCACGGCCGCGCATCCTGATCATGCCGATGGTCTCGAGTCTCTATGCGGTGCCGCTGGTCATCCTCTATCCGGTCTTCACGGTCTGGCTCGGTATCGGCTCGGAATCCAAGATCGCATTCGCCTCGATCTACGGCTTCCTGCCAACAATGCTGGCCACCGCCGCCGGCATCCAGACCATCGATCCGCAGTTGCTGCTGGCAGCCCGCAGCATGGGCGCGACGCTGAGCCAGCGGCTGGTTCGCGTGATTATCCCGGCCGCAATCCCGACCGTGCTGTCGGGACTGCGCGTCGGCGGTGCGCTCGTGATCGTCGGCGTAGTCGTGTCGGAAATGCTGATTTCGTCCGCCGGTATCGGCTATCTGATTTCGCGCTACCGCACCATTCTCGACAGCCCGCATGTGTTCGCCGGCGTGCTGCTGGTGCTGGCGATGGCGATCGCCTTCAACGCCGCGATCAAATGGATCGAGCGCAAGGCCGCGATCTGGCAGACCGGCACCCGCGCAGGGCAAAGCGCGGAAGAAACCGTGCCCGCGGCCCTGCAGCCTGCTACCTGACGGAGTGTTCGCGTGTTCGACCTGACGCTGACATTCGACAACGGTCCCGAGCCCGGTGTGACGCCGCGCGTGCTCGATATCTTGCGCGAACGCGGTATCAGGACGACCTTCTTCGTGATCGGCGAGAAGCTCGGCGATGCCAAACGCCGCCGGCTTGCGGCCCGGGCCCATGATGAATGCCACTGGATCGGCAATCACACCTTCACGCATTCGGTACCGCTCGGACAGCAACGCGATGCGGAGGCCGCGCAAAACGAGATCGGGCGGACTCAGGATGCGATCGGCGACCTCGCGCACACCAACCGCTGGTTCCGTCCGTTCGGCGGCGGCGGCAATCTCGATGACCGGTTATTGAAACCGTCGGTCGTCGATTACCTCATCCGCAACAAGCATAGCTGCGTGCTCTGGAACGCGATCCCGCGCGACTGGGACGATCCCGACGGCTGGACCGACCGGGCCCTGGCGCAGTGCCGGTCGCAGCCGTGGAGCCTGATGGTTCTGCACGACCTTCCGAGCGGTGCGATGGACCATCTTGAACGCTTTATCGACTGCGCCGAGAGAGCCGGCGCGCACTTCCGTCAGGATTTTCCACCCGATTGCATCCCGATCCGCTCCGGCGAAATCGTACGCCCCATCGAGTCCTATGTTTCCTCCATCGAAGAAAGTGCCAGACAATGAAGATCGCGAGTTTCAAGGCCGGTCAGACCGCAACCTACGGCCTGGTGACAACCGCCGGTATCGTCGACGCCGGCAAGCGGCTGAAGCAGTGGCCAACCCTGAAGACGTTGCTCGCAAACGGATCGCTCGACGCGCTGAAGGCGCTGCAAGGCGAACGTCCCGACTACGCGCTGGCCGAAATCGAGTTGCTGCCGACCGTTCCCGATCCGGACAAGATCTTCTGCATCGGCGTCAACTACGCCACACATCTCGCCGAAAGCGGCCATCCGACGCCGCCGCATCCAATGATCTTTACCCGCTTTGCCAACAGCCAGGTCGGCGGCGGCCAGCCGATGATCCGGCCGCTGGAGTCCGAGCGGTTCGACTATGAGGGCGAAATGGCTGTCATCATCGGCAAGGCCGGCCGCCGCATCTCGCGCGAGGCGGCGCTCGCGCATGTCGCTGGTTATGCCTGCTACAATGACGGCAGCATCCGCGACTGGCAGCGCCACACCTCGCAATTCGCGCCGGGCAAGAATTTCGTTGGCACCGGCGGATTCGGGCCATGGATGGTCACGACGGATGAAATTCCTGACATCAGCAAGCAGACGATTGCGACCCGCCTCAACGGCGTCGAGGTGCAGGCCGCGCCCATCTCGGATCTCGTGTTCGACGTCCCTGCCCTGATCGCCTATTGCTCGACATTCACCGAGCTCGTCCCTGGCGACGTTATCGTCACCGGCACTGCCGGCGGCGTCGGCGCCTATCGCACGCCGCCGCTCTGGATGAAGGATGGCGACGTGGTCGAGGTCGAGGTCTCCGGCATCGGCGTGCTGCGCAATCCGGTCAAGGACGAAGTTGCGGCGGCTGCGACGCGTGCGGCCTGAGCATTGAGAAAGCAAGGAAGACACTCATGAACCTGCCAAAGCACTTGCTGCCGACCACGGTCGTGGGCAGCTATCCGCAGCCGGAATGGCTGGTCGATCGCGCGATGCTGTCGAAGGTAGTGCCGCGCACGCGCATGCATGCGATGTGGCGGCTTCCGGCCGAGCATCTGGAGGAAGCGCAGGACGACGCCACCATTGTTGCGATCAGGGACATGGAACGCGCCGGGATCGACATCGTGACCGACGGCGAAATTCGCCGCGAAAGCTATTCCAACCGCTTTGCAACCGCGCTTGACGGCATCGACGACGAAAATCCGGCGATGATCACCTCGCGCAGCGGCCACCAGACGCCGGTCCCTCGCGTCGTCGGCCCGGTGAAACGTCGCGGCCCGGTCGAGCTGCACGACATGGAATTTCTGCGGGAGAACACCGATCGCGCGGCCAAGATCACCCTGCCCGGCCCGTTCACGATGAGCCAGCAGGCGAAGAACGAATTCTATAAGGACGACGAGGAACTGGCGATGGCCTTCGCCGCCGCCGTCAACTCCGAAGCGCTTGACCTGCAAAAGGCCGGCGCCGACGTGATCCAGCTCGACGAGCCCTGGGTGCGCAACAATCCGGACCTTGCCCGCCGCTATGCCGTGAAGGCCATCAACCGCGCGCTCGAGGGCATCACCGTGCCGACGGTAGTGCATCTGTGCTTCGGCTATGCTGCGGTCGTGCCCGGCTCGACCAAGCCGGCCGGCTATTCCTTTCTCGCCGAACTCGCCGACACCAATGCCGAGCAGATCTCGATCGAGGCGGCGCAGCCAAAGCTCGATCTCCGTGTACTCAAGGATCTGTCGTCGAAGAAGATCATGCTCGGCGTGCTCGACCTCGGCAATCCCGAGATCGAATCCGCCGATGTGGTGGCCGGCCGGATCCGCAACGGGCTGAAGCACGTCGCCGCGGATCGCCTCGTCGTCGCTCCCGACTGCGGCATGAAATACATGCCGCGGCATGTGGCGTTCGGAAAACTGAAAGCGATGTGCGACGCGGCGGCAGCCGTCCGCAAGGAGATTAGCTAAGCGGCTTGCCCTCCAGCCACGCCGCACCGCGCGCGTACAAAGCCTCGACTTCGGGCCCTTTCAGGCCCGGCATGTCGCGCTTCACCGTGTAACCGATGCGGGTCTGCAAATAAGCGAGATGCCGGTAGCCCGGCGGAAACTGCTCGAGCAGCGCCTTGTCGAGAACGGGCACCGCGCCGGGCGCGACGGGGTCCATCCGGTCCTTCTCATAGATCGGCTGGCGCAGCACGATGCCCCAGCGCCCGGCGCGCTTCTCCAGAAAATCGTAGAACCTGCCGGTGCAGAGCACGTCGCACAGCACGCCCTCGACCTCGGCGCGCTGCGAGATCGTCATCTTGGTCTGCGAGATCGCGCGGTGTCCTGCGAGATCGACCGAGATGCCGCCGAGGAAATGCAGGATGCTGACGCCCTTGGTCCAGGCCTGCTTGCTGATCTCGATGAACTCGTCGCCGGTGCCCTGCGTCCAGGTCGCCATCATGCGGCCGTCCGGATGCCAGACTGTGCGGAAACGCTCCCAGTCTCCGGCATCGCGCCAGATCGCCCAGTTCTGCAGCAATTCGCGGATCAGGCGGTCGTCTTCGATTTCGCTTGCGGCCATGGGACTCACAGTAGTTTCGCGCGGACGAACAGCGCACGCAGCGCATTGGTCGCCTGTACGGTCAGCATCGCGTTATCAGCGGCGCCCTGCAGCGCGTGCACGGCATCGGCGTGCAGCGCGCGGAATTCGATCCATTCGACCGAGCTGAGATTGGTGATGAAGCGATAGGCCTGGCCGACGGTGCCGATCGACACCGTCTTGCCGTTCAGGTTGATCTTGAAAACCGCACGCAGCGGCGTGTCGGAAGCGGCGGTATCGCCTGCGACTGCGCTCATGACGGGGACGGTGAACGCCGCGCCGCAGTGAGGCCTTCGCGCATGCTCGGCACCACGACGAGGCGCTTGACCTCGCCGTTCCGATACGCCGCCAGGAACCTGTCATAGTCCTTGATCGAGACGCAGCCGTTGGAGTCGCCATTGGGGCCGAGCAAATAGCTGTGCACGAGCAGCCCCGTTCGCCCGTGCATTTCGTTTTCGCCCACGGGGGTCATGCGCAGCGCCGCGACACCATGAAACAGCTTTTCACGCGGCTTAAGGTCGTAGATGTTCGGTGGCGTCGCGCCGACCATGCGCTGGTCGACGTACGCCGGATTGTCCATCAGGCCGCCCAGCCCTGAGTGTGCCTCGAGCTTGGTGCCGTTCGGCAAGTAAACGGCGCGGGCCGAAATGTCGTAGACCGCCGTCTGACTGTCGTAGCCGAGCGCGGTCAGATCCTTGCGCTCGCCGAGTAGCCCGTCCCCCGGCGTCAGCGACGCCAGCGAGAAGCGCATCGGCACCAGATCGGCGAGCTTCTCGAACATGGTGCGGTTGTCGGACGAGACCGGCGGCGGATCGCTTCTCGCCGACTGAAGGTTGGCCAGGACCGGCCGGGACCTCGGGAGCGGGATGGCTGCCTCGACCGTCGGGGCGGGCGGCGGGGGCTGCACGTTCTCCTCACGCGATTGCTCCTCGCGCGATTGTCCGCCCAACAGAATTTCGATGTACGCGAACTCCGCATCGAAGTCCGCGCGCTGCGGGCGGGGAGCGGCACGCCAAGGATAGTTGATGGCGAGCGAACGGCGCACCGAGCTTGGGCCGAAGCGCTCGTCGAACGAGGACGTGCTAGGGACATTCGCCGATGCTGGATTGACCCAGGTGGTAAGGTCGAAACCGGTCACCCAGACCGCCAGCCCCAACGCCATGGCAAGCGCCGTGACGCCGAATGCCGCTTCACGCAACAATCGACTTCCGCGGCTTGACGTAAGCCTGGCTGCGCTGGTCGCCCTTTTATCCATCCGTCCCCGGCTCGGCGCGGCTTTCGGAATCACGTCTGATTCCGAGAGGGATTCACCGAATAATTCCCAACATAATGCAAGCCAAAGTAAGGCATAATCGAGACAGGCTGCAACAGCCGTCCTGCCCGGCCGGCCAAATCCCCAGCCCCCTGCACGGCGCCGTGGTGGTAAAATGCGCACGCGGCTTGCGGGGGGGGGAAGGCTGCAATCAGGGCCGGAGAGTCGGGCTGGTATTCGGTACCGGCGCCTGCTCCATCTCAGCGTGCTCCGGCAGCTTGTCGGCATGCACAGCGAGTGCCGGCCCGATCCAGATCGGATCGGCGAGGTGGTCCCGGCGCGGGTTGATCGTATTCGGATGCACCAGAACGCTTAGATTGCCGTGATTGAGCATCAGCCACGGGACCAATTCGGGAAATATCTCCCGGGCAAAGGCCACCTGGTACATGGCCTGGTCGTGCGGACCGACCTTGACGTCGTGCCACCGCCCGAGCGTGACCGAGAAGCGCTCGCCGATCCAGGTGCGCAATTGCTCGGCTTCGGCCCGTGTCGTCGCCGGGTCGTAGTAGACATGGGCGTGATAGCTGGCGATCTCCCGCAATGGTCGCGGACCGCCCGACCCCTGATCACCCGTCATTGCACGCTCCGCGCCATGGTTGCTCTTGGACCGCCCGATGATCGCTGCAAGCCGCGGCGTGGTCAATGCGTAGCGTCAGCCCGATCGCTTCCGGCTGCTCTCGAAGACGGTCATACCGGCGGCCGGGTCGAGATCAACCTCGGTCGCTTCCGTCAGTCGCGCCATCGTCATGTAGAAGCCGATTGCGAGGATCGATTCGACAATCTCCTGCTCGCCGAAATGCTTGCGCATCGCGGCAAATACTGGCTCGGCGACGCGCACGTTCTCGATTACTTCCCGGCCAAACGCCAGCAGCGCCTTTTCCGCAGCATTGAACGCGGCATCCTCGTACTTGCCTTGCTCGATGCAGTCGATCTGCCGCTGCGTGACACCGACGCCGAGCGCGATCGGAACATGCTGCCGCCACTCATAGGTACCATGCTCCCACTGCGCGACCTGGAGGATCAGCAATTCGCGGTTGGCGTGGCTGAGCTTCTGGCGGTGCAGGATCGAATTGGCAAAACGCATCGCCGGAATGAAATTGGCTTCGGCATGCGCCATCATCCGGAAGATGTTCAGTACGACCGGCATCCTGTCAAAGGACGCCCGCACGTCGCCGCTGGTTGCCGCCGGATCGATCAGGGGTAGTCTTGCCATCTGGCTATTCCTTACGTTTGCCGTTTCTCTTTCCGCGCGCTGATCCGAACTGAATGTCACCGCCCAAGCCTTAGTTGGCACGATACGCACCGCTCATCGCCCGCCGACTTCGCGGATAGGATCGGAGCCGTCCCACCCGGCAGCGACCCGACGGATGCGCTCGAAGAAGCTGCCCTTGCTGCCGCTGATGTCTGAAATCTCCACCACGGTGCCGGGATGAGCCTGGGTATCGAAATACGCGAAGCGGCCCTGCTCGCCACCGATCTGGCCCTCGTGTCCCACCTTGTAGCCGAGCGAGAGCGCGCGGTCGTAGAGGGCCTGATAGTCCCGGGTCCAGTACGACATGTGCTGCAGCCCTTCGCAGCCGGAGTCGAGAAACTCCTTGTACATCGAAGGCGCGTCGTTTCGCTGCTGGATCAATTCGATCTGGAGATCGCCGGAATTGGCCAGCGCCACGCTCATCTCCATGGCAGAGTCGTGACCGCGGTGGCGAAAGTAGTCGGTTTTGACCCGATCGATATAGTACCAGGGCCCGACCCCCATCACATTGACCCAGTGGTCCATGGCGGCGCGGATATCCCGCACGACATAGCCGTTCTGGCAGACTGCACCAAAGATACGACTCATGACGAACTCCCGTCTGTTTGGCGGCGGCACATCCTTTTCCGCCTATTGTTCTTCTGATCGCGGCCTTCAGCCGATCGACCTACCGCCGTCGATCACCAGTTCAGTGCCGGTGACATAGCGGCTCTCGTCGCTGGCGAGCCAAAGGATGCCGTTGGCGATATCTTCAGGTGCGGCCTTGTACCCGAGCGGGACGGCACGTTCGGTGAGCTTATCCAGCGTCGGCCCACGCTCCCGTCCGCCATTCGAGCCATCTTCGACGGTGCCGATCAACGTGTCCCAGATGGCGGTTTCGGTGATGCCGGGATGCACCGAGTTGACGCGGACACCGTCCTTGGCAGCCGCGCATTCCAATGCGATCGATTTCGTGAACAGCCGCACGCCGCCCTTGGTCGCGCAATAGCCGGAGACATTCGGCGACGCCTTGATTCCCGCAATCGAGGAAACGTTGATGATGCTTCCCCCTCCTCCCTCGCGCATGAGCGGGAGCGAATGCTTCACGCCGAGGAAGACGCCGTCCAGATTGACAGCCATCTGCCGCTTCCAGTCGGCGAAGGCCATATCGACGACGGGGCCCGAGAGGCCTATCCCGGCATTGTTGACGAGAATGTCGAGCCTGCCGAACCTTGCCCGGGTCTGGGCCACGACCGACTGCCAGTCTTCCTCGCTTGTCACATCGTGGTGGTAGTACTCGCACTCAGATCCGGCGGCACGCAATTCGCGCAGCAGGCTCGCGCCCTTCTCGTCCTGCAGGTCGGTTGCGACGATCTTTGCACCCTCGCGTGCCAGCACCAGGGCTGCGCTGCGCCCGATGCCGTTGGCCGCGCCGGTCACAAGGGCCACTTTTCCCTCGACACGCCGTGTCATGGCTTAATCCGCTTCCCACCTGCGGCCGTCCGGCCGTCTTGTTATCGGGCGCAACAGCGCGTCTGCCTTGTTCCCGGCGTTTTCTGGAAACGTTTCCATACTTTGTCTTAGGCCGTTCTGCAAGGCGCGAATTTGTAGCCATGTCGCTTGAATATCGTTTCCAGAATGCGTTAGGCTTCCGTTACTTGCGTCGATTGGTGATGCTCAAGGGAGTTCTGCAATGTCGTTGCGCCAGGCCCAGCCTGCACGACCGACGATCCGCGACGTCGCCGCCCAGGCCGGCGTATCGGTCAGCAGCGTCAGCCGGGTCCTGAACGGCGAGCCGCACACCAGCCCGGAATTGCATGCGCGGATCATGCGGGCGGTCATCCGCCTGCGCTTCGAGCCGCATTCGGCGGCGCAGGCCTTGCGTTCGCGCGAGAGCAAGACAATCGGCTGCATGGTCTCCGACCTCTCCAACCCGCTCTACAGCGAAATGATCAATGGCGCGGAGGAAGAATTCCAGCGCGCCGGCTATGTCTTGATGCTCGCCGCGACCCGGCACGAGGAAGACCGCGAGACGGCGTTCGTATCAGCGGTGCGCCGGCGGCGCATGGACGGATTGTTGCTGTTCGCCGGCGACAACGCCCACACGGATTTCACCGATGCGCTCGCAAACCTGGGGCTGCCCTGCGTGGCGGTCGATCGCGAGGTGCCGGGCGTCCCATCGGTGCGAGCGGACCATCGCGGCGGCGGCCTCGAAATCACGCGCTATCTCATCGGGCTCGGCCATCGCCGTATCGCGCTGCTCACCGGACGCGCGGCGTTGCTGCCGAGTTCGGAGCGGCTTGCCGGCTATCGCCAGGCCCATGCCGAGGCAAAGCTCGAGGTCGACCCCGATTTGATCCGGCCGCAAACCCAAGGGTCGAGCATTGCGTTCAGCGACGTCTGCCAGTTGCTACGAGGCCCCAACCGTCCGACCGCGATCATTACGCTGGGGACGCACATGCTGGCCGGCGTGATGGACGCACTCTCCAGCACCGGCCTGCGCTATCCTGACGACGTCTCGCTGGTGTGCATCGGCGACACTGATCTCGCCCGACATGCAACGCCGGGCATCTCCGCGTTGACCTGGGACCTGGGCCAGATGGGCCGGGTCGCCGCCAACATCCTGCTCGACCGGATCCGCGGCGGCGACGAGGCGCGGAAGGTACGCCCGGTCTATCTGCCGACACGATTCATTCTTCGGCACTCTGGCGCCAAGCCGCGTGCGCCCTGATCGCGCGACGGCGTTACCGATTTTCACGACCGGCGAAGAACGCTGGCGGCGAACGACCAAAACAAAAAATGGGAAACCCAGGGAGTAGAGTAAATGAAATTACGCGTAACAATGCTTTCGCTGCTTGCGTTCGCGTCGGTGGCATGTCCGGCCCACGCCGAGGACGCGGCCGACTACCCCTCCAAGAAGATCAAGATGCTGTTGCCGTTCGGAGCCGGCGGTGGCGGCGATGTGCTCGGCCGGCTGCTTGCCGACCGGATGAGCAAACGTCTCGGGCAAACCATCTACGTCGAAAACCGCACCGGCGCCGCAGGCACCATCGGCGCGCAGCAGGCGGCGACCTCTCCGCCCGATGGCTACACCATCACGATCGGCGGCATGACCACCCATGTGCTCGCGCCGGCGGTCTATCCGAATCTGCCCTATGATCCGATCAAGGACTTTACGACCATCGGACGGATCGGAACGTCTTCCATTCTTCTCATCGCAGCGAAGGATTTTTCTGCCAACGATCTGCGCGGCCTGACCGAGCTATCGAAGAAGGGTGAGCCGATCCAGTATGGAAGCTGGGGCGTCGGCTCGACTGGACATTTCTGCGGCGAAATCCTCTCTCAGAAAGCAGGCGTCCGCCTGCAGCATGTCCCGTTCAGCGGCGCGGCCAAACTGGCCAACGACCTCATGGGCGGGCATGTCTCGGTAGGACTGGTCGACATGGCGACCGGGACGCCGCTGGTGAAGGATGGAAAACTGAAGGCACTCGCGGTGTGCGGGGGACGATCTCCGAGCCTGCCGGAGGTTGCGAGCTACAAGGAGCAAGGCGTCGACTTCGAACGGAGCCTATCGTGGGTGATGTATGCGCCCGCGGGCGTTCCCGCTTCCGTTGCGCAAAAAATCTCCGGCGCGCTGAAGGAGTCGCTGGCTGAGGCTGACATCGTCGAAAAACTGCTGGCGCTCGGCATCTCGGCGGACTTCATCGCCGGAGACCAGCAGCGCGACATCAACGCCCGCGATATCGAAGCCTGGAAGAAGGTCGCGAGCGACGCAAAGATCGAGGTCAAGTAGCGGCAGAACGCAAAAAGGAGGGCCGATCCATCGGCCCTCCCCCGCCTAGTTCGCCTTGCCGAACAGCATGGGCAACTGGCGCGGGCCGCGCACGGTGCCTTCCGACCAGGTGACCTTGCCGGCCGGGTCGAGCCTGAAATCCGGAATCCGCTTCAACCATTCCTCGATCGCAACCGTCATTTCCATGCGGGCGAGATTGGAGCCGACACAGCGGTGAATGCCGAGGCCGAACGCCGCGTGGCGGTTCTCCTTGCGGTCGATCACCACCTTGTCGGCATCGGGGAACATCGACGGATCGCGGTTGGCGGCCGGGAATGACAGCAGCACCATATTGCCGGGCTTGACCGGGCAGCCGCTGACAGTCGTCTCCTTCACCACCTCGCGCGCCATCGTCACCGGCGAATAGGCCCGCAACAGCTCCTCGACCGCGAGCGGCATCAGCTCCGGCTCCGCGACAAGGCGCTCGCGGTCCGCCGGCGTCTTTGCCAGATGCCACAGCGAGGAGCCGATCGCGCTCCAGGTGGTGTCGATGCCGGCGATCAGCAGCAGCCGCAGCGAACCCAGCACATGCTCGTCCGCCAGCGGATTTCCATCCTTGTCCCTCGCATTCATCAGCGTCGAGATCAGGTCGTCGGTCGGATTCTGTTTGCGATGCTCGATATGGCCGGCGAAATAGCCGGTCATCTCCCTCACCGCGTCCATCAGCGCGTTATCGTCCTTGATGCCGAGTTCGAGGATGCCGTGAATCCACTTGATGAAGAGATCGCCGTCCTTCTCCGGAATTCCAAGCATATGCGCGATGGCGCGGACCGGGACGTGCTTGGTGTATCGCGCGGCGGCGTCGCATTTGCCATCGGCGATGAACTCGTCGATCAGCTCGTTGCAGATGGCACGCACCCGCGGCTCGAGCTTTTTCATCGCGTCCGGCGTAAACGGCGGCAACAGCAATTGCTTGGCAGGCTTGTGCTCAGGCGGATCGGAGGTGATCGGCGGCGCCCTCGCCGTGATTTCCGGCCGCACATCGCGCACGATGACGCGCCGGGATGAAAAATGATCGGTATCGTAGGCGATTTCCTTCACTGCCTGGTAGGTGGTCGGCATGTAGCAGCCGAGGAACCGCTCGGTGTGAACGACCGGCGAAGCCGCACGCAGCTTTTCCCAGATCGGAAACGGGTTTTCCGTCCAGGTCGGATCGGTGTGATCGAAATCGTTGACCCAGTCGGTGACCGGCGGATGTTCGGGCATGATGCTGGCGGAATCGGACATCGGAGCAATTCCTCTGCTTGGTTCGTTCAGATCGTGGTGGATTAATAATCGCGCGACCGGACTATTCCTCAGTCACTTCGATCGCGATCTCGGGGCAGTTGCTCTGGGCGAGCCAGGCCTTGTCTTCAAGCCCCGCGGGCACGGAGCCATCGCCGACTTCGTGCGCGTTGCCGAATTCGTCGAGGTCGAACAGTTCGGGCGCTAATGATTTGCAGCGCGCGTGCCCCTGGCATTTGTCCTGGTCGACGCGGATTTTCAGCTTTCCAGCCATCGCAGCGTTTCCCTTTTTGTGGCGCGCATTGTCTCGCACGGCCTTCTCTCGGCGCGACGGCGCAGACCCGCCGGCTCACCGCGAAGTTATATCGTATTACATTCGCGTTGCCGTTGTGCTGTCAAGGCAAAAGTTATAGATCATGGAACTGAATGCCGCCTCGACCCGCACGCAAAGCACTCAACGCCTATCACCATGGGGATCTCCGCGATGCCCTGGTTCAGGCCGCGTTGCACGAGGTCGAGCTCAGCGGCCCCGAAGCGATCAGCATCAGCGCGCTTGCCAAGAAACTCGGCGTCTCGCAGCCCGCGCCCTACAAGCACTTTGCCGATCGCGAGACGTTGCTGACGGCCGTCACGGCCGAAGCGTTTCGCCAGTTCAGCGCCATGATGCGAACGGCGATCGAAAAGCCGTCGAAGCAGTCGAAGCTGTCGCGCTTCGCGCAGCTCACGCTTGATTTCGGACTGCGCCGCAACGGCATCTATCGCCTGATGTTCGCGTCGCGAACCATGGCATGCGCACCGAAAGGCAGCGAGCTGCAGAGCGCGGCAATGGAAACCTTCGAACTCCTGGTGGAAGCGCTGGAAGCCCCCGCCGTGGGGCTGTTGCGCGAGCGTAGCGCCCTGAAGGTCTGGGCCTCGCTGCACGGCGTAGTGATGCTGGCCGAACAAGGATTGCTCACCGGTCAGGTTGCCCATGTCAGCCGGGAGGAATTGGTCGAGGACATCGTGCACGAGACCAAGCTCGCGTTGTCGGTCGCCATCGAAGCGGCCGGCAAGGCCGCCTCATAATGGCCAAGTCTCCAGTAGACTCCCCTCACACCGCCGACAATACAGACCTCTACGGCGGTATCGCGCTCGGCGTCGCTGCGGCTGCAGCTCTCATCGTCGCAAACTCGCCGCTCGGGCCTCAATACCAAGCGTTGTTGCACACGAACGGAGAGGTGCGTATCGGATCGATCGGGCTGACCAAGACGCTCGAACACTGGATCAACGACGGCTTGATGGCGGTGTTCTTTCTGCTGGTCGGCCTTGAGATCAAGCGCGAGGCGATTGAGGGTGCACTGGCGAGCCCGAAGAAAGCGGCATTGCCCGTGATCGCCGCGTTCGGTGGCTTCGTCACACCGGCCGCGATCTTTGCTGCTGTGAATTGGGGCGACGCGCAGGCGTTGCGCGGCTGGGCCATACCGGCAGCCACCGACATCGCCTTTGCGCTCGGCGTCTGCGCGATGCTGGGACGCAAGGTGCCGGCTTCGCTGAAAACTTTTCTATTGGCGCTCGCAATCATCGACGACCTGATGGCAATCATCGTCATCGCGATCTTCTATGCCGCCAACCTTTCGGTTCTGGCGCTGGCGCTCGGCGGGTTCGGCGTCGCCGCACTTGCGGTCCTCAACCTGCTCGATGTTCGCAGGCCGGCATTCTATCTGATCGCAGGCCTGTTCACCTGGGTCTGCGTACTCAAATCCGGGGTGCACGCGACGCTCGCCGGCGTCGCCGTCGGCTTCGCGATGCCGCTGACACGGCACGGCGGCCACAGCCTGCTCGAAGATACCGAACACGCACTCAAGCCGTGGGTCAATTTCGCCATCATTCCGATCTTTGCCTTCGCCAATGCCGGCGTATCGCTTCATGGCCTGACCTTTTCAAATCTGGTAGCGCCGATACCGCTTGGCATTATCGCGGGGCTTTTCATCGGCAAGCAGATCGGGGTGTTCGGCGCTTCGCTGCTTGCCATAAGGCTGGGCCTGGCTGCGGTGCCGGACGGGACAACGATGGCAAAGCTCTATGCCATGGCCATCCTGACCGGCATCGGCTTCACCATGAGCCTCTTCATCGGAACGCTGGCCTTCGACGACGAGACAATCCTGAAGCAAGTCCGGCTCGGCGTTCTCATGGCGTCGCTGTTGTCCGGTATCGTCGCCGCGCTGATGTTCTCGGCGATCGAGCGATCAAGCCGGATTTCACATTCCTGACAAGGAGGCAGCCGACGAAACGACCACGAATCCGCGGCGACGCAAACGCGCCACACCGGTCATGATATCGAAGCCCGCGCGGTAGCGGCTGCTTGTATTCGCCGCGGCCAAATGGTCATGTTGGCCAGTCAAAGGCGGCGTCGATTGAGCACGAATTTTACCCGATCCACTGCACCGCGCGGTCTGCCATTCGCCCCAGCGCGATCCGCAAGAGCCGTGGCGCTAGCCGTGCTGGTGTCGTTATGTCTTTCCACCCTTGCTCTTGGAAAAGACAAAGACGACGATGAGGAGGATGCGGCCACGACCAAACCGGCCCTGCCGAACCTCTATCTCGATATAAGAACCATCTACTCGACGCTGCCCGCCGGCTCGCTTTCGATCGGGTTTAGCGCACCTCCGTTACTGTCGAGGCTGGCAAATCTTTCCTCGCTCCGAACCCTGACTTCGCCGTCCAGCCAAAGCCTCTCGATCGACCTGCCTCTGACCGTCGATGTCAACGATCGGCTCTCGGTCTATGGCGGCGTCAGCGGAGCCACGTCGCAGGCGGGTGCCGATCCCTGGACGGCGTTCTCGATCTACGCCTTCACCGTCGGATTCCAGGCCGACATCTATCAGCAGAACGGCGGAACGTTTCCGACCATCACCGTTCAGTCCAACGCGACGCGATCGATTTCGGACGCCCCGCTGGCCACGACCGCCTACAACACCATTCTCGAGGCGGACTACGCGCTGGACGCGGATGAAACGCGCGGGCTGCTCGCGGGGATGCAATACGCCAGGGTCTTCGTCGATACCCCGCTCGCCCGCGTCAACCCCGATATCATGGGCTACGTCGGCGGCTATTATCAGTGGGACAACAACTGGAAGCTCACCGGCCGTTTCGGCGTGCAATCCTTCGGCGGCGCGCAGCTTCTGAACCTGACGCCGTTCCCCGCATTCACGCAGCCGATCGTGCGGTTCGACCTCGATCGCATGGACAACGACGACAACCGCCTGTTTGGTATCACCGCGCAGATCGCATGGACGCCGAAGCCGTCCTACCAGCTCACGCTCCGAACCCCGCTTTACGCGATCAAGAACTAGCAACGAAGCTGGAAGAGCCCGGCCGATCGCTCAGGGACAGGTGCTGGACTGATCAGAGCCGGCCGCGCCGCTCCGGCCGCTCTCATGCCGCGTGCGGATCCCGCACGGCTGCGCCGCGCAACAGCTTGCCGATCTCCGGCTTGCAGGCACCGCAATTGGTACCGGCCTTCAAAAGTCGGCCGACGGCCTCGACGCTGGCTGCCCCTTTTCGGATTTGGGCCGAGATCTGGTGCTGCCCGACGCCGAAGCACGAGCAGACGATTGGCCCGATATCCTCGCCGGTATCGAGCGGCTGCCCGGTCAGCAGCGACATCCGCGCATTCATCGACAACGCGGGTTCTGCGAACAGGCCGGACAGCCACGACCGCGAGACCAGCTTGTGATCGGGTGCGATGAATACGCAACCTTCCAGCCGGCCGTCGCGAACGGCTGCGTAGCGGTAACGGCCGACCTTCGGATCGCGATAGGCGATCCACTCGATGTCGTCATATCCGACACGGAGCTGCGCCCGCGCCCAATCGCGCCAGCTCGGCGGCCGCTCGTCGCCGCCGAGCTCCATCCGCCAGCACGTCCCCGAAAGCCCGCCGACCCAGTAACCCGCGGCGGGACGTTCGATCTCCTGGCGACTGAGGATGAAGGCATGCCATTTCGGCAAGTAAGCTGCCGCCTTGACTGGCGTGTGCTTGGACTCAGGCTGCCCGGAGATCGGATCGGTCGCCGGATTGACCAGCGCGTTGACGCGGCCGTCGCCGGCATATTCGCCGTTCCAGTGCATCGGCACGAACACGCAGCCGCGCCGCTGCTCGGCGGTGATGACCACGCGCGCCACCATCTCGCCCCAGGGGCTCGTCAGTCGCGCGAGTCCGCCATTCTCGACGCCGGTCATGCGCGCATCGTCGGGATGGAATTCAGCATAAGGCTCGAACACGTGTGCCAGCAGCCGCGGCGATTTTCCGGTCCGCGTCATGGTGTGCCATTGATCGCGGACCCGCCCGGTATTGAGCACCAGCGGATAGTCGCGGCTGGTCGCGTTCACGGCAGCACGCGGCGTTACCGGCACGAAGCGGGCCTTGCGGTCGGCGGTGAAGAATTCGCCTGTCTCGAACATCCGCGGCGTGCCGGTCGGATATTCGCGCGTCACCGGCCACTGAATCGGGGTAAGCGCATCGTAGGCGCGATCATCGAGCGTATTCAGGGCAGACAGATCAAAATCGCGTGTCCCCTCGTTCTCGAAACTGGAGAGTCTCGCGTGCTCGCGGAAGATCGCGGCAGCGTTCGGGTAATCGAATCCCGAAAAACCCATGCGCCGGGCGACGTCGCAGACGGCCTGCCAATCGGCCCTTGCAGCGCCGGGCGCCGGCAGAAACCGCCGTTGTCGGGAGATGCGGCGTTCGGAGTTGGTGACGGTGCCGTCCTTTTCGCCCCAGGTAAGCGCAGGCAGCAATACATGGGCATGACGCGTGGTGTCGGTATGCCGCATGCAATCGGAGACGACGACAAGGTCGCACGCATCGAGCGCGGCGCGAACGCGATCGGCGTCCGGCAGGCTGACCAGCGGATTGGTGGACATGATCCAGACCGCTTTGATACGCCGGTCTGCGATCGCGTCGAACATGTCGACGGCCTTCAGGCCCTGCTTGTCCGCGATAACCGGTGAACGCCAGAAGCGTTGCACGATATCGCGGTGTTGCGGGTTCTCGATCTCCATATGGGCGGCAAGTTGATTGGCCAGCCCGCCGACTTCCCGGCCGCCCATGGCGTTGGGTTGTCCGGTCAGCGAGAACGGGCCCATGCCGGGCCGCCCGATACGGCCGGTCAACAAATGACAGTTGATGATCGAATTGACCTTGTCGACGCCGCTGCTCGACTGGTTGACGCCCTGCGAATAAAGGGTGACGACCCGTTCGGTTTTCGCAAACCAGTCGAAGAACAACGCCACTGCGCCCTCGGCCAGGCCGCAGATGGCGGCGGTCTGTGCGACCGTCTGGCCGGCAACCTGCCGCAGCGCGGCTTCGGCGCCCGTGGTGAATTCATCCACGAACGCGCCGTCGACGGCATTGCGCGATGCAAGATGCGCGAGCAAGCCATTGAATAGCACCGAATCGCTGCCCGATCGAAGCGGCAAATGCAGATCGGCGCCATCGCACGTCGCGGTCCGCCGCGGATCGATGACGACAATGCGGCATGCGGGATTGTTGGCCTTGGCGGCCGTCATGCGCTGGTAAAGGATCGGATGGCACCAGGCCGCGTTGGAGCCGACCAGGACCAGAAGATCGGCGGTTTCGAGATCCTCATAACAGCCCGGAACGGTGTCGCTGCCGAACGCACGCTTGTGGCCCGCCACGCTCGACGCCATGCACAGCCGGGAATTGGTGTCGATGTTGGCGGTGCCGATGAAGCCCTTGGCGAGCTTGTTGATGACGTAATAGTCCTCGGTGAGAATCTGGCCGGACACGTAGAAGGCGATCGAATCCGGTCCATGCTCGCGGACGGTTCTGCTGAATCTGTCCGCGATATGGTCGAGCGCCGTATCCCAGCTCGTTTCCTGCCCGTTGATCACAGGCGCGAGCAAACGCCCCTCGAGGCCGATGGTCTCGGCGAGCGCCGAGCCTTTCCCACATAGCCGTCCAAAATTGGCGGGATGAAGCGGATCGCCCCGGACGGTCACTGTGTCAGCGGCATCCCTGTCAGCGATGACGCCGCAGCCGACGCCGCAATACGGACAGGTTGTCTTCACTGGCACGGGCGATCACCCTCACTCGGCGGGAACGGCCGCCGCCGTCTGGATACAAAGCCAGACGGTGTTGTTCTCCACCTTGGTCGGATGCGCGCGGGTACATCCCTCATCGGGCGCGACCGCCGTTCCGCTCTTGAGCTCAATGACGAAATTGTGCAGCGGACAGGTGACGCGCTTGTTGTGGACGATGCCTTGCGACAGCGGTCCGCCCTTGTGCGGACAGCGATCATCGAGCGCGAACACCTCGTCGTCGGCAGTTCGAAATACCGCAATGTCTCCGGACGCCGTCCGCACGACGCGCGAGCCGAGAACGGGAATATCGTTCAGCGCCCCGATTTCGATCCATTTCGTCATGCGAGTTCCAGCTCCGCCAGCGGGGTGAATTCGTTGCGGTCGACGCCGCGTTGGGCGCGCGCCGCCCACGGATCGCTCTGCGAGAATTGCTGCGAATAGGCGAAGCGGCCGAACAGCGCCTTGCGATTGGCGACGTCGTCGACCACCTGCTTGCGGATGGCATCGAGACCGATCCGATCGCACCACTTGTACATGCGCTCGAGATACCAGCCCTGCTCACGATAGAGCTGGGTCAGCGCGGCGATGATTTCGAGCGTCTCCTCCTCGGTCGAAACCTTGGTCAGGAATTCGGTCCCCTTGATATGAAGACCGGCGGCGCCGGCGAAATGGATCTCGAAACCGGAATCGACGCAGACGACGCCGACGTCCTTGCAGGTCGCCTCCGCGCAGTTGCGCGGACAACCTGATACCGCAAGCTTCACCTTGGCCGGCGTCCATGAGCCCCACATGAATTTTTCGATCTTGATGCCGAGACCGGTCGAATCCTGCGTGCCGAAACGGCACCATTCCGAACCGACGCAGGTCTTCACCGTGCGCAAACCCTTGGCATAGGCGTGGCCCGATACCATGCCCGCATCATTGAGGTCGGCCCAGACCGCGGGCAGATCCTCCTTCTTCACGCCGAGGAGATCGATGCGCTGTCCGCCGGTTACCTTGACAGTCGGAATCTTGAATTTATCCGCAACGTCGGCGATGGCGCGCAATTCATCCGGCGTCGTGACGCCGCCCCACATCCGCGGCACGACCGAATACGTGCCGTCCTTCTGGATGTTGGCGTGAACGCGTTCGTTGATGTAGCGCGACTGCTGATCGTCGCGATACTCACCGGGCCAGGTGGCGAGCAGATAGTAGTTCAAGGCAGGCCGGCAGGAGTGGCATCCGTTCGGCGTCTTCCAGTCCATAAACTTCATGACATCGGGGATGGTCTTCAACCCGTTCTCGATGATGACGCGACGCGCGTCATCATGGCTGTGATCGGTGCACGCACACATCGGCTTGACCTTCGGCGCTGCCGAATAGTCGCCGCCGAGCGTGAAAGCGAGAACCTGCTCGACCAGGCCGGTGCATGAGCCGCACGACGACGATGCCTTGGTATGGGCGCGCACGTCGTCGATCGTGAAGAGTTTCTTTTCGCTGATCGCCTTGACGATCGTACCCTTGCAGACGCCGTTGCATCCGCAGATTTCCGCTTCGTCGCTCATGGCGGCGACCGAGTTCTTGCCGCTATGGCCACCATCGCCGAGATTGGCGGCGCCGAACACCAGCCGCTCGCGCATTTGCGAAACGTCGGTGCCGTCCCGCAGATGCTGGAAGTACCACGGGCCGTCAATGGTATCGCCATAGAGCACGGCGCCGATGATCTTCTTGTCGCGCAGAATAATCCGCTTGTAGACGCCGCGGGAGGCGTCCTGCATGACGATCTCTTCCTTGTCCGCACCCGGCGCGAAATCACCGGCGGAGAACAGGTCGATCCCGGTCACCTTCAATTTGGTCGAAACCACCGAACCGTCATAGGTGGCGAAGCCCTTCATGGCGAGATGGTTGGCGCAAACCTTGGCCTGATCGAACAAGGGAGCCACGAGGCCGTAGGTCTGCCGGCGGTGCTGCACGCATTCACCGACGGCATAGATCCGCCCGTCGTAGGTCTGCATGGTGTCGGAGACGACGATGCCGCGCTCACAATAGAGGCCTGCCTTGCGCGCCAGTTCGACATTCGGGCGGATGCCGACCGCCATCACGACCAGATCAGCCGGGATCTCCTCGCCGTCGGCAAAGCGCACGCCGGTCACGCGATCCTCACCAAGGATCGCCTGCGTCTGCGCGGGCATCTTGAACACCATGCCGCGCTCTTCCAGCGACTTGCGCAGCAATCCACCCGCGACCTGATCGAGCTGACGCTCCATCAGCGTGTCGAGCAGATGCACGACGGTGACGTTCATGCCGCGCTTCATCAAGCCGTTGGCGGCTTCGAGGCCGAGCAGGCCGCCGCCGATCACGACGGCATTCTTGTAGCTCGTCGAGGCCTGAACCATGTGCTCGACGTCCTGAATGTCGCGAAAGCCGATGACGCCCGGGAGGTCCTTGCCCGGGAGGGGCAACATGATCGGGTTCGAGCCGGTGGCGATCAGCAGGCGATCGTAGGGTACCCGCGCGCCTTCCACGGTGACGACTTCGCAGGTTCGGCGATCGATCATCTCGATCATTTCGCCCTTGCGCAGCGTGATCCCGTTATCCTCGTACCATTGCTCGGTGTTGAGCATGATGTCGTCGACGGTCTTCTCGCCGGCGAGCACAGGCGACAACAAGATTCGGTTGTAGTTGCCGTACGGCTCGGAGCCGAAGACGGTGATGTCGTAGAGATCGGGCGCACGGTCCAGCAACACTTCGACCGTGCGGATGCCGGCCATACCGTTGCCGATCACCACCAACTTTTGCTTGTTTATTTTCTCGAGCATGCTCTGCCTTCTAATCCAGGTTCCGATGGTCCCTCTCAGCGACGCAGCCCTGCATCGTCGATCGGCAAAAAGTATTGATTGATTGGGAACGCCCATCGGCGGGCAGCGGACCGTCGACTATGACGATCGATATTTTACGTATTCAAGAGGCGTGCCAACGCCGGACCCGTGGTTTTTCGGGCGCAGCGCGCAGCTTCAGCCGGTGAATCGTTAATTGGCGGCCCTTTCGCGTGCACGAATGCCCAAAAAATCACCCATGCGGGTTATGCATTGTGCACAATGCGAATATTCGCCAATAATCCGGCGTCAGCTCGCCCCCGCAAATGGCATCCGCGGAACAGCGGCTTTTCAGCCTCGCCTTTCCGTTAATATTTGGCTCAGCATAATAAAACACCACACTGCACGTTCGAGCGGCTGTTCTTGCCGACAAACAGAGCAGCGGCCGGATTCGCGGCAGTTTCTCGGCGCCTGGCAAGGCACTGCAAATAAACGCAAAGTGGCGTGCTCGATGTTTCTGGCACACGAATTGCTGACGTTGAGACCAGTAGTGCGTCTCAACGACGAGACGACTCGCTTCCCAACATTCCGTTCCTTTGTGCCGAGATCACTGCGCGACTGCGCGGTATCACGCGCCGATGTTCGAGGCTGCTCGATGAAGTTTGCTGAATTCAAGAAGGCCGGCCACTGGCCCACGCTGCTCGCCGCCTTTCTCTATTTCGACATAAGCTTCATGGCTTGGGTCGCCCTCGGTCCGTTGATCGTCTACATCGTGCACGACATGAATCTTGCCGTCGATGAGAAGTTCACGCTCGTCGCCATCCCTGTTCTGGCCGGCGCGTTGCTGCGGGTGCCGATGGGCATTTTCGCCGATCTGTTCGGCGCCAAACAGACCGGAATTGTCGCGCAACTCGTCGTCATCGCCGCGACCGGCTGGGTCTGCTACTTCGGACTTCCGAGCAAGCTGTCGGTGGAGTTATTCGGCCTTGCGCTCGGCATCGGTGGCGCTTCGTTCGCGGTAGCGCTGCCGCAGGCAAGCCGCTGGTACCCGCCGCAGTATCAGGGCGTGGTGATGGGGATCGCCGGCGCCGGCAACATGGGTGTCGTGCTCGATACGATGTTCGCACCGACGATCGCAGAATACTGGGGTTGGCAAGCCGTATTCGGCGTGCTGCTCGTCCCGATGTTGCTGATCCTCGCCTACTATGCCTATGCCGCCAAGGATGCGCCCGGAGAGCGGAAACCGATTTCGCTGAAGGCTTATGGTGGGTTGCTGCGCGATCCCGACAGCCGATGGTTCATGTTCTTCTACTTCATCACCTTCGGCGGCTTCGTCGGGCTGGCCAACGCGTTGCCGCTGTATTTCACCGTGCAATATCACGTATCAGGCGTTGCGGCGGGCCTGCTGGTTTCCTTGATCGTCGCCTTCGGTTCGGGTTTCCGACCGGTCGGCGGCCTGATCGCCGACCGCATCGGCGGCATCCGCTCGTTGTCGATGCTGTTTGGAGTCGTCGTGGCGGCCTATGTCGCCATCGCCTTCATGCCGGAAGGACCGGCCGCGCCAACGCCCGCGGGCTGGGCGCTCACCCAGATGCCGCGGATCGCCTGGATGTCGGTGTTGCTGTTCTCCATCGGAGTCCTCGCGCTCGGCATGGGCAATGGCGCTGTGTTTCAGCTCATTCCACTCCGCTTCCGTCAGGAGATCGGCCTGATGACCGGCATGGTCGGCTGCGCCGGCGGCATCGGCGGCTTTTTCCTTGCCAAGGCGCTTGGCGTATCCAAGGCAATGACTGGCGGATTCGGTGCAGGCTTCCTGTTTTTCGGCCTGCTGGCGTTGCTTGGTTTCCTGGGACTTGCCATGGTCAAGGTCCGCTGGCGCACCACATGGGGCGCGGCATCGGGAGCGCGGGTCTGACGACCAGCGCTGCAAACTCGGCAGGCTTCGCGGGTGACGATCGGTTCGCAACGAAATCTCGGGGTTCGCGTCGGCTTCGTCAGCGAGACCGGCAAGCGCTCCGCCAATGAGGATTACGTCGGGACTTGCGTTGGCCGCGCGGGTGCGACCAACCGCGATATTGTCGCCGCCGTCGCCGACGGCGTCGGCGGACACAAGGGCGGGCGCGAAGCCGCCGAGCTCGCGGTTCGCTGCTTCATCGACGCCTATTATTCCCTCCCAGAAACGCTCGGCGTGCGCCGCCGCGCCTCGCGTTCGCTGGAAGCCGCCAATAGCTGGATCTACACGCAGGGCCGCACCGACCCCCTGCTCAGCGGCATGAGCTGCGCCTTCTCGTCGATCATCTTGTCGCGGCGGCTTTGCCACGTTATTCACATCGGCGATACCCGCGCCTACCGCCTGAGCGAGGGGCGTCTGGAGCGGCTGACGACGGACCACATCGCCGGACGCGGCGATCTGGCTCATCTGCTCAACCGCGCGATTGGTTTCGAGGATTTCGCCCGCTTCGATTACGCGACGGTCGGACTGCGCCAGCACGACAGGCTTCTGATCTGCAGCGACGGCGTTCATGGCGTGCTGGCCGACCACCGGCTGAAGGTGCTGTTGAGCGAACGAACATCACCGGAAGAATCCGCGCGCGCGCTGGTCGACGCGGCGCTGGATGCCGGCTCCAGCGACAACATGACCGCGCTGGTGCTCGACGTCGTCGACCTGCCGCCCGCCGACCGCGACGAGCTCACCCACTCGATCGCGACGCTTCCTATCCTGGATCTGCCCGAACCGGGCGACGTCATCGACGATTTCACGCTCGGCGAAATTTTGTCGGATGGCCGCTACAGCCGGCTCTTCAAGGCGATCGACAAGCGGCAGGGCCGCGAACTCGTGCTGAAATTTCCTCATCCTCGCGTGGCCAGCGAGGGCTCCTATCGCCTCGCCTTTGTTCGCGAGGCGTGGGTCGCCGCTCGCGTTCGAAGCCTGTGGATCGGCGAGATCATCGAACTGCCCGCCGAGCGCCAGACCCGCCTCTATTCGGTGATGCCGCTTTACGAAGGTGAGACGCTGGAACAGCGGCTTAATCGGTCGCCGCAACTTTCGCTCGCCGAAGGCATCGGGATTGCGACCAAGCTGGCGCGCGCGGTCGCGACCCTGCACCGGGCCGGCATCATCCATCGCGACATCAAGCCTGATAACGTGATCCTGTTGAAGGCCGGCGGATTGCGGCTGGTCGACCTCGGCGTCGCACGCGTGCCGCTGCTCGAGGATTTCCCGGCCGAGGATATTCCGGGCACACCGAGCTACATGGCGCCCGAGCTCTTCGGCGGGCGGCCCGGCGATGAGTTTTCGGATCTCTATGCGCTCGGCGTCACCGTGTACCGGATGTTCACCGCCGCCTATCCCTATGGCGAGATCGAGCCTTTCTCGCGACCCCGCTTCGGCAAGCCCGCCTACCTCTCGCGCTACCGCCCCGATCTGCCGGCCTGGCTGGACGCAGTGGTCGGCAAGGCGCTCAACGTCGATCCGGCGCAGCGCTACGGCGACGTCATCGAGTTCTCGCACGAGCTCGAAAACGGCGCGATGTGGGCGAAGCCCGCCGTCGCGGCGCGACGCTCGCTCTACGAGCGCGATCCGCTCGTGTTCTGGAAAAGCCTGTCGGCAGGCCTGATCGTGCTGGTCGTTTTGCTTCTTGCATGGATAGTAAGAAATTAGCCCGACGCTCCGGAGGAGCGTCGGGCCATATCACGTGGGCGAAGCAAACCGCGTTGGCTTCGCGGCCTGGTTCACACCCCGGTCTGGGTAATGAACTTGGTGTTGAAGTAGCCTTCCATCGCCTCGGTGCCGCCCTCCGAGCCGTAGCCGGAATCCTTCACGCCACCGAACGGCACTTCGGGCAGCGCCAGGCCAAAGCTGTTGATCGAGACCATGCCGGCTTCGATGGCAGCGCCGATCGCAGTCGCTGTTTTGGTCGAACTGGTGAAGGCGTACGACGCCAGACCGAACGGCAAGCGGTTGGCTTCCTCGGCCACCTCGTCGAAGGTGGAGAAGCGGGAGATCAGCGCCAGCGGCCCGAAGGGCTCCTCGTTCATGGCACGCGCATCCTTCGGCACGTCGCTGACCACGGTCGGTTCGTAGAAGTATCCCTTGTTGCCGACGCGGTGGCCGCCGGTCTCGAGCTTGGCGCCCTTGCCCACCGCATCCTGCACCATGCCCTCGATGGCGGTGACACGGCGCGGATTGGCGAGCGAACCCATCTTCGAGTCCGGGTCCAGGCCATTGCCGACCTTCATCGACTTGGCGCCCTCAACGAACTTGTCGACGAATTCGCGGAACACGTCATCCTGAACCAGCATGCGCGTCGGCGAAATGCAGACCTGGCCGGCATTGCGGTACTTCGCCGCCGCCAGAATTTTCGCCGCTGATGACACATCGGCGTCCTTGAACACGATTGCCGGCGCGTGGCCGCCCAGTTCCATGGTGGCGCGCTTCATGTGCAGGCCCGCCAATGCGGAGAGCTGCTTGCCGATGACGGTCGACCCGGTGAACGAGATCTTGCGGATCACCGGATGCGGAATGAGATATTCCGAAATCTCTGACGGCACGCCATAGACCAGGTTGATGACGCCATCAGGCACGCCCGCATCGACGAACGCCTTGATCAGTTGCGCTGGAGATGCCGGCGTTTCTTCCGGCGCCTTGACGATGATCGAGCAGCCCGCCGCAAGGCCCGCGGAAAGCTTGCGAACGACCTGGTTGATCGGAAAATTCCACGGCGTGAAAGCCGCGACCGGGCCGACCGGCTCCTTGACCGCGATCTGGTAGATGCCGGGGCCGCGCGCCGGAATCACCCTTCCATAGGCGCGCTTGGCTTCCTCGGCGAACCACTCGATGACGTCGGCTGCCGCCATCGCTTCCATCTTGGCTTCCGCCAGCGTCTTGCCTTGCTCCATCGTCAGCAGCGGCGCGATCTCGTCATTGCGCTCGCGCATGATCGCCGCCGCCTTGCGCATGATCCTGCAGCGCTCGAACGGCGCCACCGCCCGCCAGACCTTGAAACCCTTGGCGGCCGCTTCCAGCGCCTCGTCGAGATCGGCGCGATCGGCATGGGCCACGGTGCCGATAGTTTCCTCGGTCGCCGGGTTGAGCACGGCGATGGTCCTGCCCGACTGGCTCGGACGCCATTTGCCGTTGATGAACAGTTGGGTATTCGAATAAGCCACGAATTTCTCCTCGAGCGTTTTGTGGTTGCCGCCAATCTGCGAATGGGTGGTCGGGAGATCAAGCGCCTTTTTGGCGGAAGCTTGACCGGCCCTGAATGAGCGGACATCGTTCGGCGACCGACGTGCAGGCGATCACCATCGGCCTGATCCGGCCGCTGACTCATACCAGAGGAAGATACCATGGCACAACACGACGCCGCGCGGGCATCGAGGGCAAGGTTGCGCTGGTTACCGGCGCGGGCCGAGGCCTTGGCCGCGCCTTCGCCGAGTGGTTGGCCAGCCTGAGCGCCGATGTCGCGCGCGTAGTCGCGCCGCCGATAGCTGCCTGTTTAGGAGCTCATTAACGTAACTATGCCATAAGGAGAGTATTTAAATCAGGAATATTGCGGTGGTCGAAACTCGGGTTGCGCCACGCGTTAAAATTATGAAAGCTGCCAAGATGGACTATGGCGGCGACAAGTATCCATGCGTTATTCGCGACATATCCAGCACCGGTGCAGCGCTGGAGTTTTCCGATTTTCTCCGCATTCCCGATGAATTCACATTGATCATCCCGGATGACCGTTTGCGGCTTCCATGCCGCGTTGTATGGCGCAGAGAGTACCGCGTCGGAGTGCAGTTCAGTTGATTTGAGCATGAGCCCCGCTGGGCGCGGCTCAGCAACGCCATCAGTCCCGGCAGCCGACGATCGCCTTCACCTCGAGATATTCTTCGAATCCGAAAACGCCGAACTCCCGCCCATTGCCGGACTGCTTATAGCCTCCGAAAGGCAGGCTGCGGTCGAACGGAGCACCGTTGAGGTAAACGCGCCCGGCGCGAATGCGGTTGGCGACAGCGCGGGCGCGGTCAAGGTCTCTGGACTGCACGAAGCCCGCCAATCCGAACGGCGTGTCATTGGCGATTTCGATCGCCTGCTCCTCTGTATCGTAGCTCATGATAGACAGCACGGGGCCGAAGATCTCCTCGCGGGCAATCCGCATTTGCGGCGTCACATCGCCAAAGACGGTCGGGCGAACGTAGTATCCACGGTTGATTTCGGCCGGCCGCCCCATTCCGCCAGCCACCAGAGTGGCCCCCTCATCGACGCCAGACTGGATAAGATTTTGAACTTTCTCGAACTGCGTCTGGCTCACCAGCGGGCCCATGGTGGACGCTGGATCGAGCGGATCGCCCAGGCGAATGGTGTCGACAGCCTCACGCGCAGCCTCGAACGCCGCCTCCCGCCGCGCGCGAGGGACAAGCATGCGGGTGGGAGACTGGCAGTTCTGGCCGGCGTTTGTGTAGCAGGCGTGAACGCCCTCGATCACAGCGGCTTTCAGGTCGGCATCGGCGAGGATGATATTGGCAGACTTTCCGCCCAGTTCCTGCGCGACGCGCTTGACCGTATCGGCCGCAAGCTTGGCCACTCTGACGCCGGCCGTTGTCGAGCCGGTGAAAGACACCATGTCGATGTCGGGGTGGGCGGCGATCGCCTCGCCCACCGTGGGTCCGTCGCCGTTGACGAGATTGAAGACGCCGGCCGGGACACCAGCGTCGTCGACGATCTCCGCAAACAACATCGCGCTGAGCGGCGCGATCTCGCTGGGTTTCAGAACGACAGTGCAGCCGGTTGCGAGCGCCGGCGCGACCTTGGAGGCGACCTGGTTCAGCGGCCAGTTCCACGGCGTGATCAGCCCGCAGACACCGACCGGTTCGCGGCGGATGATCCCGTTCCCCATCCGCTCCTCAAACCGGTATTGTGCAAGCACGCGCGCAGCTTCTTCGAAGTGAAAGAGCGCGACGGTTGCCTGACGCTGGGTCGCAAACGTGATAGGCGCGCCCATTTCGAGGGTCATCGTCCGTGCCAGTTCCGGTAGACGCGCCCTAAAGCCCTCGATGATCTTCTGAAGCCAGGACAGGCGCTGTTCGACGCTTGCTTCGGAATAGGTCGCGAATGCGCGGCGAGCTGCCTTGGCGGCCCGATCCACATCCTGACGGGAGCCCAGACTGATCTGCGCGAAGGTCTCCTCCGTCGCGGGATTGACTATTCCGAGGGTTGACGGCGCCGCCGGATCGACCCAGGCACCGTCGATATAGAACTTCAGTTTTTCCATCATTCCTTATCCATGACATCAGCACGACGGCGTGGTTGCTCCGTCAGAGGTGCCTGCCTTCATCCACCGGCACCACAATTCCCGTCGAGCTGGTCAGATTGACGATGCAGGCAATCACAGCCTTGGCGACATCGTCGGGCGTGGTGACGTGGGCCAGCGGCAATCTCTCAGCGGTTTTCTGCAACTGTTCGCGAGTCCGGCCCGCGACGAAATCCGTATCGACGCCGGCCGGCGACACGGAGAACACGCGGATGCGCGGCGCAAGCACTTTCGCGAGCGCGATCGTGAGCGCGTCGACGCCCGCCTTTGCAGCCAGATACGCGAGGCTGCTGCCCAAGCCCGTACGCGCCGCGATCGACGAAATGTTCACGATTGCCGCCCCGCTGCCGCGTTCCAGCAAGGGACGGAAGCCGCGAACCATGGCGAATGGCCCGCGCAGATTGAGCGTAACGGTTCGGTCGAAGATATCGTCGGTCAGTCCCTGGAGATCACTGGCGGGCACAGGGGTGGTGGCGCCTCCGCAGTTGACGAGCACATCGAGCCGCCCGTGCTGCTTGTCCACCACTGCTGCGGCCTCGGCGATCGAAGCCTGATCGTCGATTGCGATACGCATGGCGAGATGTCCGCTGCCCTGCAGCCCGCCGACCACCTCCTCCGCCAGTGCGCGGCGACTATTGTAGCCGACCACGACAGCGGACCCCATGGCGGCAAGGCGCGCCGCGGTTGCCTTGCCGATACCGCTGCTGCCGCCGGTGACGAGCGCGACCTTCGGGATCGACAGCGCAGGAATTTCAATGCCAGTCATTTACGGCGGCCTCGCCTTGCTACATCGTGATCTTTGCGGCCGCGATCACGGGCCCCCATTTGGCGAGTTCGCCGGCGACAAACGCCTTGAGGTCTTCCGGAGAGCCTCCAACGCCTTGCAGGGCGTTTTGCGCGAGGACGGACTTGCCCTTGTCGCTTTCCAGGAAGGCGTTCACTGCATTGTTCATCTTGCTCACGATCTCAGGCGGCGTACCGGTCGGCGCGACGATCGCGTACCACGCGGTCGCCTCGAACCCCTTAAATCCCGCTTCCTGCACCGTCGGCACATCGGGCAGTTGCGCGACGCGCTGGCTCGTCGTCACCGCCAGTGCGCGAATCTTGCCGCCGGCCACCAGCGGCAGATAGGTCGGCATGAAATCCATGGCGACGTTGACTTGTCCTCCCAGCAGGTCCGTGATCAGCGGCGCTGAGCCGCGATAAGGCACGTGCGTCATGTCCACGCCGGCAAACTGCTGAATCAGCGCCGAGGTAATGTGTCCGAGCGTGCCGTTGCCGGGAACGCCGACATTGACCTTGCCGGGGTTCTGCTTGGCATAGGCGATCAGGTCGGGAAGCGTCTTCGCCGGAAAGTCCGATGTCGCCGCAATGATCATTGGAGACTTGGCGACGAGCACGACCGGCGTGAAGTCTCGCTCGGAGTCGTAAGCCAGGCCCTTATACATGAATTTGTTGAGCGCGATCGGCGCCGGCGTTCCGAATAGCCACGTATAGCCATCGGCAGTCGCCTTGGCGACCGACGCTCCGCCGAGATTGCCGCCCGCGCCTGCGCGGTTCTCGACGATGAACTGCTTGCCGAAGTTTTCGCTCAGCATATTGGCGACGGCGCGTGCGAGGGTATCAACGGCGGCGCCAGCCGGGAACGGCACAATCATGGTGACCGGGCGATCCGGCCACTCTTGCGCGACGGCGCGGTGACACGGCGCAAGAGCAAGTGCGAGCCCCAGAAGGCCGAAAGTGAGCAGGCGCATGCGCTTATTCTCCGGCAAACTTGTCGAGGCCCTTGCGGTGCAACCATTTGGATAGTTCGTCCGCAACGGCTTCGTTGTTGAGATCGGCAAAGGCGATGTGCGTGTTACCGCGCAAGCCAGCGTCAGGAAGCAGCAGGACCTCGCAATCTCCGCCGTGCCGATTAACGATATCGCAGAAGGTCCGCGCCACCTTGACCGAGGTGGCCCAGATGGGACGCGTGTCGGTGTAGTCGCCGAACACCATCTGGATCGGAAACTTCGTCAGCTTCTTGAACTCCGCCAGCGGCACGGAATTGGGACCGTACGGCGCGCTCGGCTTGGGCTCGGGTCCCTCGCCCTCCGGGAAGATGAAGCCCGGCGTCTCATAGGCAACGATGCCCTTCATGTTGTCGCTCTTTGCCTTGAGCGCCGACAACAGCGCACGCCAGCCGCCCGCGGAATTGGTGACGGCAACGATGGGGCCAACCTTGTCGATGGCCTGACCACCGGCCTCCGCCTGCAACAATGCGTTCTCGAGCGTATCGAACTCGTCGTAACGGGCGCGCGTCGCCTGGTTCCAGGCTTCCCGATCGGCCGTCGGAAACTGCAGACCCGGATGCCAGTTCAAATAGGTGAGGCCGAAACGCCAGGCGGCGAAGTTGCGCTGATCGAAATAGTCAGGCGTGTAGGTGATCGGCTCGCAGCTCCAGTTCGCGCGACCGACGCGCGGGCCGTCCCACAGATAAACCGGATACCCCTTGCGCAGGAAAATGCTCTTGTAACCTTCGCCCCCGTCCCAGCGGTTCTCCCACACCTTCGTGCTGGAGCTGTGCCACATGATCAGGCCGACGCTGCGCCTTTTCGCCGGGATGAAGTACTCAACGTAACCATGATCACAGGAGAGCGTCTGGCTTGGATCACCGGGCTTGGTGACAACCTTGCCGCCAACTTCATACGCGCCCGTTGATTCCAGGATGATCGGAGGCTTCGGTTTGCGATCCTCTTCAGCGAAGGCCGTATTGCTCAGTCCGGCAAGCAACAATGCTGCAGCAAACGGCTGCAACCGTTGACAGCCTTTCGAATGGCCTCTACCGCAATTCATGATCTGCCTCCCTCCCCTGGGCGCGCCGCTTTTCGCGGACTTCGCGCTTGTCTTGCTAGGCGGCGTTCTGCGCGGCCGACTGCGTCACCGGTAGATTCAAGAACCGCGCAGCATTGTCGCTGATGAGCTTCCTGATCGCAGGCCGCGGCATCTGCAGATCGAGCAGGATCTGCGTGATGCTGCGGAAACCATCGACCGGGCGCTGCGAGCCCTGCAGCCCGAGATCGGACGACAAAATCGTATTGTCGACGCCGGCAACTTCGATTAGGTGCGCGAGATCATCCGGGCTGTACTTCAAGGATTTTCCCTCGATGAACATGCAGATCGAATGTTCCATCTTGACGCCGCCGGCGACGAGCTGGCGGATATCGGTGTCGTTGCAGCCGACGATGTAGGTCGGATGATTGACCATCATCTTCTTGACGCCGCGCCGCGCTGCCTCGTCGAACAGGATGTGCAGTTCGCTCGCAGGCAGGTGCCCACCGGCCAGGATGATGTCAGCTTCGGCAATGAGGTCGATGACCTTCCTGGTGTCATCCGTGAGCTTGCCGTTGGCGTCGAGCGCGGAAAGCGGAATCGGATCGAGCATCTTCTGCGCGGTCTTTGGAAAGGTCGAATTTCCGGCCGCCATGGCTTTGATATGGTTCGCCGCCGACAGCGTCGGCATCCAGACGATCTTGGCGCCGAGCTTGATCGCGTGGTCGACGGCATGCGGGTTGATGCCACCAGACGCATTGTTCAGCACAATGCCGGAGAACAGCTTTACATTGGTTTCGGGGAACAGCTTCTCCAAGAGGATCGCATGCGCCATGCCGGCATAGAAGTGATCCTTGTAGAGCACGGCGCGGAATTTCGCTTCCGCCGCATCGAGCAGTTCCTCGTGATGATCGAGGATGCGCGGCATGGCCGCCGGCCCGCTATGGCAGTGCAGATCGATCGCACCTACCAGAAGCTCGGCGACTTCCGCCGCCCGCAACAGCGGCGGCAGCGGCACCGTGTTCGGATAGGACACTTGCTTGTCGGCCATGGTCAGGGCCCTTTCGGTTACGTGTCAGACGGCGGACTTACCCGGCGGAGGTTTGCGCGGGCATCGGATAATCGTCTTCGTTCAGCACCCAGCCCGGCTTCGCCGAAAAATCCAGGCGCGGCGGGCAGAAGATGTCGACGAGAACATTGAGCTTGGGATCGACGGCCTGCGAGGTGTGAATCGCCGGCGGCGGGATCACAGCGATGGAAGGCGACCCGCAGCTTTCGTGATCGTCGTTACGCCACTGCGCCATGTCGGTCGTCCAGGGCCAGCGCAGGTGATGAACAAAGGTGCCGGCCAGCGCCAGCGAACATTGTTCGAAATCGTCGTGATGGTGCGGCGACATCTTGCTCGGATCGCGCGGGCCGTTTCTCGGTTCGAGGAAATTCACCATGAAGGTCGAGCAGCGGAAGATGCGCCCGAACCGGCCCGGCGTCGCCGCGACGTCGAGACTGTAGGTGCGGATCTTCGGCCCACCGGCGGCTTCCGGCCACGGCTCGAACGGCGGCAGATTGGGATGCGCCTTCGCGTAGGAGGCGGCGTTGGAGCACAACCTGGCGAGATCTTCGGATCGCGTCGTCATCATGCGCACCACCTTGGCGGCGCCGAGCAGCGTGACCGAGCTTGCACCCGCCGGCACGAAACTGATGGTATGGCCGTTGACGACCCTGCGCTCGTTACCCCACACGATCTCGGCGCCCGCCCCTGGATCGGGAAGCAGCACGACATATTCATCCGGTTGGTCGGCCCGGCTCAGCACCGCGCCCTTGTCGGCATCGCTATAGGCGATGATGAAGTTCTGGCCGCGGGCGTACCAGGTGCGTGCGCCGTTTTGACTTTCGGCCGGCGGCGTTTCGTAGAATTTCGCATACTCAGCGCCCGCAAAGTGGGTGGCGGCCGGTCCCGTGCCGACCGGAGCGGCGGCGAGCGCGGCGCGAGGATCAGTGCTGTGATACATGCGAGCCATCCGTGGTTTGAACGAGGGTTTTGAAGTCCGAGAGCGTTTGCGCTGCGGCCCGGCGCATCTGGCCCTGATCCGACGATATGATGAAGGCGCTGGCGCCCAAGTCGGCGAAATCCTTGGCTTCCGCCGCGCTCGCGACCATCACGCAGACCGGCTTGGCGACTTTCTTCGCCGCTGCAATCACCCTGGTAACCGCGTCCTTCACGGAAGCGTCCGCCGACGATTTGGCGCCGAGGGAAACGGTGAGATCACCACGCCCGATAAAGAGCCCGTGGATTCCGTCGACGGCAGCGATGGCGTCGATCTGATCAAGCGCTTCGGGATCCTCGATCATCGCGATCGTGCAGACCGATGCGTCCTGTTCGTCGACGAGGGCCCACATCGGCGTGCCGCCATAGGCGCCGGCGCGGGCCGAGCCGGAATAGCCGCGCCGCCCACCGCGGTATCGCGTGGCGGCCGCAATCGCGCGCGCCTTCTCGACCGTCGCGACATGAGGCACCAGCGCACCGGCTGCGCCGCAATCCAGGCAGGACAGGATCTTGGCCGGATCGTCCGACGACACCCGCACGATGCCTGCGAGGTTGCTGGCGCGCGCCGCCAGCAACATGACATCAGTCATCGCGCGATCGATCGGCGCGTGCTCCTCGTCGATCACGATGAAATCGTAGCCGAGCGCGCCGAATATCTCGGTCGCATGCGTGGTCGGCGTCTTGATAAATGAGCCGACGACGGTCTGCCGCGCGGAGAAGCGGCGGCGGAATGACGAAAAATGCGGCCTGACGACGTCTCCGGACACGGTTGCTCCTCCCCGGCCATCTGCACGGGCCGCCTTCAGAAGGCGGGCTCCGGCGTGGCGCTTGGCGAAAACCATTGCAGGGAGGACGCCGGCGGGCCATAGCTATTCCGCTGCGTTCCACCAGGTGGAATTCTGGATATGCCACTCAAATCCGACACCGTCGAAGCCGCCTCCCGCACGCTGTTGCTGCTGGAGGAGCTCAATCGCCACCGCGTCACTTCGATCGACCGCCTGCACAAGGCGACTGGGCTGCCGAAATCGACGGTCGTGCGGTTGATGAAATCACTCTGCGCAATGGGCTATGCCGCGAACGATCGGCGGCAGGGAGGCTACGCGGTCGCCTCGCGGGTCAAGTCGCTGAGCAACGGCTTTCACGGCGATCCGCTGGTGGTGGAGGCCGCGCGCCCGTGGGCGATCGCCTTCACGCGACAATATCACTGGCCGATCGCCATCGCCGTGCTCGACAGAAGTTCTGTCGTGGTCCGCTTCAGCACCATTCCCGACAGCCCGGTCTCGCCATTCCACGGCACCCTCAATATGCAGCTCAGCCTGCTCGGGCGGGCGTTGGGGCGCGCCTATCTGGCCTTCTGTCCAGTGAGCGAACGGTCGATGCTGCTCGACGCACTGACGCGATCCCAGGAACCTGAAGACAAGCTCGCCACCGAGCGCAAACGCGCGTTGTCGTTGCTGGCCACGATCCGCAAGCAAGGCTTCGCCGAACGCGACCCAATGGTCGAACCGCGCTCGTCGAACACGATCGCGATTCCCATCATCGTCAACCGGCGCGTGCTCGCCACCGTCGGTATGACCTACTTCACATCGGCGCTCGACCGCACAGACGTCATCCAGCGCTACGTGCCGCTTCTGAAGGGTCTGGCCGACAACATTGCGGCAAGCGTCTCATCGTTGCAGGAGTGAGTTGAGATCGCCCGAAGGCGGTCTCTGTTTAGCTCCGATGGGGCTGGCTGATCAGGCTACGAAAGAGCAGCATGATTGCGGCGTCGATAGGCCAGGAAGCCGACGCCAGCAACAAGCGCGACTTGAAATCGATGCCGGACTCTTCAACGGAAAGGGAGTAACTTTCAGAATTTCAGTGAGTGAGCGTGGTAGCGAGAGAGGGACTCGAACCCCCGACCCCAGGATTATGATTCCCGTGCTCTAACCAGCTGAGCTACCTCGCCACGGTTCACCGTCACGGCACACTGTACCGCATTCGCGAACGCGCGGCATATAAGGAGTGGGTCGCGGACCTGTCAAGCAAAGCCGGCGGTCCGGCCAAGCACTTGCAAAAATGGCGCTATTTCGGCCGGATTGTCGGGTCGCCGCCGGGGCTGCCGGGCGGCGGAATCACCGGCGTCTTGCCGCCGTCCGGCGGCGGAGGGGCGTGCATTTCGGGATCGACGCCTGGGGGCGGACACAATACGCCGTCCGAGCGGGCAAGCTTGTCGCCTAGCGGCTCGGTCCGCTGGCCCGTGGTTGTTCCCTCCGGAGCCTTCTCGCCGGGCTTCGGCAACGGCTGCATCGGTGCGCAATCGGCGGCGCGCTGCGGCGATGGCGGCGCGGTCTGGGCCGGCGGCGTGGTCGGACTTGGCGGGGCCTGTGCCCTTGCCACGTCGGCGGCGGCCATCAACACACATGACATCAGAAGTGCGCGTTTCATGCAGGGGAAACGGCCTGCACTTACGGAGGTTCCGCAGTCAAACTGTCGCTTTTTGCTTGACGCGTTTTCTTAACGCGAAACGGCCTCCACTTCGCTCGAAACGCTATTTGCTTCACGTTTTCCGAAAACGGATCAGCGAAAAATGTCCCATCGGCGGCATCGGCCGCCGCTCGGTCAGGGTGACGCCGCCATGTTTGGCGGACCAGTCGGTCAGCCGTTCCCAGGGGAATTCCGGCCGC
>NZ_LLXX01000172.1:39139-41774 GCF_001440405.1 Bradyrhizobium valentinum
CAAACGCCAGTTCGAAGATGCGGCGCGGGCCGCTTTCGGCACCGATGTGATTAACCAGAATGAGTTCACCGCCGGGTTTCAGGACGCGGATGAAATCATCCAGTGTCGCCTCGGGATCCGGCACCGCCGTGATGACATATTGCGCCACCACCGCATCGAAAAACGAATCCGGGAATGCCAGGTTCTTGGCGTCCATCACCGCGAGCGTTTCGACATTGGTGAGGCCGAACTCGCGCACGCGCTTCCGCGCCCGCCGCAGCATCGGTTCGGAAATGTCGACGCCGCACAATTTCGTGTTGCGCGAATATTCAGACAGCGACAGCCCGGTGCCGACGCCCACGTCGAGAACGCGCCCGCCGATCTTGTCGGCTTCGGCGATGGTCGATCGGCGGCCCTCGTCGAATACCTTGCCGAAAACGAGATCGTAGACCGGCGCCCAGCGCCCATAAGCCTTTTCGACCCCCTCGCGGTCGATGTCCCCAGCCATTTCCCCTGCCCCGATTTTTTCTTAAGTGCGCATCGCCTCGGCAAGCGGCGGCGTCATCATTGGCTGTGCCCCTGCCCTCGCCACTGCAAGGCGCGCGGTTGCGCTCTTGATGAACCCGCCGCCAAGCACGCGCGCCTGTCCGGCAGGCGCATCGTAGAACACGCAGGCCTGGCCGGGCGATACGCCCTCTTCGCCGGCGACGAGTTCGACCTCATAACCGCCGTCGACCGCACGCAGCCACGCCGGCTGCGGCGCGCGCGTCGAGCGCACGCGCACGAACATCTCAATGCCGTCGCCGACAACGCGGTCGAGCGCGCCGTCGCCGATCCAGTTGACGTCACGAAGGCGGATGCGATCCATCCGCAATGCCTCGCGCGGCCCCACCACGACGCGGCGGCTGGCCGCATCGAGCTTGACGACATAGAGCGGCGCGCCGGCGGCGATGCCCAATCCCTTGCGCTGGCCGACGGTGAAATGAACGATGCCCTGATGCCGGCCGATGACGCGGCCCTCGAGATCGACGATGTCGCCGGGCTCGATCGCGCCGGGCTTAAGGCGGCCGATGATGTCGGTGTAGCGCCCGGTCGGCACGAAGCAGATGTCCTGGCTGTCCTGCTTCTCGGCGACTTCGAGGCCGAAGCGCCGGGCCAGTTCGCGCGTCTGCGGCTTGGTCATGTCCCCGAGCGGAAAGCGCAGATAATCGAGTTGCTCGCGGGTGGTCGCGAACAGGAAATAGCTCTGGTCGCGATCGGCGTCGGCAGCGCAGACCAGCGCCCGCGATCCGTCGGCAAGGCGGCGCGAGGCGACATAGTGTCCGGTCGCGAGCGCCTGCGCGCCGAGTTCGCGCGCGGTCGCCAGCAGGTCGCGAAACTTGACCGAGCGGTTGCACTCGATGCAGGGCACCGGCGTTTCGCCGAGCGCGTAGCTGTCGGCAAAATTATCGATCACGGATTCGCGGAAACGGCTCTCATAGTCGAGCACGTAATGCGGAATGCCGATGCGTTCGGCGACGTTGCGGGCATCGTGGATGTCCCGCCCGGCGCAACAGGCGCCCTTGCGATGGGTGGCCGCGCCATGGTCGTAAAGCTGCAGCGTGATCCCGACCACGTCGTAGCCTTCGGACTTCAGCAAGGCAGCCGTCACCGATGAATCGACGCCGCCGGACATGGCGACCACGATCCGTGTGTCCTGCGGACGGCCTTCGAGATCCAGACTGTTTCGCATGCCAGGGGTCATCGTCTTCAATCGCGAGCAACACCACGCGGCTCGCGGTCAGGGTTAAAAAGCCTTTATATATAAGGCCTTATAGCATCATTTGGCCGTACTGGGCCGGATCGGACGCCGTTCTTTAATATAGGCCGTATTCCCGCGAGGCAATCAGCCGATCTCTTTTTTGGAGCGGCTCCAGGACGGCAAATCTTGCCGCCGGGCAGAAAAGGGGGCCGCGGTCATGCACGGCAATCCGGCGATCAGTTTCTTAAGTATTTGAAAAATAATGAAAATTTCTACAACGGCAGGTGGCCCGGTCCTTGCTGAATGGTAGCCGAGAGCTCAGCGCGAGGGTCACCCGTGGTTAGTGTCACGTCAGAAGTATCGGCAAACGCATCTTTTCAGACCGCAGCGGCGAGGTCCGGCCGGCCGGATTCCGAGCCATCCTCCGGAAACGACAGCTTCGCGGCGCTGGTCGACAGCAATACGGCCGCCAGCCACAACGACAATCGCACGCCGGACCCAACGCCCGCCCCGCGCCGCTCCGACGATACGCAAGCAGCGTCCGACAATCGCGCCCGCGACAACGCCGCCGCTTCGGACAGGGCAGACAAAGCCGCGCGCAACGATTCGAATGATCGCAACGCCACGGCCAAGGCACACAACGATAAGGCACGCAGCGACAAGGCACACGACGACAGCAAAGTCGACGCCATGGCCGATACTGACACCAAGGCCGCGGCGGCTCGCCGCGGCAAATCGAAGTCCGACGCGCCAAAGTCCGATAATGCGAAGTCCGACGAGACGACGCAGGCATCTTCCGGCGACACTTCCCCGGCAATCGATCAGACCGAGACGGTGCCGGATGGAGCGGCCGTGGTGACGGCCGATGCCGTTGCCGCCGCTATCCCCACAGCGCCCGCGGCGCCGGCTGCCACG
>NZ_LLXX01000172.1:41836-70926 GCF_001440405.1 Bradyrhizobium valentinum
AGCAACCGACAAGGCGACCGCGCCGCTTGCGATCGCGGCAGCGGCGATCGCAGCCTCCGCTTCCCTCGCCGCCGAGACCGCACCAGCCGTTCCCGCTGCTGAAGGCACCAAAGGCGGCGCCGAGGCCACCGCTACCATAACCTCGCCTGCAGCCGCGAACGCCGCCCAGGCGGACGGCGCCAAGACCAGCGCGCAAGGCGGCGTCGGCCAGACGGTCAGCGCCCAGGCCACATCCGCCGACCCATCCATCGCGACCGGCACCGCTCAGGCCGCTTCAGTGGTTGCGGCGACGCCCGCCGCCACCAAATCCGCTGTGCCGCTCAAGAGTCCCGATCTCGCCAGGAAGGGCGCCACGACGGCAATCGAGCAGACCGGCTCCACCGACACCACCTCGCAAGCAGCACCTGCCGCGGACACCATTGTGCCCGCCGTCACGCAGCCGACCGAAGCCGCAGCCAGGCCGAAGTCCGAGAACGGCATTGCCGACGCCGTGAAGGCCGACGCGTCAGGCAATTCCATCGCGACGCCGGCCGCCAACGCCAACGCGCATCTTACCGCCCCTGATGTCGGCCAGACGCCAGTCAACTCCTCCGGCAACGGCCTGCAGGCCTCCGGCGCGATCCAGATGCAGCAACCGGCCGCTTCGGCCACGACGTCGACCGCCGCTCCGCAACTCACCGCCACCGCATCCACAAGCGCGGCGGTGCCGCTGAGCGGGCTTGCGATGGAAATCGCCGCTTCCGCCAAGAGCGGCAAGACCCGTTTCGAGATCCGGCTCGATCCCGCCGAACTCGGCCGCATCGATGTCCGCATCGATGTCGATCGCCACGGCCAGGTGACGTCGCACCTGACCGTCGAACGGCCGGAAACGCTGTCGATGCTGCGTCAGGACGCCAACCAGTTGCAGCGCGCCCTCGACAACGCCGGACTCTCGACCGGCAATGGCGGCCTGCAGTTTAGCCTGCGCGACCAGTCCTCGCAGGGCCAGAACGACGGCAACCAGTCCAATCCCAACGCACACCGCCTCGTGGTCAGCGAGGAGGACAGCGTTCCCGCGGTCGTCGCCGGCCGCAGCTATGGCCGCATGCTCGGAGCGAGCGGCGGCGTCGACATCAGGGTCTAACGGAGAGCATCATGTCAGTCGAAGCAACCATGCCGCCCCCGGTGGTCTCGGCGCCCGGGACCGGCACCAGCACCAGCGATAAGACGGCCTCCACGGCGACGACGGGCATCGCGGATAATTTCCAGACTTTTCTGACGCTGCTCACCACACAGTTGCAGCATCAGAATCCGCTTGACCCGCTTGACACCAACCAGTTCACCCAGCAGCTCGTGCAGTTTGCCGGCATCGAGCAGCAGCTCAAGTCGAACGAACAGTTGAAGGCGCTGGTGGAGATCGAAAAGAGCGCGCAGGCGACACAGGCGCTGGTCTATGTCGGCAACACCGTTGCCGTTGACGGCAGCAAGGCGCAGTTCGACAAATCTGCGACCTGGAATTTTCATTCCGAGAAAGACACCTCCGCGACCATCACGATCACCAATTCGGCCGGACAGACGGTCTATTCCGGGTCCTATGCGCTGAAACAGGGCAGCTCCAGTTTCGTCTGGGATGGCAAGGGCAACGATGGCGTCCAATGGCCGGCCGGTACCTACACCTTGACCGCCACGGGCAAGGACAGCTCCGGCAATAACGTCGCGATCTCCACCGAAGTCCAGGGCATCGTCGATTCAGTCGATCTCAGCGCCTCCCCGCCGCTGCTTTCGATCGGCGGCCAGAGCTACACCACCGATAAGATCAAGCGCGTGGTCCGCCCAAGCACGTCCAGCTAGGCACCCCACCACTCGTTTGACCCGCCATTTCCGGCCCGGCAATCCCTGATTGTACGCAAAAGCGTCACAGGGAACCCGGGCCAAAGCCATTTTTGGTCATTTTCAAGGAGATTCGTATTGAAGCTGTGGGCTTAGGTAAATTTTAAGCCGAGGGGCGTAGATTACTACCCTGAGTTCAGTGGTTGAGAGTTTGTGAGTACGCCATGACAGAACCCCACCGCCCGAGGGTGAAATACGTCATCGGGCCTGACGGCAGTCCGTTAACAATTGCTGACCTGCCCGCGCCCGGAACCAAACGGTGGGTGATCCGCCGCAAGGCCGAAGTCGTTGCGGCGGTCCGCGGCGGCCTGCTCTCCCTTGAGGAGGCCTGCAGCCGTTATACCCTGACGGTGGACGAATTCCTGTCCTGGCAGTTTTCCATCGATCAGCATGGCCTGGCCGGCTTGCGCACCACCCGCATCCAGCAATATCGGCAGTAAACCCTCTGAACCGAATGATTTGATGAAAACCGGCTTCGTTTTGCGAAGCCGGTTTTCTTCATGCCGGAACTATTCGCCGCGGCTTTAACTGACGTTAACCATATGGAAACCATCCCCTAGGCAATAATTGCCCAGTCGGTCCCAGGGACCGAATCCCCTGGGGGCAGTTGGTGCAAAGTCTCGTTGCTTTCCTGAAAGGCCTGGGCGCAGCGCGGCTGATGGCCATGGTTGCGGTGACGACCGCGCTGATCGGCTTCTTCGCCTTCGTCATCATGCGCGTCACGACGCCGCAGATGACCACCCTGTTCACCGATCTCACCACCGAAGATTCCTCCAGCATCATCAAGGATCTGGAACGCCAGGCGATTCCCTTCGAGCTGCGCAATGAAGGCGCGGTCATCATGGTGCCGAAGGACAAGGTCACGCGGCTGCGGATGAAGCTGGCCGAAAGCAACCTGCCCAAGGGCGGTGGCGTCGGCTACGAGATTTTCGACAAGTCCGACGCGCTCGGCACCACGAGCTTCGTCCAGAACATCAATCATCTGCGTGCGCTGGAGGGTGAACTCGCCCGCACCATCCGCGCTATCGATCGCATCCAGGCCGCCCGCGTCCATCTGGTGCTGCCGGAACGGCCGCTGTTCGCGCGCGAGGCGCCGGAGCCGTCGGCCTCGATCGTGGTGCGGGTGCGCGGCAGCCTCGAACCCCAGCAGATCCGCGCCATCCGCCATGTCGTCGCCTCGGCCGTCAACGGGCTGAAGCCGCAGCGGGTGTCGATCGTCGACGAAGGCGGCCGGCTGCTTGCCGACGGCGCCACCAAGGACGCCGAGATCGCCGTCGGCGACGAGCGCCGCACCGCCTACGAGAAGCGCATGCGCAACGAAGTCGAGGCGATCGTCTCCTCGGTGGTCGGCCAGGGCCGCGCCCGCGTCCAGCTCACCGCCGACTTCGACTACAACAAGATCACCCAGACCTCGGACAAGTTCGATCCCGAGGGCCGCGTGCTGCGCTCCAGCCAGACCCGCGAGGAATCTTCCCTCACCGCCGAGAACAGCGGCCAGGTGACGGTCAACAACGAACTGCCCGGCAATCAGACCAACACCACGACGCCGGCGGCCCGCGACCAAAGCAAGAAGAGCGAAGAGACCAACAATTACGAGATCTCCCGCACCACCAAGACCGAAATCACCGAGGCCGGACGCGTCAACCGGATCTCGGTCGCGGTGCTGGTCGACGGCGCCTATACCAAGAACGAAAAAGGCGAAATGGTCTATCAGGACCGCAGCAAGGAACAGCTCGATCGCATCGCCACCCTGGTGCGCTCGGCGATCGGCTTCGACCAGAAGCGGGGCGACCAGGTCGAGGTCGTCAATCTTCGCTTTGCCGAAGCGCCGCCCGTCGCTCCGGTTGTCGAACCCGGCGGGCTGCTCGGCATGCTGCAGTTCACCAAGGATGACGTCATGTATGTCATCGAGCTCGGCGTCATGATGCTGCTCGGCCTCGTGGTGCTGTTCATGGTAATCCGGCCCCTGGTCAAGCGCATTCTGGCTTCCGAAGTCATCCCCGCCCTGACTGAACCGATGCCTGCGTTGATCGAGGGCAGCGGGCCGGGCGGAGAACTCGGGCCCGGCCAAGCGCTGATCGCCGGCACCAGCGGCACCGCCCAGTTGATCGACGTCGCCCAGGTCCAGGGCCAGGTCCACGCGCAAGCCGTGCACCGCGTTGGCGAGCTGGCCGAACGCAATCCGAACGAGACCGCCTCCATTGTTCGCCAATGGCTCAGCGAACCCGCCGAGTGACCTGACATGGCCGTACCGCAGACCACGAACGTCAACGACATCACCACCGTCATCTCGGCGCTGGCGAGCCGTCAGGCGAGCCGGCCCAAGGGCAAGCCGCTGAGCGGCCCAAAGCGCGCCGCCATCCTGATGCTGGCCCTAGGTGAGCAATATGGCGGCAAGGTGTGGTCGCTGCTCGATGACGACGAGGTACGCGAGCTGTCGATCCAGATGTCGACGCTCGGCACCGTTGAAGCCGACATCGTGGAAGACCTGCTGCTCGAATTCGTCTCCCGCATGTCGGCGTCCGGCGCCCTGATGGGCACCTTCGACGCCACCGAACGGCTGTTGCAGCAATATCTGCCATCCGAGCGCGTCACCGGCATCATGGACGAAATCCGCGGCCCGGCCGGCCGCAACATGTGGGAGAAGCTCTCCAACGTGCAGGAAGAGGTGCTCGCCAACTACCTCAAGAACGAATATCCGCAGACCATCGCGGTGGTGCTGTCGAAGCTGAAGCCGGAGCACGCCGCCCGCGTGCTGGCGATCTTGCCCGAGGATCTCGCGCTCGACGTGGTCGGCCGCATGCTGAAGATGGAAGCGGTGCAGAAGGAAGTCATCGAGCGCGTCGAGCAGACGCTGCGCACCGAATTCATGTCCAACCTGTCGCAGACCCGCCGCCGCGACGCGCACGAGGTGATGGCCGAGATCTTCAACAATTTCGACCGCCAGACCGAAACCCGCTTCATCACCTCGCTGGAAGAGGAAAATCGCGAATCCGCCGAGCGCATCAAGGCGCTGATGTTCACCTTCGACGATCTCATCAAGCTCGACTCCGCCTCGGCGCAGACGCTGATGCGCAACGTCGACAAGGACAAGCTCGGCATCGCGCTGAAGAGCGCCAACGAGGAGGTGCGCGCCTTCTTCCTCGGCAACATGTCGTCGCGCGCCGGCAAGATGCTGATGGACGACATGGCCGCGATGGGACCGGTGCGGCTGCGCGACGTCGACGAGGCGCAGGCGCTGCTCGTCAATCTCGCCAAGGACATGGCCGCCAAGGGCGAAATCACCCTGACCAAGAACCGCGCCGACGACGAGCTGGTGTACTGATGGCCGCGCCCGCAAAATTCCTGTTCGACACGGACTTCGCGGCGCCGGACAAGGCGCGCGAGCGTGCGGCGACGGCCGCTGAGGTCGCGCAGAAGATCGCAGAGGCCGAGGCACGCGCCTATCGCGCCGGCTACGAGGCGGCCCAGCACGAGGCCAGGGTCGAGAGCGACCGTCGCTCGGCGCTGGCGCTGGAAGAGGTCGGCATCGCGATCAGGGGCATCGCCACGCGTTTCTCCGGCATCGAGGCCAGGATGGAAACCGAGGCCGTCGATGTCGCGGTCGCGGTGGCGCGCAAGCTGTGCAGTGAACTGGTTGCCCGCGAGCCGCTCGGCGAGATCATGGCGCTGGTCAGCGACTGCTTCTCGCATCTGGTTGCCACCCCGCACCTCGTCGTTCGCATCAACGACCAGCTCTACGATGCCGCCCGCGAGAAGATCGAACGGCAGGCGGCCCAAAGCGGCTTCGAGGGTCGGCTGGTGATCCTGGCCGAGCCCGGCATCGCCACCGGCGACTGCCGGATCGAATGGGCCGACGGCGGCGTGGTGCTGGAACGCGCGGCCATCGAAGCGAAGATCAGTGAACTCGTCGGGCGCTATCTGGCGTCCCGCAATCAGGCCGGAATGTGAAAGGCCATGAGGACTGAACCATGAGTGACACCGACGCACAGGTACCGCTTCCCGATCTCAACGCCGCGGACGCACCGCCGGTCGACGATCTCGCCTACAACGAGGACGAACAGGCCACGCGTATCGCGGCCGACCTCGAAGCCGTGTTCGACGTGCCCGTGCAGGTCTCGGCCGTGCTCGGCCGCTCCAAGATGGACGTCGGCGAGCTCTTGAAGCTCGGACCCGGCACCGTGCTCGAACTCGACCGCCGCGTCGGCGAAGCCATCGACATCTACGTCAACAACCGCCTGGTGGCGCGTGGCGAGGTCGTGCTGGTGGAAGACAAGCTCGGCGTGACCATGACGGAAATCATCAAGGCGGAACGTAACTAGCAAATTTGGCGACACGCGCCTGCGAGGCGCGAAGGAACTAGCAGGAGACTGACATGCGGCTTCTCATCGTTGGCACATTGAAGGGCCAACTCACGACCGCCACCAAGATCGCGATGGATAACGGTGCTTCGGTGACCCATGCCGAAGCGACCGAACAGGCGATGGCTGTGCTGCGCAGCGGTAAAGGCGCCGACCTGCTGCTGGTCGACGTCGCCCTCGACATCCGCGACCTGGTGATGCGGCTGGAAGCCGAACACATCCACGTGCCGATCGTGGCCTGCGGCATCTCCAACGACGCCCGTGCCGCGGTTGCCGCGATCCACGCCGGCGCCAAGGAATACATCCCGCTGCCGCCCGATCCGGAACTGATCGCCGCGGTGCTGGCCGCCGTCGCCAACGACTCGCGCGACCTGATCTATCGCGACGAAGCCATGGGCAAGGTCATCAAGCTCGCACAGCAGATCGCGGGCTCCGACGCCTCCGTGATGATCACCGGCGAATCCGGCACCGGCAAGGAAGTGCTGGCGCGCTATGTTCACTCCCGCTCGGGCCGCGCCAAGCGGCCGTTCATCTCGATCAACTGCGCTGCGATCCCCGAGCACTTGCTGGAATCGGAACTGTTCGGCCACGAGAAAGGCGCCTTCACCGGTGCCATCGCCCGCCGTATCGGCAAATTCGAGGAAGCAACCGGCGGCACGCTGCTGCTCGACGAAATCTCCGAAATGGACGTTCGCCTGCAATCCAAACTGCTGCGCGCGATTCAGGAACGCGTGATCGACCGCGTCGGCGGCACCAAGCCGGTTCCGGTCGATATCCGCATCATCGCCACCTCCAACCGCAATCTCTCTGAAGCCGTGCGCGAAGGCACCTTCCGCGAGGATCTGCTGTTCCGCCTCAACGTCGTCAACCTGAAGATCCCGCCGCTGCGTGACCGTCCGGCCGACATCCTCGAACTGGCGCAGCACTTCGCCAAGAAATATGCCGAGGCCAACGGCGTGCCGCTGCGGCCGATTTCCGCCGATGCGCGGCGGGTGCTGACATCGAACCGCTGGCAGGGCAACGTCCGCGAACTGGAAAACACCATACACCGCTCGGTGCTGATGGCGCAGGGCGACGAGATCGGCCCCGAGGCCATCCTGACGCCCGACGGCGACCGCCTCGATCTTGCCAAGACCGCACCCGCAGTGGCGCACGCGACCTTTGCCGCCGAACAGGTCACCCGCGCCCTGGTCGGCCGCACCGTCGCCGATGTCGAACGCGACCTAATCCTGGAGACGCTCAAGCACTGCCTCGGCAACCGGACCCATGCCGCCAACATCCTCGGCATCTCGATCCGCACCCTGCGCAACAAGCTGAACGAATACGCCGATGGCGGCATTCCGATCACGCCGGCAGGCTCGGGCGAGCATCAGCGTTTTGTCGTGGCGGGGTAAGAGTTCAGTCATTCCGGGGCGATGCGAAGCATCGAACCCGGAATCTCGAGATTCCGGGTCTGGTCCTTCGGACCATCCCGGAATGACAGTGTGCTACGAATAGCTCGGCGCATCCGGTTTGCGGAAGATGTGAATGGGATCGCCGGGTTGCAAATCGCGCCCCGTGAAGACGGCATAGGCATACAGCGCGAGGTAGGCGATCGCGATCGCACCCACGCCGTAAAATACCCAGACTCCGATCCGCTTCATGGCGGATATCTAGAATGCCGGACCGCAAATGGCCAGCCCGTCCGGCGCAGAAAACCCGAAACTGCGGCAGATATCGTCAGCCCCGTCGCGCGGTCTGCGGCGCCGGCACGCTGACTTCCGCCAGCCTGAGCGCATCTTCGTCACGGTCGATTGCGACATACTGGCCCTGCCAATAGGCTAGCGCCGCCGTGCGCGCGGAGACGGCAACGTCCAGCACGCGCCCAATGACGATCGCATGGGAATGCCGTTCGACCATATCCTCGACTTCGCAATCAATCGCAGCCAAGGCGTTTGCCAGTAGCGGTACTCCCGATACACGCGTCGTCCAATGCGCGCCGGCGAACCGCTCGGCGCCCTTCAGTCCGTCCTTGCCGGTAAAGCGCTCGGCGATGTCGATCTGGTCCGAGGTCAGGATGTTGACGCCAAAGAAGCCGTACCGCCTCACGAGTGGCCAGGACGAAGCTTCCCGGTTGATGCTGACGATCAAGGCGGATGGATCGACGGACAGCGACGATACCGACGTAACCGTCATGCCCGAGATGTCCCAGCCTATGCCTGCGGTGATGACGCTGACGCCGCCCGTTAACCGGCGCATCGCTTGGCGAAAATCGCCGGAGGAAGCCTCGCGGTCGATCGAAACGTTCCGGACGATGGGATTCATGGCCACCTCACAGGTCGGAAGCATCTTCAGTCCCTTGCAGCAGGTTCTTCAGGATCGAACCTTCCAGCGCGGCAAGTTGGGCCGAACCGCGTCGCCTCGGGCGCGGGATATCGACGTCGATGTCGTGCGCGATGACCCCATCCTCGATGACCAGCACGCGGTCGGCCAGGGCCACGGCCTCCGACACGTCATGCGTCACCAGGATCGCGGTAAAGCCCTGATCGTGCCAGACGCGTTCGAGCAGCCGCTGCATCGATATCCGCGTCAGCGCATCGAGCGCGCCGAGCGGCTCGTCGAACGCCAGAACACGCGGGCGGCTCACCAGCGCCCGCGCCAGCGCCACGCGCTGCCTCTGTCCGCCGGACAGCACCGCCGGCCATTGCCCCCGCTTCTCGCCGAGACCGACCTCGACCAGCGCGCTCTCCGCCCGTGCCTGCGCATCCGCCGATGCCCGTTCCCGACCCAGTCCGACTTCGACGTTCGAAAGCACCCGAGCCCAGGGCAGCAGCCGCGGTTCCTGGAACATCACGCGAATGTCTTCGGCGCGCGCTTCCTCGCCAAAGTCGATGCTGCCTGCGGTCGCCGTATCGAGGCCGGCGATCAACCGAAGCAGCGTGCTCTTGCCGCAGCCGCTGCGGCCGACGATGGCAACGAACTGGCCTGCCGAAATGTGCAGGTCGATACCGCGCAACACCTCGTTGTCGCCGAACGATTTGCGCAAATCACGGATGGTCAGCGAGAGGCCGCGAGACGCAGTTCTCGCGCCGCGCCGCGCAAAACGCGCCTGCTCGATGATCTCGGCGCGCCCGAGAGGATCGGCGTCCGACAGATGGAAACGAAGAGCTTCTTGCATATTATCCTCAATGTTTCTGGAAGGCGGGATGCCAAGACAGCGTCAGCCGCTCCAGCGCGCGCGAGGCGCTGTCGGCCAGCTTTCCGAGCAGGGCGTAAATCAGGATGGAAAGCACCACGACGTCGATCAGCATGAATTCGCGCGCCTGCATCGCCATGTAGCCGAGGCCGGATGACGCCGCGATGGTCTCGGCCACGATCAGCGTCAGCCACATGATGCCGAGCGCGAAGCGCAGGCCGACGAAGATCGACGGCAGCGCCCCGGGGAAAATCACCCGGCGGAACAATTCACCGTCGGTCATGCCATAGATGCGGCCCATCTCGATCAATTGCGGGTCGACGGTGCGGATACCGTGCAGCGTGTTCAGATAGATCGGGAAGAACACGCCGAGCGCGACCAGGAACAGTTTTGCCGATTCATCGATCCCGAACCACAGGATGACGAGCGGGATCAGCGCCAGATGCGGGATGTTGCGCACCATCTGTAGTGTCGTGTCGGTCAGCTTGCTGGAGAGCTGCGACAGGCCATTGGCAAGGCCAAGCGTGAAGCCGATGCTGCCGCCGATCAGAAATCCGATGCTGGCGCGCCAGAAGCTGACCCAGATGTTGCGGACGAGTTCGCCCGACAGCAGAAGCTTCCATCCCGCCAGCGCGACGTCGCTCGGCGCCGGCAGCACGCGTGCGGACACGAAGCCGGTGGCGCAGGCAAGCTGCCATACGAGAATGATCGCGAGCGGCACGATCCACGGGATCAGGCCGTCGAAGCGCGGCAATTTCGGTGCGCCAACGCGCGGAAGACTGTCGATGAGACTCATGATTGCGACGCCTGTTTCTGCGGCCGGTATTCGTTGCCGATGGTTTCGCCGAACGGCCCGGTGTTGAGGCGGATCGGCGTCACCTTGTTTGGCTGGGTGAGCGACAGCAGCGGGAACACCAGCTCGGCAAAGCGGTAGGCTTCCTCCAGATGCGGGTAGCCCGACATGATGAACGTATCGATGCCGATATCCTGATATTCCCTGATCCGCGCCGCGACGGTTTCGGGATCACCGACCAGCGCCGTGCCCGCGCCGCCACGCACAAGGCCGACGCCGGCCCATAGATTGGGGCTGATCTCGAGCTTGTCGCGGCGGCCGCCATGCAGCTCCGCCATGCGCTGCTGGCCGACCGAATCCATCCGCGAGAAGATCTTTTGCGCCGAAGCCACGGTTTCGTCGATGACGTGCTGGATGAGCTTGTCGGCGGCCTTCCAGGCTTCCGCATTGCTCTCGCGCACGATCACATGCAGGCGAATGCCGAAGGAGAGCTTTCGTCCGCGCGCCGCAGCAGCAGCCTTCACCCGGTTGACCTTTTCGGCGACCTGTGCCGGCGGCTCGCCCCAGGTCAAATATTTGTCGACGGTGTCGACCGCGACGTCGATGCCAGCATCCGACGATCCGCCGAAATAAAGCGGCGGCCGCGGCGACTGTACCGGCTGGAACAGCAAGCGACCGTCTTCGATGCGGATGTGCTTGCCTTCGACGTTGACCGTCTTGCCCGCGAGCAGGTCGCTATAGACATTGAGGAACTCGCGCGTCACCTGGTAGCGCTCGTCATGCGATAGGAAGATACCGTCGCCCTTGTTCTCGATGGGATCGCCGCCGGTGACGACATTAATCAGCAAACGCCCGTTCGACACGCGGTCGAGCGTCGCGGTCATACGCGCGGCGACGCTTGGCGATTGCAGGCCGGGCCGTACCGCCACGAGATAACGCAGCCGCTCGGTCCATGGCGCCACTGCCGAAGCGACCACCCAAGAATCCTCGCAGCTTCGCCCGGTCGGCAGCAGCACGCCGAAATAGCCGAGCTGGTCCGCGGCCTGCGCGATCTGGCGCAGATAATTGAAGTTCACCTCCCGTCCGCCCGTCGTGGTGCCGAGATAGCGGCCGTCGCCATGCGTCGGCAGGAACCAGAGGATGTTGGCGTTGGCATGCGTGCTCATGATCCGGGCCTCCGCGCCACGTCAGAAATCTTGATTTGTTTTGGAATAAGCCCGAGTGCGAAGAACGTGTCCGCGACCTGTTGCTGGTCGGCGATCACGCTCTCGGTAATCGGCTTGATGCCGTAAGACTGCCGCTTCAGCGCAACTTCGACGACGGAGACGGAAAGCCCGATCGCCGGGGCAAGCTGCTCGGCCACGGCATGAATGTCGCCCTTGGCCCAATCGTCGACTTCGCTGAGCTGAGCCAGCACCAGATCAACGATCTTCGGATCGCTCTCCACGAACTTCTTCGAGGAGAAATAGAACTGGTAGTTCGAGACGATACCGGCGCCGTCAGCGAGGGTGCGCGCGCCGGTGGCGGCTTCGGCGGCAGCCTGGAACGGATCCCAGACCACCCAGGCATCGACCGCGCCACGCTCGAAGGCTGCGCGGGCATCGGCCGGTGCGAGAAACACCGGCTCGATCTCCGAGTATTTGACGCCGGCTTTCTCCAGCGCCTTCACCAAGAGATAGTGAACGTTGGAGCCCTTGTTCAGGGCGACCTTCTTGCCTTTGAGGTCAGCGACCGAATTAAGCTTGCTGTCCTTCGGCACCAGGATCGCCTCGCCCTTCGGCGCCGGCGGCTCGTAGGCGACGTACTGGATCGGTGCGCCTGCGGCCTGCGCGAAGATCGGCGGCGCTTCGCCGGTGTTGCCGAAATCGATCGCGCCGACATTGAGCGCTTCGAGTAGGGGCGGACCGGATGGAAACTCCGTCCACACCACCTTGTAGCCGGCCCCCTTCAGCTTCTCCTCCAGCGTGCCCTTGCTCTTGAGCAGCACCAGCTTGCCGTATTTCTGGAAGCCGATGCGGACGACCTTGTCCTGCCCGTAGGAAGCGCCGACGGTGGCCGCGACCACGCTGATCGACAGCACGGCGCTGGCGATCCAGCGTTGTATCAAACGCGTCATGAGTTACGTCCCTTGTTGGATTTCAGCTTTGGGTATGGCGCCAGACGATGTCGCGCACGGCGATCGGCTTCGGGATCAGGCCGAGCTTGTGGAAGCGGTCGGCGACCGCCTGTTGCGTCGTGACAATCTCGCCGGTGACCGGGCCGATCAGGAATGACGCCCGGTTGGCAGCGACGGCCTGAACCTCGAGCGGCACGCCGGTGACCGTGGCGAGCGCGCTCGCGACCTCGGCGCGGTTGGCCTCGGCCCAGCGCGCGGCTTCCGCCAGGCCATCGATCACCTCGCGGGTTTCCCGCACATGGCTGTTCGCGAAATCGCGGTTGGCCAGATAGAACGAATTGGTCTTGGCGACCTCATGGGCGTTGATCAGAATCCGGCCGTTCTGGCGTTTCTCGCCGATCGCAAAATACGGATCCCAGACCGCCCACGCCTCGACGCTGCCGTTGGCGAATGCCGGCCCCGCATCGGGCGGCGTCAGATAAACCGGCGTGATGTCCTCATAAGTCAGTCCGGCCTTCTCCAGCGTGGCGATCACCACGTTGTGGGCGCTACTGCCTTTGGTGAATCCGACGCGCTTGCCCTTCAGGTCGGCGATGGTGCGAATGCTGGAGTTGGCGGGAACGAGGATGCCCTGCCCGTTGGTGATCGGCGATCCCGCGATATAGACGATGTTGGCGTTGGCGGCTTGCGCGAAGATCGGCGGCGTATCACCGACCGCGCCGAGATCGACGCTGCCGGTGCTCATGGCTTCCAGCAAAGGCGGCCCCGACGTGAACTCGATCCATTTGATGCCGATTTGCTTGCCGACGAACCGTTTTTCGAGCACCGCCTGCTGCCGCGCGATCACCAGCACGCCGGTCTTCTGGTAACCGATACGGATTTCCTTGATCGAGGCTTGCGCCTGTGCGCGCGACGATAGCGCAGCAATTGCGCCCCCAACCGACAATCCGAGAAACTCCCGACGTCTCATACATCTCTCCTGACGACGATGCGCGTGAGGTCACGCGATCATGTGATGTCAGGATGATGGGACCGACCACCCGAAGCTGTCGAGCGTTTGCAAAAAATAACGATGCACGTTCTGTTGTTCGCCGGCGCCACGACGCATTTATTGTCGGACGGATGATGACGACGATATTTTTTCCCGCGACACATATGAGCGGAACCACAACCAACATTTCACAGCGCTGTGACTTCGCACGCCAATCGCATCGCACTGCGAATGTTTGACGATACGATTCAGTGATGTTTGTGGAGTGTCGCTGTTGCGCAAATCTGGACGGCAGGTTCACTGCATACGATTTCGTTTCACGACAATGAATTCGAACGAATGATTCATTGCGGCCTCATAACGCAATTCAGTCAGCCATTTCATTGACTGCGTTTCGGTTGCTCGTAGGCTTTGTGGATCGCTGACTGCACCCGAACAATGCAGCGAATGAAATGAGAAAGATCAAACGTATGATTGCAACCAAGCTTGAATCGCGCACCCGTTCGCGTCTCCATCGCATCGGCACAATTTTGCTCAGCGCGGCGGTCGGAGTAGTCATCACTGCATCTGCGGTTGCCGCGGATCTGGTAACACTCCGTGTCGGCGACCAGAAGGGCGGCAACCGTTCCTTGCTTGAAATCTCCGGCTACGCAAAGGATTTGCCCTACAAGATCGAATGGTCGGAATTTCCTGCTGCCGCCCCGATCCTCGAGGCACTGAACGCGGGCGCACTCGATGTCGGCTACACCGGCGATCTGTCGTTCCTGACCGTGTACGCCGCCGGCGCTCCGATCAAGGCCATCGGCGGCACGCGCTCCGACGCCAGGACGCAGGCGATCCTCGTCCGCAAGGATTCGTCGATCAAATCTGTGGCCGATCTCAAGGGCAAGCGCCTGGCCGGAACACGCGGCGGCTGGGGCCAGTTCCTGATCGACGCCACACTGGAGAAAGCCGGATACAGGATCGACGATGCGACCTTTGCGCCGCTCGGGCCGGTGGACGCAAAGATCGCGCTGGTCGCGGGTTCGATCGACGCATGGGCGGTTTGGGAGCCCTACGTTTCCTATGCCACGCTCAAGGACAATGCACGGATCGTTGCCAACGGTGAAGGCCTTACACCCACCGTCACCTTCATCGTGGCATCCGATCAGGCGATTGCCAGCAAGCGCGCTGCCGTGCAGGATCTCGTGCAGCGTCTCAACAAAGCCCGGCTATGGTCGCTCGATCATCTGCCTGAATACGCGAAGAATACTGCGGAACTCACCAGGCTTCCCGAAGATGTGCTACTGAGCGCCTACAAAGCGCAACGCACCAGCCCGATCGCGATCGACGAAAGCATCGTGACGGAGGTTCAGGAGGCATCGGATCGCGCCACCCGCTACGGAATCCTGGCGAAGAAGCTCGACGTCAGCAAGGCGGTCGACCGCAGCTTTACGGCAGCGGCGAATTCGAATTGACGGCGCGCATCGCGGGAGGGCGCGATTTCGATCGCGCCGCTCCAGCTCGATGTCCGCGGGCCACTATCCCGCCGCCATTTTCTGCGTCGGAGCGACGTTGATCGCGAGCTTGCCGTAACGATCCCTAAACGCCTCGGTGTCGATCTCTTCGAGCTGGATGGCTCCACCCAGCACGCCCTTCTTCCACGCGTCGTGCTCGGGATCTTTCTGGAGCTCCGGCATCACCTCTTTGGCAAACAGTTCGAGCGACTCGCAGATGTGCTCATGGGTGTTCTTGCCGGCCTGGTTGAGCAGGATTACCTGGTCGATGTGAGAGGTGCGGAACCGCCGCAATTTCTTAGCGATGGTTTCCGGAGACCCGATCAGGCCGCCGCGCAGCGCCGCCTCCTGCGCCTCCGGATTTTCGCGCTTCCACTTGTTGTACTCGTCCCACATGTTGACGGTGCCGGGGTCCGGACGCTGCCGGTTCTGCGACGCGCCGTAGTAGCGCAGCGCGAACTGGAAGAAGGTGGCGCCATCGGCGCGGGCGCGCGCCTCCTCGTCGGTCTTGGCGCACATGAAGAACGAGACCAGCGCCATGTTCGGATTGATCTCGTAATCGGCGAGCTTCTTCAGCCGTTTTGTGATGGCGTTGTAATAGGCGTGCACCCAGGCATGCGCCGCATCCGCGCTGACGAACTGGAAGCCTAGCGCACCAAAGCCGTTCTCGCCCGCGCGCTCGATGGTCGGAAGCTGCGAGCACGCCATCCACAACGGCGGATGCGGCTTCTGCACGGGTTTCGGCACCACATTGCGCAGGGGAATGTCGAAATACTTGCCGTGATGCTCGGTGCCGACCTTGGTGAACATCGGGAAGATCGCCTGGACGGCTTCCTCAAATACCTCGCGCTTGGTTTCCATGTCGATGCCGAATGGCGTTAGCTCAGTGATGGAAGCGCTCTCGCCCATGCCGAACTCGCAGCGTCCACTGCTCAGGAGATCGAGCACCGCGACGCGTTCGGCGACGCGCGCGGGATGGTTGGTGGTGAGCTGGAAGATGCCGTGGCCGAGCCGGATATTCTTGGTGCGCTGGCTGGCCGCGGCGAGAAAGGATTCCGGTGCGGGCGAGTGGGAATATTCCTCTAGAAAATGATGTTCGACTACCCAGGCATAGTCATAGCCGAGGCGGTCCGCGGTCTCGAGTTGCGTCAGCGCATTCTGGTAGAGCCGGAGCTCGTCGCCCTCTTGCCATGGGCGCGGCAGTTGCAGCTCGTAAAAGATGCCGAATTTCATGACGCCTCCCAAGGACCGCTTGTTAAGCCCGCTTGTTGTTTGCGGTCAGTGTATTCGCCGCAAGGTCCAAGTCCAGCCTCGACCGCGAAACAGCAATTCCGTGACGCGGAAGCTGCCTTGCATGGAACGCGCGAATGGTTAGCTTTACGGTCTGCTGAGTCGCGGCTATCCCCGCACTCTTCTCTCCATCTGGACCCCATGACCACGTTTACGCCGCATCAGGATTCCGCGCTAAAGGCCGTTGCCGACTGGCTGAAGGCCAAGCCCGGCAGGAACGGCACGCCGCCGGTGTTCCGGCTGTTCGGCTATGCCGGCACCGGCAAGACCACGCTGGCGCGCCACATCGCCGAAGGCGTCGATGGCGAGGTGAAGTATGCGGCCTTCACCGGCAAGGCGGCACTGGTGATGCGCAACAAGGGTTGCGACAACGCCTCCACCATTCATTCGCTGATCTATCGCGCCAAGGAATCCGGCGTCGAGCAGCCAAGTTTCGAGCTATGGGACGACGCACCGGCCTCGAAGGCAAAGCTCATCGTGATCGACGAATGTTCGATGGTCGATGCCGAACTCGGCCGCGACCTGATGTCATTCGACTGTCCGCTCTTGGTGCTCGGCGATCCCGCGCAACTGCCGCCGATCCAGGGCGGCGGCTTCTTCACCAATTCCGAGCCCGACGCGATGCTGACGGAAGTGCATCGCCAGGCCCAGGACGATCCGATCGTGCGGATGTCGATGGATATCCGCGAGGGCCGCGAACTCGAAATCGGCCGCCACGGCGAGAGCGAGGTGGTGTCGCGCAGCGAGCTCGATCCGGACCGCGTGATGAGCGCCGACCAGGTGCTGGTTGGCCGTAACAACACCCGCCGCGCCTACAACATGCGGATACGGCAGAAGCAGAACATCGAGGATCCCTTGCCGGTTGCCGGCGACAAGCTGGTCTGCCTGCGCAACAACCGCAAGAAGGGCCTCTTCAACGGCGGGCTGTGGCGGGTGAAGTCACGCACCCAGCCGCGCGCGAAGTCCAAGATCCTGACCATGCGGCTGTCGCCTGACGAGGAGTTCGGCCACAAGGTAACCAAGGTCTCGGTGCGCCATGATTGCTTTGAGGGCGGCATCGAGGCGATCCCGTGGGAGCAGCGCAAGCCCTATGACGAGTTCGACTATGGCTATGTGCTCACCGTGCACAAGTCGCAGGGCTCGCAATGGGACGACGTCGTGCTGTTCGACGAGAGCTTTGCGTTCCAGGACAGCCGGGCAAGGTGGCTCTACACGGGGATTACGCGCGCGGCGAAACGGCTGAGCGTGGTGGTGTAGAGCTACGCGTACCGCCCTCGTCCCTGAGGAGTCGCGAAGCGGCGTCTCGAAGGATGGGCCGCGGGCCTCATGGTTCGAGACGGCGCTAACGCGCCTCCTCACCATGAGGATTGAGAGGGGTGCTGGCTCCTCGCAAAGACGCTAAGCGCGTCAAGCGTGACCGATCGCCCTGCCCAGAGCCTTGCGCGGGCGCGGCTTTATTCACGAACTCGTGTGGCGCACGCCGTAACAATCCGTGAGCGGGGCCGTATCTTGAGCATCGGCAGAGAATTGAGCCGATTGCGAAACGCCTGACACGCTCTAGACTGCCCCAACCATTGCCGAAAGAGGAAACCATGTCCCCTCGCCATCTCAGCCGCCTGTCGCTGTGCGCTGCCGCCATCGGCGCGCTAGCCATCGCCGCTGTAACCATCAGCCCCGCGCGCGCCTCGGAGGAAGCCGTCATCATTCCCGCTCCCACCGTCGACGTTCAGGCTGCCGACGGCATCCAGACCGCCGTGATCGCCGGCGGCTGCTTCTGGGGCGTCCAGGGCGTGTACCAGCACACCGCCGGCGTGCTCAACGCGGTCTCCGGCTATTCCGGCGGCAGCAAGATGACCGCGAACTACACCATGATCGGCACCGGCACCACGGGGCACGCCGAGGCGGTTGAGATCAAGTACGATCCGAAGAAGATCAGCTACGGCAAGATCCTGCAGATCTTCTTCTCAGTCGTGCACGATCCGACGCAACTGAACCGCCAGGGCCCGGACATCGGCACGCAATATCGCTCGGCGATCTTCACCACCAATGATGAGCAGAAGAAGGTGGCAGAGGCCTATATCGGCCAGCTCAACGCTGCCAAGGTCTACAAGAAGCCGATCGTGACCAAGGTCGGCCCGCTGCAGGCGTTCTACCCGGCGGAAGACTATCACCAGGACTACCTGACGCTGCACCCGAACCAGCCCTATATTGTCTTCAACGACATGCCGAAGATCGAGAACCTGAAGAAGATCTTTGCGGAGAATTACATCGAGAAGCCGACGCTGGTGCGCAACGCGAAGGCTACCAATTAAGGAGGCTAAATGTCCGACACCAAGACATCCGGCAAGGTCGTCAAGAGCGAGGCCGAGTGGCGCCGTGAGCTGACGCCGATGCAGTACGCCGTGCTGCGCGAGAAGGCGACCGAGCGACCGTTCTCCGGCGAATATGAGCACGAGCACCGCAAGGGCACCTATACCTGCGCCGGCTGCGGCCAGACGCTGTTCGAATCGGATGCCAAGTTCGACTCCGGCTGCGGCTGGCCGAGCTTCATCGCACCCGCCGTGGACAGCCATGTCGACGAGGAGCGCGATGTCAGCCACGGCATGGTCCGCACCGAAGTGCTGTGCTCGAAATGCGACGGCCATCTTGGCCACGTCTTCAACGACGGTCCCGGCCCCACCGGCCTGCGCTACTGCATCAATTCGGCGGCGCTAAAGCTGCAGCCGAAATAACTGCTCGCCGTTATCCTCTATTCGTCATGGGCGGGCTTGACCCGCGCATCCATCAAAAGAACTCCTCTTCGAGGTGATGGATTGCCGGGTCAAGCCGGCAATGACGGCGGCGATCATCAATTTTGTTTCGAACCAGTGCTTCGCCCCGTGCGACCAAGGGCTGGTCGCGCGGGGTTTCGGTGGGACGCTTCTTTCCCGGTTTGCCCGGCGCGCAGACGAGGAAAACTTTAGATGCACATGTCCAAACGTCTGCTGCTCGGTGTCGGCGCAGCCACCTTCATCATGGAGAGCGTCGTGACCCAGCCTGCGTTTGCCGCTGACAAGGTCTCCCTGTTCAAGGTCATCACCGCCAAGGACGAGATCGTGATCGGGATCAGCGAGGGCGATCTCGCCCAGATGGAAGGCAACGCCGGCGGCATCGCCAAGGCGTTGGTCGCCAAGGGCTCGATGAGCGTGTGGCGATACGCCGTACACAAGTCAGCCAGCGGCGATCTCGAGCAGGCGCCGCTGCACAAGATCGGCCTGATCGCCAGCGATAGCCTTCGCGTCGAGCCCTATGCGACGCCGTTGAAGGTGCTGCCGATCGACGAGAGCAAAAGGTGACGTCTTTTCCTTCTCCCCTTGTGGGAGAAGGTGCCTTCGCGATCAGCGAAGGCGGATGAGGGGTTCTCTCCGCGGAGACAGACCCCTCATCCGTCTCGCTGCCGCTTCGCGTCAGCGATCCACCTTCTCCCACAAGGGGAGAAGGGGCAGCGCGCCTCATCTGTCGCCCTTCCGCCCGATCGGCCAAGGACTCGCGGCTCGGAATATGCTTTGATCCGGGCCGCGGGGGAGCCGCGTTGCACGCCTCCTGCGGGCTTGGGGGGAGCGCGTCATGACGCTTGGGACGATACTCGTCATTATCCTGATCATCATCCTACTGGGCGGCTTCTCCGGGCGCATCCGGGGCATGGCTACGGCTACGGGCATTCCGGCATGGGGCTCGTCGGGGTGATTTTGATCGTGCTCCTGATCCTGCTGCTGCTCGGCAAGATTTGAGCCAACTAAGTCATTGAAAAAACTTGATTAAATTTTGGTTCCCGGCAGCCATGCGTGGATTCATCATCACCCCCGATGGCGGACTTCAGGGGTCGCATTTCTTTCAAAGAAGCTTATATTAGGCGGCGAAATGACGTGCACGGCGCGCCGCCCTTGTGGCCCACCGTCATCCAATCCCCATTGCTCAAACACAAGAGCCGCAAAAGATTGAGGTCACCGTCCATGCGTCCATTCAGCTACAACACCGCCGCCGAACTGTTTCCCGCCGCGATCCGCAAGAAGAAGCGGGCCGGCTTTGCCTATCGGCGTTTTGGCACCGCGGCGGAAGCAGTTCGCTTCGCGATCGAGGAACTGCCGGCGGACTCGCTGAACGGCGCCTATCTGCAGGTCGAGGAAGCCCGCTTCGACCAGAGCGGCATCCGCTCGCTCTATGAAAGCGAGGCCTTCCCGCTGCCGCGCCGCCCGCGCCCGGCCGCCAGCACCGAAGACAAGGCCGACGCGGCCTGAACCTGCCTATGTCAAACAGCGCGCCCCCGGGAAATCATCCCGGGGGCTTTTTTCTTAGCGCGGCTGCTTGTCGAGCCAACGCTTGAGCATGCGCACGTTGCGGACGTTGGCGCGGAACACGACGTCGAAAGCGTCGCCCGCGACCGGCACCAGGCCGACCGCGCCGTCGACCGCGACATTGGCGAGCATCCGCGCCGTGATGTGCCATGGCGCCCCGAGCGCGCGCGCCTCGCGCACCACCCATAGCGAAATCGCCGTCGTGATGATGTCGCCGACCACCGGGATCAGCCCAATCAGGCCATCGATGCCGTAACGGAAATTGGTGCCGGGCACGATGAAGGCAACATCCAGTAATTTCGCAATGGCGTCGAGACGCGCCAGCCGCTGCTCGCGCGTCAGATCGCCGAACGGATTGGCGGCGGAATGACCGAAATCGAACCGCATCCCCTCGAACTGCGTGTGAAGGTTCGCCTCGGGAAGCTCGCGCCCTTCCTGGTCGATGACCGGCCCACGCCCGGGCGCGCGCTTCCGGGAAGACTGTGCGGAGCGTGAATGCGGCGGCGTATAAATATCGTCGTCTGACATGGTCATCACATGGTAACGCGAGCGCGAGCTGCAAGCTGCGTCAAATTATCACGATGCGTTCGGATGCCATTGATTTCCGAGGCGTTTTCTAGTGCCCCAAAAAAGTACTAGCGGGAGAGGGCTAGGGAGAGGGTGGCGGCATCGGGGTGTATGTGGCTTACCCCCTTCTCCGCAAGGGGGAGAGTGCAGCGCGCCTGGGATGACGTGCAGTTTAAATTCAAGAGCTCCCTCCACGTCATTGCGAGGCAGCCGGTCGGCGCGTAGCGCCGCCGGATGACAGGTTCCGCGAAGCAATCCATTTTTCCGTGTGCGAGCAAACGCTCAAGTCGAATGCACCGTCTGCGGCTCGTCCGCATATCTGTGCGCCAGCCACGACGACAGCGTTGCAGGCACCATGCCGACGATGCCGTAGAGCACAAACTGCAGCACGCCGGTATCCGGCCCGCGCGAGCCATAGAGCAACGAGGCGGTGGCGAAGCCGATGGCGCCTATGATCAGCACCCGCACCACGGGAGAAATGCGCTTGACGTGACAGAGAATGTCGTCGATGGCGCCGACCATCAGCGCCGGCACGATGCCGAACAGATAACTGTACTGCAGCGTCTTGACGAACGCGCCGAGGAATTTTCCGATCTCCGACCAGTTGGTATCGTTCCAGTAGCCCGAAGCCACCGTGGCCGCAAACAGCATCAGGAATCCGCCGACGAGCGGGCCGATAGCTCCGAAGATCAGATAGCGTTTCATGGGAACTGCCTCCTGGCGCTGCTTACTCCATTACAGCAGCTCCAGGGCCAAGTAAATTTGCTCGGTCTGCTTCCAACTGGCGAGATAACCGCTGCACGCACCGACAGCGCGGGCGGGCGCATTCGCACGATTCGATCCATCTCAAGAATAGAGGGAATGCGATGTCCGAGAAGGGGGCGCCGCGGCTGCGGTGAAGGCGCATGAACGATTGTTCAGCAATACTAAGTTGGCCGTATCCTACGCAAGACCGAGGCAACTTCCGCGCGCCTTCGGACTTATTGCGGATGGGAAAAAGTGGCACGACCTGAGTGCCGGGAAAGGTAGCCAACGCGCGAGGCCGCATTGCCGCAATGCGATAACCTGGGAGGCACCCCTTCGATGTCTATGCTCAGCTCCGCCGTTCAACGATCCACCCTCGGGCTTCATACGCTCGAACAGTACGAGCCGCTCGTCGGCACTGCGACGACCGAGCGAATAGCTGCGAAGGCCGAACGGATGCGCACGATGCGCGTCGCCCATGTCAGTTCGACGTTCTATGGCGGAGGCGTCACCGAACTGCTTACGCCGCTAACACTCATGATGAACGCAACGGGCATCGAAACCGACTGGCATTTGATTCAGGGAACGCCGGGCTTCTTTGGCTGCACGAAGAAGCTTCACAACACGCTGCAAGGCGAGAGCGTGGATTTTTCGGACGCTGAAAAGACGATCTACGAACAGGTCGTGTTCGAGAACGCCACGCGGCTTCATCTTGACGATTGCGACGCGATCATCGTGCACGATCCTCAACCTCTGCCGCTGATCACCCATTTTCCCGATCGCGAAATGCCGTGGCTCTGGCAATGCCACGTCGATCTTTCGTCGCCCTATCCCCCGGTATGGACTTATCTGCGCCAGTTCATCGAGCAACATAACGCCGCTATCTTCTCGCTACCCGAATACGGTCAGGATCTTCAGGTCGACCAGCAGTTCGTCACCCCGGCGATCGATCCGTTTTCTGCGAAAAACCGGGAGCTGTCCGATCGAGAGATACGAGAATTCCTGAGCAATTACAAAATTCCGACAGATCGTCCATTGGTGACGCAGATTTCCAGGTTTGATCGATGGAAGGACCCGATGGGCGTGATTGAGGCCTTCCGAAAGGCGAGAGCGCAGGTCGACTGTACGCTCGTGCTCGTCGGCAACAATGCCTCCGACGATCCGGAGGGCGGGAAAATCCTCGAGACGATCAAGAACATTGCCGATGAAGGCATCGTTGTTCTTGCGGTCGATGATCCAACCCTGGTGAACGCGCTGCAGCGATCTGCCGCCGTCGTCGTGCAGAAGTCGACCCGCGAAGGCTTCGGTCTGACGGTCACCGAGGCAATGTGGAAAGGTGCTGCCATCATCGGCGGCAACGTGGGAGGCATCCGGCACCAGATCAAGGACGAATGGAACGGGTTTCTGGTGAGTACGCCCGATCAGGCGGCCGCAAGAATGGTGCAGCTTTTAAAGGATCCCGGGCTGCGGGAGCAGGTCGGTTCGCGGGCGAAAGAAAGCGTGCGGCAGAACTTTCTGATGAGCCGGCTATTAGAGGATTGGCTCGACCTGCTGTGCAAATACGAACGGCCGGTGGTCTGACCGGTTTTGGATTCGAGAGACCCCTGATACCTCGATGCTGGAAAGCCGATGCGAATTGCCCAGGTAGCACCTCTGGCCGAAAGTGTTCCTCCCAAGCTTTACGGCGGGACCGAGCGTGTGGTGGCGTGGCTGGTCGATGAGCTGGTAGGGTTGGGGCATGAGGTGACGCTGTTTGCCAGCGGGGATTCGCAGACCTCCGCCAAGCTTCATGCCGTTTGGCCGCGGGCGCTCCGCCTTGGCCGCCCACGGACTGACCCGATGGTTGCGCAGGCAGCGCTACTGGAAGCGGTTGCCCGGCACGCGACCGAATTCGATGTCATCCATGCGCATATCGATTGGCTGCACCTGCCGCTCCTGAGCCGGCTTGGTGTCCCGTTTCTCACTACCTGCCACGCGCGCATGGATTTGCCGGGTTTTCCAGATGTCGTCCGCCGCTTTCCCGACGCGCCGTTCGTTTCGATATCGGATAATCAGCGCGCTCCCCTGAGTGAGGCAAACTGGATCGGCACTATTTACCACGGCTTGCCGGCCGACCTGTTCAGTCCTTCCTTCGAGGCCGGCTCCTACCTCGCCTTCCTGGGCCGGCTGACGGCGGAGAAAGGACCGGAAGCCGCCATTCGGATCGCGCGCGCTGCCAAAATGCCGCTTCGTATCGCCGCCAAGGTGCCGCGCGGCGAAAGAAGCTATTTCAAGGAGCAACTCGAGCCGCAGATCGACGGGGAGCAGAGCAGGTCCAACTCACCGGCGAGGTCAATGATGAAACGAAACGGCAGTTTCTGGCAGGCGCGGCTGCGTTGCTGTTTCCTATCGATTGGCCCGAACCGTTCGGCCTCGTCATGATCGAGGCCATGGCCTGCGGCACGCCCGTCATTGCATTCAAGTCAGGCTCGGTGCCGGAGGTCATTGACGACGGCATAACCGGCTTTGTCGTAACAAGAGAATCAGAAGCTGTCGAAGCGATCGGAAAACTTTCCGAACTCGATCGGCGTCAGGTGCGAATGCAGTTCGAGAAAAGGTTTACCGCAAGGCGAATGGCGCAGGAGTATCTCGGCCGCTACAGGACATTGGTTCATCCCGATGCCGGCGAAGTTCATCCCGGTATCAGGCCCGCCTTGGCTCAAGGTTCAGAACCCGATGGCGTTCCGGCCCCGTAGCGATCCGCGCGATGGCCATATGGAACGGCAGTTTGCGCCGTGCCTACAGATCTCCTGCAACTCAAAGAACGGCCCCAGCGCGGGGGCGAGCCGAGGCCGTCTAGTCGAAGCTGTGCCGAGCGGCGGCCCGGCACGAACTCATAATCCGGAACATTGCCATTTGTTCCCGCATCAGAAATTCCCATGCTAGGCTTGTCCGCTTACGAACCGGGAACTGAGCCATGCCAATCTATCGCTTGCTGCAAAACGTGCCGATGGGACCGGAAGAGATCACCCGCTTGACGACGGCCTATGAGGAAACGTTGCGCACCATTGGCCTTGTTGACCGGAATGACCCGATAGCCGAAATGATCGCCAAAAAAATCATTGAGATCGGCCAAAGGGGCGTCCAGGACCCGACACAGATTTCAGAGCTGACAATCAAGGAAATGGGATTCTCGTAAGGCCGGCTCAGTGATGGAGAGCCGAAAAGCGCGCGGGCCTGGCTCCAAAGATCGCCAGCATACCGCGCGCCTTCGGATCACACCGCCGATTCCTTGCGGACGGCGGCGGCCGAATTCCTCACCTTATCGATCGCACGGACTGAGAAGCAAACGCGCTTAAGCCTTTGCTGTTCCTACGAAGGGTTTGCGTCCCCCCGCTCGTAGTCCGAGACGGTCATGACTTCGTCTGTCGGACGGGCTCGATGCAAAAGCTGGCTTAGGAGATCAGGTCCGTTTCATCATTGGAACGCAGCTATCGCTTACCGGTTATTCTTGCAGGAAGGGAGCTTCTCATGCAGCGCCGTCGAGTGAAACACACAGCCTCATTGGCCGATCGGATAGCCAGCAGGATTGCTGAAATCAAGGCTAAAGCAGAGGCGCTTCCTGAAGGAAGCAGAGAGCGTGAGCGATTGATGCGCAGGGCGAGGCTCGCTGATCCTTCGGCTGGACTGCAGCGATCGCTGCCTTCCGAAGGAGCAACACCCTCGCGTTAAAGGGGCGGCCAGTGCTTAATTGGCCAGCCGCCGGCCACCATACAGAGCACGATATTGAGGGAGGTGAACGCGATGGCCCAGCCGACCGATGAAGAAATCAAGAAGCGTGCTTACGAGATCTGGGAGCGCCATGGCAGGCCAGAAGGCAAAGAAGACGAATTCTGGCAGCAAGCGGAGCAAGAACTGCGAAACGAGGATAAATCGTCCCCCATCCGCACGCCCGACACCCTGTAACGAAAAAGCACAGCTCGATATGTTGCCGCATGAGGTTTAGCGGAAATCATCCTGTTCGTCCTTGAGACGAGAGCAATCGGCTGCGGCGTTCAATCCTGTTCCTTGAAAAGGAGAAGAACATTCCTCGTTCGGTCCTAGAACGCCGGTACGACACAAACGCTAAGCAGGCTGACTCACTTTCTTGTTCGCCGTCGACACTGCTACAGCCTCATTCTTCTTTCCAAGAATCCGATCGGATCCGAAGCGAATCGTCCATTGCGCGACCGACAGCAACAAGGACTCAAACACCGCCACGCATTGTTCGAGTTCCCGGTCCGTAGATGGCGGGCAATCAGGCCGGTTGCGGACGATCATCGTCGTCGTCGACCAGCTCAGCCGGGCCGCCTTGCAGGCGACGATCAGTCCATACACGCGGTCGGGCTCGAGCAAGGGTTCGATCGCCTCGACCTTGACATCCGCCTTCAAGGCAAGGGCTGCGACCACGTGGGTGTATTCACCCCTCACCGCAAAACGGTTGACGATGGAATCATTCAGCTTGCCGGTGCGATTGAGCGCAACGACCTCGCTTTGCGCCTGGGTGTAGTCAATCGCCTTCCTGGCCGCGCTGCTTTGTGCGGCGGCCGCCGCAGCAGAGCCTTGGGTTTTCTTCCGCGCGACGGGTCGTGACGCCGTCAAGAAGCGCGCGCGAACCACGTCGGCAACCTTGTCAATGAGCTCGCGCAGCAAGCTGCCGGGAATGTCCAATCGAAGGCCGAGCTTTTCGGCGAGGTCTTCGTCGCGCTCCGCCCGCCCTACCAGGGTCGCGTAACCGCATTCGGAGAAACGTGCGCCCGTGTTGCGGGCGAGCGCGTTGGAGACGTTGACGTCGCCAAATCTCATCAGCGCATCCGTCAATGCTTCGCTGAGCATCTTTCGGTCGCAGATGGCCAGCAAATGCTGTTGGCCACGACTCCCGGCGATTTCAAGGAGGTCTTTTTCCAATAGACAGATGGAACGTCTCAGGACGGGCCCGGCGACCAGCACGTCATCGTGAAAGGCAAGCTTGCGGACCGTCTGCCGCGGCGCCAGCTCGATGATGGACACGGCTTCGCTGAGAGGAACCAGGGTCGTTGCTTCCACCCGCTCGATCAGTTGAGCAAGGACGCCGTCGACGGCAGCGATCTGAGATTCACTGAGCCGACCAACATTGGACAGGAACAGGTCCGTCACCTGCCCGAAAACTTGGGCATCGTGCTCCGGTCCACCCTTTTCGGCGCCGTTCAATTCCGCGCGCAGATTCGGCGATGCCGCAGGCATTGCTATCCCGCCCCCGTCCAGACCGTCCCGGCTCGCCGCAATTCCCCCGGCAGCGGCCATTCTATCGTGCGGATGGCCGGCATCTTCGTGGATCCATCGGCGGCGGAAGGAACAAGCATGTGAGTGCCACTCGAAAGGCTGGTTTCGGCAGCCCTTTCACTCCACGAGAGCAATGAGACGCGCGAGCAATAACGGCTGATCGTACTCGGGTTTCCCTAACGGGTGGTTGTTACGAACCCGGGATTTTCCGCATTTATACGGAGTTTGTGGCGCGGAATGCGCCCGGCCAACGGGGGCAGCCGGGCCGGCTAAACATCTGCTTCCGGAGCCTCAGGGGATCGCCGGGGTCAGGGAAGTCGCGCCATAGAGCGTGGGGTAGCGGCTGCGCAGGACGTTACGGCGGAAGGAGGCTTTACTCGCCGACGCCGCAAGCGCGCCTGAACGCACGCTCGCCGGGCCGGCTGTTCGATCGCGCGGTCGAAGGCGGAGAGACCTGCCTCCTGCTCCTGTTCCTTCGATGAAACCCGTCGACCTGGCAAAAACGCAGCGTCAAAATCGAGTTGTCGCACATCCATCGATTCGGTTGACGTGGCGCGCACGCAACAGTCCAGGAAGTGTTGACGCGAGCCATTGCAGCTTCGCAGTATTAGCGCATAATTCGTAGTGGGGCCGCGCAGCACTTTTCGATTCGGACATCGGCAGAAATCGAGCAACCACATCGGGTGACTTCCCGGTGATGGACGACGTGTGCGGCAGCGCAAACCGCGTGCAGCGCCCCCAATGAACAGCGGCCAGCACCGCGCGCGCAACCTTGGGGAACTCATCAATGAATTTCCATCGTACAAGCAAGATCGCACTTCTCTTCGCCATCGCCTTCGCGGCAACGGCGCTTTCCGCACGCCCGAGCCTTGCCTTCTCGGAGGCGCAGCAGATGTGCACGGGCGACGCCATGCGGCTATGCGGCCATGAAGTCCCCAACGTCCAGCGAATCACCGCCTGCATGGTCAGGCACCGTGCGCAGGTCAGTCCAGGCTGCCGTGCCGTGATGGACCGCGAGCACACCGCGCGGAGGCGAGCCGCCGCCCAGTGACCGGTCGCTTCGTTCGACGACGAACGCGAACGGCCTCGGCAGAGCTGCGCGCAATGTGGAGGCCGCTTTTCTGTTGGACTCGGTCGCTACGCCGCGCAGCGATCAAGTTACCGATCAAGTTCCTGGCCCAACGGAGATTAGCTCAGGCTTGAGCCTTTTCGGTTCTGATTGAATCAGAACCGGGCTCTAGATTCTTGTTTTGACGCGTTTTCTTGACGCGAACCGGTGCCCGCTTTGCTCGAAAACGCTATGGAGAGCGCATCTGCTGCGCTCTCGGTGGCTACTCCCCCCACGTCGCGAACGCGTCATTGAACGCGCGTTCGCCGGGGGCGCCCTTTTCGATCGCGATGATGGCGCGGCGCTGGTTGACGTAGACCAGCGGCACGTCGAACCAGGAGCGCTCCTTCAGGAGCTGCAGGTTGCGGGCGCGGTCGGAATCGACGTTGGAGAGACCGACCAGGAAGAAGCCGTCGGTGACCTTCACGGCGAGACCGGCCAGCGGCGTGCCGCGCGCCTGCTCGTTCGACTTCATCAAGATACCCGGCACGTTGCCGACGCCGCCGCCGGAGAAATCCTGCGGCAGGATGAAGGTCAATTCCGCGGTGTGGCTCGCCGGCAGCGACGTATCGGTGTTGCGGCGGAACGACATCGTCATCTTGAACTTGCGGTCGGGAATCTCGATGTCGGCGCGCACGGCAAAGTCTGGCTTCTGGTTGCCGCTCGCCTTGATCGGTTCGGTGCGCCAGATCACCGAGCCGACATATTGCTTGCCCTTGGGATCGGACGGGTCCTCGTCATACAGCACGACGCGCTGCGCCACCGGCGCGATGTTCTCGCCCGGCGACGGCTGGCCGACGCGATCGGGAATCTTCGGGCGCGACTGCGGCGCGGCCGGATCCTTCGGCGCTTCCACCACGGTCGAGGATTTGAACAGTCCGCTCACGGCCGATACGACCGACTTGCCCCACAGGATGCCGGCGCCGACCAGAATGAGCACGATGCCGACCGCAATCGCGCTTTTGA